>NZ_CP094669.1:3406000-4080000 GCF_022827545.1 Hymenobacter tibetensis
CCAGCAGCTTGGTTGAAGCGCACGGGAACCCCAGCTGTACAAGCAGCCCCAAAGGAATGGGCGACAACGCCGTACACCGGGCCGCTAGCATTTGCTACCGCCTGCACGGCGTCCCCAAAGCTTACCAAGGTAGCCCGCACTCCGGCCGATGCGCCGTGGGCTGGTCCGTCGAGGGCTAACACCCGAAAGCCGGCCGCAACCAGCCCAGCCGCCATATAGCCCCAAAAACTGGCCCGGTGCTCCCACCCGTGCACCAACAGGATGGTGCGGGCACCCGCTGGGTTCCACTCGTAGTAAACTATCCGTCCGCTTTCTGCCTGCACGGCATGCTGTGTGGCCTGCGCCAGTGCGGCAGCTTCCCAGGCTTTGGTGGGCAGCTGCCGGGGCGTAGTAAACAACTGCCACGCCGAGCGAAACGCCCATTCTCCTGACACCAGTGCTTGCAGCCGCAGCTTCAGGCGCAGGAATTTCAAGCCGGGCGGCACCGAAGGATACTGCACTTTCGTGGGGTGGGCTGCAACGGGCTCGGCAACAGTTTCCAAAGGGTAGAGGTCGGAGGCGGGCGAAAAGGCGTTGACCATAACAAGCACAGCTATAGAGGAGAAACGAGTTACTCTGGCAGCAATTCCAAGCGCAACTGCTCGAAAACCAGGTGGAATTGGCGTTCATCATGGACGCGGGCCATTTGGAGCGCGCCCGCCAGCGTCGTGAGCACCTGCGCGGCTTTGGCCGTGGGCTGGCCTTTGAATACTAGGGTGCCGGCAACGCGGCCGGCCTCTAGCACACCAGCCAGAAAGTCGGTTAGCTCCAGCGTCAGGAGGCGCAGTTCCTGCTGCATGGCCTCGGGTAGAGTCCGAAACTCGGCGGCCAACGAGCCAAACAGGCACACGCGCTGCTCATGTTGCACGTGCCCAAGGTAGACTTCGAAAAGCGCCTCTAGCTGCTGCTGAGCCGGCAAATCGGTTAGGCGAGGTAGGTTGCGCCACTTGTTGAGGCGCTTGCGCTGCCGCTGAATAATGGCCACTCCCAAGTCTTCCTTGGCGGGGTAGTGATAATGAATGGCGGCGGGTTTCACTTCCAGCTCCTTAGCAATGTGCTGGTAGCTGAACGCATTGAAGCCCCGATTAAGCAGCAGTTGCTCTGCCACATTGAGGATGCGGGTGCGGGTGTCGGGAATAAGTGTTGCAGGCTGTTCTAAGGGCATAGCCAAACATACTTACTTACTAGTAAGTAAGCAAATAACGACACGATATTGTAGGCCGTCGTCCGCTACTCACGATGGCTACCCCACATCAAATCAGCGGCGACATGCAGAATGCGTCAGGGGAGTTGCCGTACTTTGCCGCTTGCGCACGTTGCTTGCCGGAGTAAGTGCGCGTCTTTTTTGTGGGTCAGCTGGCCTCGTTCGAATCTGGTTGAGCGGGACAACGGGCCCTACAGTGCTTGGCCTCTTGTTTCTTAGTGCTCTTGTTATCTAGATTTCTCCGCCCTCATTTCAGCTTGTTGCTTTTGCGAACGGCGTATCTCTCCCTGCTTTTTCTGCTGGCTTCGGTACTTGCCTTCAGTCAGACTGCTTACCGGCAAGTGGTAGCCCGCCGGGGCGACGGTACGCACACGTTGCTACGCCGCTACGGCCTCCCGCCGGCCACGTACCTGCGGCCTTTTCTGGCGTTGAACCGAAAATCCATCGGCAAAAACAACAGCCTAGTTGCCGGCCGCAAATACCGCCTGCCGCGGCCCGCCGACCGCTCCCTGGGTGCCACGCGCCGGTTGAAGCCCCATACGGCGGCCAGGGCTACCACAGCCCTTCCAAAATCGGTAGCCATGCCGCTGCCCGCTCTGTTTGGCAAGGCCTACGGGGCAGTGCCTTCCGACGGCTTGTTGCGCGGTGCCGTGTTCTACCTCTCCTCGGGGCATGGGGGCCCCGATCCGGGGGCTATTGGCAAGTACGGCGGCCACTCCCTGGCCGAAGACGAGTACGCCTATGACGTAACGCTGCGGCTGGCCCGCGTGCTGTACATGCATGGGGCGCTGGTGTACCTTATTATCCGGGACCCCAACGATGGTATCCGCGACCAAGCCGTTTTGCTCACCGATTACGACGAAGTCACGTATCCGAGCCAGACGATTCCGCGCAGCCAGCTGGCCCGCTTACGGCAGCGCATCAACGCCGTAAATGCTCTTTACCCCAAACACAAGGGAGCGTATCAGCGCTTTCTGGGGTTGCACGTAGATAGCCGCAGCGAAGGCAAGAACATTGACGTGTTCTTCTACCACAACTCCAACAGCGCAGCGGGCAAACGATTAGCTCAGAACATTCACAAGATGTTCACGGCCCGGTACAAGCGCGCTCAGCCCAACCGTCCGTACTCCGGCACCGTATCGGCCCGCAACTCTTTATATGTGGTGCGCAACAGCCACGCTCCGGCCGTATTTATGGAGCTAGGCAACATCCGCAACAACAAAGACCAGCGCCGCTTCCTCATCCCCGACAACCGCCAAGCCATGGCCAACTGGATGTATGAGGGCATTCTGGCCGACTACCGGAGCCGCTAGAGAAGCAGCCTCATAGCTTAACCATGCTTTCCGAATTCATGCAATAGCGCAAGCCGCTGGGCTCCGGGCCATCCGGAAACACATGGCCTAGATGGCCGTCGCAGACGTTGCAGATAGCTTCGAGACGCTGCATATTGTGGCTGTCATCGAAGGCGTACTTGATGGCGTTTTTGGCGAGGGGCTGCGTGAAACTGGGCCAGCCCGATATGGCGTGGTATTTCTCCGAAGAGTTGAACAACAGGCTACCGCAGCCACGGCAAGCGTATACGCCGGGCTCGTACAAGCGGCAATACGCATTGCGGTAAGGTGGCTCGGTTCCTTTCTGGCGCAACACCTGAAACTGCGCGGACGTCAGACAGGCCTGCCACTCCACCTCCGACCTTTCCACGCGGCGCGGCGGTTCGGGGTTGCTGTATTTGGCAAATTTCAAGACATCAATCCAGCGCAGCATCAGGTATATACTCGGGTGTGGCCACGAAGTTAGTGCTAGCTTTTCCAGTCTTCTCAAGCCAAGGGTGCCCCAACACAGTCGTGTTTCAAACAACTTTAGTAGCTAAAACGCTTCTCTTTCCTGATCCATTTGTGGAGAAAAGAGTGCAAAGGAGTAGCACGGGTTTATAACTTATTGATGAGCTTACACAGATCTGCACCGTAGAGACTAGCTCATCAGGAAGTAGGAATTTTCTGTTTGCGCATAGAATTTTTGTTAGGTTTAACGCAGAAAATTCCACCCCCTACTCACTTACCTAATGAAGCACTTGCTAGCATCCGAACGGCCACACAAGGTCGGTTTGCTTTCTCTACTTGTGATGGCGCTGCTAACCTTACAGGTCACTGTAGCCGCCGCTGCCGATAAAGAGCTCTATCAACTCAGGATTTACCACTTAAAAGACAAGCAGCAGGAAGAGCGGGTCGATGCCTTCTTGAAGGAAGCCTACCTACCCGCCCTGCACAAGCTCGGCCTCCAGAAAATTGGCGTTTTCAAGCCCATCGGCAACGACACGGCCGTCGACCGCCGGATTATGGTGCTGGTGCCGTTCAAGTCTTACAGCCAATTGCTGAGCGTGACCGACCGCCTAGAGCAAGACAAAAGCTTCGAGAGCAACAGCCAATACTGGACGGCTGCCTACAACAACCCGCCCTATACCCGCCTCGAAGTTGTTCAGATTCAGTCTATGTCGGATAAGCTGCAGTTGCAGGAGCCGCCCTTGAAAGGCCCACGAGCAGAGCGGGTGTACGAGCTGCGCAGCTACGAAAGCTCCAACGAGAAAATCCACATGAACAAGGTGCAGATGTTTGTGCAGGGCAACGAAATCGGTTTGTTCAAGCGCCTGGGGTTCAACGGCGTGTTCTACGGCCGGGTAATAGCGGGTAGCCATATGCCCAACCTGATGTACATGACCAGCTTCGAAAATAAAGCCGCCCGCGACGAGCACTGGAAAACCTTTGGCTCCGACCCAGAGTGGAAAAAGCTTTCGGCCCTGCCGGAATACCAGAACAACGTTTCCAAGAACCAGCAAATGTTCTTGTACCCTGTCGCGTACTCTGATTACTAAGAGGCCATCCAACTAGGCCTTCTCATTCCGACCTGTTCGGATGGGCTACGAATGGTCATCCAACCACAGTACCGCCTGCACTATCACAGAACGTCATGCTGAGCGCAGTTCCAGTATCTCTAGCTCACCTCCAACACAGGGGCGAAGCGGGCGAGATGCTGGAACTGCGCTCAGCGCGTAATGCCCTGTTGACACGCCCTTGGCTGCTCCTATTTTCGGTTAGCTTCGGAAGCGCTAAATGCCTACGCAACAACTCAGGTCAGTCGCCCCAAGTGGAACCTGCGGGAGCGAATCGGGCTTAGGTAGTACTTTCATGCCTGCACCATTGCCACACTCTGTTCCTTACCCATGTTTGACTCTAGTACTTTTCCAGGTGGACGGCTGTTTACTCATGCGTTGTTCGCCTTTAGTTTAGTTGCCTACGTGAACCCAACGTCTAGCCTGGCCCAAGCGGCCCCTGGCACCACCATAGCCACCCCTGCTAACCCTCTCCTAGCCTCCTGGACTGGCCCGTATGGCGGCTTTCCGGCCTTCGATAAAATGCAGGCTAACCAATTCAAGCCGGCATTGGAAGCGGCAATGGCTGAGAACCTGAAGGAAATCCAAGCCATTGCCAGCAACCCGCAGCCCGCTACGTTCGAGAATACCATTGCGGCTCTAGAGCGGGCCGGCAACACGCTGGAGCAAGTACAAACGGTATATGGCATTTGGTCGGGCTCCTTGAGCAGCCCGGAAATGCAGGCTATTCAGCGCGAAATGGCCCCGCGCATGGCTGCTTTCGGTGACCAGATAACGCAGAATACGGCGCTGTTCAAGCGCATCGAAACGGTGTACAACTCACCCGACAAGCAGAAGCTGACGCCCGAGCAGCAGCGCCTTACCTACGTGCGCTACAACGCCTTCGTGCGGGCCGGGGCCAAGCTCGATGCCACCGCCAAAAAGCGCCTGTCGGCCATCAACCAGCAGCTGGCGGGCCTGTTCACCAAATTCAGCCAGAACGTGCTAGCCGACGAAACTGACTCGGTGCTGGTGCTGAAAACGCCCGCCGACCTCGGCGGCTTGTCGGCTGGCCTGCGTGATGATGCGGCCAGCGCGGCTACCACCCGCAAGATTACGGCGCCCGGCGTCATCACCAACACTCGCTCCAGCGTCGAACCGTTCCTGACCTATTCCGACCAGCGCAAGTTGCGCGAAAAGGCCTGGCGCATGTTCTACAACCGCGGCGACAATGGCGGCGCCCACGACAACAACGCCCTGATTACCGAGATTCTGCAATTACGCGCCGAGCGGGCCAAGCTTCTGGGCTACAAAACCCACGCCCACCTACGCCTCGACAACACCATGGCCAAAACGCCCGAAGCCGCCATGCAGCTCATGGAGCAGGTGTGGGCGCCGGCCGTGGCCCGCGTGAAAGAGGAAGTGGCTGACATGCAGGCCCTTGCCAAAAAGGAAGGCGCCCCCGCCGACTTCAAAATCGAGCCCTGGGACTACCGCTACTACGCCGAGAAAGTGCGCAAAGCCCGCTACGACCTCGACCAAAACGAAGTACAGCAGTATTTGCAGCTCGACAAAATGCGGGAAGGCATGTTCTGGGTGGCCGGCGAACTGTTCAACTTCACCTTCAGCCCCGTTACCGATGTGCCCGTGTACCACCCCGACGTGAAGGTGTGGGAAGTGAAAGACAAAACCAGCGGCAAGCACGTGGGTCTGTGGTACTTCGACCCCTACGCGCGGCCCGGCAAACGCTCGGGTGCTTGGATGAATGCCTACCGCAAGCAAGAGCGTATGGGCGGCAAGGAAGTCGCGACTATTGTGTCCAATAACTCCAATTTCGTGAAAGGCAAGGACGGCGCCCCCACCCTCATTTCCTGGACCGACGCCACCACCCTGTTTCACGAGTTCGGTCACGCCCTGCACGGCTTGTCGTCGAACGTGACCTACCCCACCCTCTCGGGCACCAGCGTGGTGCGCGATTACGTAGAGTTTCCGTCGCAGGTGCTGGAAAACTGGCTGCCCACGCCGCAGGTGTTGCAGCGCTTTGCCTTGCACTACCAAACCGGCAAGCCCATTCCGCAGGCCCTCGTCGACCGTATCGAAAAGGCTTCCACCTTCAACCAGGGCTTCGAGACCACCGAGTTCTTGGCCAGTGCCCTCATCGACATGAAACTGCACTTGGCCGGCGACCAGAAGATTGACGCCGACAAGTTCGAGCGCGAAACCCTGGCGCAGTTGGGCATGCCGAGCGAGATTGTGATGCGCCACCGCACACCGCAGTTCTCGCACGTTTTCTCGTCCGATGGCTACTCGGCTGGCTACTACAGCTACCTGTGGTCGGTGGTGCTGGCCTCCGATGCGTATGGTGCCTTCACCGAAGCCGGCGGCCCCTACGACAAAGCCGTCGGCCAGCGCCTAACCAAGTACATCTTCTCGGTCGGCAATACTGTGGACCCCGCCGACGCTTACCGCAGCTTCCGCGGCCGCGACCCGAAAATTGATGCCCTCATGCGGGAGCGTGGCTTCCCGATGAAAGGCGCAAAAGCTGGCAGTAAGCAAGGTCCGGGTAGGCCAGTTGACGTACTGCCGAGGCAGCAAGCAAAGCGCAAGTAGCAGAGTTTGTCTTTCGTTATAGCTTCAGGAAAGCCCCATTATTGGGGCTTTCTTTTTGCGTCAAGCGTAATTGTAGGAGAACGTCATGTAGAGGCGGAGCCGAAGCATGACGTTCTCCTACAATTACGCACTGGCGACTTTCCAAAGGACTCTTTATTCTGCCAACCTTAATGCATGGGGAATAAAGCCTTGAACCACCATGCAGCCTCTGTGGCCTCACTGCTCTTTTGCGCTTTCTCGAAGCATAGTTGCCAACTATCCTGATTAGCTAAATTCAGGAAGCTAGCTAATCAGGATAGTTACCTACCTTGCGGGGCTGCAACTTCTATTTATGTCGAAGCCCACGGAAACACCGCCTTTACCCAACGGCACCCCGCATCCACACCAGTATTTTCTGGCGGCTGCTACGGTTTCCACGCTCACCGACGCTGCTGTGGCCCGGCACTACCCACCGCTATTCGTTACCGACTCTTACGCCCTGACGGCCGTTCAGCCGGAAAGTCTAACGCTGGATTTCGGTTCGTTTACCAGCTCGGCACCCGCTCCCGGCCTGTCACGATTTCCTTCGGTGATTGTAGAGCAGCAGGCGCAGGGAGTACTACTTTCCTGTGCCTGCCTCACGGAAAAAACCACCTTGTGCGAGCACCAAGCGCAAGTGCTGCTTAGCGTGATGCGCCGCAAAGAGTTCCGGGTGTTCTTCGACCCGGCACAGCGCCGCACGCTGCTGCAAGCCACCGCCCGCGACTACGGTCTGGAGCACGCGCCCGACTTGGACGAGCATTTTCAGCTAACCTACGTGCGGCCCTCGGTGGTGGTAAGCCCGCGGCACGCCGGGCTCTACCCCGTCACGGCGGCGACCAAGCAGGAACTGGTGGGGCAGCTGTTGCCGCAGCGCCATAACGTGCTGCCTACGCCCGATGAAACACGACGCTTTGTGGTGTTTGGCAAACACAAGTACTACGGCCACCTAACCATTCAGCTGGCGGAAGCGCCGTTTACGCCGGCTGGCAAAGTCAAGAATCCGGTAGCAGTCCTCAACCCCTTGGATGCTAGCTGGAAAACTGATGATGCGGCAGAATTGAAGTTTTACACCGGCCTGGCCCGCTTCCAAAACAACTACGACGACTCCCGCTCCACGGTGGCCGTGGAGGCGCTACGGGCGGTGTTGCACAACCCCATCAGCCTGCCCATTTTCGGCCACAACCCTACCGTATCGGAGAAGCTGACGGCACCTTCGCTCACGCGGCTGCGGCTGCGCACGGCTCCGGCCGACTTACGCTTATCCGTGCATCTGAAGGGGGAATTTTACGAGGTAACGGGGGTGCTGCAACTCGATAAGCAGCCGGTGGACCTGAAAACGCTGGCGGTACGCTACGACTATTTTGTGGTGGTGCAGGAGGTGTTGTACCTGGTGGAAGACCCGGACATTTGGCGGGTTATCGAGTTTTTCAAGAAGCGCAACAACACCCTGCTTGTCCACCAAAGCAAGTTTGCGGAGTTTCAGTTGGACGTGCTGGCCAACCTGGAAGACCGGCTGCGCATCACCTACTCCTACGCCCGCCCTGCCACGCCCCAACAGCTCCTGTCCAGCGGCTTTCTAGAGGCGCCCGAGAAGCTGCTCTACCTCACCGATGCTGGCGCGCATGTAGAGGTGCTGCCCGTGATGCGCTACGGCACGATGGAGGTTTCTATTCTATCGCGCAAGCAGCTATTCGGGGTGGATGAGCTAGGCAACCCGTTTGCGCTGGAGCGTGACGAGGTGCAGGAACAGCGCTTCGCCGCGGCCCTGCTGCGCCACTACCCCGAGTTTCAGGAGCAGATGCAGTACAGCTCCTTGTATGTACCCAAGGCACTGTTTTTGGAGGAAGAATGGTTTCTGACAGCTTTCGAGGACTGGCAAAATCAGCAGATCAGCATCCTCGGCTTCAACCAGCTCAAGAAAAACGACCTCAACCCGAACCGGGCGCGCATCTCGGTGCGCGTAACCGGCGAAACCAACTGGTTTGACACCCAGCTCCGGGTCCGCTTCGGCAAGCAAAAAGCCACCCTCAAGCAACTGCATCAAGCCGTCCGCAATAAAAGCCACTATGTGCGCCTCGACGACGGCACCCGCGGCATCCTGCCCAAAGAATGGGTGGAAAAGTTTGCGCGCTACTTCGCCGCCGGCCACGTCGTGGATGACCAACTCCGAACGCCCAGCATCAATTTCTCGGCCATTCAGGAACTCTACGACCCCGAAGCTCTAGCCGCCGAAGCGCAAGCGCAGCTAGCCACCTACCAACACGCAGTAGTTGACTTGGCCGCCATCGAGCCCGTGGCGGTGCCGCCCGGCTTGCAGGCCACCATGCGTGAGTACCAGCGGCAGGGCCTCAACTGGCTGAACTTCCTGGATACGTTCAACTTCGGTGGCTGCCTCGCCGATGATATGGGCCTCGGCAAAACCTTGCAAGTATTGGCCTTCATCCTACTCCAACGCGCCAAAGGCCGCACGGCCGCCAACTTGGTGGTTGTCCCTACTTCGCTGGTGTTCAACTGGCAGGCCGAGGTGAAGAAGTTTGCACCGGCGTTGCGCGTACACGTGCTGCACGGCACCGCCCGCAGCCTCACCCCCAAGGAGTTTGAGGCCTTTGACATTGTGCTGACCACCTACAACACCATGGTTTCCGACGTTCGGCAGCTCAAGGAATACTGCTTCAACTACGTGTTTCTGGACGAGTCGCAGGCCATCAAGAACCCGGAGTCGCAGCGCTACAAGGCGGCTTGTTTGCTGCAAGCCCGTAACCGGGTGGTGCTTACGGGTACGCCCGTAGAGAACAATACCTTCGATTTGTACGGGCAGCTTTCTTTTGCCTGCCCTGGCTTACTCGGCAGCAAGCAGCACTTCAACGACATCTATGGGAGCCCCATCGACAAGTTCAAGGACGACAAGAAGGCGCGGGCGCTGCAACGCAAAATCAGCCCTTTCGTGCTGCGCCGCACTAAGGCCCAAGTGGCCCGCGAGCTACCCGACAAAACCGAGATGGTGCTCTACTGCGAAATGGCCGACGAGCAGCGGCGTATCTATGAAGCCTGCAAAAAAGAGTACCACGACCTGCTGATGGGCATTCACGAGGAAAACCTACCCAAAAGCAGCATGCACATCTTGCAAGGCCTCACCAAGCTGCGCCAGATCTGCAACTCCCCCGCCCTACTGCCCGACGAAGCCAGCTACGGCCACCAGTCCGCCAAGCTGGATGCTCTAATGGAAGAAATCCGCAGCAAGGCTCCGCAGCACAAAATCCTGGTTTTCTCGCAGTTCGTGACCATGCTCGACCTCATCAAGCAAGAGTTACAAACGCATGGCATAGCCTTCGAGTACCTAACCGGCCAAACCAGAAACCGCGCTGCCACCGTCAACAACTTCCAGCAAAACGAGGCTGTGCGCGTGTTTCTAGTAAGCCTAAAAGCGGGCGGCACCGGCTTGAACCTCACCGAAGCCGACTACGTGTACCTCGTGGACCCGTGGTGGAACCCGGCCGTGGAAAACCAGGCCATTGACCGCAGCCACCGCATCGGCCAAGACAAAGCCGTGGTAGCCGTGCGCCTCATCTGCCCCGACACCATCGAAGAAAAAATTATGAAGCTCCAGGAAATGAAGCGCGAACTAGCCGACGGCCTTATCAAGACCGACGCCGGCTTTATCAAGGCGCTAACTCAACAAGAGTTGCTGGATTTATTCAATTAGCTAGCGCACGTTGCAGAGTAATTGCAACGTGCGCTAGCTAGTTGCCTACGCTTAGCGCGTGACGAGCAACTTCACCGTTTCGCGCTTGTTGTTGACTCGTAGCACGCACGTGTACAAGCCCGCGGTTAGCTTCTGGCTGTTGAGCGGCAGCTCATACCGCTGACCTTTGCGCACGGTGCCCTCGTACAAGCTGGCTACCTGTTGGCCCAGTTGGTTGTAGACCAGCACCTGCGCGGCCCCATTCTGCACTGGCCGGAAACTCACCGAGGCTTGGTCGGCAGCTGGGTTAGGGTACACCAACAGGTCCTGCACAGCAGCGCTAGTGGCAGCCAAAGCTGGGCGAGTAGTTAAAATAGCAGCCGGGGCGCTAAGCTGATTGTATTTGATGATGAGGTAGTCGGGGTCGGAGCTAGTGGTGAAGGCGGTGCCGCCCACGTAGACATTGCCAGTAGCATCCACTACTATACCAACCGGCCTGTTGTTGGTGATGCTGGGACTGTTGTCGCGCGTTTCCCACAGGACCTGGCCGCTGGCCCCGGCGTACTTGATGGTGTTGTAGTTGATGCTACCGGCAACGGAAATGCCCGTTACGTAGGCGTTGCCGGCACCATCCGTAGCCAGATCAACGGCCTGATCGGTGCTATTGCCAGCTCCGTTGATGACCTGCCAGAGCTGCTGGCCGGTAGCCCCATCACACTTGGCCGTCACCCACACGCGCTGGTTACTACTACCATTGAGGAAGCCCGTGCCAGTCACCAACACGTTGCCGGCCGCATCGGCCGCTATGGCGGCGCCGTCGGCGAAGTATTGGGCGGTCCAGAGGAGTTGACCGCCGGGCGAATACTTGAGCGTGTTCGTACCCGTCACGTACACGTTGCCCGTTGCATCTACGGCTATGTCGGTGGGGTTTTCTTGGCGCACGGGGTCGTTGTATCGCGCCTCCCACAGTTCCTCGCCACCAGCCGAGTACTTGATGGTGACCATGATAAAGTCGTTCGGTGGTGGCGCCGAAGAAGTTCCGGTTACGTACACATTGCCAGCGGCATCCAGCGTTATGCGAGAAGGCACCTCGTTGCTACTGACCCCCTGACCAAAATACTGTCTGCGCCAAAGCTGCTCGCCGCTGGGAGAATATTTGATGGTCGTGTAATCGTAGCGAGTAGAAAGGCCCATGACCGAAGCACCCGTGACGTACGCGTTGCCGACCGCATCGACCACCAAGTCTTTCACCTCGTTTCCGCGGTTCAGGGTACTTCCGAAGTAGCGTCTGCTCCAAATTACTTTTCCACTGGCACCGTCGTATTTAATAGTATAGTACTCGTTGTTATTGGTGCCGGCCATGTACACATTGCCGGCCGCATCCATGTCCACCACCGGGTTACTCTCGAGAGTTAGTGCAATCGGAAGGCGTGCCTCCCAGAGCTTTTGCCCGCTAGCCGTGTACTTGACAGTGGCATAGACGAGGATGCCCCGAACGTTGCGGGAGCGGCCCGTCACGGCTACGTTGCCGGCCGGATCCACGGCCATGTCCGTGGCCTGGCTGGGAATACCGCCAAGCCGGGTGCCTTCATAACGAGTGGCCCACAGCTGTTCACCGCTGCTTTGGTCGTACTGAAGGGTGGCATAGTCGAAGTTGTTGGGGCCGGCAAACGAAGTACCCGTGACTGCCACCCCGCCGTTTCCGGTCACGGCGATGCTGGTTGGTTCGTCGTCACCGTTGGCGGGGCCACTGTAGCGACTAACCCAGGTGGAGCGACCCACGAATTGCTCTATATACCGCACGGTAACGTAGTCGCACTGGCTGCCTTGATACGAGCGCCCGGTTACATACACGTTGCGGTTTGCATCTACGGCGAGGTCAGTAGCTTCGTCGTAACTTCTATCAGGCCCAGCATAACTGTTTCCCCACCGTGTCTGTCCGGTGGTCCCGATGTACTGGATAGTCATGTAGTTCCAGTCGCCGTTTCCGGTATCCGCGTAGCCCGTAACGGTCACGTTGCCGACGTTATCTACTACGACAGCCGTGGCTTCGTCGTAGCTATTGCCGTTGCCATTGTAGCGGGCAGTCCAGAGTTGCTGGCCGCTGCTGGTGTAGCGCACGGTGGCATAGTCGTAGCTGGTGCCGCTGTCGGAGGTACCCGTTATGGCTACGTTGCCAGCCGCATCCACGGCCAGGTCGCGCACCAAGTCGTAGCTGTTGGCGGGGCCGTTGTAGGCCGCCTCCCATACCTGGGCGCCACTGCTGCCGGCGTACTTGAGGGTAGTATAATTGCTCTGGTTGCCGTTGTAGGCAGTGCCCGTTACGTACACGTCGCCGGCGCCATCAACGCCTAAGGTGGTGGGCACCTCGTCGCTGGTTCCGCTACCAGTGTAGCGCGTTGCCCAAAGCTGAGTGCCACTCTCCGAATATTTCACCGTCGCGTAGTCGTAGCTGGTGGTGGGGCCATTGTAGGAAGTCCCGGTTACGTACACATTGCCGGCGGCGTCCACGGCCAGGCTGGTGGCCAGATCGTCTCGGTTGGCGGGGCCGTTATAGCGGGCCGTCCACAGTTGCTGGCCAGCGGCCGAGTACTTGATGGTGGTGTAGTCATAAGTGCCGAAGTTCTCCACTGAATAGCCGGTCACGTACACATTGCCACTGGCATCCACGGCTATGTCGGTGGCTATATCGTCTTGGCTACCAGGGCCGTTAAAACTAGCTACCCATTGCTGTTGACCACTAGGTGAATATTTCACCGTGACGTAGTTGTAGTCGCCGGGCGATGCTTCGAGGGAGGTATATTCTTCAAACGAGTAGCCAGTAACATACACATTGCCGGCAGGGTCCACGGCCGTGCTGGTGGCCACGTCGAAGCTTGTTTCGGGTGCATTGTAGCGGGCTACCCACTGCTCACTTACCGGGCCCGAAGCCACACCCTGCGCACGAACTGCATGCGCCAGGTCGGCCGGTTTGAGGGAAGTACCCAGCAGAGCGCGTTGCTGGGCCAATTGCTTAGCCGACATGCCGCCAAGGGCAGGTAAGGGTTGGCGCAAAGGCACCGCTCCCTTTGGCACTGTAACCTGCGGTAGCAGAGCAGGCACCGGCTTTTGCATCCTGCCAGCCGACAGCGGCGAATCAATTTGGGCCTGAGCGGTTAGCCCACAGAGGAGCCAGACAGCTGCCAGCGGCAGCATACGGGTGGAAGCATGTCTCATAGTAAATAAGGTTGGAAGGAGGAAAGGAAGTGTACAAGCACCTTGTATCGGAGCAGGTCCTGAATAGTATAATCCAACGGGATATCACACTACGTCACGTAGTTGTAACCTAATGCGCAACAACTAGACGCACGGTTTCGCGCTGCCCATTCACAAGCAACGAGCAGGTGTAGAGGCCCGGAGCCAAGTGCTGACCATCCAGAGCCAGCGTATACCGCTGGCCCTTGTGTACGACACCCTCATACAGGGACGTCACCTGCCGGCCCAGCTGGTTGTAGACCAGCACCTGCGCGGCCCCATCCTGCACCGGACGGAAGCTCACCGAGGCGGCCCCAACCGTGGGGTTAGGGTACACTGATAAGTCTTGCGCGCGCTTGCGCGCGGTGGCCACGACCAGTGGAGCACTAGTTGGGGGTGTCGCGGCCAAGGCCATTGGCCGTGTGGAAAGGCCGACTGAACCATACTTGAGGGTGGCAAAATCGTACCCTGTGCTGCCGCCTAACGAGAAGCCCGTTACGTACACATGGTTGGATGCGTCCACGGCTATTGCCGCCGGCTCGTCGTAGCTGTTGCCGGAGCCGTTGTAGCGGGCCTGCCAGAGCTGCCGCCCGCTGGCTGCCGCATACTTCACTGTCGCGTAGTCAGAGGTACCGTCGCTGTTATAGGATAAGCCGGTTACATAGGCGTTGCCCGCCGCATCCAGAGCCAGAGCGGCCGCCTCATCGTAGCTGCTGTCGGGGCCGTCGTAGCGGGCTTCCCAGAGTTGCTGGCCGCTGGCCGAATACTTGAGCGTCATGTAGTCCCAACCGCTGCCCGTGTAGGAAGTGCCGCTCACATACGCGTTGCCGGCCGCGTCCAGTGCTAAGTCGGTCGACAGGTCATAACTGTTACCAGGCCCGTTGTAGCGGGCCACCCAGAGCTGCTCACCACTGGGTGAGTACTTGAGCGTGGCGTAGTCATACTTGCTTGCATCACTCTCACTTTCTGAGCTACCCGTTACATACACATTACCCGCCGCGTCTACGGCCAGGGCCGTAGCGATGTCCTCTTTGCGGGAAGAGCTCGGACTGAGGCCGTCATAGCGAGCCACCCAGAGCTGCTGGCCGCTGGCCGAGTACTTCACGGTGGCGTAGTCTAAACTCGATTGGTAGAAACTATACCCCGTTACATAGGCATTGCCCGCGGCATCTACAGTTATGGCGGTGGCCCCACTAGTAGAATAAGGATAGCCGCTATAGCGTTGAGCCCATACTTGCTGCCCACTGGCCGAGTACTTCAGCGTCAGGTATTCGATGCTGCCCCGGGGACTGGCGTCAATGCCCGCGGCTTCCCCGGTCACGAACACGTTGCCGGCAGCGTCTACGGCCAGCGCAAAGGCATACTTGTTTCCTTGGCCCAAACCGCTGTAGCGGGCACTCCACAGCTCTTGGCCGCTCGGTGAGTACTTGACGGTAATGTAGTCATAGCGGCTGCCATTGCCCAAGGAATAGCCCGTCACGACTACATTGCCGGCCGCGTCCACGGCCAGGGCGGTAGGAATTTCGTCGCCATTGGCGGGCCCGTTGTAGGTGGCCTTCCATAGTTGCTGGCCGGCGGCCGAGTACTTGACGGTGGCATAGTCGTAGTTGCGCCCGTTGTAGGCATAGCCCGTCACGTACACGTTGCCGGCCGCGTCGGTTACCACGTCGGAGGCCACCTCGTCGCTGGTGCCAGTGCCCGTGAAGCGCGCTTCCCAAAGCGGAGGCAGGTTGCTGGGCTCATACTTGACAATGGCGTAATCGGAATTACTTTGCTGGGATGTGTTATAAGAGCTTCCTGCTACGTACACGTTGCCCACCGCGTCCAGCGCTATTCTAGAGGCGTAGTCATTGTTGCCGCTAGGGCCGTTGTAGCTGGCTTCCCAGAGCTGCTGCCCTGTAGCGCCATTGTATTTGAGGGAGGCATAGTCGCTCTGGCCGTTGCTAAAGGAATAGCCGGTCACGTACACGTTGCCGGCGCCGTCTAGGGCTAAATCGTTGGCTTGGTCGTAGGTACTACCCGCTTTGTTGTAGCGCGCTTCCCAGAGTTGCTGGCCGCTGGCCGAGTACTTGAGCGTGGCTGCATTGTACACCTGGCTAACGCTGGTACCAGAGTAACCAGTTACGTATACACTACCGGCTGCATCTACGGCCAGGCCTGTGGGCAAGTCTGAGTTATTGCTGGGCCCGTTGTAGGTGGCCACCCAGAGCTGCTGCCCGCTCGGCGCGTACTTGACGGTGGCGTAGTCAGGGTTGTTCGAGCCCGAGGAAATACCCGTCACATACACGTTGCTGCCCGCGTCCACGGCAATATGAGTGGCCGTGCTGTTGTTAACCGGACCACCATAGAAGCTGGCCCACACTTGGGTTCCGGTTGCACTGGCGTACCGGCAAGTGAAATAACGTACGCCGGAAGCTCCGCTCGTACCCGTCACGTACACGTCGCCAGCGGCATCCAGGGCCAAGTCGGTGGCCGAGTCGCTGTTGCGGCCGGCCACTGAGTCCAGCGTCGACCAAAGCTGCTGGCCCGTGGCGCCATCGTACTTGACGGTGGCATAGTTGCGGAAAAACGTGCGTGGTTCGTTGGGAGGGCTAAAGGTGGACGTGCCGGCCACAACCACGTTGCCGGCCGCATCCACCGCCAAGCCAGCCGGCGCATCCAGGGCTCCTCTTCCGTCGCCCAAACCGCTGTAGCGGGCCACCCAGAGCTGCTGCCCGCTCGGCGAGTACTTGACGGTGGCATAATCGTAATTCCGGCCGCCCAAGTCACCTGGACCGTATATAATTGACGTACCGGTTACGTACACATTGCCGGCCGCATCTAGCGCAATAGCAGTAGCTTGGTTGTTGCTGTTTGGGGTGCTCATCCCAACGGTTGCATTGTAGCGCACTGTCCATAGCTGCTGTCCACTGGGCGAGTACTTCACGGTCACGTAGTCGGCGTAGGCGCCGGAGTTGCCGGTTACGTACACGTTACCCGCGGCGTCCACGGCCATGTCCTTGAACGTATTATTGTCACTACCCGGGGCGTGGTAGCGAGCCACCCACGCTTCGCGCACCGTTTCTGTGGTGCGGGCTTGGTCGCGGGCTTCTTCAGCCCGGGTGGCTTGCATTGCCCCGGGGCGGGCAACCGGATGCCGCTGGATCAGCCCGGCGGGTGTGTTGCCGGCTGAGGCGCGGCGGACAGCCAATTCTTTGAACGGTGACGGCTCTTGCGGCAACGCAGGCATGGGCTGCTGCGCTTGGTGAGTTGGCACGGCCTGCGCCCGAACTGCGGACACTTGAACAAGTAACCCTGCTGCTAAAAGCAGCAAACGCGTATAAGCACGTCTCATAGTAAAATAGCTAAAAGTGGGGAAGGAAGTTTGCAAGTAGCCTATGTCCGAGAAGAGCCTGAACAGTGCAACCTTAGAGCATGCCACGTCACGTAGTGGCATCTTAATGGTTGATTTGGAGCCTTACGGTTTCGCGCTGGTCATTCACAAGCACCGAGCAAGTGTACAAGCCCGGCGCTAACTGCTGCCCGTCCAGGACCAGGGTGTAGCGCTGACCTTTGCGCACGGCCCCGTGATAGAGTGAGGCTACTTGCCGGCCTAGCTGGTTGTAGACCAGCACCTGCGCCGCGCCGTCCTGCACCGGCCGGAAGCTCACTGAGGCCTGCCCCGCCGCAGGATTAGGATACACCGACAGGCCCTGCACATGCTTGCTGGCTACCGGTCCCACGGCTAGCGGAGTGCTGGCTTGAGCTTGAGGTGCCGAAGCCAGCGGCTTGGCAAAGAGGTTGACGAAGCCATAGGTCAGGGTGGCAAAATCATAGCCTGTGCTGCTGCCCAATGAAAAGCCCGTCACGTGTACACGGTTGGCTGCATCTACAGTTATTGCCGCCGGCTCGTCGTAGCTGTTGCCGGAGCCGTTGTAGTGGGCAACCCACTGTAGCCGGCCGGTGGTAGTGTTCGGGCTGGGACCGGGCGCATACCGAACCGTGGCAAAGTCGCTGGTGCCATCGGTGTTGTACGACAAGCCCGTGACATAAGAATTACCTGCCGCGTCGAGGGCTAGCGCGGTAGCTTCGTCGTAGCTGTTGGCGGGACCATCATAGCGGCTCGCCCAGATACGTTGGCCCTCCCGATTGTAACGCACGGTGCTATAGTCGGCACTGGAGCCCCCGTATGAGGTACCGGCTACCACGATGTCGCCCTGGCTGGTAACAGCTAGGTCTGCCAGTATATCGTCTCCATTAGCAGGGTCGTTATACTGGTTTGCCCAGGCTTGCGAGCCGCCAAACGTCTCGTACAGAACCGTGGTAAAGTCGGAGCCGGTGCTCTCCCCCTCGGAGGTACCCGCCACGACGACACGGCTTGGCGAACCAATGAGAACTAGTTTCGTGGCCTCGTCATACCCGTTGTTGGGGCCGTTGTAGATGCTTTCCCACACTGGCTGCCCACTGGTACTAGCGTACTTGACCGTAGCGCAGTCACTGCTGCTACTTGAGTAAGTGGTGCCGGTCACGTATACATCTCCTACCTCATCCACCACCAAGTCAGCGGCCAGATCGAAGCTGTTGGTGGGCCCGTTGTAGGTGGCCTGCCATAGTTGCTGGCCGGTGGCTGCGTTGTATTTGACTGTGGCGTAATCATAACTAGTAGTGCTACCGTTATCAGACGAGCCGGTCACGTACACGGTGCCTCTCCTGCCTACCTCTACCTTAGTCGCTAGGTTGTAGCCGTTAACTGGACCGCTGTAGTGCGCTTGCCATATTTGCTGGCCGGTAGGCGAATACTTGATGGTAGCATAATCGCTCTTGGCTAGGCCATGCGAAGTGCCACTTACGTACACGTTGCCTGCGGAATCCACTACCACGTTGGTGGGCAGGTCTTCGCCGTCGGCGGGCCCGTTGTAGCGGGCCTCCCACAGTTGTTGGCCGGTAGGAGTATACTTCACCGTGGCATAATCGTAGTTGCGCCCATTGTAGGCGTAGCCGGTTACATACACGTTGCCAGACGTATCCGTAACCACGTCTTCAGCCCCCTCCGTACTGGTGCCGGGGCCGGTGAAGCGCGCTTCCCATAGCTGCCGTAACTCAGATTGGGTGTACTTGACGGTGGAGAAACTGCGGGTGAAGACGCCGCTGAAAGAGGTCGTTCCCGTTACATATACGTTGCCCGTTGCATCAACGGCGAGGTCCGCCACCTCGTCCATATTACGACGGACCGTAACCCTGTCGTAGCGGATGTCCCACACCTGCTGCCCGGTGGCCCCGTTATACTTCACGGTGAGGTAGTCGGTCGGAATGCTGAGCAGAGGCTGTGAATCACCGCTCACGTACACGTTGCCAGTCGCATCCAGTACCAGGCGCCGAGCTACGTCAAAGAAAACACCGGCAGGAGCCGGGGAATCAGGGTATACGCTGAGGTAGATAGCTTCCCAAAGCTGCTGGCCAGCGGTTGAAAATTTAACAGTGGCATAACGGGTGCCGGAACTGTTACCATTAGTGGTGGTACCCGTGATGTACACGTTGCCGGCCGCATCCACGGCCGCGTCTACCATTTCGTCGCGGCCATTGCCGGAGCTGTTGTAGCGGGCCTCCCATACTCGCTGGCCCGTGGCTCCATTGTACTTGCGCGCCACATAATCAAGATTGTTGTTGCCACTATCCACGCTGCCCGTCACGTACGCATTGCCGGCCGCATCCAGGTCCACTGCGCCGCCCGGGCCAGGTGTAGCCCAAATTAATTGCCCGCTAGCCGTGTATTTGCTGACGCCGTTTCCCGTCAGGTACACGTTGTTTGCTGCATCCAGCGCTATATCTCCGCCCGTTGCCGTCCAGAGTTGCTGCCCGCTCGGCGAGTACTTGACGGTAGTAGTGCCCGCTACATACACATCACCCAATCCATCGACCACTACTTTAGATGGTACATCAGTGCTGTTGCCTGGCCCATTATAGACGGCCACCCAGAGCTGCTGGCCGCTAGCCGAATACTTGATGGTGGCATAGTCGGAGGCAGAACTAGTAGCTCGAGTGGGGCCCGTCACGTACACGTTGCCCATCGCATCCACTGCTACGTCAGTAGCTCCACCAGTATCTGAATTTGGCGCCGTGTTATAGCGTGCTGTCCAAAGTAGTTGGCCGCTGGGAGAATATTTAAGGGTAATGAAATCGTTACGTGAGTCGCCAGCGCGAAGCCCAATCCCAACCACGTAAAAATTGCCGGCCGCGTCCACGGTCAAGCCTGTAGCCCTATCACTTCGGCTACCAGGTCCTTGATACTCAAAGAAGCCCGTTTCAGTTACCGTTTCAAAATTCAAAGTTGATTCCTGGGTTCTGCGCACCGAGGCGCCAAGCTGAGGCAGCTCTCCCATTTGAGGGCGTTGCGGGAGTCGCCCGCCCTTGGTGGCCGCAGCCGCGGCTTTGGCAGTGAGCAACGACGGGTGCAAGGCCGGGATGCCAGAAGGCCGGGCTGGCGCATGGGGTAGAACAGGAAGTGGCCGCCGCGTTTGGACATCCGATGCGGCTGAACTGAGTTGTGCTTGGGCAGTTGGCACTTGAACAAGCAACCCTGCTGCTGCTAGCAGCAAACGCGTAAAAGAGTGTTTCATAGAGTGGGGATAAGAAACAGAACAACAGAAATGAAAAGGAAGACCAGCCTTAGGCACAAGGCACACTATAAAAGCAGAAGGACAGTTTCAATCCGGGCATTCCTCTAGTCAGCTATTCTAGGTGGTTGCGCCACGCCAATAACTTGCCTCTACTAGCATCCGATTTATTGTAAAATATCAAAAAATAATA
Source organism: Hymenobacter tibetensis (assembly GCF_022827545.1). Taxonomy (NCBI): domain Bacteria; kingdom Pseudomonadati; phylum Bacteroidota; class Cytophagia; order Cytophagales; family Hymenobacteraceae; genus Hymenobacter; species Hymenobacter tibetensis. The sequence goes on from NZ_CP094669.1 coordinate 3,426,443, forward strand.
TGCAAAATACTACATATAATTTAGGTAATATTTACAGCAGCAAGTGCGTACCGCCCGCTCCTTCCGGGCCCCCACCCTCTGCACGTAGCACTAGTTAACACGCACAAAAAAGCCCTCCAGATTTAGTCCAGAGGGCTTTTTGTAGATACTAATGCTACCTAGTAGTTGCCGTTCATTTAGTGGCCGATAACCAGACGCACGGTTTCGCGCTTGCCATCTACCAGCAACGAGCAGGTGTAGAGACCCGGCGCTAACTTCTGGCCATCAAGAGCTAGGGTATAGCGCTGGCCTTTGTGCACGGCTCCGGTATAGAGCGAGGCCACTTGCCGGCCCTGTTGATTGTAGACTAACACTTGCGCCACGCCGTCCGAGGCAGGGCGGAAGCTCACCGAAGTTTCACCTACAGCGGGGTTAGGGTACACTGACAGGTCCTGCTCGCTCTTGCTGGCGGGTGTTACGGCCAGCACGCTCGCCGCGTCGCTTGGGGAGGCCGCAACTAGCGCCGCCATGGCACCGCTCTGGGGATACTTGAGCGTAGCAAAGTCATAGCCCGTGCCCGCGCCCACCGAGAAGCCGGTCACGTAAGCGTTGCCGGTGCCGTCAACTACCAGAGCGGCGGGTTCGTCGTAGCTGTTGCCGGGCCCGTTGTAGCGCTCCTCCCACTCCTGCTGTCCGCTGCCCGAGTACCTCACCGTGGCGTAGCCGTCGGTACCATCGGGGGTGGTGGAGTAACCAGTTACGTACACGTTGTTGGCGTAGTCAATGGCCACGGCCGTGGCCTCATCGTTGCCGGTAGCCGAGCCGTTGTACACCGTGGCCCACAGCTGCTGCCCTGTTACCCTTACGTACTTAACCGTGGCGTAGTCGCTGTTGCCGCTGCTGTTGTACGACCGACCAGTTACGACGATGTTGCCGCCTAGGTCGGCGGCTATGTCACTGGCCTCGTCGTAGCTGTTGGCAGGGCCGTTGTAGCGCGCCGTCCACGAAAGCAGGCCGTTGGCGGCGGTGTACTGGAGCGTGGTGTAGTCGTAGCCGCTGCCGTTATCGGCGTAGCCCGTCACGGTCACGTAGCCCGGGCCATCGGTAGTCAGAGCCGTGGCCTCGTCGTAGCTGCTGCCCGCGCCGGCGTGGCGCGCCACCCACTGCTGCTGGCCATTGATACCGTTGTACTTCACGGTGGCGTAGTCGTAGCCGCTAGTAGCACCGGCATCGGAGGTGCCGGTTACGGCCACGTTGCCTTGGTTATCGACGCCCAGATCTTTCACTAAATCGTAGCTGTTGGCCGGGCCGTTGTAGGTGGCCGCCCACACTTGCGTGCCGGTGGCCGCGGCGTATTTGCGCGTCACGTAGTCGCTCTGGCTGCCGCTGTAGGAGGTGCCCGTCACCACGGGGTTGCCATCTGGGCCGATGACGACGTCCGTGGCCAGATCGTCGCTGCTGGCGGAAGCAAAGGAATGGGCCTCCCAGAGCAGTTGGCCGGTGGTCGAATACTTGAGCGTCACGTAGTCGTAGCGCCCACGGGCGCTACTGTAGCTGGTGCCCGTCACGTACACGGTGCCGTCCCTTTCCACAGCGATGCTTGAGGGCAAATCGTCACTGCTGGCCGCCCCGTTGTAGGTGACGGCCCACAACGGCGTGCCGATGGCCGAATACTTGGCGGTAACATAGTCCCAGCTGCTGCCATTGTAGGAGTAGCCCGCTACGTACGCATTGCCTACCCTATCGATGGCCACATCCACCGCCAGATCGTCACTGTTAGCCGCGCCGTTGAAGCGCGCTGCCCACGTGTCCTGTATGGTGCTTTGCTCGTACTTCACGATCGTACGGCCGCCGCCTACATACACGTTGTCGTTGGCATCTAACGCAATTTCAGTGGCTACGTCATTCGTGTTATTTGGGCCACTGTACTGTATCTGCCATAACTGCTCGCCTATAGGTGAATACTTGACCGTGTTGAAGTCTCTGTCGCCGTTGGCCGTCACAGACGAACCCGTCACGTACGTGTTGCCTGCTCTATCCGGCACGAGCTCGTAGGCGACATCATTCCCGCCAATTGGGCTATTGTAGCGCGCTTCCCAGAGCTGCTGACCAGTGGTCTTGTTGTACTTGAGCGTGGCAAAATCGTTGCCGGAAGAACCGGTCACGAATACATCGCCGTAATCATCCATCACTAGGTTCGCCGCCCCATCCACTGCATTGCCCGGCCCGTCGTACGTCGCTTGCCACAGCTGCTGACCAGTAGCTTCGCTGTATCTAGCCGTAACGTAATCGTTGTTGGAGGTACCTGTAGTAAACACATCGGCGCCTATAAAGATGCTGGTGAATGCGCCGAAGATCGCCCACAACTGCTGACCGGTCTCGCTGGAATATTTCCTGAGTGCGCCCCCCGACGTTACGAACACACTCGCACTAGCTCCGCTCACGGCAACATTGCGGGCAGTCGTCAACCCGCTGCTGTTGGTGGTGGTAGTGGTCCATTGTTGCGTCCCATTCACCGAATACTTCACTGTTACCGCCTCGGAATTCTGGCTGTTAAAAGTGAGCCTCGTCGTACCGGTCACATACACGTTGCCCAACCCGTCGATGGCCACGTCCGCGGCTATATCTTGGTAATTTCCGCCGTTGTAGCGCGCCGTCCAGAGCAATTGCCCGCTCGGCGAATACTTGACGGTGGCAAAGTCTTCGCGCGAACCCGAAGAGGTGGGAGGCGGCGAGATAAACGAGGTACCCGTCACGACTACATTGCCGGACCCGTCCAGGGCCATTGCAACCGGCGTGTCGGTGCTGCTGGTGGCGGGAGACCCGTTGTAAATTCTTTGCCACACGCGCTGGCCCGTGGGCGAATACTTTTCGGTGATGTAGTCGGAGTTGTTGCCACCGGTTCCGGTTACATAGGTGTTGCCGGCGTCGTCTACCACCATATCAACCAGGGTAAAGTTATCTGGTCCCGTGGCCCATGCCTGCCTTACGGGTTCGGTGATGTTGGCCCGCGTTTGGGTTGGAGTTGCATCGGCTAGGCTGGCTGACTTGGCACTAGCGCGGGCTAACGAATGGTGGCTGGCCTGCGGCTTAGCGGGCCTGTTGCCCACTACCGGCAAGGCATGACGCAAAGCCGGCGCGCCAGCTGGCAGCACCAGTTCACTACTGCTGCGCGTAGGGGATAATTTCAGCCCCCGGCTGGCGGCCTGGGAGGGGCTGTTCTGCGCCTGGGTTGCAGGCACACAAAGGAGCAAGCCTGCTGCCACGGGCAGCAAACGGGTAAACGCTTGTTTCATACAAAAAAGGGAAAGGGAGCGAAAAACAGGCAACTGCTTGCGAATAAGAAAAAAGATAAAAGCGGTACTAATGCGGTGTTCTGTACTTAGGCGCCTTGGGGCTCCTATAGCGAGAATTTCATGGAAGATATGGTGCTGTAAGTATCAAGAAATAAGCATAATAAACCAATAATTAATGATAATATAATTCAGGTAGAATATATACAAAGCAACCCATGTATCTCAACAGGACTTTACAGCAAAAGCGCCCCTGAATTGCATTCAGAGGCGCTTTTGCTGTAAGCTGTAGTCTAACTGTACTTATTTATTGATTACGAGCCGCACGGTTTCGCGCTTGCCATCCACCAGCAACGAGCAGGTGTACAAGCCCGGTGCTAACTTCTGACCGTCAAGAGCTAGAGTATAGCGCTGGCCTTTGTGCACGGTGCCGTTGTAGAGCGAGGCCACCTGCCGGCCCTGTTGGTTGTAAACCAACACCTGCGCGGCCCCATCCTGCACCGGCCGGAAACTTACTGACGCCTGTCCAACCATAGGATTTGGGTACACCGATAGGTCTTGCACGTGCTTGCTGGAAGTTACCGACGTTGCGCGAACTGTTGCTAGAGCTAAAGAAGTGCTACCGCTGGCTTGTACATATTTAATGGTAGCAAAGTCGGCGTTGGAGAAAGCGCTGTTAAATGAAGCACCCGTGACAAACACGTTACCCACTGAATTAACAGCCACGCTAGCTGGTGCGTCATTCAGGCTGTTTGGTCCATTGTAGCGCACCTCCCAGAGTTGCTGGCCACTGGCGGCAGCATATTTCACCGTCGCGTAATCCTCGTTGCTATTACCCGTTATATACACATCACCGGCGGCATCTACGGTCAGGTCAGAAGGCTGATCAAACCCTTTGGTAATCCCGGCATAACGCGCTTCCCAGAGTTGCTGGCCACTAGCCGCCGCGTATTTAACAGTTGTATAATCGGCGTCGGTGCTCGTGTCGCTGTAAGAAGTACCGGCGACGTACACGTTGCCTAGTGCGTCAACCACCAGATCGGTTGCGCTATCACTCAGGTCGTTGGAACTGTTGTAGATGGCGACCCACAGTTGCTGGCCGCTGGCACCAGCATATTTTACCGTCGCGTAATCCTCATTGTAAAAGAGCTTGCTGTTTTCAGTTTCCCCCGTTACGTAGACATCGCCAGCGGCATCTACGGCTATATCCTTCGCCACATCAGCGCTCCGGCCAGGGCCCTGGCCGGCGTAGCGGGCTTCCCACAACTGCTGGCCGCTGGCCGAATATTTTATTGTGGCATACTCCTGGTTGGTGGCAACTTCATCACTGTCAATAGCACCGGTCACGTACACGTTGCCGGTTGCGTCTAACGCCAGCGCATTGGCTTCATCATTGCCATTGCCAGGTCCCGTGTAACGGGTAGCCCACAGCTGTTGGCCGCTGGCCCCGTTATACTTGACCGTAGCATAATCGTCGCTGGTGCTGGCTCCGCCATAGGAGGTACCCGTTATCACCACGTTGCCCGCCGCATCTACCGCTATATCAGTCGGCAGGTGCGTACCGATATAGCCGGTGCTCGTTCCGTAGGTAGCTACCCAGAGCTGCTGGCCGCTAGCGCCGTCGTACTTGAGGGTGGTGTAGTCATTCGTTCCTCCCAGAACGTACGTATTACGTCCCGTTACAAACACGTTTCCAGCGGCATCCAAGGCAATCTTTGTTGAATTGCTGGCATCACTTCTTCCTTCTAATCGGGCTACCCACAGCTGCTGCCCGCTGGCCGAATATTTTATGGTGAGATAGTTCCAGTTACTGCCATTATAGGAGCTCCCCGTCACATATACGTTGCCCGCCGCGTCCGCCACCAGGTCTGTTGCTTCATTGCTTGTGTTGGCAGCTGAAGGGCCCGTGTAGCGCGCCACCCACAGTTGCTGCCCACTAGCGCCAGCGTATTTAACAGTAGCGTAGTCGATGTCGAGGTTGCTGTTTGCTGGCGAGGCGCCCGACACAGCTACATTACCGGACCCATCTACGGCGAGGCTGGTGGGAGCTTGGTCGCCCGCAATGGTGCCGCTGTAGCGTGAGGCCCACACCTGTTGCCCATTGGCAGCGTACTTAACCGTGGCGTAGTCGCTCCGGCCACTACCATTATAAGAGCGCCCAGTCACAAAAATATTGTTGTTAGCGTCTATGGCCACATCCCGGGCCTCGTCGTAGCTATTATCGGGCCCGTTGTAGTGGCCTACCCACGCTTGTTGGCCACTAGCGGCCGTGTATTTGAGGGTGGTATAGTCGTAGCCACTGCCCGTGTCAGCGTACCCCGTTACAACCACATTGCCTTGCCCATCAGTGGCCAGGGCCGTGGCCTCGTCGTATGTGTTACCTGCCCCGTTATAGCGCGCGACCCAGAGTTGCTGGCCGTTAGCTGAGTAACGTACCGTGGCATAGTCGTAGCTGCTACCCGCATCGGAAGTGCCCGTGACGTACACGGTGCCTGACCCGTCAACCGCTACATCCCGCACCAAGTCGTAGCCGTTGGCGGGGCCGTTATAGCGGCTGACCCAGAGTTGCTGGCCACTGTTGTTGTACTTGACGGTGGCGTAGTCGCTCTCACTGTTGCGGTAGGAAGTACCCGTCACATACACGTTGCCCGTGCCATCGAGTACGAGTTTGGTGGCCACGTCACTTTCGTTGCTGAACCCGGAGCCCGTATAGCGGCTCACCCACACTTGCTGGCCCGAGCTAGAGTATTTGACTGTGGCATAATCATAGGCCGTATTTGCCCCAAACGAAGAACCGGTGACATAAACATTACCGGCGGCGTCCACGGCCAGGCTGGTAGCTAGGTCGTCACTGCTAATGGTCGAGAAGCGCGGCTCACTGGTATAAATGGTCGCCCAGAGTTGCTGCCCCGTGCTGGAGTACTTAACCGTGGCGTAGTTGTAACTGGTGCTTGATGTGCCATAGGAATAGCCGGTCACATAGACGTTGCCGGCCGCATCTACAGCTACACCGGTTGGTATATCATCACCGGAACTTCCCCCATTATAACGGGCTGTCCAGAGTTGCTGACCACTAGGCGAATACTTCACCGTGGCATAATCATAGGTGTTGCCTTGGAAGGAATAACCGGTCACGTACGTGTTACCAGCCGCATCTGCCACCACGCTCGTGACGCCGTCATAGCTGTTGCCGTCTCCAGCGTAACGTGCTACCCACTCTCCAGTAACAGGTCCACTGGCAAGTGCTGCCTTTGTGCTGTTGCCCTTCCGCTCAGCGGGGAGCGTAGGCGTAAGGGCATGTTTGGTAAGAATGTTTTTTTTCACTGCTGTTCCTTTAGCCAGCGGTAAAGCATGGCGCAAAGCCGGGGCGCCAGTTGGCAGCACCAGTTCACTACTTTGAGTGAGAGGTGACTTCGACTCTCGACTGGCAGCTTGGCGTTGGCTGTTCTGCGCCTGGGCAGTAGGCACATACAGGAGCAAGCCTGCTGCTACAGGCAGCAAACGGGTAAACGCTTGTTTCATACAAAAAAGGGAAAGGGAGCGAAAAGCAGGCGGAGGCCTACGAATAAGAAAAAAGGATAAAAGTGGTACTGATGCAGTGTTCTGTACTTAGGCGTCTTGAGGCTCCTATAGCGGGTGTTTCTCAAGACAATAACTGGATGCAAGTATAAATGAATAATTAAATTAAATAGCTAATTAATGATAAAATAATTTACATGGAGATATAGATAAAATTACATGACCAACTCAATAAACTTTTACAACAAAAGCGCCCCTGAATACGATTCAGGGGCGCTTTTGTTGTAAAAGATGGAACTAGTGTGCTTAGTGCGCAACGACCATACGTACTGTTTCGCGCTGCCCATCTACAAGCAATGAGCAAGTGTAGAGGCCGGGTGCTAATTGCTGGCCATCCAGAGCCAGGGTGTAGCGCTGGCCCTTGTGCACAACCCCATTGTAGAGCGAGGCCACCTGCCGCCCCAGTTGGTTGTAGATCAGCACCTGCGCGGCCCCATCCTGCACCGGACGGAAGCTCACCGAGGCCTGCCCCACCGTGGGGTTCGGGTACACCGATAGGTCTTGCACGTGCTGGCTCGCGGCGGCCCAGACATCCTGCGTGGCGAGAGGCTGCAACGCTGTGGTACTAGTTTGGGTGTATTTAATGGTGAGGAAGTCGGAGTAGCTGGCGCTGACCGAGGAATAGCCGGTCACATACACGTTGCCGGTGGCATCTAGCGCAATGGCGCTGGCTTGGTCGGAACCGTTGTCGGGGCCGTCGTAGCGGGCATTCCAGAGGAGCTGGCCGGTGGCGGAATAGGCTAGTGTTGCATAATCGTTGCTGAAGTTACCGAGGGTGTTGTCGGAGTAACCGGTTACGTACACGCTGCCTGTGGCGGCGTCCAGGGCCAGGTCGGTGGCTACGTCGGGGCCGTTGGCGGGGCCGTTGTAGCGGGCCAGCCAGAGCTGCGTCCCATCGGCGGCAGCGTACTTGAGGGTGGCGTAGTCGGAGCTGGTGAAGCTGTTGGAGCCGTAGGAACGCCCGGTCACGTACACGTTGCCGGTGGAAGGGTCTACGGCTAGTTTGGCGGCCTGGTCTTCGCGGTTGCCGGGGCCGTTGTAGCGACTGGCCCACAGCTGCTGCCCGCTGGCGGAGTATTTCACGGTAGCATAGTCGTGGCTGCTGCTACCGCCGTTGGAGTAGCCGGTCACGTACACGTTGCCAGCGGCATCCACCGCCACGTCGGTGCCAGCACCGTTGCCGTTGCCGATGCCGCTGTAGGGCGCAATCCAGAGGAGCTGGCCGCTGGGCGAGTATTTCACCGTCACGTAGTCGAAGCGCCCGAAGGAGGCCCCCGTCACGTACACATTGCCGGCGGCATCTACGGCCAACGAGCTAGCCTGCTCGATGCTGGCGCCGGCGCCGTTGTAGCGGGCTACCCAGAGCTGTTCGCCGGTGTTGGAGTACTTGATGGTGAGGTAGTCGTAGCTGGTGCTGCTGTCAATGGAGTAGCCAGTTACGTACACGTTGCCGGCCGCATCTACCACCACCTCTTTCGGATCGTCCATGCTGTTGGCGGGACCATTGTAGCGGGCCACCCACAGCTGCTGGCCGCTGGGCGAGTACTTGATGGTGGCGTAGTCGGAATTGCTGGTACCCGTCACGTAGACGTTGCCGGCGGCATCCACTGCTAAGCTGATAGCGGTGTCGAAACTATCACCGGGAGCATCGTAGCGGGCTTCCCAGAGCTGCTGGCCGTTGGGCGAGTACTTGATAGTGGAGTAATCGTAGCGGGTGCCGCTACCGGCCGAGGAGCCGGTTATGTACACGTTGCCCGCGGCATCTACGGCTATGTCCTTGGCGGCATCGTCGTTGCTGTTGGCCAGGGAGTTGCTGTAGCGCCCTTCCCACAGTGGCTCGCCGGTGGCGGCAGCGTACTTGAGGGTGGCGTAATCGAAGTCGTTGCTGCTGGTGAAGGAAGTACCCGTCACGGCTACGTTACCGGCTTTATCCAGGCCTAGGCTTACGGCTTCTTCGTCGCCGTTGGTGGGGCCGTTGTAGCGCGCCACCCACAGCTGTAGGCCATCCGCACCGCTGTACTTCACGGTGGCGTAGTCGGTGTTGCCGCTGCTGTTATAGGAGCCTCCGGTTACCACCACGTTGTTGCTGGCATCCACCACTACATCCTTGGCTTCGTCGTAGCTGTTGGCGGGGCCGTTGTAGCGCGTCGTCCAGAGAGGCTGGCCGGTGGCGGCGGCGTACTTGAGCGTGGTGTAGTCGTAGCCGGTGCCGGCATCGGCGTAGCCGGTTACTATCACGTTGCCGGCGGCATCCGTGGTGAGGGCGGCGGCTTCGTCGTAGCTGGTGCCGGCCCCGGTGTGGCGCGCCGTCCAGAGGGGTTGGCCGGTGGCACCGGTATACTTCACGGTGGCGTAGTCGTAGCCGGTGCCACTGCCCGCGTCGGAAGTGCCCGTTACGGCCACGTTGCCCGCCGCGTCTACGGCGAGGTCGCGCACTAAGTCGTAGCCGTTGGCGGGGCCGTTATAGCGGGTCGCCCAGAGTTGCTGGCCGGTGCTGGAGTATTTGAGGGTGGCATAGTCGCTCTGGCCGTTGCTGTAGAGCGTGCCCGTCACCAGCACGTTGCCAGCCCCATCCAGGGCCACATCGGTGGGTACTTCATCACTGCCGGTACCGGTACCGCTGTAGCGCGCTGTCCAGAGCTGCTGCCCGCTGCCCGAGTACTTCACGGTGAGGTAGTCGTAAGTAGCGGTGCTACCATAGGACGTACCCGTCACGACTACGTTGCCGGCCGCATCTACGGCCACGCCGGTGGCCATATCGTCGCCGTTGGCTGCGCCATCGTAGCGGGCCGCCCACAGCTGCTGCCCGCTGGAAGAATATTTTACCGTGGCGTAGCCATAGTTGGTGCTGCGGCCCAGGGAGTAGCCGGTCACGTACACATTGCCCAGGGTGTCCGCTGCGATGCTCGTGGGTATATCGTCGCTAGTGCCAGAGCCGCTGTAGTGCACGGCCCACACTTCCAAGCCGCTGGGGTCGTACTTGGTGGTTACGTAATCGTAGTCGATGGACAGGACGCTGATGGCGTAGCCGGTCACGTACACGTTGCCGGCGGCATCGGAGGTGGTGCTGGTGGCTACATCGTAGCTGTAGGTTGGGCCTTTGAAGCGGGCGGTCCAGGCCTCACTAACCGGCCCCGCAAGTGCTGCTTGGGTGCGGTCTTGTAGCGTGGCCGCGGCTTGCTTGGCAGTGGGAGGCGCGAGGAGGCGCTGGGCAGGCCGCCCGGGCCGGGCCGACGCGGGGGCGGCTTTGCCCAGCGTGGGCAGGGCGTGGCGCAGAGCGGGAGCCCCGGGTAAGGTGCGTTCCTGAGGCAACACTGGAAATGGCCGCGGCGCTTTGCCAACCGGCGCGGAGCTGCTCGCCTGCGCATGCGCGCCCAACGATTGAACCAGGAAGCCCGCTGCCAACAGCAAACTTGTAAAAGCTTGTTTCATAGAATAAGAGGGTAAGGAAAGGAAGTATATAGCCTATCAGAAGGCCGGGGGAAACGAATCTGCTCGATTATACATCAACACGTATGCCTTCTACTCCCGTCGTCAGACCGGCAGCCTACTATGCGCTGCCGCGTACCAGCCACAGCAGCTGGTGGCGCGCTTGGGGCCGCCAAATAAGCGAACTATAACAACATTCTATAGTGAATAAATTAAATTTACTGTATTCTACTCTTGTCCTACACTTGTTGAAGCCAGCTGGGCAAAGAAGCCCGCTACTGCCTGGCGTTGAGCTTACAAGACAAGCATCCTGTTGATTTCGGAAACCCTGTAACCAGCAGAAGCCCCCGCAGGCTACTGCTACGGGGGCTTCTGTTGGTTACGAGTGCGGCGGGCGTGACTATCGGTTGATGACCAGACGAGTTGTCTGGCGCTGATTGCCGATCCAAAGGGTGCAGGTATACAAGCCAGCGGGCACGTGCTGGCCACTAAGCGGCAAGGTATAGAACTGGCCTCGGCGCACCGCTCCGGCGTAGAGCGTGGCTACCGGCTGGCCTAGTTGGTTGTACAGCAGCACTTGGGCCCGGCCGTCGAGGGCGGCGCGAAACGATACGGTGGCTTGCTCGGCGGCCGGGTTGGGGTACACGGCCAACTGGTGTTTGCTGCTGTTGAGGCTTGGTGCGAGTAGGGCCAGCGCAGTTTGGGGTACGCCCTCTCCTACTCGCGCCAGCTTGCCGCTGGGCTGGGCGTACTTAAGGGTGGCGTAGTCGTAGCTGTTGGTAAGGCCGCCAGTGGAGCTTCCTGTCACGTACACGTTGCCGGCGCCGTCTACGGCCACGGCAGTGGCATGGTCATCGGCAATGCCCACGCCGTTGTAGCGCACCTCCCAGAGCTGCTGGCCGCTGGACCCGGCATACTTAAGCGTGGTGTAGTCGTTGCTGCTGTTGCTTCGGGAGGTGCCCGTTACGTACACGTTGCCGGCCACATCCACAGTTAGGGCAGCGGCCACGTCGGACAGGGCGTTTGGCCCCGAGTAACGGGCCTGCCAGAGTTGCTGGCCGCTGGCGCTGGCGTACTTGATGGTAGCGTAGTCATAGCTGGCACTGCTACCCACTGAGCGTCCGGTCACGTACACGTTGCCGGCGGCATCCACGGCCAGGCCAGTGGCCTGGTCTTCTCCGTTGGCGGGGCCGTTGTAACGCGCCTCCCACAGGGGCTGGCCCGTTGTTCCGGTGTACTTCACCGTAACGTAGTCGGCGGCGCTGCCGCTACCCGACGTTCCCGTTACTACCACGTTGCCGGCCACGTCCAGGGCTATCCTGCTCGCCTGATCTGTGCTGCTGCCGGGACCCGAGTAGTGGGCCTGCCAGAGTTGCTGGCCGCTGGCGCTGGCGTACTTGAGGGTTGTATAGTCGAAGTCGTCGTTGTTGCGCCGCGCGCTGCCCGTCACGTAGGCGTTGCCGGCGGCGTCCAGGGCCAAGCCAGTGGCCTGGACGCCGTTATTGAAGCCCGTGTAAAGCGCCGTCCACAGCAGCTGGCCGCCGGTTGAGTACTTGAGGGTAGCCGCGGTATTGTTGCTGAGGCCTTCGGAATGGCCCGTTACGTATGCATTACCCGCCGCATCCACGGCTACAGCAGTAGGAATATAGGCAAGTATGCCCCCGCCGCTGTAGCGCGCCACCCACAGTTGCTGACCACTGGCCGAGTATTTCACCGTTGCGTAGTGGTAAGCGGCACCGCTGCCCGCCGAGCGCCCGGTCACGTACACGTTGCCGGCGGCGTCCAGCGCCAGGCCAGTGGCTTGGTCTTCCCCGTTGGCGGGGCCGTTGTAGCGCGCTTCCCACAGCAGTTGGCCGCTGGCCGAGTATTTAAGTGTGGCATAGTCGGAGCTGCTGCTGCCGGTCACGTACACGTTGCCGACGGCATCCACTACCAGGCCCTCCGCATTATCGGCGCCGGGAGTTAAGCCCGCATACGGAGTTACCCATAACTGCTGGCCGTTGGCTTCGGCGTAGGTGATGGTGGCGAAGTCGGTGTCGGAGGTGCTGCTGCCGTTGTAGACGGCCCCTGCCACCACCACGTTCCCGCCCCGAGCCACGGCTACCGCCGCCGCGGCCTGGTTGCCGCCATCCGGCCCCGAGTAGCAGGCCTGCCAGAGTTGCTGGCCACTGCCCCCCGCGTAGCGAACGGTAGCGAAGTCGCTGGTGCCGCTGCTGTTGTAGGAGCGGCCCGTTACGGCCACATTGCCCGCGGCGTCTACGGCCAGGCTTTTGGCTTCATCATAGCTGTTGGCCGGCCCGTTGTAGCGCGCCTGCCACAGCTCTTGCCCGTTGCTCTGGGCGTACTTGACGGTGGCATAATCCCAGTTGTTGTTGCCGGTGTTGGCAAACCCCGTTACCAACACGTTGCCGGTGGCATCCAGGGCTATAGCAGTGGCTTCGTCGTAGCCGTTGCCCCCGCCGTTGTAGCGGGCCACCCACAGTTGCTGGCCGCTGGCCGTAGCGTATTTCACCGTTGCGTAGTCGTAGCTGCTGCCACTGTCGGAAGTGCCCGTTACAGCCACGTTGCCGGCGGCATCCACGGCCAGGCCCGTTGCCAGGTCGTAGCTGCTGCCGGGTCCTGCGTAGCGGGCCTGCCAGAGCTGCTGCCCAGTGGCACCAGCGTAGGCAAGAGTCACATAGTCGCTTTGGCTGCCTTGGTAGGAAGTGCCGGTTACCAGCACTTCGCCGGTGGCAGTTACAGCCACGGCGGCGGCCAGGTCGTCGGTCCCGAGGCCGGTGTAGCGGGCTTCCCAGAGCTGCTGGCCGCTGGGTGCGTATTTGAGGGTAACGTAGTCGTAGCTGCCACTAGCGCTGCCGTAGGAGGTACCCGTTACGTACACGTTGCCGGTTGTATCCACGGCCACGCTGGTGGGTATGTCGTCGCTGTTCGCTGACCCATTGTATTGTACCACCCAGGCCTGCCCGCCACTCTTCCAATACTTCACGGTCGTATAATCCCAATTGCTCCCGCTGTACGAATAGCCAGTCACGTACACGTTGCCGGCGCCGTCTACGGCCAGGCTGGTGGGTATGTCGTCCCCGTTGCCTGGATTGTTGTAGCGCCCCACCCAGTATTGGAGCCCTGCGGGCGCATACACCACCGTGGCGTAGTCATAGCTGCTGCCGTTGTAGGAGTAGCCTGTTACGGCCACGTTGCCGGCCCCATCTACGGCCAAGCTGGTGGGCTGATCGTAGCGGATGCCGCCTCCGGTGTAGCGGGCCGCCCATTCTTGGCTCACCGCCTCGGTGGCATCCAGCGTGGCCGTTGCGGCCAACGGAACTGCTGACCGCACGTGAGACTTGGGCCGCGCGCCGAGTTGCGGTAGGTGCATACCAGCTGAAGCGGCGCGGGACGCAGGCAACGCATGGTGCAACGCCGGCACGCCAGGAGGCAGCAGCATCGGCGCCTGCGTCATGGGGGCGGGTTGTTTGAGGGTTCTGCCAGACGCCGGTTGGTCTGGCTGGGCGTAGACGCTTGGCAAAGCCACGAGCAGCCCTACGGCCAACAGCGCACGGGTGAGTACTGGTTTCATAGCGCGTTAAGATGAAAGGTTGAGGAAAGGAAGGACGAAGCCACTAGGTGCACTAGGAAAAACCTGCACCACCATTTCAAGCTGCTGTCTACTTCACCTGCGTTGTGTGGTGCTAGCCACCCCAGTTCTCTCCACGCATCGTCAACAGCACCCAACAAGTCATTATATACCAGCCCAACGAGCGGAATAAGACACTTTCTGATTCTATATAAGCGTTGTTGAATATACTACTTTTTCAGCTGATACCTCACTCGTCGCCGCGTATTTTCAAGCAGACAAACGCTTTTTTGACGTGTAAAATCCTTTGGTTTCCTGCTTGCCTAGCAGCTACCCAACAGCAAAAAGCACCCGCAGAAAAAACCACGGATGCTCTTTACAGGATGACGATATGCAACAAGCCGATCGGCAAGACAAAACGACGACGACTTACCAGCGCGTAGTACTTCCTGACAGTTCGTACTCCAGAATACGCCTTACTATAGACAGGCCTTATAGCGAGTTGACGAGACGCTAGTTCAACCCTACTTTTCCTTTCATCGACTCGAAGAGCTTAACGGAATCAAAGCCTACGCCTTTCTTGAAGACCACTTCCATTTTCCGCACCTGGTTGATGTTCTGCTCCGGGTCCCCATCAATGAGTACTAGGTCGGCTTGCTTGCCTACTTCAATGGAGCCGATTTCTTTGTCGCGGCCCAAGTACTTGGCTCCGTTTAGGGTGCTGATTTTGATGGCCTCCACGGCAGTAAAACCAGCCTCCACCAGCAACTCTAGCTGCCGCCGGTTGGCATACCCGGCCACGGTGCGGCCCGCGCCGGTGGGGTCGGTGCCGGACACTAGCAGGCCCCCGGCATCATAGAACTGCTTTTCCCAGGCCATTTCTTTTTTAAACAGCCGCGTGCTGGCCGTATCCTTCAGCTGGTTTTGCTGCCAGGTGGCGGTTTCGCGCTCTTGCAGCTGCGGAATCAGGGCTTCCAAACCGCCCCCGAGCACCACTTCCCGGTTGGTGTAAGGCTCGAACACGGGCAAGGTAGACGTCAGCGCCACCCGTTTGGCAATCAGCAAACCAATTAAGCTTTTCATGGCCGGGCTACCCACCGGCAACTCCAGCAACCCCTTGCGGGCAGCCGGATAATCGGCTACGTCGGGGGCTTTGTTGGCGGCAAAGTCCGAGCTGGCCATAAACCCGTGCTCCAGGTTATCGATGCCCAACTCGGCCGCTTCGCGGTAGGTGATGGCGCACAAGTGGCCCGTTACTTTCAGCTGACGCGCGTGCGCCTCCCGCAGCACGGCGGTTAGGTCGGCGCGGGTGGCGTGCATGTACATCTTAAAGGATCGGCAGCCTTTGTTGGCCCAGAAGATGGTGGCGGCCGCTGCCTCCTCGGGGCCTTTGATGGTGTTCAGCGCCGGAATGTCCAGGGCGGGCTCTTCGATGTAGGGGGCGGTTATTTCCATATCGGGCCCGATGAGCTTTCCTTCCCCTATCATGCGCCGCACTGCCAGATCGGTCTGGGGCTCGATGCTGCCGGCAGTCCGGATGGTAGTGGCGCCCCCGGCCAGGTAGAGGCGCGGAAACGAGTACGGCATCTGCGCAATGTTGAAGTAGCCGCCTACCGGCATGGTGTAGTACAGGTGCTCGTGCAGCATCACGAGGCCCGGAATTAGGGTTTTGCCGGTGCAGTTGACAACCTGCGCCCCCGCCGGCACCTTCACTTTTTTAGTGGGGCCTACTTGCACGATGCGCCCTTGCTCCAGCACAACGGTTTGGTGAAGCTGCGCGGGCCGCCCGGTCCCGTCTATCACTTTGGCATCAGTCAGGGCAATAGGCCCGAGCCCTTGCACTTTGATATAGGTTTCCACTTGGGGCGTAAACTGCTGCGCCCAGCCCGTAACGGCCGCGGTAGGCAGGCAACACGCCGTAAGAAAGAAATGCAGTCGTTGGAAAGCAAAGGCCATAAGGGAAGAGCAACGTAGCGGGCTATACAGGCCCTAGTATACAACATCTGGCCTGACTGCCTACCGTGACGAGCGAGCCAACACAACTACACCGGCAACCGCCCTCGGCCGCACGGTACTCGCGGCCTTATGCTTTCTCTCCCACTGTCCACCCCTCGCGCGGAACGGGGGTCTGGTCGGGGCCTGGAATGAGGCGGTCGAGGACGGCGCCGGTGGTGAAGGCGTAGATGCCTTTGTGGAGCAGGTCAATGGCTTGCTCGTCGCGGGGCCAGGTCCAGGGCAGGGCGCCTATGCCAGTGGCATTCTCCAGGGTTTGGTCGTTGAGCAAACGCAGATTCATAAACAAAAACGAGCCCATCGGACCGCGGAAGCCTCGCTCAGCCATCAGGGCCCGCGCCACGCCCATCAGAATGCCCTGGCCCCAGTGCATGGTCCAGTTCAGGCCTAGGCGCTCTTTGTTGGGCTTGTGCGGCAACCCTAAGAGTTTTTCAAGCACGTGAGCAGGTACATAAGAATCTGGCCGCTTGGTGAAGCGCTGCTCTATCTTTTCGGCCAACGTCATGGCGGCTACTCCGGCAACGCCTGCTGCCAGCCCGTAGAGAATGTTTTTGCCTGTCATAATGCGTTTTTTGCTTGGCCTGCTTTCGCTGGGCGGTGGGTTAGGGTTTCAATGCGCGGATGCCCCGCAGCAGGGCTGATGAGCACCACGCCAGCAGACTGCTTTCACTGCTAGTTACGGCAGCTTCCGCGCGCAGTTTGAAAATAAAAGCCTACAACCACTTATTGATCAGCTTATTACAGCTCAGCTTGCGCGTTTACACACCGCGCACCCTCACAGGCCTGCTGTATGCCATAGAGGCTTCTAGCAGGAAGTTTAGTTGCTACGTTTTGACGGCAAGGAGAACAGGCTAGCTACCTGATTCCGTGGCTTCTGCGTCGTGGAGAGGCTCCTCGGTGTTGGGGGCATACACCATAACATAGGCGGGTGGCAAGTTCAACAGCACGTGCCCTTCTTCGAGCAGGTGAAAGAACTTTTCAAACAGCTTCTTATTCTGCTGGGAATACTGAAACAGAATCAGCTTGCCATCCGGCAGCAGCAGTTGCCGGGTGTGGTCGAGGATACGCCAGCCCAGGGTCAGGGGCAGCGAGGAAAATGGCAGTCCACACACCACATAGTCCGCGCCCTGGATGCCCAGCCGCTGCAGTTCCGGCCCGGTTTGGTCGGCGGAGCAATGCAGCACGTGCACGTTGGGTTGGCCCGCGTAGCGTTCTTGCAGGAGCTGCACAAACCGCTCGTTCACTTCCACCAGCACAAGCACTGTTTCCGGCCGCCGCAGCTCAACCAGCCGGTCGGTGAACACGCCCGTACCCGGCCCGTACTCCACAATGCACTTGGCACTGGCAAAATCAATAGGCTCCACCACTTTGTTGGTCAGCTCGCGGGAACTAGGTATCAGGGAGCCGACCGTGGCGGGGTCGCGAAAAAACTCTTCGGCAAACGAGGGCAAGGGCAACATAGAAAATAGCAGCTAGCGTAACAGGGCATCTGAACTGGCCCAGTTAGCTTGTACGGCCGTTTTTCGCCTAGGGTATAGTGTCCAGCTTGCCTTTCCGGCCGGCATACGCACAAGCCAAGCAGCCCAAAAGCGCTTTGGATAGCGTGCGCTGCCAGACAACAATTTGCTGGAACGGCCGCAACCGGCACGACGCTGTTGCGCCACAGCCGCTGGTGCGGCTTCGAGTTCAGGTAAGCTAGCCCACCCCTACCGCTACCTTCCACCGCAGCAACTGGCTAACAGCCGTGCACGCCCAGGACCCTTACACGAAGGACCCTGGGCGTGCATGGCCGCCTTCGTAGCAGCTAGGTAAGGCAGCACTACTACGCCAGCACAGATTCTCGCTGCCGGAGGCGGCGCAGCAGCGCCGTATGGTTGCCGCGCACAGCAGCTCGCACCTCATCGGCGGCCATGCGCCCCGTTTCGGCGGCGCCGTTCATGTAGCCTTGGTACCAGGCGCTGCAATGCTCGCCGGCAAAGAAGAGGTTACCAACCGGCTTGCGCTCAGCCCCGGCAATGGTGCTGAACTGCCCTGGTTTGTAGCAGGCGTAGCTGCCCAGCGTGTACGGATGCGTCGGCCAGTGCATGCGCTCGGCTCGCCCGTTGTAGGTGCCGCGGGCGGCGGGCCACACCGCTTCCAGCACCGGCAGGTACCGCTGCACCTGCGACTGTGGCGTGCCAGCGCCCACTGCCATACCTTCCTGCCCACCCAGGTACACCGTGTACGCCGACTGCCTAGTGGGTTGCAGTTGGCCGGAATCCCAGCCGGTCTGCACGGGCTGGTCGGTGAAGATGTAGCCGGTATCGCCTTCGGTGCGCCACGGGCGGCCGTTGAAACCCAGAAACAGCTTGGCATTGGTGCCGTAGCCTAAGTTGTGGATGGCATTGGTTTTCCAGGCTGGCAGGGCCAGTTGCAGATCTAGCTGCCGGAGCACCGTAAAAGGCAGCGTGAGCACCACATAGTCGGCCACTACCTCAATGGTTTGTGTGGAGGCCAACTCGAAGGTGAGCACATACTCCCGGGCGGCGTTCTGGGCTAACCGAGTCAGTCGGTGCCCGACCTTGAGTTGCCCGGCAAGCTGCTGCGCCAGGGCATCGGTGAGGCGCTGGTTGCCGCCCTGAATCTTGTACCGCTCGTCGCTTTCTCCGAAAATATCGAAGGCCCCCTTGTGGGTATCGGCCGAGAACAGCCACAAAAAGTTGATGGCCGACTGTTGGTTTACCTCCAAGCCATACTCGGTGAGGTAGGCTACCTCCAGCAGTTCCCGGATCAGCCCCGTCATGCCCAGCGTATCGAAATACTGCGCAATGGATAGCTGGTCGAAGCGGGCGGCGGCCGGCGTTAGGTTGTCGTAGGTGATGGTGTTGGGCAGGGCCCGGATGTCGGTGGCTACCTGGCGGGCATACGGTTGAAAGGCCTGAATTACCTGCCCCACGGTGTAGTGCCGCCCGTTGAAGTAGTAGGCGTCCTTGGTAAGCACCGTTTCGCTGGGGGCCTGCACGTCGTAGAGCGGCAGGTTGAACTCCCGCGCTAGTTGCAGCATGTCGCGGTGGCCGCTGTCAATAAACTCGCCGCCCAGTTCGGTGGTAAGGCCGGGAGCCATCAGGTCGGTGGCGGTGAAGATGCGGCCCCCAGTGCGGCTGCTGGCTTCATAAATATCGGCCCGCAACCCAAGCTTGCGGAGCTGGTACGCGCAGTTCAGCCCCGCTATGCCGGCCCCTACCACCACAATGCGCGGTTGCGAACCTTTCGCGTCGAAGGCAGTTTGCCCCGACAAAGATTCGGGCTCAACCACTTCGGTTTCACAGGCGGCGAGCAAGCCACCGGCCCCTACCAGCAACCCCATTTTGGTGGTAGTAACGAGGAAGTCGCGGCGGCTTTGGCTGGTAGCCATATCGGCTAGCTCGTGGGCAGAGGGTGCGCCCGGCTCGTTGGCAACCACGGCGAGGCCAAAGGCCCGTTGCAGGGCCCGCAATAGTGGAGTACGTGCTTTGAAATCAGGAGTAGTTGTTGGGTTCATATGCGAGAGAACTGGGTGGGAAAAATGAAGTACTAAGTTTAGAAAACTATAGACTTTATCAAGGCTGTAGTGGTATTTATTCAAGCCACTCAGACAGATACCTCTTGTCAACCGCTCATCTGCGCTATGCCCTAGGTTAACCAACGACGGGCACCGGTTTCGTGCTTTCAAGTTGATGGTAGGCGCGCACTGAGCACCATGCCACAGACCGTTTGCACCGGCAACGACCAGCACCGAGCTGCCGCACTCGTCCCGGCACCCGACAGGCGCACCGGCTCAGCTTGGTGCTTTTACCTGATACTCAACTGCAACTCCGTGAACCAACCGGCGGTATACCCCTGCACTATAGCTATGGTATCAAGCACATGAGAAAGAACGAGCTACGCAACGCAACTGTGGTAATTACGGGCGCTTCCAGCGGCATAGGGCGCGCTACCGCGCTGGCATTTGCTCGCCAGGGCGCCCGGCTGGTATTGGCAGCGCGGCGCGAAGCAGTACTGCACGAAGTAGTGCTGGAGTGCGAACAGCTCGGCGCTACCGCCTTGGCCGTACCCACTGACGTGACCAATGCCACGGCCGTACAGCACCTCGCCGAAACGGCCGCCAGGGTTGGGGGTGGCATTGATATTTGGATCAACAATGCCGGGGCCGGCGCCATCGGGCCCTTCTCCACCATTCCGTTGGCCGTGCATGAGCAGGTGATACGCGTCAATTTATTTGGCTCCCTGTATGGGGCCTACGCCGTGCTGCCCTACTTTCGGCAGCAAGGATACGGCACCCTGCTCAACGTTATTTCCTTGGGGGCCTGGCTGCCCGAACCGTACACCGTGGCCTACAGCGCCAGCAAATACGGTCTGCGGGGCCTCATGGACACGCTGCGTACCGAGCTAACCCTGGAACCCAACATCCACGTCTGCGACGTGCACCCCGCCTACATCGATACGCCCGGTTTCCAGCACGGCGCCAACTACACGGGCCGCCTGATCAAGCCGGCCCCGCCGGTGTTTCCAGCCCAGCAGGTGGCGGCGGCACTTGTGCGCCTGGCGCAGCACCCTCGCCCTACCACCATGGTAGGCTGGAGCGGCCCCGGCTTGCGCCTACTCTACCGGCTGGCCCCGGCGGCCACTCGCTGGAGCAGCATGCGCCTGCTCAACTACTATCTGCGCCAAGCCGAGCCCGCGCCTATTACGGAGGGCAGCCTTTTCACACCCACCCCCGCCCGCCACGGCACCGACATTTCCGGTGGCTGGCGTCGGCCTGCTTCTGCTTCCGGCGGCGCTAAGTGGGTGGGGGCCGTGGCGCTAGCGGCGGGTGCGTATGCGTGGTGGCGCTCCCGCACACCAGGAAAGCAAGCAACCTGATTGCTCCACCTACTCAGGTCAGCGCAGAGCGTAGCGTCCACAATAGAGTCGAGTGGGCTAGCCTGCGCATTCTGCGCCGCATGCCCCTCACCGATGTGCTAGTTATGCTACTCGTGACGCTCGTAACGGCTATTTCGCAGAACCTTTGGCTCGGTTCAGGCTTTTACCGAGAAATTCGACGTCCAGACCGACCCGACCAACGTGGTAGTGGGCTTTCGCGAGAGCCGCGTAGCCGATATGTTCGGCATTGATGCTCCACACAAACTCACCGAGCGGTATCAGCGGGTAGGCAAAACGCTACGCCCGCGCTACCTCAGCCCCGATTGCCGCCAGTTGTTGCACAATGCCGGGGCCCTCGTGAAAGTTAATATCCTCGAAGACCCCGACTACCGCGTGGCTACCGACGCCGGGTAAAGCACTTCGCTGGGCTGTCCGGGACTCGCGTACACGCCCGCTACATCAGGGCAGCTAAACGGGGCGACTCCAAGATAGTGGCTCGTTTAGCTGCCCTGACGTGTTTTCTATTCTTCTCATTTTTAGCGCACGTTACCGGGTTTAACCACGCGTACTGGCACTGAGTGGGCTATAGCGACAAACACCCAAATTATATATTTCTGATTGTCATAATTCATATATACGTTTAGACGAAAGCAGCCTTATCCACAGAGGTTGTGTCATGTCCACTCACCTTTACCCTATATCTATGAAAACATGCTTTACGCCAACTAGCTGCCGTCCTTTGGTCGTGGCTGCGTTGCTTGCGCTGCCTGGCTTAGCCGCAGCCCAATCCACTCCGCTGAACAGCGCCTTGCAGCAGCTCAGCGGCCAGTACACCAAGCTTGGCCTCACCCAGGCCGACGTCGCCAACCCGGCCGTCACCAGCTCCTACACCGATGCCGATGCGGGCGTAACGCACGTGTATTTGCGGCAGCGGTATCAGGGCATTGAAATTTATGGGGCGGAAGCCGACATGCACCTCGACCGCAACCAGAAGGTGGTGGCCCTGAACAGCGCTTTTCTGCCCAACGTAACTAACGCAGCCCGGGCCGCGGCCACAGCTCCCACGCTCACCTCAGTGCAGGCCGTAGCCGCGGCAGCACGCGTGCTAAGCTTGCCTGCCCCTAGCGGCTTGGCCATCACCAAGGCAGGTACGCCCGCCGAGGGCATGGTCTTTAATGAAGGCGGCATTTCGCTGGACCCCATTGCCGTGAAGCTGATGTATCAGGCGCGCCCCAGCGGCGAGTTGGTGCTCGTGTGGGACGTAACGATTGCGCCCCAGAAAGGCGACCATTACTGGAATGTGCGCGTGAATGCTCAAACCGGCCAGTTGTTCGACAAAACCGACTTCACGGTTTCCGAGCCCGTCGACTTTCAAGAACTAACGCAGCGCGCCCTTTCCACGGCCGCCTGGCCTCAGCCGCAAGCTACCAGCCCAACGGCTACGCCTAACAGCTACAACGTGTATCCGCTGACTGTGGAAAGCCCCATCTACGGTCCCCGGCAACTGGTAGTGAACCCCGCCGACCCTACGTACTCGCCCTACGGCTGGCACGATACCAACGGCGTAGCAGGAGCCGAATTCACCATTACGCGCGGCAACAACGTGCACGCCTACGAAGACCGCGCCAGCCGCAACGGCAACCCCGTGGGCTACAGCCCCGACGGCGGTGCCGACTTGAGCTTCGACTTCCCCTTCGATCAGACGGCGGCGCCCCTAGTGTATCGGGACGCGGCCATCACCAACCTGTTCTACTGGAACAACCTCGTGCACGACGTGATGGCCTACAAAGGCTTCAACGAAGTGAGCGGCAACTTCCAGGTCACCAACTACACCGGCACCGGCCTCGGCAACGACGACGTGCGGGCCGAAGCTCAGGACGGCGGCGGCGTCAACAACGCCAACTTCTCGACGCCCGTCGATGGCCTGCGCCCCCGCATGCAGATGTACCTCTGGCCCGGTGGCTTTGGTAGCATTACGGCTCCAGCCACCATTGCGGGCTCCTTATCGATGCGCGGCACGGCGTACGGCCGTACGCTAACCGCCACTGGCCCTATCACCGGCAACGTGGTACTCGCCAACGACGGTTCTTCCAACCCACCACGCGCCTGCGCGCCGCTACTCAACGGAGCCGCCATCAATGGCAACATTGCGTTGGTGTATCGGGGCGGCACTTGCTCCACACCCACCAAAATTCGGAACGCCCAGAATGCCGGGGCCCGTTTGGTACTGATTTCCGATAGTATTCCGAACACGGCTATTGCCAACTACGGCGGTGCTACCGACACGGTGGGTATCCGCATCCCATCGGTAGCTATTTCCAAAGCCGATGGCGACAAAATCAGAGGCGCTCTTACTGCGGGCGTCACGGTTACGGTGAACGTGAACGGTATCACGCGCGACGGCGACTTCGACAACGGCGTAATTGCCCACGAGTACGGCCATGGTATCTCCAACCGCCTCACCGGCGGGCCTGCTAACTCCAACTGCCTCGGCAACGCCGAGCAGATGGGCGAAGGCTGGAGCGACTTCTTCGGCTTGTGGATGACCACCAAGCCCGGCGACCAGGGCTTCACGCCCCGCGGCATTGGCAACTACGTAACCGGCGCCGCTACCGATGGCTACGGCATCCGTCCGCAGCGCTACTCCACGGACTTCGCCGTGAACAACCAAACCTACGCCAACATTGGAGTAGCCCCGTACACGGCTGTGCACGCCATCGGCTCGGTATGGGCTGCTACGCTTTGGGATTTGAACTGGAAGATGGTGGAGAAGTACGGCTACAACCGCAACCTGAAAGCGGCTACCGGCGGCAACAACATCGCCCTCAAGCTGGTAATGGACGGCCTAAAGCTGCAAGTGTGCCGCCCCGGCTTCCTCGACGGCCGCGACGCCATCCTGCGGGCCGACTCGATCTACAACAACAAAGCCAACACGTACCAGATCTGGCAGGTGTTTGCCCGCCGCGGCATGGGTGTTGATGCCGTGCAGGGTTCTAGCAACCTGCTCACCGACCAAGTGGCCGGCTACCTGATTCCGACCCGCGTGCTGGCTACCCAGTCGCAGCAGCAGCGCGACCAGTTGCTCGAACTGTATCCAAACCCCGCCAACAGCGAGTTGACGGTCAAGCTGCCGGTGAGCAGCAAGACGCCAGTACAGGTGTCGGTGGTGGACATGCTGGGCAAGACGGTGCAGACTTCCGCTACGCCTTCCAGTGAGTTGCAGCGCGGCCTGCGCCTCAACACCACGGCCTTGGCACCCGGCTTGTACATCGTGCAGTTACGTTCCGATGCCGGTTCCTTCACCAAGAAGGTCCTGATACAGCACTAAGCACGAGCCGAATAAGACCTGTCATTCCGACGCAGGAGGAATCTGAGTTATTACGCAGGGCTTCACCCAGATTCTTCCTGCGTCGGAATGACAGGTTTTGTTCAACTAGGTACTAAGCGCAAACAGCAGTAGCTATTTCACCAGCGTACCGCTGGCTAGCTAACAGCCACAAAAAAAGCCCATCCAATTGCTGGATGGGCTTTTTTGTGGCTAAGAGGCCAGGGTTATTTACCTAGCTTGATCTTCAGGTTTTCGTCTAGCGCCTCCAGGAACTCCTCGGTGTAGAGGTAGTCTTGGCCGTGCTGCACCTTGTTGCCGTGGATGCAAACGGCCAAGTCCTTGGTCATTTTGCCGCTTTCTACGGTTTCCACGCACACTGCCTCCAAGGCGTGGCAGAAGTCGATCAGCTCTTGGTTGTTGTCCAACTTACCGCGGAACTCCAAGCCGCGCGTCCAGGCAAAGATGGACGCAATAGGGTTGGTGGATGTAGGCTTGCCTTTCTGGTGGTCGCGGTAGTGGCGCGTCACGGTACCGTGGGCGGCTTCCGCTTCCATTACGGTGCCGTCCGGCGTCACCAGCGTGGACGTCATCAAGCCCAACGACCCGAAGCCTTGGGCTACCGTGTCGCTCTGCACGTCGCCGTCGTAGTTTTTGCAGGCCCACACGAAGTTGCCGTTCCATTTCAGAGCAGAGGCCACCATGTCGTCGATCAGACGGTGCTCGTAGGTGATGCCGGCCGCTGTGAACTTGGCTTGGTAGTCTTGCTCGTAAATCTCCTGGAAGATGTCCTTGAACCGGCCATCGTACTTCTTAAGGATGGTGTTCTTAGTGGACAGGTACAACGGCCAGCCCTTCATCAGGGCCTGGTTGAAGCAGGCGTGGGCAAATCCCCGAATCGACTCGTCGGTGTTGTACATGGCCAGTGCCACCCCGTCGCTCTTGAAGTTGAACACTTCAAACGACTGGGTTTCGCCGCCATCTTCCGGCGTGAAGGTGATGGTTAGCTTGCCTTTGCCTTTGGTTAAGAAGTCGGTGGCGCGGTACTGGTCGCCGAAGGCGTGGCGGCCAATGCAGATAGGAGCGGTCCAGTTGGGCACCAAGCGGGGCACGTTGCTCATCACAATGGGCTCCCGGAAAACGGTACCGTCCAGAATGTTGCGGATGGTGCCGTTGGGCGACTTCCACATCTGCTTGAGGTTGAATTCCGTCACACGGTCCTCGTCCGGCGTGATGGTGGCGCATTTGATACCCACACCGTATTGCTTGATGGCGTTGGCGGCATCAACAGTTACCTGGTCGTTGGTTTCGTCACGGTACTCGATTCCCAAGTCATAGTACTTGATATCTAAGTCCAGATACGGAACAATCAATTTGTCTTTGATGAACTTCCAGATGATGCGCGTCATTTCGTCGCCATCGAGCTCCACTACCGGGTTTGCTACTTTAATTTTTGCCATTTCTTGTGTGGACGTGTGTTTGTTGTTCAATTTCAGCGCCTTGGGGCACTGTACTACGGAACCGGGCATTTCTCGTCTATCCATCGACGGTACTGCATCCCGATTACCGATGCCAATAATAAGAAAGGTTTACTATCCGGAAGCAGTTTATGCCACGTTTGCCGCCGTATAGCGGCTCCGGAAGAGCAAGCTATGCGGTTCCAGCGAACTGCGTTAGGATTTACCTACTTATTTAAACGTGCCGGCTAAGAAGCGCGCCAGAAACGGCGCCGTACGGCTGTGTTTTGCTGCGGCTACTTCTGAGGGTGTGCCGGCAGCGACTACGAGGCCGCCTTCGTCGCCGGCACCGGGCCCCATATCCAGCACGTAGTCGCTGCTTGCTACTACGCGCATGTCGTGCTCCACTACGATGACGGTGTTGCCAGCTTCCACCAAGCCATCGAGCTGGGTTAGCAGCTTCTCCACGTCGGCAGGATGCAGGCCGGTGGTGGGCTCGTCGAGGACGTAGAGTGAGTTGCCGCGCTGAGTTCGTTGCAGCTCCGTCGCTAGCTTAATGCGCTGGGCCTCCCCACCCGATAGCTCGGTGGCCGGCTGCCCGAGGCGCAGATAGCCCAGGCCTACTTCGCGCAGCACCGTAAGGGCGCGGTGTACCGGTGGCTCGTCGGCGAAGAATTCCCAGGCGGCGTCCACCGTTAGGGCCAGCACTTCCGCAATGTGTTTGTCGCGGTAGGTTACTTCCAGCGTTTGGGCATTATAGCGGGCGCCCTGGCAAACTGGACAGGGCGCATACACGCTCGGCAGAAACAACAATTCCACCATCACAAAGCCCTCGCCCTGGCAGTTCTCACAGCGGCCTTTTGCTACGTTGAAGGAGAACCGTCCCGCATCATAGCGCCGCTTACGCGCCGCCGGGGTGGCCGCAAACAGCTTGCGAACGTGGTCGAAGAGGCCGGTATAGGTGGCCATGTTGGAGCGGGGCGTGCGGCCGATAGGCTTTTGGTCGACGCGCACAAGGCGCTTGATGTGCTCCATGCCAGCGGCAATGCGTCCGCCGGTTTCAGGCGGCGCGGCGCGCTCCAGTGGGTCAGTGCCTTCCTCCTCCTCGGCAGCTACCTCTAGCCCTAAGTACTCGGCCACTAGCTCCACCAGCACCTGGCTCACCAAGCTCGACTTGCCCGAACCGGACACCCCCGTAACGGTGGTGAACACGCCCAGTGGAAACGCCACATCCAACTGGTTGAGGTTGTTGCGCGTGACGCCAGCCAGCTGCAACCAGCCGGTAGGCATGCGGGCCTGGTGGGTGGGCTGTTCGGTTTTGTTGGCGTTGAACAGGTAGCGCCGTGTCTGCGAAGCGTCCACGGCGGCCAGCCCCGCGGGTGGGCCACTATACAGGACTTCGCCGCCTTGCTCCCCAGCCGCGGGCCCTACGTCCACCAGCCAATCGGCCTGCCGGACCACGTCCAGGTTATGCTCCACCACGAACAGCGAGTTGCCAGCCCGTTTCAGCTCGGCCAGGGCGGCCAGCAACGCCTCCGTATCAGAAGGGTGCAGCCCCGCCGACGGTTCATCCAGCACATACACCACCCCAAACAGGTTGGAATACAGCTGCGTGGCCAGCCGTAGCCGTTGCAGCTCCCCCGGCGACAACGTAGGCGTGCTGCGCTCCAACGACAGATACCCCAATCCCAAATCCAGCAGCACCCCGAGCCGGGCGCACAAGTCGGCGGCTATGCGTTGCGCGACAATGGCTTGCTCGGGATGAACGGCATCTTGCTTTTTGCGGCCCGTGGCGGTGCCCTGGGCGTAGGGTTGCAACAGGTGCGCCACCCGCTTTAGGGGCAGCGTGGAAAGCTCCGCAATATCGAGCCCCGCAAACTTCACCGACAAGGACTCTGGCCGCAGCCGCTTACCGTGGCACAGCGGGCACTCGGTGCTTAGCATGTACTGCAAGGCCCGCTTTTTCATCAAGGGGCTTTGGGTGGTAGCAAAGGTGTGCAGCACGTGCCGCTTGGCGCTGCTGAACGTACCCATGTAGTTAGGTGGCTCCCGGCGCTTGAGGGCCCGTTGGGTTTCACTTGGCGAGTAGCCCGGGTACACGGGCACTACAGGTTGGTCGTCGGTGAATAATATCCAGTCCCGGTCTTTCTGGGGCAGGTCGCGCCAGGGCCGGTCCACGTCGTAGCCGAGCGTAACGAGGATGTCGCGCTGGTTTTGGCCACCCCAGGCCTGGGGCCACGCCGCAATGGCCCGCTCCCGAATCGTAAGCGAATCGTCGGGCACCATCGACTCCTCTGTCACCTCGTAGGTGCGGCCCAAGCCGTGGCAGGTGGGGCAGGCGCCCTCAGCCGTGTTCGGGGAAAAGGCTTCGGCGTAGATGATGCCCTGCCCCGCGGGGTAGTCGCCGGCCCGCGAGTACAGCATGCGCACCAAGTTGGAAAGCGTGGTGACACTGCCCACCGAGGAACGGGTGGTGGGCGTGCCGCGCTGCTGTTGCAAGGCTACAGCCGGCGGCAACCCCTCAATGGCATCCACCTCCGGCACCGACATCTGGTGAAACAACCGCCGGGCATACGGCGAAACCGACTCCAGGTAGCGCCGTTGGGCCTCCGCGTACAAGGTTCCGAAAGCCAACGATGATTTGCCGGAACCCGAAACGCCGGTAAACACCACTAACGCATCGCGCGGTATCTCGACGTCGATGTTCTTGAGGTTGTGCTCCCGGGCGCCGCGGACGCGCACGAATCCGATAAACGGCTGTGTGGTATTAGGTTGTGCTTGTTTGGCCATGTAGTGCAGTGCAACAAGAGAGTTGCGGATGCGCTCTATTACGCAAAACCAGCCTTTGCTGCCGGGATACACAAGACAACGGCCTCCTACGCCTTACCAGTAAGACGTAGGAGGCCGTGCAAACGGGGCGGCGGCTTGCTGCTGTTGCTCAGCGCTGAGGAGTTGTTACGTGGCGGCCATACCTCCTCTCAGCACCAGTTGCGCCGTTGTCTGGTGTATTCCGCTAAATGCGCGAAGGTATGGGCTGAGGGGCCTTCAAGGCTTGTTTCAATTCCTGCTCCTTTAGCTTTTTGCAGGTTAGCAGGATCAGAGCGTCGTAGCTCATCGAGTTTTCGTCGTAGCTCATATGCACCCGTTTGCCATTCCAGGCATAGTGATGGGTGAAAGGACTACGCCGGACACCCGTTCCGGCCTGCTGCTGCAACTCAGCCAATACAGCGCGGCTGTTGTCAAGCCCTTGCGTTTTCATCATCACCACTGCAAGCTTCCCCTTGTAGAACCCGTACGTGATGTCGGCTACTTGCCCGCTGCCAAACTGTTTTATCTCGCTTGTGCGGCGGTAATAGCGTGTTTCGCCCGCTTTTTCGGCCAACGCCAGATCCTGAAAAGCGGTAATATCCGTCTCGAAACGCGCTTGCCGGAAGCCGTACGTTTCGTCTAATGTTTGGACGCTAGGCGTCGAAGATTGGGCGTAGGAAAAGGTACTTGGCAGCGCAAAAAAGCAGGCAAGTGTGAAATATAACTTCATAAGAGTGGCGCAAAAAAATCAACAGCTACTGCAAGCAAGATAAAGCACCCTCTACGGATAAATACAAAATAGTTTATAAAATGCAAATTATAAGAACTTAAGTACTGACAACTGCTACTAGATGATAAGGTGCTGGTTGCCTAACGGCTGCATCTATTGAAAACCGGCCTACAGCAGTTGGAAACCCCATACCTTTCTTCACTCGTATGGAGAGGCGCTACGTAGGGCAACTGGCTAAGCGAACAACGTGTTGCTGGAGGCGTCTCCTTACAATGCTATTTGTGTGGTTTGTTGGCTACACAAGGAGTTGGCACCTCTAGCGCTGTTGCACGAGGTAGAGCAGGCCAACCAAGCCAAAAATTATCAGCAACAGTATGGCTACCCTCACCAACCAGCTTTTCCACTGTTTGCGTTGCTTACGCTTAGTGCGTTTGAGTTTGCGTTTCATTGCAGTTTCAAGGGAGGGAAGAACTGCTCAAGTAAGGAAAAAGAAGTTGCTTCCCCGCCTTCTCTTTTCATGGGTCGGCCCGCTTGAGCCTGCACCCGTAGGCAGTTTCAAGCGGGCCGACCCGTAACTCATTTCTTGAACAGCATGCTACGTGCTCAACGTAGCCTCAGACAAAGTATGTGTGGTTGTGTTTGCTACTCACCAGAACGCCGGATGTATGTCCGCCGTGCTCAAGCAAGTGTCGTTTATATAGCTAGTGCAAAGTATCTAGCTCTATTCCTGGTCTGGCTCGATGGCAGAATTACTGCTGTCCAGCCCGATATTCTTGCTGGCTAATTCATCGGGATTAGGCTGCGCGTAATCACCGCCGCCGTAGCCCCCGCGGAAAGCGTTCGTGTCTTCCTGGGGCTGGCGGTCGGTGAGGTCTTCACGGCCCCCACTCGAGCCTACCCCGCCTCGGGTACCGCTTTCGTCGTAGGCGCGGTCTTCGTCGCCGTTGGAACCCGCCCGGCCAGTACCGTAACCGCGGCCTACATCACTGTAAGGCAATTCAGGGTCGGCGGCGCTGTGGCGGCGCTGCTGGTTATAAGCGGAACCCTGACCGCCGAAGCTACCGTCACCTTGCGGCGCTTCATCGTGGTCGGGTGGCAGGTGCTCGTTTCCAAATTGGTTGTCGCCAGTGATGTTGCCTCCGTTGGGCATGCCCTGTAAGTCGTCTTCCAGCGGGTCGAGGTGGTCATCGGGTTGGTCGTAGGTAGCCATGTCTGAGTGGGAATAGCGTGGGTGGAAAGGAAAAGGTCAGCTTCTGATACCGCCCTGTGCAGGGAAAGTTATGTTGAGCTTACCAGCTCCCAGACCAACTGAATGACCAGAGAAAGGGCATGCTTGTGTTGAATGGGGCAGCTCGCAGCTCACGGCTGCCTCGAAAGTGCCCCGAACTCATGGAGTCAGGGCGCTTTTTCAGTTACAGACTATGGTGCAGGCCTATGTCGTGGTTGTGTTTGGAATAACAACCAGCGGATCAACCTAGCCGCGCCAGCAACTCTTCCACTTGCCGTTCCAGCCGCGTTACGCGTTCTTCCATGGTGGATGGTGGCCGCAGGTGGGTGGTAAAGACGGCCTTCACTTCCCAAATTTCCAGCGCTTGGTCTAAGGCAAATTCCTCGGCGCCGTAGTCAGGGTTGTCGGCCCGGAGCTTGACCACGTTGTTGGCGAGCCGCTCGGACAGGCGCCGCACCAGCAAGCGGTTCTGCGTGACGAAAGCGTAGATGCGGTGCACCCGCAAGGTGGGCTCGGCCAAATCAACCCGGCGGCACAGCACCACATCTTGGTGCCGCAGCCCTTGTTGCTGATGCTGCATTTCGGCGCCC
Source organism: Hymenobacter tibetensis (assembly GCF_022827545.1). NCBI lineage: Bacteria > Pseudomonadati > Bacteroidota > Cytophagia > Cytophagales > Hymenobacteraceae > Hymenobacter > Hymenobacter tibetensis. Next base: position 3,457,326 of record NZ_CP094669.1, read on the forward strand.
ACTATTTCGAACGCGCGTGTGGCGGGCCCAAGCTGGTGTGGGAACGTGAGCGGCGGCAACGAATCCAGAAAGCTGGAATTATGATGCTGTACAATGTACTCTAGCAGCCGGTCGGCGGGCACGAACGGTGTTACAGCTTTCTGTAGGTCGGCGGCGGCAGTGGTAGGGGCAGCGGGTGCTTGAGCGGGAGCACCTTGCTGCTTGAAGATGTCGAAATGATACAGCTCATTTACCGTTAGTTCTTTCGTTAGTAGCAAGTCAACTGATAAGCCAAAATGCTGAGCAATTTGGATCAGGGTTTCCATTTTTGGCTCGGAGCGGCCTTCCTCGTAGGCACCAACACTTGGCCTAGCCAAACCAAAAAGCTCTGCAAAAGCTGCCTGACTGAGCTTTTTGACAGTTCTTATCTTGCGGATGTTTTTTCCAACGTAAGACATTAGCGAAAATATATTTTGCTCAAAGCTTGAGCGTATCTAAAACTTTGAGTACTCTTGTGTCGTAAAGCTACCACATATTCGACACATCACTTTGCAAGGCGCTACTTTTTTGAGCCGCCAGCAGATTTTGCTAGCACCCCTCCTATAAGCTCTCTTCATTTATCTAGTAGCACTCCTTTCTCAATACCTAGTTTCCACTGGCATGGTCAACTCTTACTTCTTTAAAATCCAGACTTACTTGTTGGAGCTTGGCTTCGACATTCACCATCTGGACGAGGCCAACAACCTGCTGGTGGTAAGTAAGCCGGAGTTGGGTATCGAGCATCTGGTGCTTGGCTGTGGCGAGCCGCTGCTGATTATGGAGCAATATCTGCTCGACCTGCCCGGCCCGAACTGCGACGTGTACCAGCGGCTACTTCAGAAAAACCGCGACATCATTCACGGCGCCTTCGTGCTCGACGAGTCGGGCCGCAAGGTCATCTTTCGCGACACCCTCCAACTAGAGCATCTCGACCGGCCGGAACTGGAGGCTGTGTTCAATTCCCTGGCACTCTTGCTGAGCGAGTTCAGCGACGAGTTGATTGCGTTTTCGAAAGGACAGTAAGTTGCGCGAAGCTCCAGCTTCGCCCCTCGTTGCACGACCCACTTCCTCGTTGCAGCGACTAACGTTCAACGAGGCCTGAAGCTGGAGCTTCGCGCTATATCTCTAGAAGCCATGAACTTATTTAACCGCATCTTCAAAATCGGACAGGCCGAAGCCCACTCTGCCGTCAACCAGCTCGAAGACCCTATCAAAATGACCGAGCAGGGGCTGCGCGACCTACGCCAGGACCTCGACAAGGCCTTGCACGCGCTAGCTGAAGTGAAAGCCCTGGCTATCCGGGCCCGCAACGAGGTGGAGGTAGAACGCAGCCGCGCCCTCGACTACGAAAACAAAGCAGTACTTCTGCTCCAAAAAGCTCACCGGCAGGAAATGGATGCCGCCGAAGCCGACCGCCTAGCCACGGAAGCGTTGCTCAAGAAAACGCAGCACGAAGCGCAAGGCTCCCGCGCCGCGCAAGACCAGCAGAAGTTTGAGGCTTCCGCTGCACAGCTCGACCAAAACGTGCAACAGCTCAAGAGCACCATCAGCCAATGGGACAACGAGCTCAGAACCCTCAAAGCCCGCGTGACGGTAAGCACGGCCACCAAAACCATCAACCAGCAACTAGCCCAACTCGATTCGTCGGGAACGGTGGCGTTGCTGGAGCGTATGAAGGAGAAAGTAGCCACCGAAGAAGCCCTAGCCGAATCGTACGGCCAGATTGCCCAAGAAAACCGCACTATTGATCAGGAAATCGATAAAGCCTTGGGTTCCACGCAGTCTGGCCAAGCCAGCCAGGACCTGAAAGCCTTGAAGGCAAAGCTCGGACTCGAATAACCTACCCTCTGCGCTATGAACAACAGCATGAACCTAACGGAGAAGATATTGCGAATTTGCTCCTTGGTCTTGGTGCTTTGTAGCCTGGCGCTACGCCTCCCCCACATCGTGGGCGTGAGTGATGCACATGCCATGCTGACGTTCGGTTTGCTGCTTGGTTTGCTCTCATATAGTAGCTATTCCCGGCGGCTCCGGCGCCTCAACGAGGAACTGGAGCGCCAACTAGAAGACCGAAAGCCCGACTAGCCTCGGTCAGGACGACAGAAGCCCATGTAAAGTAATAAGCTTCTGTTTCCTGAAATTTTACCTGCGCGGCACTATCCCTTATTCATATGACTGAGCTGCTGCATGCGGCCGTTTCGCCGCCCAACCTATTGCCCACCGCGCTGCTGGTGTTTGTGCTCCTGTATTGGCTGACCGTAATTGTTGGTTTGCTGGATTTTAAGACCCTTGATATCTCCACCGACCACGATTTCGACGGCACTCACAGCGCCCACGTATCGGCCGACCACGGGGGAATTGGTGTAAGTTGGCTGAACAACGCACTGGCTTTCTTCAACTTAGGGCGCGTACCGCTGATGGTGTTTTTGAGCTTTGTGGCCTTGCCGCTGTGGGTGGCGAGCATCCTACTCAACTACTACCTCGGCAATGAGGCCTTGCTGCCGGGGTTGCTACTGCTGGTGCCGCTGTTCATCAGCAGCTTGCTACTAGCCAAGGTGCTCACGCTGCCTTTCGTGCATCTGTTTGCCGCCCTCGAGAAAAGCCACGACAGCGGTGCGCAGCCCCTCGGCAAAGTCTGCCTAGTACTGCTGCCTACCAGCCACGAGCGGCTCGGTCAAGCCAGCGTCCGGTTGCTCAATGGAGCGCCGCTGGTACTTAACGTTCGCGCCGCTTCCATCACCTCCGAGCTGCGCAAAGGCGACTCCGCCCTAGTAATCGACTATGACAAGGAGCGCCGCTGCTACCTGATTGAGCCCTACGACGCAGTGTAACGCTGTTGATTTCTTATGCTTGAGAAGCTGAAATCTTTTCGGGACTGGTTGATCGAACTTGGTGCCGATGTGCTGCTGGAAGGACTGTTTGAATTTGTTTGGAGCGTGTTTGTGAAGATGCTTGAAATACTAGCCGATGCGTTGTCCAACTAATATCTTCTTGCCAAAACGATGCTGAAAATCTTCAAATCGGCGGTCAGCTGGTGGTTGGTTGGACCCATTTTCCTCTTTCTGATGGGCGTGCCTTTGATAAGCTGGCAACACCCCGCTGCGTTTCTCACTAGTGCTGCAATGTGTTGGCTGACATCAGCTTATGTCTTCTACATGATGCGCACCACCCTCTACACCCTTACGCCCACGCACCTAGTGGTGCAATGCGGACTTTGGCGGATGCAGGTGGCTTTGGATAGCATTACCAAGGTGATGCCCACGCGCAACCCACTTAGCTCGCCGGCCTTTTCACTCGACCGGTTGGAAATCAGCTACGGCAAGTACGATACGGTTCTGGTTTCTCCCGTCAACAAGCTCAACTTTTTACAGGCCTTGCATCAACTTAACCCGACTATTCAGCTTCCTTTGTAACAGGGCGCCAAATAGTATCTTTTCTAGGTCTGTTCTTTTTTGCTTTATACTTTCTTCTGTTTGAATTTACTCTTACTTCTTACTTCCATGTTAGAACAACTATCCCTGGCGGTGATTGTCATTGTCGCCCTGCTGCTGCTTGGCTTGATTGCCATTGTGGTGAAAATGTACCAGAAAGCTGTGCAAGGTGAGGCGATGGTACGCACCGGCCTTGGCGATACCAAGGTGTCGTTTAGCGGCATCTTCGTGGTACCGGTGCTGCATAAGCTGGAGGTGATGGACATCACCCTCAAAAACATGGTTATTTCGCGGGCTGGCTCCGAAGGCCTCGTTTGCAAAGACAACCTGCGGGCCGACGTGAAAGTGAACTTCTTCGTGCGCGTCAACAAAACCCACGACGACGTGGTGCAAGTAGCGCAGAGTATTGGTTGCCGCCGCGCCTCCGACCCGATGGCGCTGGAAAACCTCTTCGACGCCAAGTTCTCGGAAGCCCTGAAAACGGTGGGCAAGCAGTTCGACTTTATCGAGCTCTACAACTCGCGTGAGCAGTTCAAACAGGAAATCCTGCGCATCATCGGCACCGACCTCAACGGCTACGTCCTCGACGACTGCGCCATTGACTACTTAGAGCAAACCCCGCTGTCCTCACTCAACCAAGACAACATCCTGGACGCCGAGGGTATTAAGAAGATTGTGGCCCTGACCTCGGAGCAGAAGATTCAGGCCAACTCTATTGCCCGCGAGATGCAAAAAACCATCAAGAAGCAGGACGTGGAAGCCCAAGAAACCATCCTGCAACTCGATAAGCAGTTGATTGAGAACCAGGAAAAGCAGAAGCGCGAAATAGCCAATATCAAAGCCCGCGAACTGGCCGAAACCGAGAAAGTACAGCAAGAAGAAAAGCTGAAGTCGGAAAAGGCCCGCATTGCCACCGAAGAAGAAGTAGGCATCGCGCAGCAGAACCGCGACCGGCAGGTGCTGGTAGCCGAGCGCAACAAACAGCGCACCGACGCCGTGGAAACCGAGCGAGTAGCCCAAGCCAAAGCGTTGGAAGCCAACGAGCGGGAACGGATTGTAGCCTTAGCTCAAATCGAAAAAGAGAAGGCGTTGGAAGAAGAAAAGAAGAACATTCAAACTATTATTCGTGAGCGGATAGTAGTGGAAAAAGCCACCGTTCAAGAGGAAGAGAAAATCAAAGACACCCGCGCCCAAGCCCAAGCCGACCGTGAAAAACTGGTAGCTGTTACGGCCGCCAAGCAGCAAGCCGAAGCCGCTACCGTGGCCCTTGTGGGCAACGCTGACATGGAGCGCCAGGCCGCCGAGTTCCGCGCCAAGCAGGCCCTCATTGATGCCGAAGCCGAGAAAGCCGCCGCTGAGTTCAAGGGCCAAGCCATCCGCACACTGGCTGAAGCCGAAGCCAGCAAAGCCACGGCCGTTGGCTTAGCTGAAGCGCAGGTGATGCAAGCCAAAGCCACCGCTCGCCAGAAAGAAGGTGAAACCGAAGCCAACGTACTCCAACTCACTGCCTCCGCCGAAGCCCAAGCCATCCAGGCCAAAGCCGGCGCCCAAGCCGAAGCCGACGAGAAGCTTGGCTTGGTAGCGGCCAAAGTGAACCGCGAAAAAGGCCTCGCCGACGCCGACATCATCCAGGCCCGCGCCGATGCCGACCAGAAGAAAGGCCTCGCCGAAGCGGCCGTTTCGGAGCAGAAGTTTGCGGTGGAAGCCAAGGGCATCGAAGCCAAGGCCGACGCCATGAAAAAGCTCGACGGGGTGGGCAAAGACCACGAGGAATTCAAACTGCGTCTCGACAAAGAAAAGTCGGTGGAGCTGGCCCAAATCAGCATCCAGAAAGACATTGCTGCCTCGCAGGCCGATGTTATCGGCGAAGCCCTCAAAGCTGCCAAAATCGACATCGTGGGTGGCGAGACGATGTTCTTCGACCAGATTATCGGCTCGATAACCAAAGGCAAAATGGTGGACCGCGCCGTGCACAACTCCGAAGTGCTCGGTACGGTGAAAGACGCTTTCTTTTCTCTCGACGGGGGCGGCGACTTCAAGTCCAACCTGCGCCGCTTCATCGACCAGTTCGGCCTCAGCTCCGAGGATATGAAAAACCTTAGCGTCTCGGCCCTGCTCCTGAAGCTGATGAACAAAGCCGGCGACGATGCCACCCGCAACACCATCACGCAACTAGCCAGCACCGCGCAGGCTTTAGGTATCGGCGACAAGCCAGTGAAGATGTTGGAGCTGAAGTAAGGAATGACTACCCTTCAAGCAAGGATTAGCAACTAGCTCCCCTCAGATGAGGAGGGGAGCTAGTTTTCAGTTCTAATAGAGTCACTCTACATGCTTTTACGCCCTACGACACTTTCCTTACTGTACGTACCATTAGCTGTGCTATTGGCTAGCTGCAACTCACCTGATTCCAGCAAGTCACACGCGGAGGAAGCGGTTACTAGCCCAACGGCGGCTGACCAACCACCTGCTACTGCCGCTGCGCCGCCTTGCTTGGAGCGTATGCAAGGGTTCCTGCGCTGGTATCATCGACGGTATACCGCAGAGTTCGACACTACCACGGATTTTATCAACATACCGCTCACCGGCGACGAAGATGCCGCTACGTTGGCCAAAATTCCTCGCAGTAATATCAGCTCCACGAACTACATGCAGCTGAACCACCGTAAGTTGGCTGTATACATCGATACGCTTCGGCGCTCCGGCTATTTCTCTGCCAGCTACCTGGCTGCTAAACAGGCTTCCATCCTGGAACGCGGGCAGGAGTTGGAAGCCGAGAAAGTGACGGAAGGGTTGCTCGAAGGCTTTGACTCCGACGAGGTGATTCATACGCAAGACATCTATCAACGCGAAGACATCAATAAGCTGACGGCGTACCAACCTGCTGGCCTCAAACCCGGCACTCAGGCCTACCGCCTGCAATTATCCTCACTTGGAGAAGAAAATTTCAGCTGGGTCTTCTACGTCAAACAAGAAAAAGGCCGCTGCGTCATCGACAGCGTGCATACCACTGAGTAGCCACGGCTGTCTTACCGACTATCTCAGTTAAGTACGCATCATTCTACTCTATTCAACCACCCTAGCTCCGCCTCAGTTGAGAAGGAAAGCCAGGCTCCACTCCTTGTTGTATGTTCATGCAAGCACCCGATTCTAGCAATCCGCCAACTCCGACTCGGCAGGTAGTCAGTATTGTCCTTGGGCTGGCTTTCTGCGTTGCGGTCTTTGCGGGCGTCATCTACTTCGTCAAAGCGGAGAGGGCCGAAAAGCGGGCGTTAATTCTGAAAAACCCGGGGTATGTCACGGGCATCATTACCCGGGTGAGAACCTACAAGGGCCGGCGCGTATCGGTGCAATATACCGTTGGTGGAGCAGATTATTCCCTTAGAACCAGGGTGACCAGAAGCTTCCTACGTACCCACGCCAAAGGCGATACTACCGCTGTCATCTATTCTAGATCCGATCCGTCCAGTGCTATCCTGAAGGCCACATTGCGGCCCTCAACCAAGTAATCAGCAGTTCTTTTCTCCTGGCAAGGGTTTGTGCCTTGCCCTCCTATGGAAGCTCAAGCTACCCAACTCGAAACCGGCACCTACGAAATCCTGCGCAACCGCTTGCAGAAAAGCAGTGCGGACCTGCGCCAGCGGCTGGATGCGCTGAATACTGAGCGCAAGCAGGTGTTTGGGGCCGTGGATACACGCCTGCTTGGTACGGGCCGCATCACCACCGACAACAACTGCGTGCCGTGGGACATGGTGCCGGTGGGGCGCCGCTTCTTGTTTGGGTATAACGTGGTATTGGGGCTGAAGGCGGAGCCGGATTTAGCCGATGTGTTCGGAGTGTACGAGTATGCCGAGCACGATTTCCGGCCGCAGGGACTGGAGCTGTTGCAGACCCCGCAGTTTCTGGAGGAGTTTCGCAACCTGTACCGCTACTACAAGAACACACAGTTCGTAAAGTTTGCGCAGATCGGGACGCACCTGTTCATGGTGTTCCGCATCGGCAAGAGTGCTACCGACGTGAAGACGTTTAAGTGGCTGCTGCAGGGCGATACGCTCACCTACCTCGACAACCGCTCCGACCACGAGTACACTTTCCCGCCGCAGCACGAGTTTCAGTGGAAGCGCGCCACCCGGGACATGCAGCGCGGCGGCAAGCACCCCCACGTCAGCATCGAGGACAAGGTGTTTGTGGAAACCATCGGCGGTGACCTGACCATCAAGGTGGAAGACAATACCGCCACTGGGCAGGGCATCTTGAGCGAGCCAGTCGACAACAAAGACCAGACGCTGGACGACTCGGAAATCTATTACGCGGTTATTGGCAACCTGATTCTGCTCAAGATTCGGCCGTACCAGGAGCAGCAGTACCGCTACTTCATCTTCAACCACCGGCTGCAACAGGCGCAGCGGCTCGATGCCTTGGCCGATGCCTGCGTGCTGCTGCCTGACGGGCAAGGGCTGATTTTCCCGCACGGCTTCTACCTGCAAACCGGCGACAATAAGCTGTTCGACAACGGCTTGCGCGACATGCTGTTCGAGAAGCGGCTGGCTTCGCCCAACGGAGAAGATTTCCTGTACGTGTTCTACAACCGGGAGAGTGGCGCTTACTTGCTGCTGAGCTACAACCGCATTGCCCAGCGCGTCGATAACCCGATTGTGTGCCACGGCTACGCGCTGTTCGAGAACGGGGAGCTGTGCTACTTCCGCGCCGACGATGAGCCCAAGAAGCACCACGCCGTCCAAATCTGGCAGACGCCCTACACCGGCCCCGACTTCCAGCTACCCGTCACCTCCGATTCGTACCTCTACAAGCTGGGCAACAAAGAGATAGTGCGGGCCATGAGTGAGGTGCAGGAAGTCTTGACCCTCACCGGCAAAGACGACAGTTACGCCGGCCTCTACCTCGACCTGATCCGCCAAACCACGGCCCTTACCGACTCCTACCACTGGCTGCGCGAACCCGCTGCTCAAGCCCTGGCCGAGCCACTGACGGAAATCCGGCAGACGGCTTCGGCGGCGGTGGCCGAGTTCGAGAAAGTGCAGAGCATCCGCAAAAACACCAGCCAGCAAACCCAAACCGTCTTTCAAAAAGCCGACGACCTAGCCAGCCGCATCCGTCGTGCCGCGCCCGATACTGTAACGGAGTTTGTGCAATTGCTTGGTGAGCTGCGGGCCGTGCGGGGCGAGGTGATTTCGTTGAAAGAGCTGCGCTACGTGGAAGCGCCCGCCGTGGAAGCTCACGCCGCCACCCTTGAAACGCTGAGCAAGGAGGTAGCTACTCACACCGTGGAGTTCCTGCTAAAACCCGACGCGCTAGCGCCCTATGCCACCCGCGTGCAGACCATCGAAGAAGGCGTGGCGCAGGTGCAGAAAACCGTGGAAGCCGACCAACGCGAACAGGAAACAGCAGCTATTGCCCAAGAGCTGGAGCTGCTCATTGAGGTAGTCAGCAACCTGCCCATCCCGGACCCCACCCAAACCACAGCCATCATCGACAATATCTCGGCGGTGTACGCGCGCTTCAACCAGATTCGGGCGGCGCTGAAGCGGCGGCGGCAGGCGCTGGCGGGCACCGAGGCGCAGGCCGAATTCACGGCCCAACTCAAACTGCTCGACCAAGCCCTTACCAACTACCTCGACCTGGCCGACGCGCCCGCTAAGTGTGATGAGTACCTGACCAAGCTCATGGTGCAACTGGAAGAGCTGGAAGGCAAGTTTCCCGACTTCGACCAGTTCCTGAGCCAGTTGGCAACTAAGCGCGAGCAAGTGTACGAGGCTTTCGAGAGCAAGAAAGTGGCCTTGGTGGCAGCTCGTAACCAGCGCGCTACAGCCTTGCTGCAAAGCGCCGAGCGGCTACTAAAAGCTGTGCAAACTCGCCTCGGTCGTCTAGAATCAGTAGCCGACATCAACGGCTATTTCGCTGCCGACTTGATGGTGGAGAAAGTGCGCGGCACCATGGAAGAGCTGCGCAAACTTGGTGACGCCGTGAAGGCCGACGATGTGCAGTCGCGTCTGAAAACGCTGCGCGAAGATGCCGTGCGCCAGCTCCGCGACCGGGCCGACCTCTACGCCGACGGCGGCCAAACGCTGAAGTTCGGTTCCCACGCCTTCACCGTGAACACCCAGCCGCTGGACCTGACGGTGGTACTTCGCGACGGCGACCTGCACTACCACCTTACCGGGACCAACTTCTTCCAGAAGATAACCGACCCCGCGCTGCTCTCGGCTCGCCCGGTGTGGGAGCAAACCGTGGTATCGGAAAACGAAGAAGTGTACCGGGCCGAGTTTCTGGCCTGGCGCCTGCTGCAAGCCGCGCAGCACCCCACGCCCGCCAACCCCGAAGTAGGACGCGCCGCCGTGCTGTCCGTAGCCGAACTCTCGCACCTCAGCCAGCCGGAGCTGCTAGCCTATGTGCAGCAGTTTATGGCCTCGCGCTACGCCGAGGGCTACCTCAAAGGCGTGCACGACCACGACGCCACCCTGCTGCTTACGGCTCTGGTGCGCCTCACCCGCACCGCCGACTTGCTGCGCTATCCGGCCGAGACCCGCGCCGCGGCCAGCCTGTTCTGGCTCCGCTTTTGCCACCCCGACCAGCGCGCCCATTGGGAGCGGCAGCTGCAGGGCATTGGCGTGCTGTTGCAAGTCTTTCCTGATTCGCAGGAGTTCGACACCCTGAAAACCGAACTACAAACGGCTGTTGAAGCCTTCGCGCAGCAAACCAGCCTCTTCACGCCCGACCAAGTGGCCGAAGCTGGTGACTACCTGTTTCATGAGCTGACGCACACGGGCAGCTTCATCATTGCCGCCGAAGCCGCTGAGCTGTACCAGCAGTTTCAGAAGTCGTTGCAGGAGCGGCAGGCGACGGAGTTGTTTCAGCAGTCGGTAGCAGGTCTGCGCGACCAGCCGGCGGCGCAGCTGGCTTTGGTGCGGCAGTGGCTACAGGCGTATTTGCGTCAGGCACCCGCAGCTGGTTCGCTAACTGATTTCTGTCTCGAAACCGCCGTGCTGCTGGTCACCGACACCTACGACCCGGCCCGCGTGGTGCACACGCCCCTGCGCGAAACGTTGGCTGGCTTCCAGGGCGCCCACCCGTGCATCAGCACCCCCGACACGCCTAACACCCCAGACGGTAAGGCGGCCGCTCCCACCTACCACCTCGACTTCCCCAATTTCCGCCGCCGCCTGCTACACTACGACCGTACCACGGTGCCGCAGTTCGAAGCGTTTCAGGAAACCAAGAAGCAGTTGCTCGCGCAGGCCACCCAAGAGCTGCGGCTTGAAGACTTCCGCCCCCGCGTGCTGACTTCGTTTGTGCGCAATCAGCTCATTGACAAGGTATACTTGCCTCTTATCGGCGCCAACCTGGCCAAGCAGATTGGCGCGGCCGGAGAAGGCAAGCGCACCGACCTGATGGGCTTGCTGCTCCTGATTTCGCCCCCGGGCTACGGCAAAACCACCCTCATGGAGTACGTGGCCAACCGCCTCGGCCTTATCTTCATGAAGATCAACGGTCCGGCCATTGGGCACGCCGTAACTAGTGTGGACCCGGCGCAGGCACCGAACGCCGGGGCGCGGCAGGAGCTGGAAAAGCTGAACCTAGCCTTCGAAATGGGCGACAACGTGATGATTTACGTCGACGACATCCAGCACTGCCACCCCGAGTTTCTGCAGAAGTTTATTTCGCTCTGCGACGCGCAGCGCAAGATCGAGGGCGTGTATCAGGGCCGCACCCGCACCTACGATTTCCGAGGCCGCAAGGTAGCCGTGGTAATGGCTGGCAACCCCTACACCGAAAGCGGCGACGTGTTCCAACTGCCCGACATGCTAGCCAACCGCGCCGACATCTACAACCTCGGCGACATTCTCACGGCCGGCTCCGAAGAAGCTTTCCGCCTCTCCTATCTCGAAAACGCCCTCACCAGCAACACTGCCCTAGCCCGCCTCGCTACCCAAAGCCCCCAAGACGTGCCTGCTCTCATCCGCCTCGCCGAAACCGGCCAGTCGGAGGGCGTCTCTTTCGAGGGCAACCACACGCCCGAGGAGCTGAACGAGTACGTGGCGGTGCTACAAAAGCTGCTGCGCCTGCGCGACGTGGTAGCCCGTGTAAATGCCGCCTACATTGCCAGCGCCGCCCAAGCCGACGCCTACCGCACCGAGCCGCCGTTCAAGCTGCAGGGCTCGTACCGCAACATGAACAAGCTGGCCGAAAAAGTCCGCCCCGTGATGAACGATCAGGAAATAACCGACCTGCTGGCCGCCCACTACGAGAGCGAAGCCCAAACCCTAACCAGCGCCACCGAAGCCAACTTGCTTAAGCTCCGCGAGCTGCTCGGCTGGCTCACCCCCACCGAGGAGGCCCGCTGGCAGGAAATCAAAGCCACCTTCCGCGACAACCTGCGCAACTCCGGCGCTGGCCAGCTTCTGCAAATGCTCGACAAGCTGGAAAGTATTGCCGGTGGCTTGAGCGGAATCCGAGAGGTGTTGAAGGGTACTTGATTGTCCCACACTCAAACTATTCCTAGCTTCGGCACGGCTGCGTAATTCCGCTTCCCTATCTTATACCACCGCGTTCATGTTTCAACCACTATCTAAAGAACAGGCTCGTCTCGAAATGGCTCGCCTAGTTGAGAACTTTACTTACCAGCTGCCCGATTTCAAGCGCGGCAAATCCAACGAAACCGAAGTTCGCGTCCACTACATTAACCCCTTTTTTAAAGCCTTGGGCTGGGATGTCAACAACGACAACGGCGCTTCTCCTGCATACTGCGAAGTCGTCCATGAAGCCCGTGTCAAAATAGGCAAAGCCAGCAAAGCTCCCGACTATTTGTTCCGGCTGCCAGGCGGTCAGAACCTGTTTTTCCTCGAAGCCAAAAAGCCCAGCGTCAATATTAAAGGCGACGTACAGCCCGCCTACCAAGTGCGCAGATATGGCTGGAACGCTAAAATGGCCTTGAGCCTACTCACAGATTTCGAGGAGCTGGCAGTCTATGACTGCTCCATCCAGCCTGGTCCCAAAGACAAATCCTCCAAAGCTCGCCTGCACTACTTTACTTTCGATCAGTACGCAGCCCAGTTCGACTTCCTGTGGGACAATTTCTCCCGCGAAAGTGTGTACCGCGGCAATCTTGATAGGTTTGTAGCCAGCGGCTCCGGCCGGCGCGGCAAGGAAACTGTTGACCGTGCCTTTCTCGATACTCTGGAGCAGATGCGCGCCGCCCTCGCCCAAGGTCTCGCCGCTCGCAACAGCAAGCTCGACGCTGAACAGATGCGCTTTCTGGTACAGATGCTCCTGGACCGCATCATCTTTCTGCGCATTGCCGAAGACCGGGGCGTTGAGCCCGAAGACGACCTCAAAAAACTGGCCTCCATCAAGGCCAAAGATGGTATTTACCTCTCCCTGCTCGATAGATTCCGGGCTGCTGCTGCCCGTTACAACTCCGGCCTCTTCGACCTCGACAAAGATACCCTCTCCGCCGAAGTCCGCCTCGACAACACCACACTCAAACCCCTGCTCGACGGTCTATATTACCCCGAGTCGCCATATGAATTCTCCGTTATCGGGGCCGAAATCCTGGGCTCTGCCTACGAACGCTTCCTGGGCAAAGTTATCCAGCTCCAGCCCGACCGCACGGTCATCATCGAGGAAAAGCCCGAGGTGCGCAAAGCCGGTGGCGTGTTCTATACGCCCGCCTACATCGTGGAGTACATTGTCAAAAACACCGTGGGCAAGCTATGCGAGGGCAGCAGCCCTCAGCAGATAGCCAAGCTGCGCATCGTTGACCCCGCCTGCGGCTCCGGCTCCTTCCTGCTCGGGGCCTATCAGTTTCTGCTTGACTGGCACCTGGCCTACTACCAAACCCATCCCACCGCCGCTCTGCCCCCCACCCTGGCCCCGGCTGGCGGCCCCAAAAAGGCCGGCAAGCCAGCCCGCCCCACGGGTAGCGGCAAGGCTCTTACCCCCGATGGCCACCTGACCACCGCTGTCAAAAAAACTATCCTGCTCAACAACCTCTACGGTGTCGACCTCGACGAGCAGGCTGTCGAAGTCACTAAGCTCTCGCTGCTGCTCAAGTGCCTTGAGGGCGAGACCTCGGCCAGTATGCAGCAAAGCCTCGGCCTGGAACGCGTGCTACCCACTATCGACCAGAACATCCGCGTCGGCAACTCCCTCGTGGATGTCGATTTCTACGACCAGGAGTTGAACTTCGGTACCGAACGCGCCGTCAAACCATTCAGCTGGCGCGACGAATTCGCTGAAGTATTCCAGCAAGGCGGCTTCGACGCCGTTATTGGCAACCCGCCGTATTTAGGGGGTCGGGAATGGAAAGAAGAGAATGGCAACCAATACGACTACTTCACCGAAAGATATGCAGTGGCTGAAACTCAGTTTGATATGTATGTTCTATTCTGGGAGAGAGGAATATCTTTAGCAAAAAAAGAAGGATATATTGGTTATATCACACCTAATACTTGGCTAAACAACAAGACTACGTTGAAGCTAAGATCCTTTATTTTAAATAACACTGTGATTGAGCAGATCATAGATTATTCATCTGTAAAAGTATTTGACCAAGCAACTGTACTACCAGTAATAGCACTCCTCAAAAACAATAACCCTTCATCTTTAGCTAGCACTACAATTATAAGACCTGATAAAACAGGCGAGTTAATTACGCTCCGAAATATCAGACAGACTACATGGAACGATGCTGGCCTTAAGGTTATTAATATAAATCTTGAAGAAGGTGATAACGAACTCAAGGACAAAATAGCCTCAGATACAAAGTCAGTACAGGAACTTGCTGAAGTTAAATTCGGGATTAAAATATACGAAACAGGGAAAGGCAAACCAGCGCAAGTTCCCGAAGCTGCCAAGAATCATATTTTTGAATCTAATTCAAAAATCAATTCATCGTATCGGCATTATTTAGAAGGAAAAGATATTCATCCCTTTTTCATTAATTGGAAAAACAAATGGCTAAGCTATGGCTCACATTTGGCGGCTCCGCGTGATCCAAAATTATTTGAAGGAGAAAGAATATTAGTCCGTCGAATTGTTGGCGAAAGGTTAATTGCTTCTTACACAAATGATGATTTTGTAACAAGTCAGTTACTACAAATAATCAAGCCTCACTCTATTGATTCAAAGTACCTTTTAGGTATTATTAGCTCTACACTGATAGCTTACTACTTCAAAAAGAAATATAATAGACTGGACAAAGTTTTTCCCGAAATCAGGATTTACGAACTAGCTAATCTACCTGTCAAAATCACACCTGATCAACATCGCCACGATGCCATCGTTACCCTCGCCGAGCAGCTGCTCACACTGCATCCACAGCTCCGTGCTGCCCGTCTCGCAACCGAGCAAAGCCAGCTGCAAGCCCGCATTCGCCGCCTCGATCAGCGCCTCGACCACCTTGTGTACCTGCTCTATGGTCTAAGCTACACCGAAGCTCAGATAATAGAGCCAGCAATAGCTCAGCGTCTCACCGAAGCACAATACGCCGTATGGCCATCTAATTGATTACTCACTTCATAAAAACGCTCCTGTAAATACAGGAGCGTTTTGCGTTTCCTATTCCTCATGGGTAAGCAATACCCCGCTATCAGCGCTGAAATTCAGGCCTTTATCGAGCAGCAGCACATCTTCTTTGTGGGCACGGCCCCCGCGGATGGGCGCGTCAATATCTCCCCCAAGGGCCAAGACACCCTGCGCGTGCTTGATGCCAACCGCGTGGCCTGGCTGAATCTGACCGGCAGCGGCAACGAAACCGCCGCTCACCTGCTAGAGCTAAACTGTATTACGCTGATGTGGTGCGCCTTTGAGGGCAAGCCCAACATCCTGCGCCTCTACGGCACCGCCACCGTATACCACCCGCGCGACGCAGAGTGGGCCGAGTTGCTGCCCCTGTTTCCTCCCCTACCCGGCTCCCGGCAGATCGTGGTGGTAGCGGTGGATCTGGTGCAAACCTCCTGTGGCATGGCAGTGCCGTTCTTCGATTATAGGGCCGAGCGCGACGAGCTAAACGACTACATGGAACAGCGCGGCCCCGAGCAGGTAGAGCAGTACTGGCACAACCGCAACGCCCACAGCATCGACGGCAAGCCCACCGGTATCTAAACCAGAACATAGGGATATTCGGGCCGGTACCTCTCGCCGCCCGATCCGCTGAAGAGCATTGCCGACAACTTACGTGGGGTTCGGGAGGTGTTGAAAATATGAGGGTTACACACAAAAGCCGAAGTCTATTGCGGACGGGCTAAGTGGCATCTTACGCGAATTAAATTCGAAATTGCCAACAAGCCGACCCAACCGCAATGAAACCGAAATCCCTTGTCCTCCTGCTACTTTTCCTGCCTCAACTCCTGCAAGCACAAAAAGCGGCGTTGCCCGATTCAGACCTGACAACTCTCATTGACAGTGCCGGGATACCAGGTTTGTCGGTGGCCGTTATCAACCAAAAAGGAGTGGTCTGGTCCAAGGGCGTCGGGGTGCGGGAAGCTGGAAAACCGGAGCGCGTTGATGAGAATACTGTTTTCTCGGCGGCCTCGCTCAGCAAGCCCCTGTTTGCTTATTTGGTGCTGAAGCTGGCCGACGAAGGTAAAATCAATCTTGATAAGCCCCTGTATCAGTACGTACCATTCCGGGCCATCGAGCACGACGAACGGCACAAACGCATTACGGCTCGAATGGTGCTGAGCCACCAGACGGGATTGCCGAACTGGCGCAGCGGACAACTCAACTTCCTCTTCGACCCTGGCACCCGGTTTGGCTACTCGGGCGAAGGCTTCGTGTACTTGCAGGGCGTGGTGACAACCATCACGGGCAAAGAGCTGGACGAGCTGGCGCAGCAATACGTGTTTCGGCCCTTGGGCATGAGCCGCAGCAGCTACCGCTGGCAACCGGCGTTTGAGGCCAACCACGCCACGCCGCACAACCGTTTCGGCCAACCAACAGCCCTCAGTCGGTACAACGAATCCAACGCGGCCTTTTCGCTCATGACGACTGCCACCGACTACGGACGGTTTATAGTCGCCCTGCTCACCGGCCAAGGCCTGAAACCCGCCACTGCGCAGGCCATCTTTCGTCCTCTATCTACTCCCAAACGCACCCTCGACGACACCCTTCAGGCCTCGCCCACCATCCGGTGGGGGGTGGGCATTGGGCTGGCACAACAAGCTGGCAACGAGGGGTTCTGGCACTGGGGCGACAACGGCGACTTTCGCTGCTTTGTCTACGTGTCGCGGGCCCGCAAAGAGGGCGTAGTGTACTTCACCAACTGCCGCAATGGCCTAAGCATCGTATCGGACGTACCGGCCCGCACGCTGGGGCTGCCAGTGCGCGATATAGCGGACTTCGTTTACTACGAGCCCTACCGAAGCCCGTTCGTTCAGGTTAGCCGCACTCTTCTGAAACAGGGCGCTGTGGCCTCCGCGAAGCCTTTTTTAGCTACCAAGCCGGGCGGCAGTACCCGGCGCAGCACGGCACAGCTGTCGGAAGAAGATCTGCTCCGAATGGCTGATGAGCTAAGCAATACCCCACAAATTGCCCAGGCAGTTGAGCTGCTGGAACTAGGCAGCACGTACTACCCGCAGTCGGCTGATATGATGAAAGCCTCCGCCTTCGCGCACTTGAAACAGAACGACCGTCCGAAGGCCAAAGCAGCGTTAAGCCGCTACGTAGTGATGAAACCCGACGACCAAGCTGCCCGAAACATCTTAACCCAACTTACCGAACCTACCAAAGGCAACGTAACGCTCCGGCTGCCCGGCTTCCCAGCGGCCCGCCTGATTACACTGGCTGGCAGCTTCAACAACTGGCAACCCCTGCATACCCTGTTTCTGAGAGAAGGCAACGAGTGGCGCTGCACCTTGCAGCTGCCCAAAGGCACCTACCAGTACAAGATTGTGGTGGATGGCAACTGGCAAACTGACCCCGCCAACCCCAACACCCAAGACGACGGCAAGGGAAATACCAACTCCGTTATGACGGTAGCCAATAAATAATCAAGTCAACTGCCCTATCCCAAATGCCTCCTGTTTACCGCAACCAGTACAAGTCGCGCAGTAAGCAACCCTTCCACAACTGCTTGCGATGATGCTTAGTGCCGCTGGGGTCGTAAGCAGTGTTCTGGTGTACTTGGCTTACGTTAGAGGCTGACCAACAAGAAAAACGCCCCGGCAGCTGCCGGGGCGTTTTGCATACTTACTGTCGTTGCTACAACAGAGCCAACATGACTACGGCATGCCTGCGCCGCCAGTGGAACCATATACCTGCCCAGTAGCGTAGCTGGCCAGCGGGTCGGCGAGCAGCACATAAATACCAGCTAGTTCGGCGGGCTGGCCGGGGCGCTTCATAGGAGTATCGCCGCCGAACTTCTGCAGCTTCTCTTGGGTGGCACCGCCGCTCACTTGCAAGGGCGTCCAGATGGGGCCGGGCGCTACACCGTTCACGCGGATGCCTTTCGGCGCAAGCTGCTTGCCCAACGACCGGACAAAGCTGGTGGTGGCCGCCTTGGTTTGGGCGTAGTCGTAGAGGTCGGCGGAGGGGTCGGTGGCCTGCTCGGAGGTGGTACCGATGATGGCCGAGCCGGGCTTAAGGTGGGGCAAGGCAGCCTTGATAAGCCAGAACGGCGCGTAGATGTTGGTTTTCATCGTCGCGTCGAAATCCTCACTGGACAGGTCCATGATGGACTGGTGCTGCTGTTGCCGCGCCGCGTTGCTAACCAAAATATCCAGGCCGCCTAGTTGGCGCACGGCATCGTCCACCAGTTTCTTGCAGAAGGCTTCGTCGCGCAGGTCGCCGGGAATGGCTACGGCTTTTTGGCCGGCGGCTTTGATGAGGGCTACCACTTCTTTGGCGTCAGCTTCCTCGGCCGGTAGGTAATTGATGGCTACATCGGCGCCTTCACGGGCGTAGGCAATGGCGGCGGCTCGGCCCATGCCGGAGTCGCCACCGGTAATGAGGGCTTTGCGGCCTTTCAGGCGGCCCGAGCCTTTGTAGCTTTTCTCGCCATGGTCAGGCAAGGGGTCCATCTTACTGGCCAAGCCTGGCCAGGGCTGCGTCTGGCTTTTGAATGGAGGTTTAGGGTAGGCAGTGGTCGGGTCTTTCAGGGGTTCGGCAGCGGCTTCGGCGGGGCGGCTAGCGGCTTCGGCACCTACTACCGGACCGACGGCGGCCACAGCCAGGCTGGCTCCTAAACCACTGATTATTTGACGGCGGCTAAGTGTGTTATCTTCTTTCATGAGTTGTAAAGGGAGTTATCAGTTTTTATGAAACGAGGCCTTTGCGTTTTAGTTAGCCTAACTCTATAGGGGCGTTGTACTACGGTTCAGTTAGTGGTAGGACTTTAACTTTCAAGCAATTGAACTGTATGACGGAGCAAGCTTCGCGTATGCCAAACCAGGTTAAGCATATCGTATGCTCTCCCGACTTTCTTTATTGGCCTTTGTCAAGAAAAGCCCGAAGCCCAATTTTCTTTTCCAAGTAAGTGTCCGAACAACCATCACTCTCGGCCATATGGCCTTAACACCACTGCCGAGAGCGGCGGCGGGTTCTTTCGCGGGTGCTAGACAATAAAAATCCGTACTGTTGATTCTATAAACCCGTCCTAACTCCCGGTAGTATGACCTTTACTTCCCTGCTCACTATCTGCCTGATGCTGCTAAACTCAGTTGTTGTTGCGCAAAAAGCTCCCTTGCGTGTGGGGGTAGTTGGCCTGACCCATGCCCACGTGCACGGGATACTAGGCTTGAAAAACCGCAACGACATCCAGGTGGTGGGGATTGTAGAACCCAACCGGGACTTGGCGCAGCGCTACGCACAGCAGCACGGCTACTCTATGCGCATCGTGTTCAATACCATGGACGAAATGATTGCGGCCACCAAGCCGGAGGCCGTTACGGCGTTCGGCACTATCTACGAGCACTTGGCAGTGGTGCAGACCTGCGCGCCCAAGGGCATTCATGTGATGGTGGAAAAACCCTTGGCCGTCAGCCTCGACCACGCCCGCAAGATGGAGGCCCTGGCCAAGAAGCACCATATTCAATTGCTCACCAACTACGAAACCACCTGGTACCCCACCAACCACCAAGCCTACGAGCTGCTGAAGAATGGTACGGTGGGCGAGTTGAGCCAAGTAGTGGTTCGGGACGGGCACCGCGGCCCGAAAAAGATAGGCGTCAACGCCGAGTTTCTGGACTGGTTAACCGACCCGGTACAGAACGGCGGCGGGGCCCTGATGGACTTTGGCTGCTACGGCGTAAATCTGATGACCTGGCTGCAAGACGGCAAGAAGCCTACCACCGTCACGGCCATCACGCAGCAGTTTCAACCCGAAAACAACCCCAAAGTAGACGACGAAGCCACCATCTTGCTTGCTTACGACCACGCCAAAGCCACCATTCAAGCTTCCTGGAACTGGCCCATCGGTCGAAAAGACCTGGAGATTTACGGCGAAACCGGCGTTATCTATGCCGACAACAAGCACGATTTGCGCGTGCGCCACGCCGAGGGCTACGACCAGTTCCGGGAAGAAGCGCATCGGCTCGAAGAACGCAAAGCCCCCTACGACGACCCGTTTGCTTTGCTGGCAGCTGTGGTCAGGCAGGAAATAACCCTCAAGCCCTTTGACCTGACCTCGTTGGAAAACAATATGGTGGTCGTGGAAATCCTAGAAGCCGCCCGCAAGAGCGCCAAAACTCATAAAAGCGTCAAGCTAGGTAAGTAAGGGTAACGCGAAACGCCAGCGTTGTGGCGCTTCTGGGGGTTGCAAGCTACCTCATCCATTCCTACTCTCAACGTACGCTACTAGTCAGGAAGTGGTGGGTGCTCCTCCGCCCTCCCGACTCAACAGCTCGATGTGCGCCAAGTGGTGGCGGCCGTGCCAACTGTATTGCACCAAGGCTTGGTCGAGCGTGTAGGTTTGTTGATAGAGCGGGTGATAGAAGGTGCGCTGCCATTGCTCGTTGGTGAGGTGCCAGAGCAGCGTCACCCAGCGCGAGTGCAGGGCCTCCAGCAGCGCCAACGACACCGTAACGGGCGTGGCCTCTATGTCGGGGAGGGCAGCCCAGGCGTTCATGTCGAACGGGCGGATGGTGGGGTTGTCTTCGGTGAGGGCCAAGCGGTAGCGCAAGTAGAAATTCAGGTGCACGTCGGCTACGTGGTGTATTACCTGTCGGCCGGTCCAGCCGCCGGGGCGGTAGGGATTTTCCAGGCGCACGCCGCCCACTTGGCGAGCCGCCGCCGTAAGCTGCGCGGGCAACGCCGCCAGCTGCTCGATATAGACGGTGCGCTCAGCGGCAGTCAATGGGCCCTCCGGCAGCGCCGGGCGGCCGATGGGATATTGCAAGTCAACAAGGGTGTTTTCCATAGGTGGCAAACATAAAACAACTGGCAATAGCAGCCGACACAAGCCCCTACCCAGCCAACCGAGACCAGGTTCTGAAATCAGCACGGAACGCATGAGGCGCCGGCGTGCCTCTCCCCTATCCTATAGCTTCCGCTCGTAAGCCATCTGTTAAAATAACTGCGCCGATCAGGTTTATCCTGATCGGCGCAGCAGCATCAAAAAGCCAAGCAACCAACTAGCTAATAACGGGTTGGCAGCTCAGGCAGCAGCCGATTGATGACGCTATAGGTAAGCCCCGTCCAGAATTCCGACCGACCCAAATCCATGAACGACGCCTCATCGGCCTCAATGGCTCCGTACCCGGCCGTGACGAGGAAGTCTTCCACATCGTTCATGCTGGCAAACGACAACACCGAAATGGCATCCATCAGGCTGCCCTCCGGGTCGGGTTGGGTGGAGCCGATGTTGTGTAGTTGCGCGTAGCGCCGCACGTACGTGTGCGTGGCTGCCTGGCCCAGCACCACTTCGGCGTGTTGGTGCAACAACCGCTCCTGGAACGCCTCGCGCGAAAGGGTTGGCTGCCGGTAATGAATCTTCACCAAGCAAATAGGGTCGCGGTGGGTGGCGCTGGGGAGCAGGATGTATTCGCGGGTGATAGAGCGCGTTACCATGCGGAACGCCGTTTGCTCGTCGGCCACCACCCGCTTGTCGTACTGCGGCTGCTTGAGCACCCGGTTGATGTCGGCCTCGCTGGCATAGGCTATGTAGGCAAACCCATCCCAGCGCGGACGCTGGTAGGTGGGTACCTGCGCGTGGGGGTCGGCCACCAGCTTGTGGTCGGCCTCGGTCATGGCGTGGTAGGGCGGCCGGAAGTACGACGAAGGGCCCGCGGAAATACGGTGCACCTGGTCGTAGCGCAACACTGGCTCCGAGGTGCTGCCTGGCTCTTCGTAGGCGAATTTGGGTCCGTGCACTTTGCGCCAATATTCATCCCAGTGCTCGAAAGCGAGGTTAGGGTTGGCTTCCAACGCTATTTCCGCCGGCTCCGCGTCGGGGTTTTCCAGAGAGTTACCGTGGCGGCTGCGGGTGGCGCCTTCGTCGAGGGGCCGTTCTGCCTGGGGCGTGGCATCGGCCCGCGTCAGGAAGGTGGGCGTGACAATCAGGGGCTCAGCGGTGGTGTGGTAGCTGGCCCGGTACGGCGGCCGGTGGCGGTTGTCGGCCGAAGCATCCTCGGCGGGGTTGAAGGGGGTAGGCATAGCAGTAGCGTGGTGTAGGAACAAGCAAAAAGCCCAGACACGTGCAGTACCTGGGCTTTCAGCTAGACGTTAAGGAATGATGTGGTCTTGCCGCAGTTGCGCAAACAAGTCAATAAACGACTCCTCGGTTGGTTGGTACACGTGGAATCCAAGTTTGCGACTCTTCGACATATCGGTCATTACTTCCAGCGGACGGCCCAGATCCAAGTCGGTATGCCAGGCCGAGGCCAATTGGCTTAGGTCCGGCACGGTAAGCTGATGCCGAGACGCCAATTTCTGCCACACCGCGGCATCCTCAGCCATCTGCTCTTCCAGTGGGTGCACGGTGCCATCGAAGCCACGGGCTTCCACCCCAAACCAGGCAGCCAGACGGGGCCACAGCCAGCTCCAACGGAAATAGTCGCCATTCACAATGTTGAAAGCTTCGTTGTGCGCCGCTTCGGTGGTAGCGGCCCAGGCAAGCTGCTTGGCAATGACGCGGGCATCGGTTACGTCGGAAAGGCCGTTCCACTGCGCCTCCGACCCAGGCCATTGAAACGGCCGACCGGTTTCTTTGCAGATGCTGCCATACACGGCCAGCGTGGTGCCCATGTTCATGAGGTTGCCTACCGCTTTGCCAATGATGGTGTGCGGACGGTGAATGCTCCACGTATAGCCGTCGCGCGCGGCGGCAGCATACACCTCGTCTTCCTGGGCGTAGTAGAAATTCTCGATTTCGAGGCGGGGCAGCTCTTCCCGGAAGGGCGTCGGGGGCAGCGTGCCTCCTTTGGCGTAAGCCTCAAACGGCCCGAGATAGTGCTTTAGGCCCGTTACAAGCGCCACGTGCTGCACAGTTTTCTTCGGCGAAAGGGCCGTTAGGATGTTGCGCACCAACGCACTGTTTACGCGGATGTTCTCGACCTCGGTGTCTTGCCGCATCCAAGTGGTGATGAACACGTGCGTCGGGTTAACGGCCGCCAGCGCAGCGTCCAGGCTCGCTGGGTCGAGTAGGTCGGCGGCAACCGGGTGCAGGCCAGCTAGGTGCTGGGGCGGACGGCGGGCCAAACCGTACACCGTCCAGTTGGTGCTAAGTAGCTCCTGGGCCAGGTTGCTGCCCACAATACCGCTGGCACCAACAATCAACGCAATTTTATCTACACTCATATTTGACAGACAGAAGAAGAGAAATGGATCCAAGCAACCCGCATAGGCCGCACGTTAGTTGCCGCGGCGTACTGCTACGGGCAGCGAGACGCCTTAGCGCGCTCGGTTCACTGAAGTTGCCCAACAAAGCTACCAGCTCGGTTTCTGTTGTCTTTGCACAAAATGCCTAACTATTTGTACGCTGCACACTCTGTGCGGTACGTCGAAGGCGTTTGCCCGGTCTCCTGCTTGAACCACCGGGAAAAGTGCGCTACGTCGTAGAAACCCAACCGGTAGCTTAAGTCGCCGACGGGGAGTTGCGTACCGGACAGCAGCACTTTCGCTTCCGTAACTACTTTCTCTTTCAGCAAACTCACGGCGCTTCGGCCCATAGCGTGGCGGCACAAAGCGCTCAAGTGCTTGGTTGTCACCGACAGGGCATCGGCGTAGAATTCCAGCTGCAAGGCTGGCTCTCCGGCGGCCAAGCGAGCTTCCACCAACTGGAAAAACTGCTGTACCACCGCGGGCAATAGTCCTGGGGCGCCGGCTGTAGCAGGCGCTGCTTGCCATTCGCGCAAGTCGGTGAGTAGGAGGCGCAAATACAGCCGGGCTTTCTCTAGCCGGGCTTGTTGGGCAAAAAGTTGCTCGCCACTTTGGCGGAGCGCGGCATATTCAGTGGGTGTGCAGGCGTGATATACGTAGGGGGCCGCGCCGGCTAGGGCCGCGTGGAGTTGATAGCTCGGCAACAGGCCAGCATTGTAGAAATCGGTGGAGAAAAAGCAGTACAGACCCGTCTGGGGCTCGTCGTGCAGGTGCCAGCGCAACGCCGTACCCGGCATAACGAGCAGGACAGAGTTGGGCGCTACCACCACTTCTTCGTCGTTGAGGTAGAAGGTACCGCCGCCCTGTTCTACCAACGACAACTTGAAAAACTGCCGCCGGTGCTGCTCCATGTGCTGGCGGCAAGTGGCAAATTTTTCTTCCCGCCGATATACTACCAGCTGTTCCAGCGCCTCAGGCGGCGCCGACGACTGAACCGGCTCCTCCGCCTGCGGATAATTGTCGAACCGAAAAGTTGGAATCAACGAAGTGCTCATGGTTGCTACAACTCCAAAAAACAGGAATGGTTGCTGACGCTGTTGCCTGAGTTACTTCCCCAACTATTTTTTGAACTCGGTAATCCCCAAATCTGGAGGCCACTACCCGGCACCCACTGCCGCGCTACGGGCAGATTTCAGGTGTTACAGCAACCTGCTTCTCCTACAAGGCAGCTTCCAGAAGCCCAGCTAGCTGGTTGCTACTCTTTTACAAACCGTTGCGAGACGGGGCCTTCGGGGGCCTGCAAACGAATGAGGTAAGTGCCGGGTACCAAGTCAACTACCGGAATAGTGCCGCCTGGTGGCAGCAAGCCATTGCCGACGTGCTGCCCTTGCACGCTCAGGAGCTCGTAAGACAAAGAGGTAGTAGCACCCGCCACCGACAATTCTTCGTGCGCAGGGTTCGGATACAGGTTGAGGGCCACTGCGGCCGCCGGGTCCAGCACCAGGGTCGGGTTACCATCCAGGGTGTAAACGGGTTGGTAGGCAGTAGCTGCATCATCGGCGTACTCCACCACCCGAATGTGGTACGCCTGACGGGTATCCAAACGAGGAACAAACACCGAGTCAGTGGCTGCATCGGCTACTACATACGTGTCTGCTCCCAATGGCTGGCCTTCTCCAAAGGGGGCCGCCGGGTAACGCACGCCATCCGTTGGAAAAGCATCAACGGGGTTATTGGCGCGCATGAGCACCAGGCGGCGCGTGCCGCTGCCGCGGGTCCAACGCAGCCATACGCCCGCCGAATCGGGGGTGGCGGTAAGGGCAGTGGCATTCAGTGTGGGCGAGAGCAGGCTGTGGGTGGGCCAGCTGGCCGCGCCCGGTACTGCCACCCATCCCAGCCTATCGAGTTCCTGCCAGAAAGCGGGCGTATTGGGGCTGGTATTAAGTAGAATGGCCCAGGTATACTTGCCCGCCGTGCGTACCAGGTAGGTGGCGGTGCCGTCGAGCAGGCCGCTATGCCACCGGTTGCCCGCTTTGTTTACCCACCAGCCCTTGGCATAGCTTGAGGGCACTCCCGAGGGCTCCACCAGCGCAGCGCAGGAAGTGGGGGTTAGCAGGCCCGGGCGGGTGGCACTGCCTTCCACTGCCAGCAGCAGGCGCACCAGGTCGCGGGCCGAGCACACCCACCCACCGTGGGCACCCATGGCTTCCAGGTGAAAGCCACCGTAGGCGGCGGGTACCACTTGGCCCGAGCCGTTGCAGGCCTTCACTTTATACCGGCTTTCGTATTCTGCTTCCCGCTCCAATCGGCTGGTAGCCAGGTTGCGGCCGAGGTGAGCTTCCTGCGCGCCAGCGGGCAGCAGCAGGTTGTTGCGCACCCACGCTTCGTAGCCCTGCCCCGTCACGGCCTCGATGATCTTGCCTAACACCAGATAGCCCATGTTAGAATAGGCGTAGCGCGTACCAGGTGTGAAGTTGAGTTTCTTGGCCAACAGAAAGCGCACCAGCGTGGAATCACCCACTGGGTTAGGCACATCGAACGTGCGGGCCACGTGCAGCGGAAAATCAATAGGGTCGCAGCTGCCGTACCCGTCGCACCCCACTTGACGGTCCCAGCCGGCGGAATGTTCTAGTAGCTGCCGCACCGTGATGTCGTAGGTGCGCGGGTCGATGATGGAGCGGGTGTAATAGGCGCTACGGAGGTAGCCCTGCGGTCCGAATGCTTTACCGGCCAGATTAATACGCCCTTGTTCCACCAGCTTCATGATGGCCATGGCCGTTATCGGCTTGGAAAGGCTGGCCACGCGCAGCAGGTGCGAGGGCTGCATGGGCTGCGTGCGGGCCATATCGGCATAGCCAAACGCGCGGGCATACACCAGCCGGTCCTCCGACCCAAAGGCCACCGAGGCACCTGCTATTTCCCACCGCTGCATAAACTGCTGCATCGCAGCTTCAAATTGCTTGAACTCGGGTACTGGCACCCCCGTTTGGGCTTTAACGTTTAAAGAAAGCAATAAGAATAGTAGAGTATAAATTTTCTTCAAATGAATAGCTGATAAAAGGCCGTCAACACATCGAAATCTGCGCTAATACAGTTCTGGTTGATATGGCAATTTTATCATACTACACCGTATTTCAAAAGCAATTATGCCTCATAAAATATAAACTTTCCTTTTCGTGCATAGCGCTTAACGTCATTACAAAGGCACATCATCAAGTATAATTATAGTAATAGACAAAAATTTTATACACCTCTCTTTTTCACTTGCAGATAGCAGAATAGTACCAGGGCACTTGGTGCGTCAGCTGGCAGTTGCTGTGCGCACCTAGTGGCTGTTCGCTACACCGGTTTTCAGCTTGCCTGCTATGGGCTGTGAGAGGCAATGCGAGACGTGGTAGTAGCGCTAAGTTCATGGCACTTTCTGAGCGGCCTGGGGGCAGCAACCGTCTCGCCGAGAGTCTTCTTGCACGCAACACACACGAGCCGGCATGTCTGTTTGGGAAGAAATGGTTAGTATGGGGTCCAACTCCTTTCTTCTTGCTTATGACTCTTCCAACCGCTTCTCCTTCGTTAGTTGAACGCCTCGCGCAACAGCTCACCTCTGCCGTAACGGCTCAAACGGTGTATGGCACCCCAGTGAAACAAGACGGTATTACGGTCATTCCGGTAGCCCGGGCCGTGTACGGGTTCGGTGGGGGCGGCGGCACCGATGGCGCCGAAGCAACTGGCTCTGGTGGTGGGGCGGGCGTTTCCATCACGCCGGTAGGCTACATTGAAATAGCGCAGGGCCGCACCCGCTTCCGCCCCATCCGAAGTTCTGTGGTGCCGCTAGTAGCCGTGAGTGGCATCGTTGCGCTGCTGCTACTCCGTAGCGTTCCGAAGCTGTTGCCGGGCCGGTACAAAAGCGCCACCCGGCCCTGATCTGCGCTGCGCGGCATCTGTTTAGGCAGGTGCCGCTCCTACCTTTTCTTAGCTGCTATGGACTCCACCACTCGCGAAAACATCGTTGCCGAGCTACGGCTGTTGCTCGTGAAAGGCAACGCGCACATTTCATTCGAGGAAGCCTGCGCCGATATTCCGTTGCCGCTGCTTACCAAGACGGTGCCCAATCTGCCATACTCCATCTGGCAATTAGTTGAGCATATTCGGATTGACCAGCGGGACGTTCTGGAATTCTGCCGCAACCCGGCGTATGTCTCCCCGAAATGGCCCGATGCATACTGGCCTGCCCCAGTTGCCGCCGTAGACGCCGCCCGCTGGGAAGCGACGCTAAAGCAAATCAGGAACGACCGGGACCAGTTCATTGCCTTGCTCGAAGATTCTGCGCAGGACTTGTTTGCCCTCTTCCCGCACGGCACCGGCCAAACCCTGTTCCGGGAAGCGTTGCTTATTGCCGACCATAACTCCTACCACACCGGTCAAATTCTGCTAGTACGGCGCCTACTGCAAGATTGGAAGTAGCGCTTCCCCGCTTACTCGTCGTCTGAGTATGCGTTTGTTTTCCAGCGCCCTGGCGATAAAAAATACGTGAGGCGCAAAAAGTGAAAAATGGAGGTTTGCTAGGTCGGTGCGAGCAGCCGTAGCTGCGCTTAGGCAACCAGACTAGCTGGAACGCACCTATAGCTTCTGGTTCTCAGTTAACGGGTTCGGTTCCCTGTACTAGTTACTCTTCCTCTAACCCATCGTTTTGGAAATACTGCCACGCATAGCCGCCTATGTCACCGTCGTTGAGAGTATTTCCTTCATTATCAAACAATTGATACCGGGTTTGAACACCACCTATTGATGCACTTCCTTCTAAACCGAGTAGAACGGAATAGTATACATCCGTCAGCGCTATATCAAGCAGTTGACGTATTGCCTCCTGCTGTTCCTCTGTCAAATTCAACCCTTGCAGGTGAGTTGCGACAGCATCTCCCGATTCTTTGTTGAAGTATAATTCAAGCAAAGACTGCTTGTCCCTGTAAAATCCTTGAACAAACTGCTCTGTTGTCATGTCCGGCGGGCTGCAATTGGTGTACAGCAAGGTATTAGTTATGGAAGAAGTTAGGGTAAGGCCTGCCGAAGATATAGCACGAGCGCGCGGTGCGGTTGAGTAGGCTCTACGCAGTGCAAGCCGGTCTTTCCCACTAATCGGGCATCGGCAATTCAACCCGTCCCCTGAGCGTCCGTCAGCAGGAGGGTGCAGGATGGACCCGCAGGGCATTGTGGCGTCTTTAGATGCTTGGTTAGCAGGACGCTACTACGCCCCCGCGAGCCGGTGACCCACCCGACCCAAGCACGCATACTATGAAAAGAACTTCTGCATTGCTCGTAACGGCGCTAAGCGCCACTCTGCTGCTGGCAGCCCCAGCCTCTGCCCAGATTGGCACCCGGTTTCCCTCGGAGCGCAAAGTGGTAAAAGACCCCGTGACGGGCACTATGCTCACCTTCCTCACCAGTACGCCCCAAGGCGACTCCAAAATCTACCAAACCCACAACCAATGGACTTCCGATGGGCAGTGGCTGATTTTCCGCTCGGGCCGCGTACCCAAGGAAGCTATGGCCGTGAACGAGAAGACCGGCGAGATGGTGCAAGTAACGGAAGGCGGCTACACTGGCATGCTCAATATTGCCCGTAAGTCGATGAAGCTCTACTTTATGCGCAACGTGGGCAGCACCGAGGTGAAGGCCGACGTGCCGCGTAGCGTGCAGATTGTGGAGGTGGACTTGGCTAAGCTGTTCGCCGACAGCAAAGCCGGCAAGATGAAGCCCGCCAGCGTGTACCAGCGCGTGTGCGGCACCACGCCTCCCGAAATAGGAGCCGGCGGCGACATGGCCCTCGATGGCAACGAGGAAGTGGTGTACTTTCGGGTAGGCAAAACCGAAGCGGCCAAACACTTGCCCCCCGACACCAAAATGATGAGTGCGTTTGGCCCACGCAACATGGGCGCAGGCCCGGCCGGCCTGGGCAGCATGAATATCAAAACCGGAGCCATCAAGCACGTGGTATCGGTGCCGTTCCAGATTGGGCACGTGCAAACCAACCCCTGGGTGCCCGGCGAGATTATCTTCTGCTGGGAAACCGGTGGTAAGTCGCCCCAACGCACCTGGACGGTACTGGCCGATGGTACGGGCCTGCGCCCCCTCTACCCGGAAGCCGACTACGAGTGGGTGACGCACGAAGCCGTTATTGGGCCCGATGAAGTGGCTATTGCCCTCATGGGCCACCGCAAAATCAACTTCAACAAAGAAGCTACCGCCACGGCCAGTACCAGCGCCCAAGCTACCACCCCCGACCAGCGCAACCCCGGCCAGGAAAACGCCTGGGGCCCTTCCGGCACCCGCGAAAAGCCCACCGGCTTAGCCATTGTGAACCTGCGTACCCGCGAAACAACCATTGCCGGCCAAACCCCGAGCGGTAGCGGCCTCTGGCACGTGCACGGCTCCTCCGATGGCCGGTGGGCCGTCGGCGACGACTTCTCGCGCAGCCTCTACCTGATTGACCGCCACAGCCGGGAGATGCTGCTCCTAACCACCGGCCACAAAGAAACCGCCGCCGACCACCCCCACCCCACCTTCAGCCCCGACGGCACCAAAATTCAAATCCAATCGGCCATGCTTTCCTCCGATAACCGCTCGATGAACATCTGCATCGTGCCCGTGCCGGAAGCCTGGCTGAAACGCAAGTATCCGGAACCAGCCAAGTAACGCCCCGCTTCTTATTGCCTACGCCCGCCCCGCTGCACCTGCTGCCGGGGCGGTTTGTTTTTACCTGTTTTAAGCCGGCCTGGCCGGTAAAGCAGCGGCGGGTGCCAACCTGTCGGCGGCCTGTGCGTACCTTTGCTGTCTCGCAATAGCTCCGCTCGGGAGTATCGGCGTAGCGCGTGTCCGCTTCCACCGCGGCACAGTATCTATATCCGCGCTATTTGGTTCCGCCGCCCGCCAAGTGGCGGCAGCACACTCCAAGGCTATACCCGTGTACAAGCACTGCCCATTTCCTGGCTGATGCCAGGCTTTCCGTTGATTCCATGTCCAAGCAAAAGTATCTTTCCCTCATCTTGATTCTGGGTAGCCTCACGGCAATCGGGCCCTTCTCCATTGATATGTATCTGCCGGGCTTTCCGGCTATTGCCCAAGACCTGCACACCACTGCGGCCCGGGTGGCGCTGTCGTTGTCCAGCTTCTTTATTGGCATTTCGGCCGGCCAGCTCCTGTATGGCCCCCTGCTCGACCGGTTTGGCCGTAAGAAGCCGCTCTACATTGGGCTCTGCATTTATATTCTTACCTCCGTTGGCTGCGCGTTTGTGCACACCATTGATGGGCTAATTGCGCTCCGCCTGGTGCAGGCCGTGGGAAGCTGCGCCGCGGGCGTGGCTTCGGTGGCCATGGTGCGCGACTTATTTCCGGTGAAAGACAGCGCCAAGGTGTTTGCCACGCTCATGCTGATTGTGGGCCTCTCCCCCATGCTGGCCCCCACCATTGGGGGCTACGTCACGGAAGCCTTCGGGTGGCAAGGTGTTTTCATCACCCTCGCCTTCATGGGCGCCGCCATGCTGGCTGCCTGCGTGCTGTGGCTGCCCGACACCTACACCCCCGACACCACACTCTCCCTGAAGCCCCTCCCCATCCTGACCGGTTTCTGGTCGGTGCTGCGGGAGCCGCAGTTCTACACCTACACCTTCGCGGGCGCCATGGCGTTTTGCGGGCTTTTTGCCTACGTGGCTGATTCTCCGCTGGTGTTCATGGATATTTTCGGGGTCGATGGGAAAACCTATGGTTGGATCTTTGCCTTTCTCTCGGTTGGTCTTATCGGGGCGAGCCAAGTGAATAGCGTCATGCTCCAACGGTTTTCCAACGAGCAATTGGTGTACACCTCCCTCATATGCCAGGTAATAACTAGCCTGGTGTTCCTGGTGCTTACCATGAACGGCTGGATTGGGCTAGGTGGCACCGTTGCGCTGCTGTTTGTTTTCCTGTGCTGCTTAGGGTTCAACAGCCCCAACACGTCGGCCCTGTCGTTGGCGCCGTTTGAAAAAAATGCGGGCAGTGCCTCTGCGCTTCTAGGCGCTATTCGCATGGGCATGGGCGCTTTGGCCTCGGTGGCAGTTAGTGTGCTCAACAACCACACGGCCGTGCCCATGGTGGCCGTCATGGCCGGGGCGTCGGTTTTGGCTTTGCTGATTCTGCTGGTTGGCCGCAAGCAAATAACCGTTCAGGTAGAAGCGCCCGCAGGCCAGCTGGCCGAGTCGGTGCACTAAGGGGAATGGGGCCGCAGTGAAGGGCTATGCTGAAATTGCTAGCTTTAGCTTTCGAATAATCACTTCGCAGCTATGAAAACTACTACTGCTATTGCCCTCGGCTTTACGCTACTGCTTACCTCCACCGCCTCGAAAGCCCCAGACGGCTGGGTGCCCCTGCTCGACAAAAACCTGAGCAAGTGGCGCAACTATGAGAGCTACCGGCACAAAGACGGCTACAAAGGCCAGCAACCCACCGACGCCCAAGGCAAGCCCCTCACCCCCATCGGCTACGACAAAAATGAGGCGAACGTCTTTTCGGTGGTGATGCAGGACGGCGAGCCGGTGCTGCGCATCAGTGGCGAGATTTACGGCTGCGTATTCACCAAGCAGGACTTCACCAACTACGACCTGAAGCTGAAAGTGAAGTGGGGCAACAAGAAGTGGATACCCCGCCTCAACGAGCCCCTCGACAGCGGCATCCTCTACAACAGCCAAGGCGAGTGCGGGGTAGACTACTGGCGCAGCTGGATGCTCAGCCAAGAGTTTCAGGTGTCGGAGTATGCGGCCGGCAATGCCATGGGTGACTTCTGGTGCATTGCCAATTCGTCGGCTGATATCCGGGCTACCAAAGCACCAGGCCAGGATATTCTGAAGTACGACCCCAAAGCGGCCCCAGTGAAAATGGGCAACGGCAGCCCCGGCTTTTGCCAGGCGTCGGCCAACTACGAGGTACCCAACGGCCAGTGGAACGAGCTGGAACTGATTCAGGTGAACGGCAAAAGCGTGCACATCGTGAATGGCCACGTGGTACTGGCCGTGGACAACTCCCGCTACGTGGTGAACGGTGAGAGCAAACCGCTCACCCACGGCAAGATTCAGCTGCAAAGCGAAGCGGCCGAAGTGTTCTACAAGAACATCATGATCAAGCCCCTCGACGCCATGCCGGCCGAGTACGCACAGTATTTCAAATAAGCTCGGCCTTACCGAACCAGTACCAAAAGGGGGTTGCCTATTTAAATAAGCAACCCCTTTGCTTTCTGCATTTCCCGTTTAAAACAAGTCGTCATGCTTCGACAAGCGGACGCCAGATCAAGCATGACCGTTCTCTTTTCCAGCCTATTTGGATAGGCACTTAGCCTAATTCAGCTAGCCTTTCCTGAATTTCCTTGAACAACGGCCGCTCGGCAACGGTGGGCTGCATGCAGTGCTGTTGCAGCTCTAGCAGCGCCTGCACGGTGGGCGACGTGGCCGGCGCGGCGCAATGCGTCAACAAGTCATCGAGCAGGCAGCCGAAAGCCCGTACTTCCAAGCGTTGCAACAACAACGCCTCTTCCTGCTGTTCCGGCGAGAAAAAGCAAGCCGCGCCAAAGTCCCCGAGGAGACATTCACCGTCGGAGGTGGTTAGGATGTTATGCGCGTATAGGTCGCCGTGCAGGATGCCGCGGGTGTGCAGGTGCTGTGCCGCGCTGGCCATACGGCGGGCAATGCGCAGCACTACATCAAGCGGAAATGAGGTGCCCACCGCGTACACGTCGCGGGTGCAAGAGGCGAGGCTGGGGGGGCCTCCGAGGTTGCCAAACGAGGGAGCAATCAGTTGCAGCACGAGGCCATCTGTACGGTCGGGGTGGCCGCTGATTTTGCCTTCCACCGCAATCAGGCTGGGGTGCGTTCCGGCGCTTAGGCAGGCTGCCATTTCGCTGCCGGGCAGGCCGTCGCTGGTACGGGCCCCTTTGAAGAGCTTGACGGCAACGGGCCGCGGGGCCGCACCGCGCTGCTGCCACTGTGCCTGGTAAATAATGCCGGATGCGCCCTCTCCTAGCTTCTGTTCGAGCGCTAAGCTGTGCCAGTCTATTGTACTGGTGGTATCGGCCGCTACAGCTGCCGCTTCGGCGGGCTCGCTGAACGGGTTGCCGGCATAGGCCAGCCACGAAAGCCGCGGCAAGGCCAGCAGCCACGCGGGCAAGGCAGAGAACTGGTTGTCGGCAATGCGGAGCAGCTCCAGCTTGGTGCAAGCCTGCATAGAAGCGGGCAAGTGGCGGAGCTGGTTGCCGGCCAGCATCAACTTCTGCAAGTTGGTGCTGGCACCTAGTTCTTCGGGAAGCTCTTGCAGTTGGTTGTCGGTCAGAATCAGCCAGCGCAGCGCGGGCGGTAGGGCCGCCGCCGGCAGCGTATGAATCTGGTTGGCTTTAAAGCCAACCATGCTGAGCTGCGGACATTGGCCCAGCACCTCAGGCACTACGGTAAACTGGTTGTCGGAGCAGAACAGCACGCGTAGCTTGTGCAGCCGGGACAAGTCAGCCGGCAGCGTTGATAACGCATTGCCAGACAAATTCAGGATTTCCAGCGAATCGGCTAGGTCGAAGATTTCCGGTGGAAATTCGGTGAGGCCATCAGACAAATCGAGGCGCTGAACTCCAGCCAGTTGTTTGGTACGGAGTTGTTCGAGGGTGTGCATGGAGGCAAAGGTAGGGCCAGGGGCCACGTTCTGGGGTTTGCTGGCCGCCTATACGTATTGCAGGACTTCGTCCAGGGAAGCAATTTCCTGAAACGTAACGCCGGTTAGCGCTTCCGCCGGCACTTGCTCGTACACCCAGGTGGTATGATACGGCACGTAGATGGCCCGGGCACCTAAGCGCGCCACTGGTAGAATATCAGATTTCAACGAGTTGCCGATCATCACAAAATCCTCAGGGCGCACCTGGTAGCGCGCCAGAATACGGCTGTAGGTGGCTTCGTTTTTCTCGCTCACGATTTCCACGTGCTCGAAATAATCCCCGAGGCCAGAGCGGGCCAGCTTGCTTTCCTGATCGAACAGGTCGCCCTTGGTGAGCAGCATCAAGGCCTCGCCGCGCTCCTTAAGCTCCGACAGCACGGCTTCCACATGAGGCAGCGGCTCGATGGGAAAATCCAGCAGGCGCTTGCCGCAATTCAGGATGTGCTGGATTTCGGTGCCCGTTACAGCACCGTTGGTTAGCTGGATTACGGTTTCAATCATGCAAAGCATGAACGACTTGGCGCCGTAGCCGAACAGGTGCACGTTTTGGCGGTGCACCTGGTTGAAACGGTCAGACAAAGTAGCCGCATCGGCATAGTGGGTAAGCACGGCGGAAAGCTCGGCTTCGGCGCGGTCGAAGTGGGGCTGGTTGGGCCACAGCGTGTCGTCGGCATCAAAGGCTATCAGGCGGGAAGTTGACATAAGAAATAACTGCTAAGGAAATGCAAAACACCCGTGCTAATGCCAGCATACTAGCCGCACAGCACGGTTTAGGTGTGGGCAAAGTTACCGAACTTGCGTTCCATGAAGCAGCTAATCGACTTGGACACGTGGCCCCGCCGCGAACATTTCACCTTCTTTTCCGCATTCGACGAACCGTTTTTTGGGTTGGTAGCCGACGTAGACTGCACGCCGGCACTGGCTACCGCCAAGCAAATGCACGTCTCGTTCTTTCTCTATTATCTGCACTGTGCGCTGCAAGCCGCCAACGAAGTAGAGGAATTCCGTTGCCGCATCGAGCAGGGCCAGGTGTACCGCTACGACCGGATTCACGCCTCGGCTACCATCGGCCGCCCCGACCGCACGTTCAGTTTCTCATTCATCGAGCAGCAGGATTCCCTGGCTGATTTTGTAACCGGCGCCAACGCGGAAATCGAGGCGGTGCAGCAAGCCACTGGCCTGCGCTTGAGCGACCAAACGGGCCGCCCCGACGTGATTCACTTCTCGGCCATTCCGTGGGTGCGGTTCACGGGCCTCACCCACGCCCGCAGCTTCCAGTTTCCCGACAGCGCCCCCAAGATTTCAGTGGGTCAAACCTACCAGGACGGCGCTACCCTTCGCATGCCCGTATCCGTGAACCTGCATCACGGCCTCGGCGACGCCTACCATGTCGGGTTGTTTCTAGAAGCCTTCCAGCGCCGCCTGAACGCGTAAGTACGGTGTGGTGGTCTGGTTCCCGTGGCAAGTCTGGAGCCTGCTGCGAGAACCAGACCACCGCTCTACGCAACCAGTTCAGTGTGTAGCCGGGCTAGGGTGTCGGCGGCATCTTGGCACAGGCCGGGGTGCACGGGCGAGGTTTGCAC
Source organism: Hymenobacter tibetensis (assembly GCF_022827545.1). NCBI lineage: Bacteria > Pseudomonadati > Bacteroidota > Cytophagia > Cytophagales > Hymenobacteraceae > Hymenobacter > Hymenobacter tibetensis. Next base: position 3,492,844 of record NZ_CP094669.1, read on the forward strand.
GATGGTGCTGCGGGTGGCAGTGAGCCAGCGGAAACGGGAGGCAATGGGTAGCTGCCCGATAACTCCGCCTTCTTTGCGGCCCGCGCAAATCCGCTCGAAAGCCCGCAGCCGCTCGTGCAGTTCGGGCAGGTCGAGGTCGGCGGCAAAGGCCAAGAGCCGGGTTTCGTTTAACTCGAACCGAGTTTGCAGAAACCCCTGGGCGGCACAGTACACAATGATGCCGACGTTCAGAAACTCCTCGCGCTCCACCCGGGGCATCACGCGAATCACGGCGTACTCAAACAAGTGCTTTCCTGGCATGCTGCGCGGCTTCAACAAAGATTTCAGACGCCGCGAGGCGGGTCTCTAAGAACTGAACGTAGGCTTGGCGGTGGGCTTCCGTCGACTGAAACGGCGTATCTCCCAGCAGCCACTCATCGGGAATCAGCGCCACTATAGCCCGGATGTGCTCTGGCGTCAGCAGGGCCCGAAACTCGGCATCGACGGCGGCCAGCTCCGAGGCCTGGGGCAGCAGCACATGGTCTTTGATTTGCGCAAAGGGGCGTCGGGCTTGCTCTTCCACATTCTGCCAGGCGTGGTGAAAGTAGAACGCTGCGCCGTGGTCAATCAGCCACAACTCTTTGTGCCACATCAGCATGTTGGTATTGCGCGGCGTGCGGTCCACGTTGGTTATCAGGCAGTCCAGCCACACAATCTGCGAGGCCAGCCGCGGCTCTACGGTGGTCACGAGGGCATCGAAGGTAATGGCACCGGACAGGTAGTGCAGCGCCAAGTTGAGGCCTTCGCTGGCCCGCAGCAAATCCTGGATTTCCTCGTCGGGCTCGGTGCGGCCAAACGCTTCGTCGAGGGTAATGAACACGATTTCTGGCACCCGCAAGCCCAGGGCTCGGGCCAACTCGCCGGCCAGCAGCTCGGCAATCAGGGCTTTCGCCCCCTGCCCTGCTCCCCGAAACTTAAGCACGTACAAAAACCCGTCTTCGGCTTCTACCAGGCCTGGCAGGGAGCCGCCTTCTCGCAACGGTTTCACATACCGCGTCACCTCCACGGTGCGCAGTTCAGGTGGACTATACTTCATAGCGCGAAATTGAGTATTTATTTCTGTAGCGCGGAACGGATTTTCTGTGGCTGCCGCGCTACTGCCGACCTGGGCCGTAGAGCACCTGCCCGGCTCGGCGCTTGGTGTGCTGCCCCTCCCGAACGGTTAGTTGGCCGTTGACCAGTACGTAGCGCATGCCTACACTGTAGTGGTGCGGCTCGGTGAAGGTGGATTTCTCGGCCACTTCACTGGGGTCGAACACCACCAAGTCGGCGGCGAGGCCGGGACGCAGCAGGCCCCGGTCGGTGAGGCCGAAGGTTTGGGCGGGCAGCGAGGTCATGCGGCGTACGGCTTCCTCTAGGCTGATGATGTGCAGCTCACGCACGTAGCGGCCCAGCACCCGGGCATTGGAGCCGTAGCCGCGCGGGTGTGGTACGCCCTCCTGCCACACCCGGATGCTGGCATCGGAGGCCACCATATTGAAGGGGTAACGCATAATCTGCTGCACATCCAGCTCGCTCATGCCATGGAACACCATGCCCGCATCGTGCTGCAATACCAAGTCTAAAATGGTGGCGGCTTCGGCGCGGGCTTTGTGGGGCCGCCCCCGGCGCTGGTTGATGGCCTCGATGCTCAGGCCGTTGTAGCTCGGGTCGGGGGGGAAACTGGCCACCACAGCATAGCCGAAGTGGCGCAGCTTTTTCTGCCGCAGGCGCTTCACCATGGCCTCTTCCACCGCCGACCGCACCGCGGGCCGGGCCAGCCGCATCCGCAACGAGTCGCGGCCGTCGGCTTGCACGTTGTCGGGGAGCAATGTGCTGAGGGAGGTGGAGCTGGCCGTGTAGGGATACTGGTCGATGGTGACTTCCTGGCCGCTTTGGCGGGCGGTTTCTATCATCGTTAGCAGGTCGTCGGCGTGGCCCCAGTTCTGTTGGCCGCCCAGCTTGAGGTGTGATATTTCAACCGGCAAACTCGCTTCCTTGCCTATTAGCAGGGCTTCCTGAATGGCCTGCCGAACACTGTCGCCTTCGTTGCGCATGTGAGTGGCGTAGAGACCCCGGTAGCGGGCTGCCACGCGGGCCAGCCGCACCAGTTCCGGCGTGCGGGTGTAGGTTCCGGGAATATAAATCAGCCCCGAGGACATGCCCACGGCCCCGGCTTGCATGGCTTGTTCCACTAGGGTTTCCATCTGCCCCAACTCTGCTTCGGTAGGGGCGCGGTTGGCGCGGCCCATCACGGTTTTGCGCACCGACCCGTGCCCGACCAACGAGGCCACGTTTACGGAAAGGTGCAGGCTATCAAGGAAAGTGAAATACCGACGCAAATCGGGCCGCGAGGAACCACAATTGCCCGTTACAACCGTTGTTACGCCGTCGTAGAGGAAATTGTCGGCGGTGGGCTGACGTACTTCGTCGTCTTCGATATGGGTGTGCACGTCGATAAAGCCGGGCGCTACTATCAGACCGCGGGCGTCGAGGACGGTATCGGCGGGGTAGTCTTTCGGGAGCCGGCCAACGGCTAAAATGCGGCCTGCTTGCACAGCCACATCGGCGTAGAACCAGGCGTTGCCGGTTCCGTCGAGCACGCGGCCGTTGCGGATAAGCAGGTCGGCGCGTTGCTGCTGCGCCGTGCCAGGTTGCGCCAGCAACAAAGCTCCCATCCAGAATATCAGTACACGCCACATAGCCAGCCGGAGTTGGTAAAAATTCCCTGCTGGAAAGATAGCACGGTTTGCTAACCAGCTTACAAGCGTAGAGACGCCACACCTAGCGTTTCGTCGTTGAACGGCTGGCATTGTTCTTAGTGAACACCATCCGCAACAACGAAACGCCAAGTGTGGCGTCTCTACGCTCGGTTCGTATGACTAGTGGTTAGGAACTACACGAAAGCGTAGCGCAACCCGGTTTGTCACTGGCCCAGGCGGGGCGCTTGGCGGCTAAGTCGTCGTGCTCAGGCTGCTCGTCGTAGGGGGTTTTCAGTACCTGCATCAGCCGGTTCAGAAAGGACAGGTCGCCGGCTTCGGCGGCTTCAATGGCCTGCTGCGCCAGGTAATTGCGCAATACGTACTTCGGATTCACGCGCAACATTCCTTCCCGAATAGCCGTGGACCCGGTGGGTTCTTGCCGAACACGGGCAGCGTACCGCGACAACCATTCCAGCAAGAGCTGAGAGCGGCCTGACAGCTCCGGGTAGCCCGCAGCAGCCAACAACTCCTGGAACCGAGCGTCTTCGTTGCCAGGGCTCGATACTAGGTCGGAAGCCACGTGCGAAAGGTGCCGGAAGAACAAGGTCATGTCCACGGCTGCTTCCGCGAGGGCTTCATACAGGCTCTCAATCAGCTGGTGGTCGTCCTGACCTTCGGTGTTCAACCCTAGCTTGCGCATCATCATCTGGTGCTGCGTGGTGGCCATGGTGGTGCGGTACAGCTCCAAACCGATGTTGAGGTCTTCCACATTGGCCACCAGCGGCGCCAGGGCCCGGGCCAGTTGGTACAGGTTCCAGAGCCCGACGTGCGGCTGCTGCCCGAAAGCGTAGCGGCGGCTGCTGAAGTCGGTGGTGTTGGGGGTCCAGTCGGGGTCGTAGGGTTCCAGCCAGCCGTAAGGGCCATAGTCGATAGTGAGGCCGAGGATAGACATATTATCGGTGTTCATCACGCCGTGCACGAAGCCCACCGACATCCAGTGCGCAATCATAACGGCGGTGCGGCGGCACACTTCCTCGAACCAGCGCAAATACACCTGGGGGCTCGGCTCCCCTAGCTCGGGGTAGTGGTGGCGAATCACGTAGTCGGCCAGGGCGCGCAGGTTGTCCATTTCGCCGGTGGCCGTCATAATCTGGAAGTTGCCGAACCGGATAAAGGTGGGCGCCACCCGCGCCACCACCGCGCCCGGCTCCGGCTTGGCATTGCCGTTGTAGAACATGTCGCGTATCACCTGGTCGCCGGTGCCCACTAAACTCAGGGCCCGGGTGGTAGGCACGCCCAGGTAGTACATGGCTTCGCTGCACAGAAATTCGCGCAAAGAAGAACGCAGTACTGCCCGACCATCGGCACGGCGCGAATACGGCGTAGGGCCGGCCCCTTTCAACTGGATTTCCCAGCCGGAGCCATCCACCGCGGTTACCTCGCCCAGCGAAATTGCCCGGCCATCCCCCAGCTGCCCGGCCCAGCTACCAAACTGGTGCCCGCCGTAACGAGCCGCAAACGGCTTCATGCTGTCCGTGACTCGGTTGCCAGCCAGGGCATCTACCGCCAGGCCGCGCTCGGCAGGCCGGTCGAGGCCCAGATACGCCGCCAAGTCATCGGACCAGGCCAACAAATGCGGATCGGCAACGGGCGTGGGGTCAATACGGGAATAGTGGTAGCCCGGTACTTGGCGCGGCAGCTTGTTGGGGGCTACCTCGCCGCGGAGCTCCTCCACGAAGGAGTTTTGAAACGTAACTTGCTCTAGAGGTTCAACGTGTGTGGCCATAACTCAAGGGCAATTAGGGTGCTTGGTGGGAAAGAGAGAGAGTGATTTCGGTTGCCGCGGACAGTGCGCGGCAAGTTGGCTAACGCTGATTAGGCGCGCATGTTTCCGCTTCTTTCGTCAAGCTAGACCATAAAACCGCACACTTCAGCAGCAAATTGCGCGGGGCTTTTGCACCAACGTTGAGCTTGCGAAGCTGCCGTCTAGCGGTAGTATGCGCAGGTGCGCTTCATCACCTCGCTTGGGTCTTCCCAATACGCATTGTCTAGCGCATCAAGGGCCCGCAACTCTTTTTTGGTGAGGAATTCGGGAATATCCCACAGCTTCTTTATTCGCGTGTCGTCTTCCAAACGGACTAGTATCTGGTAGGCTTCCTGTACAATGCGAGCAGCCTCGGTTGCTTGAATGACAGTTAAGGCCCGCAGTGCTAGTACATACGCCTCGTGGCCCCAGTTGCAAAAGAACTGGATAAACCCTCCGTTATGCATATCCATTTCCAGCTTCCAGATGGCCGCCAATTCTTGCTCCCGTTCGGTTAGGGCACTCCAATTGCTTTGGTTGCTTATCAGCTTGTCGAGAGCAGGCTCCGTGAGCTTGTCCCATTCTTCGTAGAATTCTTCCATTACTTACACCTAATGCGGCTATGCATCGTGAAAATAACTAGCCCAAGGCCGGACAGTACGATAGCAAGCGCCAGACTTGCTTGCTATCGTACTGCTTATTGCAGCTTCACCTTATACAGCCGGAACGGATATTGCACCCGGTCTTGGCCGTTGTTCCATTTGGGGGTGCGCTCGATTTGCGCGGCCGTGAGGTAGAGGTAGCCATCGGGGCCGATACCGAACGAGTCGGGCCAGAGCAGGCGCGGGTCGCGCACTACGGTTTCAAAGCGGCCGGCGGGCGTAACGCGGCGCACGGCATGGTTAGGCGAGTCGGTGAGGTATACGTTGCCGGCTTTGTCGGCTATCATGCCGTGGGAAATGCCGGTTTCACCCACTTCTTCCACGCGGGCCGCCACGTCGGTGGGTTTGAGGGTGGTGTTGCGCAGCGCGTCCGTTTGGATGCGGTAGAGCTTGGTTTGGTTGATGGCGCGATAGTAGAGGTACTGGAAGTCGGGCGTGAGGGCAATGCCGTTGACGTTGCTGCTGAAGGGCTTGCTGGCTTTGTCGCGTACTTCCTTGCCATCAATGCGCAGCACAAAGCCTGGGGCGGCGGCTGTTGATTTATGGCCCTGAAGCAGCAGGCGGCTCTTGCCCGTGCGCAGGTCGAGTACCACCAGCGCGGCGAGTTTGGGGTCGGAAAGGTAGGCTACCTGGTTGCGAGTATCCACCTGAATGTCGTTGAGGCCCGACCGTTCGCGGGGCAGGTCCTCGAAGTGGTAGACGCGCTCCACTTTGTTGGTGCTTAGGTTGATTTTCAGCAGCTTGATACCCGCTAGCAGCGGGGCCTCATCGGCCGGGTTGGCGGGGTCGAGCACCCATAGTGCGTCGTTTTGATCCACGAACAGGGCCTGCACGTTTACGAAGCGGCTGGTGGCCCGCAAGGAGTCCCATTGATTCCATTCGGCGTTGGGGTACGGCTGCCGCTTGCCCTGCACTATTTCCGCCAGGCCGTAGTCGTAGTCGGTGGGCTTCTTGGGGAACGTAACGAAGATGCGTCCCTGCTGCGACACGGCTACTCCGATGGGTTGGTGCCGGCCAAATGCTGCTACTTCTAGCAGCGGCGTTGCTGGGTTTTGCGCGTAAGCGGCCAAGCACGTGACAGCGAAGAAGAACAGGCCAAGAAAGTATTTCACGAAGAAGCAGGGTTGAGCTTGAAAAGAGGGACACTTGGAGCCAAGGCGCGCTGCTGGCGCGGACTACGCTACCTTCCCTACGGCTGGGTTTCCTTAGGGTTAATGCGCGCAACCGTAACCTTCCTTCCTGCCGCCGGGTAGACCAAGCAGCCCATACCTTCCCCACCCATGCGCTTTCCACTTCTATTGCTGCTCTCGTGGCTGCCTCTTGCGGCGGCCACGGCCCAAAAGCCCCCGGCCCGCTTCACCACCATTGGCCGCATTGTCCGGCAGTCCCCAGCCCTCGACCAGCTGCTGGCCCCAGGCGCCCAAATTGAAATTGTGGCGGCCGGCCTCGGGCACACCGAAGGGCCCGTGTGGGTGCCCGATAGCAGCATGCTACTTTTCACCGACGCTCCTACCCGCACCGTGTACCGGTGGTCGGCCGCGAGCGGGCTCAGCAAGTTTCTAGAGCACACCGGCTACTCGGGTCGCATGCCCTACGGCAAAGAGCCCGGCTCCAACGGCCTCGCCCTCGATGGCCGCGGCAACCTACTCATCTGCGACCATGGCGACCGGCGGCTGGCGCTGCTTCCGTTAGCTGGCAAAAGCGGCAAGCGCACCCTCACCGACAACTTCCAGGGCAAGCGCTACAACAGTCCCAACGACGTGGTAACGCACCCCACCAACCGTAGCTTCTACTTCACCGACCCACCCTACGGCTTGCCCCAGCAAACCCAAGACGTAGCCAATCGTGAGTTGCCTGTCTGCGGCGTGTACCGGCTCGCTCCCGACGGCAACGTCACGCAGGAAGTCAACGACCTCGCTCTGCCCAACGGCCTCGCTTTCAGCCCCGATGGCCGCACGCTTTACGTTTCGCAGTCTGACTCCCTGCGCCCCCTCATTATGGCCTACGACGTGCGGCCTAGTGGTCAACTCGGCAAGGGGCGCGTGTTTTTCGACATGAGCAAGCTCAACCGGCCCCGGCCCAAGGAAACGCCCGATGGGCTAAAAACCGACCGCAACGGCAATATCTGGGCTTCCGGCTTCGGGGGCATCGTTGTGCTATCGGCGCGGGGGCAGCACCTGGGCACCATCGACACCGGCGAAGTGGTGGCCAACTGTGCCTGGGGCGACGACGGGCGTACGCTCTACATTGCCTCCGGCAGCTTCTTATGTCGGGTAAAAACCTTGGCGCAAGGTTTCTGATTCTCAACTCCCTACCACTCCATTGCATTCAGTGGAGTTCTATTCGTGTCTGGCCCCGCCTGGCCCTTGGGTGTGCCTTCAAGGGAAGCGTTGGAGCGGTTGCCGAGCGCCGCCTAGCGCCCCGGCAACATTTGGCTACCAGATAACCTTTGCCATCTGAGAGAAGTATTCTACTGCAACTGATAAGCTTGCGGCACGCGCAGGTTCTATTTTGCTCAGTGCTTAAAGCTGCCTGTTACGCTATGTCCACTGTGTTTTCGCCACCTGACTACCAACACATTTTTCGCTCTTTACCTGGTTGCTGCCTGTTGCTAACGCCCGACGGCACCGTGGTTGAATGCTCGGTTGGGTTCGCAACTGCCACGGGGCAGTTGCGGGAAACTGTTGTTGGGCACGACCTGGCCGCGGCGTGGTCTACTGCTCCTACTCTAGTCCCGCACCTCACCGATTCGCTGGCCCACGTACAGGCTAATCGGCAGCCGCATACTATCCGCCACAACGCGCCCGGCGCGCCCCTGCTACTCACCCAAAGCCCGATACTCAACGCCCAAGGAGAGCTGCTTTTCATTCTGCATACCGCCGAGCCAGCGCCGCTTGCAAGCAACGACAGCACCAACAGCAACGACAGTTCGGCGCTGCACAAACTTCAGCAAGAACTGAACACGGCCAACCAGGAACTACAACAGGCGCTGTCGGAAGCCAACACCCAACGCAAGCGGCTGCACTCGCTCTTCATGCAGGCGCCCGCGGCCATTGCCACCTTGCGCGGTCCGAAGCATGTGTTCGAAATGGTGAATCCAGGCTATCAGCAGCTAGTGGGCAATCGGCCGTTGGTAGGCAAAACCATTCGGGAAGGACTGCCGGAGTTGGAGGACCAAGGCTTTTTCGAGCTGCTCGACTCGGTGTATCAAACCGGCCAAACCTACTACGGCAAGGACACAGTAGCCTACCTAGACCGCCACAATACGGGGCGCGTCTCGCCCTACCATTTCGATTTCATCTATCAGGCCATTCTCGATACGGCGGGGCAAATAGAAGGCATTCTGGTGTTTGCCTACGATGTATCAGAGCGAGTATCATCCCGGGAGAAGATGGAGCATAGCGAGTTGGAGCTGCAAACCGCCAACGAGGAACTAGCGACCATCAACGAAGAGCTACACGCTTCCAACGAGGAGTTCCACGCCAATAACGCCGAGCTGTCCAGCACCCAGCAAGAGCTACGGAGCCTCAACCTGGAGCTGGAATCCAGAGTGAAAGCCCGAACTCTGGAACTGGACCTAACCCGGCAGGAAGCCGAGCAGCAACGCGCCCGCCTGGAGCGCTTTTTTATGCAGGCGCCGGCGGCTATCTGCGTACTGGATGGCCCCAACCTGGTATTCGAGCTGGTAAATCCTGGCTACCAACACATGTTTCCGGGCCGCGTGCTGCTGGGCAAGCCCATCTTGGAAGCCCTGCCCGAAATAGCCGGCCACCCCATGTGGCAAACGCTACGTGAAGTATACAGAACCGGCGTGACGCACGAGGAAAAAGGCATTATGCTGTCCATCGTACGCACGGCAGGCAGCCCGCCCGAAGACCTGTATTTCAACTACATTCAGCAGGCCCGCTTTGATGCCCGAGGCCGGATTGATGGCATCTTGGTGTTTGCATACGAAGTAACCGAGCAGGTGCGGGCCCAGCAACGGGAAGCACATGCAGCCCGGGCTTTCGAAACCATGACCAATGCCGTGCCACACCAGGTCTGGACGGGCACGCCCAACGGCGACATGAACTACTACAACCAGCAGTGGTACGACTACACGGGCAGCACATTCGAGGAAGTGAAGGGCCAGGGCTGGCAGCAGTATTGCCACCCCGAAGACCTGCCCCGACAGCGCAAACAATGGCTCAGGGCCGTGCACAGTGGCCAGCCTTACCAGACAGAAGCCCGCCTACGCAACCGCGAAGGAGTTTTCCGCTGGTTTCTGATTCGGGCCCAGCCTTCGTACAACGACCAAGGCGTGGTCGTTAAGTGGTTTGGCTCGAACACCGACATACACGAGCAGAAGCGCCTAGAGCAAACTTTGCTGGAGAGTGAACAGTACTTCCGGGCCATGGCCGACAACGTGCCTGCCATGATTTGGGTGACGCGGCCGGATGGGCAGTGCGTGTACCTCAACCAGCAGTGGTATGAATACACGGGCCAAACCGAGCAAGAAGCCTTAGGCTTCGGCTGGACCAACGCCATTCATCCAGATGAATCCGAGCAAGCAGGCCAAGCGTTTCGCGACGCCAACGACCGGCACGAAACGTACAGCATGGTGTATCGCCTCCAAACCAACACCAATTTGTACCGTTGGGTGGTGGATACTGGCAAGCCCAAGTTCAGCGCTACTGGCGAGTACCAGGGCTTTGTAGGCTCCGTGGTGGATATTCATGAGCGTAAAATGGCCGAGCAGGCGCTACGCCTGGCCAGCCAACGCCTAGCCACCACCAACAAAGAGCTGCGCGCCGCCCACCAGCGAAGCCAGCAAGCCAACGCCGAACTGGCCTTAACCAACGAGCAGCTCACGCGCATCAACCAGGACCTCGACAACTTTGTGTACACCGCCTCGCACGACCTGCGGCAACCCGTCAACAACATGGCGGGCGTGTTCGAGGAGCTGAAGCGCAGCGCCACCTTCCACGACCCCGAGGCCGAGCAACTGGTGCAGATGTTCGAGGGCGCCTTGCACCAGATTCATACCACCATTCAGGGGCTGGCGGAGGTGGTGCACGTGGAGCGCCGCAACGAGCAGTTTCCGCTGGAGCCTGTGGAGCTGCTGCCCCTCACCAACGGTGTTATTCAAAGCATGAAAAGCCAGGTGGCCGCCCTGAAGGCCGAGTTTGAACTGGATTTCAAGGCGCTGCCCACCGTTCATTTCGCCCAACTCAACCTGCAAAGCATCCTGTATAATCTGCTCAGCAACGCCCTCAAATACGCGCACCCCGACCGCAAACCCGTAGTACGCGTCAGCAGTGAGGTGGCCCCGGATGGCAGCCCCGTTTTGGTGGTGCAAGACAACGGCCTGGGCCTGGATATGGAGCGCTATGGCAGTGACCTGTTCAAGATGTTCCGCCGCTTCCATGACCACGTAACCGGCTCGGGCATGGGCCTATACCTCGTCAACCGCATTGTGCGGCAAGGCGGGGGCCATATTGAAGTCGATAGCACTGTTGGCGTGGGCACCACCTTCCGCATCTTCCTGCCCAAAGAGTAGTTGAGCGGGTTGCCACGCGCTAGCTGTGGACACTCCTGTTCGGCTGGCGCGGGTCACTACACTTCCGTTACGGTGCGACCGGTGGTGGTAGCAGTGCTTTCGGTGGTAAGGCTGGCCACATATTTCCACTCCGAAACGGCGCTGGCAGCAGTGAAAGTCACTTCCACGAAACCGCGCTGGGAGGCGTCCAGGTAGTGAAGGTCGTCGATGAGGAGCTCGTTGGACTGCTCGAAGCCCTTGATAGCGGCCGCATTGCCCGCCAGGATAGTCTCGAAGCCCGGCGACGAAACGGACGAGCAGGCAAATTCAGCTCCTAGCTTGCGGCCCCCGTTTTCCTTTAGGTCGCTGTACCAGGCGTTGTGCGTATCGCCGGCCAACGACACCAGTTTCTTGTTGCCGGCTGCCGCAAACACCGCTTCTCTTTCCGCTGGGTAGCCGTCCCAGGCATCCAAGTTGTAGGGCAACACGGTGGTAACCCGGGCCCGCTCGGCGGCCGTGACGGTGGAGTCGCCAGCCGCAATCCGGACCTTGATACCCGCTAGTTGCGCGGCTACTGTGCTGTATTGGGTGAGCAGCGCCGTAGTCGGGTTGTTGGCGAGCTGGGCTACCAAAAACAAGAGCTCGACCGGTATGTACATCTTGCCCATCAGCACCTGTGAGCCCAGTACCTGCCAGCGGGCCGTGCTGCCCCCTAAGCGGCCAGTTAGCCAAGCTTTCTGCTCGGCACCCAGTATGGTGCGGTTCGGGTTCAGCCAGGCCGCACCAAACGCCGTGGTGTTGAACGCGCCGGTGGAGGGGTTGATGTAGTCCGCCAAGCTCAGCTGCTTGTCGCGGCCGATGAGGCGAGTGTCGAGCATCATCAGGTTCACGAGGCCCCCGAAGTCGAAGCTGCGGTAGATTTTCGTTTTGTCGCTCACGCGCGCCGGCAAGTATTCGTGCCACACCTGAATGGCGTACTGCTTGCGTTGCTCGAACGCCCCTTCTGTACCTTCCGTGTGGTTTTCGGCGCCCGTCTTATAGGCATCGTTGGCAATTTCGTGGTCGTCCCAGACGCAAATGAACGGCTTGAGCTGGTGGGCTTTCTGTAGCTGTTTGTCGCTTCGGTATTGCTTGTAGCGCGTGCGGTAATCCTCAATGGTAAGGATTTCGCCTGCGGGCAGATGGGCCCGGTTCAGCATGGCGGTAGCTGGATTGGTGCCGTAGCCGCCCGCCCCGTATTCGTAGATATAGTCGCCGAGGTGCACCACCACGTCGGCCGCAGATTCGGCCACGGCGCCGTATACGTTGAACAACCCAGCCTGGTAATTGGCGCACGACACCACGGCTAGCTTCACGCTGCTGGCTTGCCCGGTGGTGGGCAACGTGCGCGTTTCACCCACCAACGATTCCGCTTTCGTTCGGTCGTTGCGGAAGCGGTAGAAGTACTTTTTGTTGGAAGTTAAGCCAGTGACGTCCACGCTCACTGTATAGTCGGCGGCAGCGGCGGCCGTGGCAGTACCACTTTTAGTTAAGGAGCTAAAGCTGTTGCTTTCCGCTACTTCCCACTGAATGGCAACGTCGCCGGTTTCGTTGTCGGCGCTGGTGTATCGAGTCCAGAGTATAACGCTGCTGGCAGTTGGGTCGAAGCTGGCAACGCCTTCCCGAAAACCAAAGTCGCCGGTATACTGGGTGGCGCTATCGTCGTCATCGGCGCAGCTGCTGAGCACACTAGGCAGCAAGGCCATGCTACCCGAAACCAGCGCAGTATGCTTGATAAACTCTCGTCTATTGATACGACGGGTACTCTTCTCCTTCGACATGACACTGAGCATGATAATGAAGGCATAAAAGTATACCTGCCACATTATCAAGATATTATTGAAGGATTACCGAATCACTTCCTCTCCTCCACTACCGCCCACAGCCGGCCGTGCCACGCACAATACCCAGGCCCAGGCTGCTCTTATGTGCTCCTTTACTTCCGGCCAAACTTGTAGGGTACGGCACACGGAGTGAGAGGTTAAGCCCGTATTTTTTTACAGCGCTCCGCACCTTGGCCTGCCAAAACAAGGACTATGATTTATCATATTTATTTTCTGTCCAGCTTAGTTCACTGAAAAACGGCATTACAGGGCTTTCAACCCATCTTCCTTCTCAATTATAACATTTTAGCTATCCTTAATTAATACTGTCATTACTTTTTTACTAACAAAATTACAATATAAAATACCTGAAACTCACCATTTCAGGTGGCGTATAGGGGGTCCAATGACAACCTCATCCGACACCTTTTCCGCTGATGCCGCTGGCCGGCTGCCCGCTACTCCTTCGACGGCCCCCCTTGTGGTACCGATAATCGAAGAGCACGCCGTTGTTCACCGCGAAGTGGTGGAAAGCGGGCGCGTCCGCCTATCAAAAGTGGTGCAGGAGCACGAAGAGGCTATTGACTTTGCGCTGCAGCACGAAGAAGTGAAGGTAGAGCGGGTGGACGTTAACCGCTTTGTGGCCGACGAAGCCCCCGCCCCTACCATGCGCTACGAAGGCGACACGCTAGTCATTCCGGTGGTGCGTGAGGTGCTCGTGAAACGGCTACTCCTTGTAGAGGAGCTGCACGTGACCAAGCACCAAGTGCAAACCCAAGAAACGCAAACTGTAACTCTCCGCCACGAGCAAGTTCAGGTGGAACGCCTGGCGCCCGATGGCACTGTACTTCCAACTCCCCATTCCCAAAACCCAACCCTTTAATTGTTCACTAATTCTCTTAAAGCTATGAGCCAGACAGTAGTAGGAATTTTCGATAGTGCTGCCGAAGCGCAGAATGCTGCCCAGCAACTTCAAGCCGCTGGTTTCAGCCTTGAGCACGTAGACGTATCAACGGGCAATGCCCAATCCGGCCAATCCAGCCAATCATCGGATTCAAGCAATTACACCAATACTAGCGGTACTGCCACAGAAGGTGTTGCTGACGCTGCCGGCCGCACCGGCGACGGTATCGGCAACTTCTTCAGCAACCTCTTCGGGGGCGACGAGTACGAAGACACTCAGCGTTATTCGCACGTAGCTCGCTCAACGGGCTCTATTGTAACCGTACACGCCCATTCCGCTGAAAACGCACACCGCGCTGCTGAAATCCTGGACGCCGCCGGTGCTATCGACGTAAATGAGCGCGCTCAGCAATCAGGCTACCAGTCTACGGGTGGTCAGGCTTACGCCAGCGAAGCCACTACTGGCAGCGAAGGCATGTCGGCCAAGGTTATCGAAGAAAACCTACAGGTAGGCAAGCGGGTAGAGCAAACGGGTGGCGCTCGTCTGCGCAGCCGTATCATTGAGCGTCCGGTGGAAGCTAGCGTGCGGTTGCGTGAAGAGCACGTAACGGTACAGCGCAACCCAGTGAACCGCCCTGCTACCGAAGCCGACTTCAACACCTTCAAGGAAGGCAACATTGAAATCACGGAAAGCGCTGAGCGTGCCGTAGTAGGCAAAGAAGCCCGCGTGGTAGAAGAAGTAACGCTAGGCAAAGAAGTAACCGAGCGCGAAGAAACCATCCACGACACGGTGCGCAAAACCGAAGTGGACGTAGAGCGCCTCGACGGTGGCACCACCGATACAACCGGCTCCACCTACGATGCCGACGACACCACGACTCGTCGCTAAGTTAACGAACTCCATCTGACGGAAAAGGCAGCCTACTAGGCTGCCTTTTTTGTTTTGTGAGTAGCCGGTCGGCGGCAACTTCTTAGGCTGCCCTCTCCTGCATTTAGACCACTGAAAGCCGGCTGATTGGCTGATAGTGGGTGAACTCTATTTCGGGCGCCAGGTACCCCGCCCGCACGGGCTCTTTGCGGAGCAAGTCGGTGCTGAGGTACTTTTTGTTGCTGTCGCAGAGTAGCGTCACGACGGTGGCGGCCGAACCCAGGGCCGCTGCCTGCCGGATGGCGCCAATTACATTGGCCCCCGAGGAAATACCAACTGCCAGCCCGAGCTGGGTTGCCAGTTTTTGCGCCATCAGAATGGCGTCGCCGTCGTTGGCTTGCACCACGTGGTCGAGCTTCTGAAGGTCTACCAGCGCGGGAATAAACTCGTCGGAAATGCCCTGGATGCGATGCGAGCCTACCTTGTAGCCGGTGGTCAGCGTGGGCGACTCGGCGGGCTCCAACGGATGAATACGGACCGCCGGATTTTTGCTGCGCAGGTAGCTACCCACCCCCATTACGGTACCGCCCGTACCCACGCCCGCCACAAAGGCATCGGGGGTGCGGCCCAAGCCCCGTAGCTGCTCCCAAATTTCCACGCCCGTGGTGCGGGCATGCGCTTTGGCATTGACACCGTTCTCGAACTGCCGGGGCAGAAACACATTGGGGCAGGCAGCAGCTATGGCTTCGGCTTGCTTGATACTGCCCAAAAAGCCGCCCTGCTCTTTGCTGACTAAAGTTATTTCGGCGCCCAAGCTGCGGATGATGTTCACCCGCTCGGCGCTCAGCCAGTCGGGCATCAGGATGCGGACCGGGTGGCCGAGGGCTTTTCCAATGGCGGCAAACGCAATGCCGGTGTTGCCGCTGGTGGCCTCCACAATAGTGTCGCCGGGCTTTATTTCGCCGGTGCGGTACGCCTCTTGCAGGATGTAGAGCGCCATTCTGTCCTTTAGGCTACCCGTCAGGTTGTAGTGCTCACACTTCACGTAGATGCGGCCGGGCTGGCCCTGATAGTGGTAGTGGAGTTCCAGCATAGGCGTGTTGCCTACCAAGTGCCAGAGGTGGTTGAATTTCTCGGTTAGCTCCGCCGACAAACAACAAGGCGCTTTGGTAAGATGCGCCGCGTCCGGCGGATGAATGGCAGCAGTAGCTTCTGGCAGCGCCGCATCGGCGGTCGGCCACTTGGCGGAGGTGGCACGAATGCCAGCTAGAAACGAGACGGGAATGGCGTGCGAAACGCGAGTAGCAACGGTCATGGCAGCAAGACGTTAAGGTGTAAAACACGTACTTAAAACCGCCTCTCTACCTGCTAGCACTCGATCAAGAAAGCTTATCGAAAAGGCATAAAAAAAGCCCTCCCGACAAGTCAGAAGAGCAGCACCTTTCCGTGCGCATCTTTCAACTTATCTTCTCCCAAGCAAACCGAAGTCTTCTTGGAACAGGATTTAGCACCTGGTATCACTACTGGTTGCTAAGGCATCATAGGGCCTGTCCCTCCGCCTTTCTTGATAAGTGCTCCGGTGAAGGAGCGTGCCGTAAATATAGGAACGAGAACTAACTATGCAAGAGCACGCTACAAAAAATCAAGCAAGTCATTCGCCATACAACAGAGTACCCGCCACCCCGAGTACCGCTCTGCCGGCTCGTCCCAGCACCCCGCTGCTGGCCACGCAACAGAAAAGGCTCCAGCAGTTGCCGGAGCCTTTTATCTTCTCGAATCTAAGATAGCGCTACTTGCTTTCGTCTACGGGTTTGCCTTGCTGGTGCATGTTGGCGGCTACCATGTCGTCGGGCATCAGGTTGCTGCTATACACCATGGCTTTGTTTTTCAGGCCGGATATCACTTTGTCTGTGCCCGCTAGCAGCGCCTCGTAGCCGTCTTTGGCCACTTCGGCAGGGTCGGCTTTGCTGCCTTCGGCCACCAGCTTCGACTGGTTCATGTCGGCTTTGTTGAAGAAGTCGGTATCCGTTACGCCGGGCAGCAGGGCCGTAATGGTCACGCCCGACTCTTTGGTTTCTTCCCGGATGGCTTCCGTAAACGACGTCACGAAGGCCTTGGTGCCGTGATATACGGCCTGGAGCGGGCCAGGCATCTCGCCGCCGATGCTGGATACTTGCAGGATTTTACCTTCGCCGCGGGCTACCATCTCTTTCAAGAAGCACTTGGTAAGCACCACGTACGCCC
The DNA here is from genome assembly GCF_022827545.1 of Hymenobacter tibetensis. NCBI lineage: Bacteria > Pseudomonadati > Bacteroidota > Cytophagia > Cytophagales > Hymenobacteraceae > Hymenobacter > Hymenobacter tibetensis. The sequence continues at coordinate 3,509,425 of NZ_CP094669.1, forward strand.
CAATATTTAGTTGGATGATGTCTAGTTCGCGGTAGATGTCGGTTTCCACAAACTCGCCATACTGGCCCTGGCCGGCATCGTTCACGAGCACATCTATCTGAATGCCTTCGGCTTTCACTTGGTCGTACACCTGGAACGGCGCCTCCCGCTGAAACAGGTCGCGCGCAATCGGAAGCACGTTGATGCCGTATTGCTGCCGGAATTCGGCGGCCGTGCTTTCCAGCTCTTCCTGGTTGCGGGCCACCATCACTAGGTTGTAGTGGTCTTGCGCAAATAGCTTGGCTAATTCGTAGCCAATGCCGCTAGTGGCCCCGGTGATGAGGGCATATTTTGAGTTGTCTGCCATCGTATGTAGATGTTGTGTGGTTGGATCAGGCTTGGGTTTACGGTGGTAATTAATCCTCGTTTAGCATATCGGTTACGCGTTTTTCCCCGTATAAAAAGCCGGATAGCGCAAAGCTGAGCCGTAGGGTGAAAGGGTTGATTGCCTTGAAGGAGGTTGAGTTGCCACACGATGTGGCCCTATTGACTCGATAGGCCCTTTGCTGGGTGTTACAACTTTGCTTGCTGCCATTTTCCACTGATAGCCTACGTACTTGGTGTTGTGCCTTACCTTTTTTCTTGTTCTGTAAAATCAGGGTTTCCCCCACCAGAAACCCGTACAAATCCGGGAGCTAAAACCCGGCATGTGGCCGTTGTTGCTACTACCTGAATCTTCCACGTCAGATAGACCTCCGCCACATCACCAACCAACCCCTTATGCTTTCTTCCAGCTATCCACCCGTAGCAACACCCGCGGCCGCGTTGCAGCTCCACCTGGTTCCAGCCGGCCGTCGCCTCGACTTCGAGATTCTGCCCAACTACTTTGCCTACGTGTACCGCCGCCAGAACCAGAACGAGTGGCAGTGCGTGGCGCGCAATGCCTGCAGCCCCTACTTCGACCATTCTCCGGTGCCCGCTACCTCACAACCCGAGTACATGGTTTGCTACTGCGACGCGGCCGGCACTACCAAAGCGGCTACTGCCATTGCAGCAACTCCGCCAGCTACTTTTCCCGCCTCCCACCGCGCGGCGTAGCCCAACCGGCAAGAGCACAGCACTTTCTTTTCCACCACCAACCCCACTACCATGGCCTCTTCTAGCCCCGACATCGATCCTACTCAATTAGTGCGCTTCACCCTGCAAGTGGAAAACCTAACTTCTCCCGACCGCATTAGTGAAATGCGCCAACAGCTTATGGGCATGGGCTTGCTAGTTGACCGCATCGATCAGGGCGAGGTGGAAGTGGCGGCCAATCACGGTACCAACCCAGGAGCCGACTCTATCCGCAAGGTGCTGAACAACGCAGGATTTTCGGTGGGCGACATTACGGCCACCCCTGGATAGCGTACACTCCTACTTGCTGACTTGCCTGCGGTGTTTTGGTGAAAACTACAACCGCTAGAGTGCGTTCCCAATCTGATAGCCATTGTCGCCAGTAAGCTGGCTGGCAATGGCTATTTTGCTGATGCTATGAATCGTTTCGACCGTATTACCGCTATTCTGGTGCAGTTGCAAGCCCGTCGCCTCGTACGAGGACAAGACTTGGCTGAGCGGTTTGGCGTAAGCCTACGCACCATTTACCGCGACCTGCGCACCCTCGAAGAAGCGGGCGTACCGCTGTGTGGCGAAGTGGGGGTCGGCTACTCTTTGGCCGATGGCTACCGGTTGCCGCCCGTCATGTTCACTCGTGAAGAAGCCACGGCCCTCGTCACGGCCGAAAAGCTGGTAACCCAACTCACCGATGTACACACCGCCCAACTCAGCAAGGGGGCCATGGACAAGTTGCGGGCCGTGTTGCGCCGCACCGACCGAGATTATCTGGAAGAACTGAGCCCCCACATTACTATTCTGGGGGGTCGGCATCAGCAGGCAGCCATGCCTTTGCCGCCCAACACGCACCAATTGTTGCTCACGGGCATTGCCAGCCGGCAAGTGGTTTCGCTGGACTATCGGGCGGGCTACCACGGAGCCCCCACCCAGCGCGACGTTGAGCCAATCGGCATCTACTTTGGCCACTATTGGCACGTGGTAGCTTTTTGCCGCCTGCGCCAAGAGTACCGCGACTTTCGCCTCGACCGTATTGCGCAACTGCGCCTCCACGACGAGCAGTTTGCGCCGCGCCCCGAAACCCTGCACACCTACTGGCAACAACTGGCGGCCAAGCGGCAGCAACAGTCGGCGGTGGTGCGGTTTGCGCCCGAAGCCCTGCCCCACTTCGAAGAAAACAAGCGCTACTTCGGGTGGGCGCATGAGCAACGCCTACCCGACGGCTGGGTGGAGGCTACCTTCCTGACCAGCCAACTCGACTACTTAGGACGCTGGCTGCTACTTTTTACCGGGCAAGTGAACGTGGTGTCGCCGCTGGCCCTACAGGAGCAATTGCGCGCATTGGCACTGGCGGCCTACGAATACTTTGCCAAGTAAGAATTGAGGTAGCTAATTGAAAAAAGTACGCGGGTCGAGTTTTCTACTGACATAGGGCTGTCATAGAGGGCAAGTAGGTTTGAGACATCATTCACCTAACCCCTCTTTCTATGCTGACCGACACGCTAGCCCCCCTCGCCCATGCCCTGGTAGTTGAACTAGAAGACGAGCTACAAACCACCCGCCGCGTATTGGCGCGTGTTCCCGACGCCCAGTTCAACTGGCAGCCGCACCCCAAGTCGATGCAGATCGGCTACTTAGCATCGCACATCACCGACTTGATGGGGGGCATTGCTAATACCTTAGTAACCACGGAACTGGATTTAACTTACTTTCTGGAACGCGAAGCGCAGCCCGCCACAAATAGCCGAGAGCTACTGGAGCGCCTCGATACCAACGGTGCTACTGCCCTCACGGCGCTCACCGCCGCCACCCCCCATGATTTCGAGCACCTCTGGACCCTGCGCCAGGGCGAGCAGATACTGATGAGCCAGACCCGCGCCGAAACAATCCGCCACCTCATCAACCACATGGCCCACCACCGGGGCCAGCTCAGCGTGTATCTGCGCCTACTCGATGTGCCGGTGCCCGCCATCTACGGCCCCTCCGCCGACGAGCCTATGTTTGAGGCGTAAACCGAAATCCTGACCACAGCCCAATACCCCCTACTAGCGCACCAGTGGGAGGTGTTGGGCTGTGGCCTGCGGCTACGGCAATAGCCTGAGGATGCCGGTTGTGCAAGGCGCTTCTTACTTACGCTTCGTTGTGCGAGAGGGCCGTGGTGGTGGCCAGTCGGATCCGGCGCACGTTATCGGGCTGTAGTTGGTAAGCGGGCCGGCGGGCCGTGTAGAGGCGCGTTTTCGCCATTCTAGTCACGCACACACAGTCGCCTTGATTGCCCCCGAGTACGTGGTAGGCGGTTTCGTCTTCGCCCACATACAAACCCACGTGCCCGGCCCGGCTGCCATCGGTCGTACGCCGTACGAACACCAGGACATCCCCGAGCATCGGGGTTTTGGTGAACACACCAAACGTACCCCAGTTCAGGGCCCATAACGGGTCTTTGACCAGTGGCTTATCGGCGCGCTTGGCTACTACCGCCATAAAGAGGCCACACCACGGAATGCTATCGGCCACGTACATCTGGGTAACATTTTTCTCGCCGGTTTCCTTGGCCCAACTGATAATAACCGGGTTGTTTGGGTCGCCGGGCTGCTCTACCGTCCCGAACACCGCCAGGGCCTCTTTAATCATGCGGGGGCCGGGTTCTTCTGCCAGCCACTGATATTTCTTGGGAAGCGTTGCCATATATACATACCACCGTTAGATGCACCCTCTTTATCAACGTCCTTAGCCTTGGCTCTTTCTCCGTCGGCCACACTGGTTGTCTGGCAGTTAGATAATATTAATATTTTCTAATATACTATACAAGTAACTGATTTTTAGCTTGGAGTGGGCAAACAACCAGTGAAAAGACCGTCATGCTTCAGACCGCGCAGCATGACGGTCTTTTCACTGGTTGAATCGCTCTTGATAACCTGTTCATATAAGCTGCTTGCTTGAAGCTAGGCCTTGACATTAGCACCTACTCAGCTTCTGAACCTGCACCTCTGCTTTCTTGGAAAGACTAAAGAGTACGTATAACCTCTTCGCGGCCAACGCTTCAGCGGCTATTTGCCGTTTTGCGTTAACTTTTAGGTGGCTCCGGCGGTAGCTTATCCGTAAAATCACTTGCATGATGGAAGCGGAAATTATTGTGGTGGGGGCTGGTGCGGCGGGGTTGCTGGCAGCTCGCACGCTCGCGGAGGCGGGCAAGCGGGTGCTTGTGCTGGAAGCTCGCAACCGCCCTGGTGGCCGAATCTACACCTTCACCGACGCTGGCTTTTCGGGGTTGGTGGAAGGAGGCGCCGAGTTTTTGCACGGTTCGGTTCCCCTTACCCGAAGCTTGCTGGAAGCAGCCGGCAAAACCAGCTTCCCAACCACCGGCACCACCTACCAGGTGATCCAAGGGGAGCTCCACGAGTCGGAAGATTTCATTCAGGAGGCACCCCAGCTGCTGGAGCAACTCCACGCGCTACCCCACGACATGCCCCTAGCCGACTTTCTAGCTGAATACTTCCCCGACGAGCACTATGCGCCCCTCCGCGAGCAGGTCACGCGCTTTGCGGAAGGCTATGACGCGGCCGACGCACAACGCGCCAGTTCCTTTGCCCTGCGCGACGAGCTAAGCGGCGGCGGCTTCGACGACTCGCCGCATCCGGAAGGCACGTACGCAACCGTAATCAACCGACTTGTAGAAGCCACCCAAGCCGCGGGCGGCGAGCTACATCTGGGAGCGGTGGTTCAGGAAATAAACTGGCAGCCCCGCCACGTGGAAGTTCGCACCATAGATGGCCGTTGCTTCCGGGCGCAGCAAGCGGTGCTCACCTTACCGCTAGGCATCTTGCAAACCACTCCGGATAGCCCAAGCCACATTCGCATCGAGCCGGAGCTACCCGAGCACCGCGCTGCCGCCGCCAGCCTCGGCTACGGAGCCGTTATCAAGGTGCTGTTAGAGTTTGAAACAGCCTTTTGGGAGCAGGGCTCAGCGCAACTAACCCGGCCGATGCCCGAGCTGAGCTTCTTGTTTTCTGATGCCCCCTTCCCTACCTGGTGGTCGCAGCTGCCGGATACGCGCCCGTTGCTTACGGGCTGGCTGGCTGGCCCCACTGCTACCCAGCTTCGTGAAGTTTCCGAAGAGCAGCTACTCGTACAGGCGCTGGATTCGTTGGCTGGTTTGCTGGGCACCACGCCCGCTTTCCTACGCAGCCAACTGCAAGCTCACCGCATCATTAACTGGGCCGCCGACCCTTATGCGCTTGGCGCTTATGCCTACACCACCGTTGGAGCTTCGGCGGCTCGCGCAACGTTGGCTGCTCCCGTAGCCGACACGCTGTTCTTTGCTGGTGAGGGCGTGTATGATGGCGCCTACATCGGCACCGTGGAAGCGGCGTTGGTTAGCGGTGCCGATGCCGCCCAGCGGCTTCTCCACAAAGACGCTTAGCGCTTGGCACCCACTGGATTGCAGACTTGGCACTGAGCTAGGTCGGAGCAGCACCCCTTGTAATCGTTGGATTAGGCCACAAAAAAACAGGTGGAGAAGCATACGGCCGCCGAGCCCGCTTCCCCACCTGCGCTGTTTCGGGCCCGCTCAAGTTGCTTATGGCAACCGTTGCGCAGCCCCAGCTTTTTGTTTTCGGCCGTCTTTTTCCGAACGACCGACTACATAGGCCTGCTGCAGGTGGGTGACAAAGCCAGTGCAGCAAGCACAAAAAAAGCCTTCCAGAGAACTGGAAGGCTTTCAAAGGAAAATCAAGAGTTGATTTTTATATTTCCAATGGTGCAATAGCCTTCCTAGCCCGAACCGGATTATTGTTCGAGTTATTATTAGAAAGATTATTGCTGCAAAGACGCATGTAAGAGGCCGTTTTGGGGGCGTTTATGCAAGTATAGAAATCCGGTTAGGCAATTCCTAACAAAACAGCAGATAGTTTACCGGTACCCTGCAGAATTTGCCACCAGCGCGGGAGATTATTCGTCGCCCAGCAGAGAGTCGCGCACTTTCCGGATGGCACCTGCTACGGCAGTCGGAACGAGGGTATCAGGATGCAGCAGCTTCAGCAGGCGCATATACTTGCTGCGGCCTTCAGCCAGCATGTGTGGCGGCACCTCAAACACGAACAGGCTGAAGGGCTCCACTTTCTGCACTCCCACCAGCAAAAACCGGTCGGCACGCAGGGCATCGGAATAGAATGCGGCTTGCCGGTCGTAGTCGTAGCCGGTGCATTGCGAAATGAAATGGTCATGGTCGCGGGCCAGAGTGGTTTTGAAATCCACAATGGTATAGGGCTGATTGGGCCGGTCGATGATGAGGTCGGCGCGGAGCTTGCAGAGGGTGCCGGTGGTGGGCTCCGTGAAGATGCAGCTGGGTTCAGGAGTGCCTATTTCCAGGAGGTGGTTGATGTCGGGGTTCAGCTTCACGCCGTCTACCATCCACCAAATCAACGAGTCGTTGATGCCGGGCAGGCCAGGTTCGTAAAGGTCGGGCTCTAGCAGCGCCGTATGAAAAGCTGTACCCAAACCCAATGCCCCCAGCGAGCTGGCTTGGCGCGGCGGCCGGCCATGCAGCGCATCGCGCAGCCGCGAAAGGTCGGAGTTGGCGATGGCCGGCAGGGCACGGTAGTCATCGTAGGGTACGCGCAGCAATTCGGGGCGCGGGGTGGGAGTAAGATCAGTCACAGGGGAACAACAACGGAAGCCGGGAAAAGGCTCCTTGATAGGAAAGCGGAGTACGAAGCGGGATGATAAGGCTTTTTCAGGAAACTCGCCCGCTTATCAGCCAGCAGCCCGTCCCTTCATGGCCCCCAAAATAGCCCTGGCTGCGCCACTCTATGCCTGCTTCACTTAACCGATCCGCTTCCTAATTTTCTAAGCCGTTAGCAGCCTGCTAGCTAGACCTCACCTAGGCAAACTGCTCGACCTACGGTCCATGACACACGCATGGGGTCACTACACTGCCGCTTCTTTAAGGCAGCACAGTTCGTGGCCGGGCAATCACGCGGGCGGGAGCACCGTCGGCTCCGTTGATTTTCAATGGAAGGCAAATCAGATCGTAGAGCCCAGGCTCTACGTGTTGCAATGCCAGCCCTTCAATGATGCTGATACCAGCTTTCAGCAAGATATTGTGCGTGTCGGCGGGGCCTACTGATAGGTAGTCAACCCCAACGCACACCACTTCCTGCTCGCGCAGCCACTCGGCCGCATCGGCGCGCACACGCACAAAATCGGGGTTGAACGGTTCTTGCGCCCACTCCCTATCGGAGTTGCGGGTTTTGAAAAGCAGCCGCTCGCCGGGCTGCAACAACAGGCCCTCCAACTCGGCGCGGGTGATGAAATGCGGGTCTTGGATGGCTACCACGTGGGCCGGCCCCATGAGGGTGTTCAAGTCCAACGAAGCCACATCGGCGCCATCGTCTAGAAAGTGCAGCGCGGCATCAACGTGGGTGGCGGTGTGCACGCTCAAACTCATTTCCGTTACGTTGGCGGCGTCACCGCGCTGGATACTGAGCGTTTTCTTGATGTGGACGGGCGCGTTGTCGGGCCAGTAGGCCATGCCGTCGGAAATGGGGGTGGTGAGGTCGAGCCAGTCAGACATAATACGTTGCGTTACGTGTTGTTGCTTACCACCTACTAGGTGCAAGCTGCCAGAGTTGCCGATTCCTGACGTTCACGAACTGGCAACTCACACTTGGTAGCTGGCAACTCATTCTCCCGCTCTGGGTTGAAGCAGCTTGGCAATGAGGCCGGTCCAGCCGGTTTGGTGGCTGGCGCCGAGGCCTTTGCCGTTGTCGCCGTGGAAATACTCGTGAAAGAGTAGGTAGTCGCGGAAGTGCGGGTCTTGTTGCAGCTGCTTGTCGTCGCCGAAGGCGGGGCGCTGGCCGCTGTCGTCGCGCAGGAACAGCTTGGTGAGCCGGGTGGTAAGGGCCTGTGAAATTTCCAGCAGCGAGCAGTGCTGCCCGGAACCCGTCGGGTATTCCACTTTGAAATCGGGCCCGTAGTAGTGGTAGAAGCGCTGCAACGACTCCACAATCATGAAGTTCATGGGCATCCAGATGGGGCCGCGCCAGTTGCTGTTGCCTCCGAACAATGATGTACTGGACTCGCCGGGCTCGTAATCAACTCGGTCGTTGCCGCCGTCGGCGTGCTCGAAGATGTAGGGGTTCTGCTGGTGGTAGCGCGACATGGAGCGTACGCCGTACTCCGACAAAAACTCGGCCTCGTCCAGCATGCGGCGCAATAGCTTTTTCATGCGGTGGCCGCGCAACAACGACAGCAAATGCGTCTGCCCTTTGCCCGGCTCCTGCCAGCGCGACACCATCGTAGCCAATTGGGGCCGGTTTTCCAGAAACCAATTCATGCGGCTCACAAACTGCGGGGCGCTTTGCAAGGCATCTTCTTCCAGCACTTCCACCGCAAACAGCGGCACCAGCCCCACCATAGACCGTATGCGCAGCGGAATACGCTGGTTGTCGTCGTTGAGCAGCACATCGTAGTAGAACTCGTCTTGGTCGTCCCACAGGTCTAGTTGCAACTCGGCCACGTTGGCCATGGCGTAGGCGATGTACAGGAAGTGCTCGAAGAACTTGCTGGCTAGGTCCTGGTACACTGGGTTGGTTTTGGACAGTTCCAGCGCAATGCGCATCATGTTCAAGGCAAACATGGCCATCCAGCTTGTACCATCGGCCTGCTCGATGTGGCCGCCGGTGGGCAGCGGGGCGCTTCTGTCAAACACCCCAATGTTGTCGAGGCCTAGGAAGCCGCCTTCGAATACGTTGCGGCCATTCAAGTCTTTGCGGTTCACCCACCACGTGAAGTTGAGCAGCAGCCGGTGAAACATGGTTTGCAGAAAGGCGGTATCGGCAGGACCGTTGTGCTTGCGGTCCATCTGGTACACGCGCCACGTGGCGTAAGCGTGCACGGGCGGGTTCACATCCGAGAGGTTCCACTCGTAGGCGGGCAGCAAGCCGTTGGGGTGCATGTACCAGTCGCGGGTCAGGAGCAAAAGCTGGCTCTTCGCAAATTCAGCATCTACCAACGCCAGCGGGATACAATGGAAAGCCAAGTCCCAGGCTGCGTACCAGGGGTACTCCCACTTGTCGGGCATCGAAATGATGTCCATGTTGTTTAGCTGCTCCCAGTTGGAGTTGCGGCCCTGGCGGCGTTGGCGCGGCGGCGCGGGTTGCGCGGGGTCGCCGTGCAGCCACTGCCACACATCATAGTAATAGAACTGCTTGCTCCACAGCATACCGGCCAGCGCTTGGCGCTGCACGTTGCGCGCATCGGCGTTGTGCAGGTCGGTTTGCAAGTGGTGATAAAACTCGTCGGCCTCCTGACGACGCTGCTTCAGTATCCGGTCGAAATCGGCAAAAGGGTCTTTCAGTTCAGGGGAGGCCAGCCGCACCCGTAGCACACGGCTTTGTCCGGCCGGTACGTGCAGCACGTAGTGAGCGGCAGCTTTAGTGCCGCGCTGCGCCGGGTTTATGGCCTGATGCCACCCGTGCACGAGGTAATCGTTGATGCCGTCTTTCTGATAAAGCTCCTCATTTGGGCAGTTGTGAAGCCGCTGCAAGTTGCTTTCGTTGTCGCAGAAGAGCAGTTCCGGCATCTGCCCGTCCAGTGGCTCGCAATGCAGCATGAGGTCGGGCAGATTATCGTGCTGAATTTGCACCTGACCGGCTTCTGTGGCGCGGAGTTCGGGCTTGTAGTCGTCGTAGCCCCAACTCCAAGTGTTCCGAAACCAGAGCTGCGGCAGCACATGCAGCGGCGCATCCTGCTCGCCGCGGTTGTGCACCGTTATTTGCAGAAGGATGTCGTGGGGGTCGGCCTTAGCGTAGTCGAGGAAGATGTCGAAGTAGCGGCTGTTGTGGAATATCTGCGTGTCGTTGAGCTCGAATTCTGGCTTTAGGCGGCCGCGGCGGGCGTTTTCATGCACCAGCCATTCGTACGGAAACGTGTGCTGCGGATACTTGTAGAGCATCCGCATGTAGGAGTGCGTGGGGGTGTTATCGAGGTAGTAGTACAGTTCCTTGACGTCCTCACCGTGGTTGCCTTCGGGCCCACTGAGGCCGAAGAAACGCTCTTTCAAGATTGGGTCGTGGCCGTTCCAAAAGGCTGGCGCTAGGCACAGAAGCTGTTTCTGGTCGCAGATGCCGCCGATGCCTTCCTCGCCCCAGCGGTAGGCGCGGCTGCGGGCTTGGTCGTGGGTGGTGTAGGTCCAGGGTTGGCCGTCAGCGCTGTAGTCTTCGCGCACCGTTCCCCACTGTCGGTCACTTACATAGGGGCCGAATTGGTGCCAGCGCGCTTTCCCCTTGTGTTCTTCGTGTTGCCGTTCTTGCTCTTTCGTCATGGACCTCACCCTAAAATTTCCATTCACAAGAAGATAAAAGCTCGGCGTTAAGTTTTGATGAAGTACCGACAAAAGCTGCTTTTCCTCTCAAAGAGAAGCAAAGTACTAGTTCTAAAACATTAGAAAGCTAGTTTCCCTTCTCAGTTGAGGAGGAGAACTAGCTTTCTGGATTTGTAGCTTACTCTTCTTTTCAGCTTGGGAGCAGAGCCAAAGCTCCCTTTTATTCTTAACTCAACCGTTGTCGGCGAAGCCGGGGTAGAGGGTCATGCCGCCGTCGGCGAAGAGGGTGATACCGGTGACGTAGTCGGCTTCGTCGGAAGCTAGCCAGACGGCTACGCTGCCGATGTCGGCGGGCTCACCGATGCGGCCGTAGGGAATGAGGGTGAGCAGGCTCTTCTCTTCTTCGGGCGTGTCGCGGGCCGACTCGTTGATGGGGGTAGCAATGGCGCCGGGGCCGATGCTGTTCACCCGAATTTTGTGGGGCGCTAGTTCCTGCGCCATCGTTTTCATGAGCTGCATGATGCCGCCTTTGCTGGTGGCGTAGTTGACGTGGCCGGCCCACGGAATCACTTCGTGCACCGAGCTCATGCAGATAATCTTGCCGGTGGCCTTGGAAATTTCGGGCTGCGGGCCGCGCTTCACAAACTCGCGGGCGGCTTCGCGGGCGCACAGAAACTGGCCGGTCAGGTTTACGTCGATTACCTTCTGCCACTGCTCCAGCGTCATTTCCAGCAGGGGCGCATCCACTTGAATACCGGAGTTGTTGACGAGGATGTGCAGCGTGCCGAACTCCTTGCGGATTTGATCGAACATAGCCAGCACCTCGTCTTCTTTGCTCACGTCGGCTTTGATGGCAATGGCTTTGCCGCCGGCCTTCGTGATTTCGTCTACCACTTCTTCGGCTCCTTCGGGGCTGTGGGCATAGTTGACAACGACAGTGGCTCCTTCGGCGGCCATGGCTATGGCTACTCCGGCTCCGATGCCGGAGCTGGCTCCGGTTACTAGGGCTACTTGGTTTTGCAAACGTGGGGTTGCAGCAGGCGAAGACATAGTATTGCGGGTTGATGAATACCTCAAGACTAGATTATTGGGCTGTAGGTTACATGAAGTTTGCGTTTCCTGCTCAGCGGACGAGCTGCACTCACCTGTTTCTAGCTCCGAAAAGCCCCTCACCTAAGCATGACAGTACAGGCAGGCGGACTACAGGACGGATAGTACTTTTAATGACGTCACCTACCACTCTTCCATGAACCGTACTCTTTTCCTGCCGGCCGCTTTCCTTGGCGTGCTTTTCACTTCGGGCGTCGCGGCGCAGTCGGGCAAGACGAGCTACAAGTTTGATTTTGGCGCCGGTAGCGTAGCGCCCGGTTATCGGCAGGTACTCCCCTCCGCCACGTACTCCGAGGAGCGCGGCTACGGTTTCGACTTCAACACCACCGTTTCAGCCGTGGACCGCAAGGGTAAGGATGCGCTGAAAAGTGATTTCGTGACCAGTGACAAACCCTTTTATTTCTCGGTGGATTTACCGGAAGGCAACTACAACGTGACCGTCAAGCTTGGCGACTTAAAGAAGCGGGCTTCGACGATGGTGAAGGCAGAATCACGCCGTTTGCTGCTGGAAAAGACGGAAACCGCGCCCGGCAACTTCACCACCGAAACCTTCACGATTAACATCAAAAACCGCCGCATCAACGACACCCTGACGGTGGGTTTGAAGCCGCGGGAAGTAGGCAAGCTGGATTGGGACAACAAGCTCACGCTGGAATTCAACGGCGCGGCCACGTGCCTCAACGCCCTAGAAATAACGCCGGCTCCTAACGCCATAACGGTTTTTTTGGCCGGCAACTCCACCGTCGTCAACCAGGACGATGAGCCGTGGGCCGCGTGGGGCCAGATGATTCCGCGCTTCTTCAAACCGGGCGTCGCCATTGCTAACCACGCCGAATCAGGCCTGAGTTTGGGAAGTTTCTTGGGTTCGCGCCGCCTCGACAAGGTGCTGAGCGTGATGAAGCCCGGCGACTACCTATTCGTAGAATTCGGACACAACGACCAGAAGGAAAAAGGCCCTAATGACGGCGCCTACAAATCCTACACCGAGCGGCTACAGTTCTTCGTGCGCGAAGCCAAAAAGAAGGGCGGCATTCCAGTTATCGTGACGTCCACGGCCCGCCGCAACTTCGACGAGGCAACAGGCAAAAACGTGAACAACCTCGGCGACTACCCCGACGCGGCCCGCAAAGTGGCCCAAGAAGAAGGTGTGGCGCTAATTGATTTGAACGCCATGACCACTACGCTCTACGAAGCGCTGGGCGTACAAGCGTCGATGAAGGCTTTCGTGCATTACCCCGCCAATACCTACCCCGGCCAAGAGAAGGCCCTGGCCGACAACACGCACTTCAACCCCTACGGCGCCTACGAAATTGCGAAGTGCGTGGTAGAAGGCATCAAAGCCAACAAGCTAGGTTTGACGAAGTACCTCAAATCGGACATCCCGGCCTTTGACCCCGCGCATCCCGATGCCCTGGATAAGCTGGCGTGGGCCGACAGCCCCCGCAATACAGTGATAAAACCCGACGGAAACTAGCGTTAACCGAAGCAGCACCTGAACCGCAAGCACTACTACCACCCTACTTTACCTCATATGAAAAGAACTTCTTCTCGGCACCTGACAGTAGGTTTATTAGGATTAACTCTGCTGGCTGGCACGCCCTTGCTGGCCCAGAAAGCCCCGGCAAAAACGACCCCAGTAAAAGCCAACGACACCACCACGCCGCTGCACCTGTTGCAGCCGGATTATCCGGTGCCGTACGGCAAAACCAAGGCCGAGGAAGTGAAGCAGGTACTGGACCGAGTGTACACGTATTTGGATGCGGCCACGCCTGCCCAGCTGGTTGATAAGCAAACCAATGCCGTTGTTAGCACCAGTGCCAAGTTCAACCCCAACGCCGTTATCAAGCCCGGCGACTTCCGTCTAACCAGCTACGAATGGGGCGTTACGTACTCGGGCATGCTGCTGGCCGGCGAAGTAACCGGCGATAAGAAATACACTGCCTATACCTTCGACCGGCTTAAGTTTCTGTCGGAGCTGGCGCCGTACTACAAGGAGTTCCAAAACGCCAATCCGAAGGCGCCTACGCCCATGCGCGGCTTCATGAACCCGCACGCCCTCGATGATGGCGGGGCCCTAACGGCCTCCATGATCAAAGCCCAACGGGCCGGCCTGTCCGCCGATTTGCGCCCCCTAATCGACGGCTTCGTCAACTATATTATGACGAAGGAGTTTCGGTTGACGGATGGCACCTTGGCGCGCAACCGCCCGCAGCCCAACACGCTCTGGCTCGACGATATGTACATGGGCATTCCGGCCCTGGCGCAGATGGGCAAACTTACCGGTGAGAAGCGCTATTACGACGAAGTGGTGAAGCAGTACACGCAGTTTTCGCAGCGCATGTTCAACCAGCAAAAGGGGTTGTATATGCACGGCTGGGTGCAGGAAATGAGCGTGCACCCCGAGTTCCACTGGGCCCGGGCCAACGGGTGGGCCCTCATGACCACCGTTGACATTCTGGACGTGCTACCCGAAGACCACCCCGGCCGCCCTGCCATGCTAGCACAGCTAAAGGCCCACGTAAAAAGCCTAGCTGCGCTGCAAGCCGGCAGTGGCTTCTGGCACCAGCTCCTAGACCGCAACGATTCTTACCTAGAAACTTCGGCCACAGCCATCTACGCCTACGCCATTGCGCACAGCATCAACAAAGGCTGGCTCGACACTAAGGCTTACGGTCCCATGGCCCTATTGGCCTGGAATGCCGTGAGCACGAAAGTCAACACCAAAGGGCAAGTGGAAGGCACCTGCGTGGGCACCGGCATGGGCTTCGACCCGGCTTTCTACTACTACCGTCCCGTGAATGTGTACGCCGCCCACGGCTACGGCCCGGTTATCTTGGCGGGCGCCGAAATCATTCGTTTGCTGAAAACTCACCCCTCCGAAATCAACGACAGTTCCGTTCAGATAACCAACTAACTAGGCTGACTGACACCAATAATTTGCCTTTCCCGTTAAGCTTTAGCTTTCCTTCTGCTCGTTACTTTCTCTCCCTCACCTATTTTCAATGCACAGAAGCACTTATCGAGTTGCCGTACGTATTTGCACCGCGCTAGGTGTTTTCGGGCTTGCCTTGGCTGCCCTGCCCGCGTTGGCGCAACAGCCAGTCAAGAAAGGAGAGCCGCTGGTGTTTTCCTACTTCAAAGGCAACGGCGAAGACGGTCTGCACCTCGCCTACAGCCGCGACGGATACGCTTGGACTTCCCTGAAAAAAGACAGCACCTTCCTGCGCCCCACCGTGTCGAAAGACAAGCTCATGCGCGACCCCTGCATCATCCGGGGCAAGGATGGTTTGTTTCACATGGTTTGGACTGTAAGCTGGAACGACAAAGGCATCGGTTATGCTAGCTCCAAAGACCTTGTCAACTGGAGTGCGCAGCAGTTTGTGCCCGTGATGCAAAAAGAGGCGGAAGCCCGCAACTGCTGGGCCCCAGAAATCACCTACGACGCTGCCACCGGCGCCTACGTCATCTACTGGGCGACCACCATCAAGGGCCGCTTTCCCGAAACCCAAAGCACCGCCGACGCGGCCTACAACCACCGCATCTACTATGTCACGACCAAGGACTTCAAGGCGTACTCCGATACCAAGCTGCTCTACGAACCCGGCTTCAACGTTATTGACGCCACCATTCAGCGCGACGGCAAGCGCTACGTGATGTTCCTGAAAGACGAAACCCGCGAGCCGGCTCAAAAGAACTTGCGCGTAGCATTCAGCAACAGCATTACGGGTCCGTACAGCAAAGCCTCCGCTCCCATCACCGGCAAGTATTGGGCGGAAGGCCCCACGGCTGTGAAGTTTGGCAACGAGTGGCTGGTGTATTTCGACAAATACACCGAGCACAAATACGGCGCGGTGCAATCCTCTGACCTTGAAACCTGGACCGACGTATCCGACAAAGTGCAGTTCCCCAAAGGCCTGCGCCACGGCACCGTTTTTCCGGTGACCGAGAAAGAACTTAATGTGCTATTGAAGCAATAGGACCGACGCAAAACCTTATTCATAAAAAAGTGCGTCCTGCTTAGCAGGACGCACTTTTTTATGAGCATAATCACCAGCAGCTTCCTGGTGCTCTTCATTCAGAGCGGGTTGACTTAGGCTGCTTGCAAAACCTATTCTGTTTGTCTTTGGATGCTCACTCGTCAGGACTTTACAGCGTTTGCGAGCGGTTTTCCTTGTTCGAAGTCGGTGATGTTCTGTAGGGTAATGCGCGCGATGTTGTGCAAGGCGTCGGCGGTGAAAAAGGCTTGGTGGCCGGTGACAAGCACATTGTTGAACGAGAGCAGGCGCATAAACACGTCATCCTGGATGACTTTGCCCGACATATCCTCGAAGAATAAATCACCTTCCTCTTCGTACACATCCAACCCCAAGTATTTGATCTTTTCGCACTTAAGGCCCTCAATCACCGCTCGTCCATCAATAAGGGCGCCGCGGCTGGTGTTGATGAGCATCATGCCTTCTTTCATTTGGTTGATGGACTCCTCGTTGATCAGGTGGTACGTCTGGGGCGTGAGGGGGCAATGCAACGAAATAATGTCGGACTGAGCATATAGAGTTGGGAGGTCTGTAAACTCCACGCCTAGCTCGTCGGAAGCAGCGCTGGGTTGCACATCATACCCGAGCACCCGGCAGCCGAAGCCTTTCAGAATGCGGGCCGTCACCAACCCGATGGCGCCTAGCCCAATAAGCCCGACCGTGCGCCCATGCAAATCGAAGCCCATGAGGCCGTTGAGGGCGAAATTGCCTTCCCGGACTCGGTTGTAGGCGCGGTGCGTTTTGCGGTTCAGCGCCAAAATCAAGGCCAAAGTATGCTCTGCCACGGCATAGGGCGAGTAGGCTGGTACGCGCACCACTGGCAAGTTGAGGGCGGCGGCCGTTTTCAGGTCCACGTTGTTGAAGCCCGCGCACCGCAGAGCCAACAGTTGAACTCCATTTTCAGCTAACTGGTGCAACACCTGCGCATCAACCACATCATTGACAAACACGCATACTACCTCCGCGCCTTGGGCCAGTGGAGCAGTGCTGGCATTGAGCGGCACCTCCAGAAACCGGAGCTGATGGCCGTACTGCTGATTAACTTCTTCGAAAAACTGGTGGTCGTAGGGCTTTGTATTGAAGAAGGTGATAGTCATGCAGAGGAAGTAAGAAGGAACCCGAGAAAGAACAACTACGCTCCGGCCCTATTGTGTTGAGAAGTCGGCAGTAAATCAAATAACCACGTTTTCTGTACCACTGAGCGGCCGCGGTGTTGCCGAACAAGCTTGTTGTTCATCAAAACGCCGCGCAACAAATCCAGAAACGGCAGTTCTGAATCTGTTGCGCGGCGCATCATTCCGAACAGTACGGGGCTACTACCAAGCGTAAGTTGACAGGCAGCTATTTACCAGCCGCTTACCAGCCGCCTTATGCTTTGACCATGTACTTAAGGAGCGGGTTCTTCTTGATGCTCTTCAGCCCATCAACTACCGATTCGGCGTTTTGGCGGGCGCCGGCCTCGATGGTGTGGGTGTGGTCGGTGGTGTTGAAATACGTGCTCTTTACTTTCTCCTCCCCTTCCTTGTCGTATTTGTCGGCAATAATTTTGTTGAGGTCGATAAAGTAGGCGCCGCCTTGCTTGGCCGCTTCCGAGGCCCACAGGCCGTAGTCGGCGGTGGCGCGGTTCACTTTGCCGGCAGTCCAGGTATTGCGCGGGATGGGCGAGCAAACATAGACCGTGGCGCCTTTGGCTTTGGCCTCGGCAATGAATTGGCGTAGGTACCAGCCGTAGCTGTGCACCACTTCCTGCTGCTTCTTGATGGGGTTGTAGATTTCCTGGCTTTCCTCGCCATTGCTTTTGATGGTGCCCCGCGCCCGCGCCGTGTCGGCTAGCGGGCCGTTGTCGTTGTGGCCGAATTGCATGATTACGAAGTCGCCGGGCTTGATGTTCGCTTGCACTTTGTCCCAGAGGCCGTTGGTGCGGAACGTGCGGCTGCTGGTGCCGCCGAGGGCGTTGTTGCGCACCGCAAGGCGGGTGGTATCGAAATGAGCCGGCAGGAAATTGCCCCACCCCCATAGGCCACCGTCGCCCTTGCCTTTGCCGTTTTTCACCGTCGAATCACCTATCAGGAACAGCGTTGGTTTCTTGGAAGCTTGCGGCAGGATGGTGAAAGCGGAGAGAGCAAGTAGCACGAGCAATAAGCCATAGGTTAAAACTCCTTTGTTGCGCTGCGTGCTTTCGTGTGGTTGGTGTTGCATACGTGAGGTTCTGCGTGTTGCGAAATAGGTTTTCACTTCTTCGCCAGAAATTTAGTGAGCGGCAACCGTTTGGCTGCTTTGATGCCGTCTGCTACCGATTCGGCGTTGAGGCGGGCGCCGGCTTCGTTGGTGTGAGTATGGTCGCCGGGGAAGAATTTCTTTACTTCATAGGGGCCGAGCTTGTCGTATTTGTCGGCCGTGATGCTGTTCAAATCAATGAACGTCACCCCTTCCTGCTTGGCTACTTCGGCGGCCCACTTGCCGTAGTCGTTGGTGGCCCGAATCACCTTGCCTTCTTTCCACTCGTTGCGCGGAATCATGGAGGCCACCATGGGCGTGGCGCCTTTGGCTTTCGCCTCTTTTATGAATTTGCGCAGGTACCAGCCGTAGGTATGCACCGTTTCCTGGCGGCCATCGGGCCACACCAAATCCTTGGTTTCTTCGCCGGTACCCTTAAGCACGCCTCGGCGGCCGGCCTTAGTGGTATCGGGGGCGCTGCCTTCGTTGTGGCCGAACTGCATGATCAGAAAGTCGCCGGGCTTTAGAGCGTTGTGCACTTTGTCCCAGCGACCTTCCGAGATAAACGTACGGGTGCTACGGCCGGCCATGGCGCTGTTGTTGATGCTGATTCTGGTGGTATCGAAGTAGCTAGCGAGTTGGCTGCCCCACCCGGCTTGGGGTGCGTTAGTATTGCGCACTGTGGAGTCGCCGATAAGGTAGAGCGTGGGCTTGGATGGCTTTAGGAAGGCGGTTAAAACGCAACATAGCGCGAGCAGCGCAAATAAGTTTTTCATGGATGCGGGGTGTTGCTTCTCTTGAACTTCGCTGTGGATGTTCGAAATGAATTTAAAGTGACACGCCCAAAACGCAGTCAGCTTAACCAGAACAGAAAGTCTTGCAAAGCTTGCCAAAGCATTGGGCGTGCTGACGCTAAGGAAGGCATTGTCATGCTGAGCGGAGTCGAAGCATCTCGCTTGATTTATTGGGTTAGTCTTACAACCTTAGCACGCGAGATGCTTCGACTCCGCTCAGCATGACGTTCTAGTTGTGCTAGGCATTAGCACGCCCAATGCTTCGACTGCGCTTGCCCTCAGCATGACAAACGGATTAGGTTGGCACGATTGCAATTAGATGGAATGCTATGTTGATTAGGCTTGGCTAATCACTTGCCAATTTTTGCCGTTTCCGGTTTCATGCCTTCACCTAAGTAGTAGCTGGTGTGCGGGGGCTGGTTGTAACCCACGTTTTCGCGGGCTACGCCAAGCCGATACGCGGGGTCCTGCATCAGGGTCACGAAACGGTGCGTAGTCGGAATGGTGGTCGTGAAAATCAGCAGCTCGTCGTTGTTGGCGTTGCGCCACATCACTTCTTCCCGCCAGTCGCCGAACAGGTCAGCACTCACGCAAGGCGTAGCTTTTGTGCCGTTGCACGAAGCCGCCCCGAACGGCTTGCCATCCAGCAGCGTGCTGGCAGCTCCGGCCTTGTACTCCCACTTGGAAACGGTGGTGCCATCCAGCAGTTCGCGCAGTAGGTCGCCGTCCCACCACAGACCGAAATTCACGGCACGCGGCGCGGGGCCAATAGGTTCGCCTTTGCAAGTAAGCAAGCCCAGTTCCCGGTTGCTAACCCAGACCTCGGCACCCGCATAACGTGGGTCAATATCAGCGGCCATACCCCGGCCTACATCCTGACCTGGCAGCCCCGAAAACAACACCTTGCCCGTAAGAGCATCGTACATGGCGGCGCCTGGCCCATTTTCATGACCGGGCACTTTCTCTTCGTTTTCGTGCACACCCCAGGCTTCCAGGTCGGGCGTGGAAGGGTCGAAGTTGCTGACGTGCAGCGCATCACCGTGGCGCAGGCCGGTGCTGAATAGGCCCTTGCCATTGTCATCCACTACCATCGAGCCATACACAATTTCGTCTTTGCCATCGAAATCTACATCGTTGACGCTCAGGCCGTGGTTGCCCATCCCAGAGAACGGGTTCTTGTCGTCTTGCGAGTCGAACATCCAGCGGGAAGTGAGCTTGCCGTCGCGCCAGTCCCAGGCGGCCAGCACGGTGCGGCCGTAGTAGCCGCGGCACATTACGGCGCTGGCGTGCACGCCATCCAGATACGCTACGGCGGCCAGCATCCGGTCGGCGCGGTTACCGTGGCTGTCGTTGCCGCCGTTGCCCCCAATGCCGCCCCAGCCGCCCAGCGGGTCGCGGCCGGGCGCGTAGGGCGCGGTGGCCAGCGCGGCTCCGGTCAGGCCGTTGAACACAGTGAAAAACTCGGGGCCCGCCAGTACCCGGCCGTATTTACTGTCGCGGGGGCTGGCTACGGGCGGGCCATCGGTGGGCACGGTGAGGGTCCGGTAGTCTTTGCTGGCGTCGCCGATGATGGTGCCTTTGCCGTCCGTGGTGCCATCGGCGGTTTTGCAGGCCACTTCGGCTTTGCCGTCCCCATCAAAGTCGTACACCAGAAACTGCGTGTAGTGCGCCCCGGCTCGGATGTTCTTGCCCAAGTTGATGCGCCACAACTGCGTGCCATCGAGCTTGTAGGCATCGAGCAGTACTGGCCCCGCAATGCCCGCCGAACCATTGTCGCGGGCGTTGGAAGGCTCCCACTTCAGCACAATCTCGTACTGCCCGTCGCCATCCAAATCCGCTACGGAGGCGTCGTTGGCGGTGTAGGTGTATTCGCTGGTTTCGGTGCCGCTGCTTACGCTACCGCCGGCAGGGCGCTTCAACGGGACTCGCATAAAGTTCTGCGCCCATACGGCCGCTTGCTCAAGGGGCGCATCCTGCGGGCTGCGGCTGGTGCTTTTGCCCGCTACCAGCTGCACCGAGTACGAGTAGGTTTGGGTGGCATCGGCGGTTTTATCGACCCAATTGGTGCTGGTGGCAATGGGCTTGCTGGTCAGCTTTACGGCCTTGCCTCCCTTCGCCTGGCGGAACACCAGAAACCCCGCACCCTCCGGATCGGAATTCAACAGGCGCCAGCTTACAAACACCCCGCCTCCCTCCTGCTTTACCGCCACTACGCCGCGGCCGAGCCGTTCCAGTTGGCGCTGCGTGGCGGCAGGGTGAGACGTGGATTTCAACCTTGGCTTAGTGGAAAAACCAGCGGCCAGCAAGCCGCTACACAGCAACATATAGCCTGCTTTGTTGGTGTACTTCATATGTGATTAGGTAGGCACAAAGAATAGCAATGAGTCGTCTGGAGGACTAGCGCTTCAACAGCTCCAAAAACAATGGGCAGCTTTTATCCAGCTGCCCATTGCACTCGAAACTACCCGTTAGTTGTACCCCGGATTCTGCTCCCAGAAGCCAGGATTGAGCCGCAATTCCAACAGCGGAATCGGGAAAATCAGGTCGTGCTCGTCAAGCTGCCGGAAGTTGGCGCCGCCAGTGGCCGTGGTGCCCGTGGTGCTACGCTTAAAGGCCGTCATGACGGAAATGGCATTGCCGGTGCGCACCAGGTCGTGCCAGCGCTGGCCTTCGGCGATGAACTCGTAGCGGCGCTCTTTCAGCACGGCAGCCCGGAAGGCATCCCGGGAGGCAGCCTCGGGCGAAGCCGCAGTGTACTCAGGGATTCCCGAGCGTTTCCGAATCAGGTTAATGAGCGTGAGGGCCATGGCTGGGGGCGGGCCGCTGGTTTCCTCGCCCAACACCTCGGCGTACATCAGCACCACATCCTCGAAGCGGATGATGGGGAAGTTGTTGGGGTAGTCGGTGCGGTTTTGAATGCCGGTAATGCCTTTCTCCAGGAACTTGGTTAGCTGTGGGCGGCCCGCCGTAATGGCATTAGTAGTAGGGTTGCGAATAACCGAATCCAGCGTTGCGGCCTTGCGCTTGTCGATCTTAGGCCAGTTGGCACCGAACAACGCAGGAGGCAACGTGAAATCTGCTTGAAACCCGGTAAACGGCGACCAGAACGTAGGAAATACCTGGCCTTGCTGCCACGGAATAGGGTTGCCCAAGCCAGTGCCGCCCGAAATGTATTGCAGCTCAAATACCGCATATTTGTTGTCGTTGGCTGACTTGAACAGGTCGGCGAAGTTCGCAGCCACCGAGAAGGTACTGGCCCCACCAGCGGCGTACACGTCTGCAAGCTGCTGCTTGGCCAGCGGCAGGGCGCTGGCTTGGCGCAGCGGGTAGCCGTACATGGTCAGGTACACTTTGGCTAGCAAGGCTTTCGCCGCCCACCGGGTAGCCCGGCCTTTCTCGGTCGTACCATAGCTGGCAGGCAGGTTGGCCGCCGCGAAGGTCAAATCGTCCACGATGAACTTGTACACGTCGGCTACCGGGGAGCGGGGCACTTGTTTCGCCTCCTCGATGCCCAAGGTCTTCTCAACGATCGGCACGGCGCCCCAATAGCGCACCAGGTCGAAGTACGCCAAGGCCCGCAGAAACCGCGCCTCCCCCTTGAACTGCTCGACGCGCGCAAACGTGAAGGGCTCGACTTTCTCCTGCAAGATGTTGGCCCGGTACACAATTTCATATAAGTCGGTCCAGGTAGCTTGCAGCTGATTGGTTTGCGACGTGGTGTTGAAGTTGCTTACGTCGCTGTAGTCGCGCTGTACCGAAGCCACGTCGGCCGCCACGTTGTCGGAGCGGAATTCCGCTAAAAACCAGTACGAGTTTTCGGGCAATGACAGGCAGCCATTGTAGATAGCAAGTACGGCCTGGTTGAGTTGAGTTTCGCTGTTGTAAAACTCGTCGGCTATGTTGTTGGCTACCGGCGGAATATACAGGATGTCTTCGCTGCAGGCCGTAGTCAGCAGTCCGGCCAAGCCCAGGGCTGCGGCGTAAGTGAAATATTTATAGGATTTCATTGGAGTGGCGATTGAAATGGGGGACGTTACAGCGACAGGTTGAAGCCAA
The DNA here is from genome assembly GCF_022827545.1 of Hymenobacter tibetensis. NCBI lineage: Bacteria > Pseudomonadati > Bacteroidota > Cytophagia > Cytophagales > Hymenobacteraceae > Hymenobacter > Hymenobacter tibetensis. Next base: position 3,532,047 of record NZ_CP094669.1, read on the forward strand.
ACGTGTACGTGCGGGACTGCGGGTAGCTACCGTTGTCGAAGCCACCGGCCTGCAGGGCCTCAGGTGAGAAGCCGCCGGTGTAGTTGTGCCAGATGTAAGCGTTTTCAATGGCCACATACACGCGGGCTCCGGCGTAGAACGACTTCTTGGGCAAGTTGTAGCCCAGCGTGATGTTCTTGAGGCGGATGTAGTCGGAGCTATATAGCCAGCGCGAATCGAGCAGGGAGCTGTTTTGCGCCGTGATGCTCGGCGTTTTGCCGTCGCCCGGCTCGTCCACTGACTTCCAGCGGTTGTTCCAGGTGCTGGCGTGGTTGTAGAGGTAGCCCATACCCGGCCGGTCGATGGAGCGGCCAATCAGCGAGTACAAGTCGCCGCCCGCCTGGGCGTTCACCAGCACGTTCAGGTCGAAGTTCTTGTAGCGGAAGCTATTGGTAACACCGAAGATGAATTTGGGCTGCGGGTTGCCAATGATGGTGCGGTCGTCAACGGTGATCTTGCCGTCGCCATTCATGTCCTGGTACTTGATGTCGCCTACGCGGGTGTTGTCTAGCTTGGGCTGGGTGTCCACCTCGGCTTGGGTCTGGTACACGCCAATGGCCTTGTAAAGCAAGAACGAGTTGATGGGCGCTCCTACTTGCAGGATGCTAACAAAGCCGCCAGGGCTTTCCCCGCTGGGCACGGGCGTGTTGTCGTAGTCGAGCCGCTCTACGCGGTTGATGTTGTAGGAAGCGTTGAAGTTGGTAGTCCACTCGAAGGCCTTCACCATGTTGCGGGAAGTCAACCCCAGTTCTACCCCCTGGTTGTACACTTCCCCGATGTTAACGAACGTGCGGGTGAAGCCCGTCAGCGACGACAGCGGCACCCGATAGAGCATGTCGGTGGTGTTTTTCGTGTAGTAGTCGGCCGTTACTTGCAGGCGGCTTTGCAGCACGCTGAAGTCGAGGCCGTAGTTGAAGCTGGCGGTCTGCTCCCAGCCCAGGTTGGTGTTGTCGATGCCGCTGGAGCTGAACCCGTTAACGCTTACCCCATTCAAGGGGTAGTTTGCTGCGCCCAAGAGGGCGAACTGCGAGTTGTTGGGAATACGGTTGTTGCCCGTCACGCCCCAGCTGGCCCGCAGCTTCAGGTCGCTGACGAGGGTCACGTCCTGCATGAAATCCTCGCCCGACAAACGCCAGCCCACCGACACGGCCGGGAAGTAGCCCCACCGGTTGTCGGACCCGAATTTGGATGACCCGTCGCGCCGCAAACTGGCCGAGACTAGGTATTTCTGCTTGTAGTCGTACTGGGCCCGGGTGAAGTAAGACAACAGAGCTTCCTTGAAGGCGAAAATACCGTTCTGGTTGGTGGTCGAGTTGTTGCGGTCAAACAGGAAGGTGTTGTCGTTGGGCAACTGGGTGTTTTCCTGGGTGGACCGGTCTTCGCGGGTGCGCTCCACAGAGTAGCCCAGAATGGCATTCAGACTGTGGTCGCCGAAGGTGCGGGTGTAGTTCAACACGCTCTGGAAGAGGTAACGTGTGTTGAACGTTTGGTAGTAGCGCGAGCGGCTCAATGAGCCCTCCGGAGCACCAAACCATTCGCGGCTGGAGTTGGTCGGGAAGAACTGCTGGTCCTGGAAATAGCCGTTGTCCATGGCGCCCAGCAATTGCAGTTGCAGGCCCTTGTAGATGTCGAAGTTCAAGCCCATGTTGGCGTTGAGGCGGGTACGGGTGCCATTGGCCTGGGTGCGTTCCATTACGGCCACTGGGCTGATGTAGCGGCCCGACCACGCATACGTAGTGTAGGGGTCAGCGCCGACATATATGCCCGCTTCTTTGGGGCCTACGGGCGGCATTTGGGCGGCGTTCAGGGCCTGCCCGCCGGTGCCATCCACACGGCCCAGGCTGCTCCACTCCATGCTGGGCGCCAGGGTCATGAACAGCTTGATTCCCTTGCGAATTTGGGCGTCGAAGTTGGCCCGGAGCGTGGCGCGCTTCAAGTCACTCCCAATGATGATGCCCTTCTGGTCCAGGAAAGAGCCGTTCACGTTATAGGTTATGTTGTCGGTACCGCCCGACACGCCCACTGTGTACTGCTGCATAATGGCACGGCGGAAAATAGCATCCTGCCAGTCGATGTAGGAAAGGCTGTCTTCGCCGTAGGCCCACTTCGGGTCGTGGGTGTAGCGGATGATGTTGGTGCCGCTTGGCGGCGTGCCGTTCACGGTCAGGCGTTGAATGCGGGTTTCACGCGAGTCTTCTATGCGGTTGATAGGATTTTGCGCCAGCCAGTCCAGGTCGATGCCTTCCTTGCGCATCTGAATCCACTCTTCAGCCGATTGCACATCGAGGCGGCTTTCCGCTATCTGCATGCCCGTGAAGCCGGAGAACTGCAGCTTGGCCGCGCCCTTCTTGCCGCGTTTGGTGGTCACGAGCACCACACCGTTGGAGCCGCGCGAGCCGTAAATAGCCGCCGAAGCTGCGTCTTTCAGCACCTCGATGTTGGCTACGTCGGTGGGGTTGATGCCGCGCAGGTTATCTACGGGCACACCATCCACTACGTACAGCGGATCATTGGAGGCGTTGATGGAGGCGGCACCCCGCACCCGAATCTGCAATTCGGCACCGGGCTCACCCGAAGGGGTTTGCACGTACACACCAGGCATCTGACCAACCAGTGCATTCTCGATACGGTTGACGGGCCGTTCCTCGATTTCCTTGGCCGTGATACCCGTAACGGCACCCGTGACGTTGCCCGCCTTTTGGGTGCCGTACCCCACTACCACCACTTCGTCCAGGGCCTTGGTATCGGCCGTGAGACTCACATTGATGGTTGTTTTGCCGTTTATTTCCACTTCCTTGGTTAGGTAGCCAACAAAGGAGAAAACCAGCTTACCGGTGGTGGTAGGAACCGAGAGTTGGAAGCTGCCATCGGCATTGGTACCCGCCCCAATGGTGGTACCCTTTACTACTACCGTTACGCCCGGTAGCGGCTCGTTCTTATCAGAGGTCGTGACTTTGCCGGAAATCGATTGCGATTGAGCGAAGACGGACCGCGTAAACAGCAGTATTGCCAGCAACGGCAATAATCTGGCTAAGCAGTACATGTTTTTCATACGGAGTGAAGTGTGGTTGACGCTGAGGGGCCTGAAAAAAGTTCAGGAAGTTATTGTTACCCAGCGCGCGTTCCTTCCCGTACTTACCTGCTTATAATAATTAATTCAGGTCTGTGTTAGATGCAAAAGAGCCCGGCGTATAACCGGGCTCTTTTGCGCGTATGAACGGATGATAGTAGGCGAAGCGGGCGTGCACTCGTTTGCACTACCCAACCCCTAAATGTGCTGTGTTAGCAACCAGTACCTGCGCTTCCTACGCGCTTCAGCTAGCGTTACTGCCTTCTGGCCTGTGCAGTTGCTACTCGGCCTGCGGCTGTTCGGCGGCCACCTGCGTTACTGGCGTGGTGGTAGTGGAGGTAGCCGTTTGCTCGGTGTTGTCGGAGCCCAAATAGTTGCCGTAGCCCACAATGATGGTAGACAGCACCACCGTCAGAATACCCAACGACACAGTGCGCATGGTGGCACGGTTGGCGCCCCGCCATTCATGCAGATACAACCCCCACATTGAGCTGAACGCAATGATGAAGGCCATGTGCAGTGTCCAGCCCGAGAAACGGTAGACGCCCAGCTTGGTGTCGCCCATGCCGTAGAAGAAGAACTGGAAGTACCACAGCGTGCCCGCCATAGCGCAGAAGATGATGTTGCGTAGCGCCGGGAAGGTTGGGTTGAAATAATCGGTGTAGGTGCGGTTCTTGAGGTTGAGGTACAGGCACCACACGGCATTGGTGGTGAGGCCACCGAGCAGAATCACCACCAGAATGGCGTTGTTCTTATAGAGTGGGTCGGCGCCCTGCTGCACGGCCAAGTCGGCAATTTTCTGCCCCGCTTCCAGCCCGAAGGCGAAACAGGCGCTCATGATGCCCGAAAACACGGCCACCAGCAAGCCTTTCCGCAAATCATATTCGGCAATCGACTCGCCCTTCTCGGCCGCCGACAACGACTTCTCTTTCATGATGCCGGCCCGGCTGCAAATCAGGATACCAACCAGGCACACGAACAAGCCGAAGATTGTCACCTGCCCCGAGGCGGTACTCATCAGCTGCGACATGGTGCCGCCCCAGATAGGTGGCACCAGCGTGCCCACCAACGCGCACAGCCCCATGATGACGGCCATGCCCAACGACAACCCTAGGTACCGCATAGCCAGCCCAAAGGTTAAGCCGCCAAACCCCCAGAGCACGCCCCAGAAGTACACCCAGAACAGCGTGCTGCTATCGGTCTGGCGCAACACGTCCGTTAGGTTCGGGATGGTGAGGAAACCGAGCAACCACGGAACCAGCAGCCACGAAACGATGCCGCCTACCAACCAGTAGCTTTCCCATGACCACCCTTTTACCTTTTTATAAGGCAGGTAGAAACTGCCGGATGCAAAGCCGCCCAATGCGTGAAAGATAACTCCCCAGATTACAGCCATAGTCGTATGCTTTTCAACAAATCTGCCCTATATACCACTATAAACTGTCCTGTGCTCTCCTGAGCAATTGGCAAAGCGCAGAAGCGCCTGATTTTCACAGGCTACTGGGTTCTATCCCACAAAAAAAGCTCCTAGCCACTCCGCAAGTAAGGAGTAACTAGGAGCCGAAGCGTACGGGTTTGCAGCAATGCCCAGGCCCCACTTTGCCGAACAGAACAAGGTAGAAAAGTAGTTTCTCTTACTCTCCGCCGCTGCTGACGGCCTTAGAGGCATCGGCCGGCCGCACCGTGGGGTACTTGATGCCAAGCTGCTCTAAGTACGTTTTATACTTCGCCGGATTGTAGTAGTACTTCTTCATCTGAGGCCGATATTCTGCCATAATCCGCTCGTTGAGGGTAATAGCGGGCTTATCGGTTTTGGAAATCAGAGGCGTGTACTTGGTGTTCTTGGTTTGCACCTCGTTGAAGTACGCCCAGGCCTCCTTCAGGATTTCCGGTTTCACCAGCATGTCCAGCAGTGTCATGGCCTCGGCTTTGGCACCGGCCGTTACACCTTTGTGCGCAATGGGCGTGGCCATGGAAATAGCATTCGACCAGTGGTGGCCCGGCAAGCCCGGAATATTGGACGGGTAGCGCAGCACGATGGTAGGCACGTTCCAGGATATATCGGCAATGTCGTCGGAGCCGCCCCCAATAGAGAATTCCTCGGGCTTGTTGAGCGTGTCCAGCTTCATGGCTAGGCCATCAATGGGCTTGTTGCGCCGGTCGGTTTTGGGCGCTTTCATTTCCACTTGCGTGGCTCGGGCCAGCACTTGGTCGTCGGCGCTCCAGGTGGGCAGTCCTACCGTCCGGATGTTCTGGTACATGGTTTCGGCCATGGGCTTGTTCATGTGGCCGGGCCAGGCGCTGCCCAGCACTTCGTGCGTGACGGTGGTGTTGGTCATCAAGGCAGCGCCTTCGGCCATCTTCTGGGCATCGGCATACATCTGCATGATTTTGGGGTAGGTCCGGTCGCGGAGGTAGTACCACACTGATGCCTTGGAGGGTACCACGTTGGGCTGGTCGCCGCCGTCGGGAATCACGTAGTGCGAGCGTTGGGTTACTTCCATGTGCTCCCGGTGGAAGTTCCAGCCGATGTCCATCAACTCCACGGCATCCAGGGCGCTGCGGCCCCGCCACGGCGCACCCGCCGAGTGGGCTGCCTGCCCCTCGAAGTTGAACTTCACGGAAATCATGCCGTTGCCCCCACCATCGCCATACGACACGCCCAGGTTGTCGGCAACGTGGGTGAAAATGCAGGCATCTACGTCTTTAAAGTATCCGTCGCGGACATAGAATGCCTTGGCGCCGAGCTGTTCTTCCGCCACCCCGGGCCAGAGCATAAGCGTGCCCGGAATCTTTTCGCGCTCCATTATTTTCTTAAGCGCCAATACTGCCGTGATATTCAGCGGCTCGCCGGAGTTGTGCCCTTCGCCGTGCCCCGGCGCGCCCGCCACAATAGGGTCGTGGTAGGCTACGCCGGGCTTCTGCGACGCCTTCGGGATGCAGTCGATGTCGCTGCCGATGGCAATGAGCGGCTTGCCCGAGCCCCATTTCGCTGTCCAGGCGGTGGGCACGCCCGCAATACCCTGCTCGATAGTGAAGCCGTTCTTCTTAAGAATCCCCGTTAGGTAGCGCGACGTTTCCACCTCCTGAAAGCCTAGCTCACCGAAGCTGAACACCATGTCCACCATCTGCTGGGTGGCTTTCTGCTGCTTGTCAATCTCGGTGGCCAGCTCTTTCTTGAGAGCTTCGAGCTTGGCGGGCGACATGGTCGTTTGGGCCGCCCCGCGCTGGGGCAGCGCAAGCGTGCCCAACAAGCAGCCCACGCCTACCAAGCGGCGAAAGAAAGTAAAGTTCTTCTTCATAGCATTTGGGTTAGAGTTTGGCTTTTTGTGGTTGGATCAGGCTGAGCATACTAAATCATTTCATGGTCACTACTTGATGCTAGAAGTCTAGTTTCCCTCCTCAGCTGAGGAGGAGAATTAGTTTTCTAGCATTAAAGGTCTAGTCCTTAGCAAGCCGGATGCCTCTGCTCGGTTGGAAGCAAGAGCTTAATACACAATGTCGTCCCCCAGAAAATCCAGGGCGGGCATGCCGATGGGCGCGCCGGGTGGCATTTCCAGGCCGGGCACGGGCAGAAACTTGTTGGGGTCTTCGTTGAACTTAGCAATCTGGGCAAGGCCGAAAGCCAGATTAGCTTTCTGACGGGCTTCGGCGGTCGGCATCTTGCCGGCCATCCACTGCTGTAGCTCCTGCACTTTCAGCAAGGCCTGCCCCCGAGCACTTTCCGACGCCTTGGTATCGGCGGCTAGTTCCAACAGATTCTTCAGCGTCACGTTGTTGACCATGGTGTGCAGCTCGCCTTTGTAGCCCGCCGGCAGCGGGGCTTTCCAGGTGGCCGTGAGCAACTTATCCACTACCGGCATGAAGCCGGGTTGCTGACTGTCGCGGGCTTGGTACTCAATGAGGCGGGCGGCCCGCTCGGGGTTCAGAATGGAGGCAATGGTTTCGCCTGCCGCCGCCTCGGCCGTGGCAATGGGGTCGAAGGTGGGGCCGGTGTGGCGGCTGAACAGCTCCGACGAGTTGGTGTACCCCGACGGGCGCGGCGGAATCATCTGAATTAGCTTTTCGGGCAGCGCCAACGCGTCCGGCGTGATAGTGGTCAGCAGTGCATCGAAGGCCCGCCACTGCTCGGCAGGCGCTACCATTTTCGTGGGCACCTGCCCGTCGCCTTTCACGGCCGGCGAAAAGTACAGCCCACCCAACGATTTGGCGGTGGCTTCAATCTGGTAGCGGTGCAACAGGTAAATCGGCACCAGCACTTCCTCTAACGTCGCCATGGGGGCTTGCTCCCGAATGGCTTTCTCCGAGAAGTTGTCGAGTACATGCCGGCGCACGGTCATCAGCTTGGTAAGCTGGGTAATAGCGTTTTCGCCGTCGTCCCATTGGTGCGACGTGGGGTGCGTGTAGCCGCCAATATCCGGGATGAAGAGGTGGCCCTGCTTGAGGGTTTCCTGCATTATTTTCTCTAGGCCCGCATCCTCGTCGGTGCCTTTGGGGAAGTCTTGGTAGCCCCATACCACCGCCCGCTTATCCCAACTGCCAATGCCCGCATCGTAGGCGTCGGACACGTCCACGGTACCATCAGCCTTGAGCGAGAAACGCGGAAACGGATAATCCATCACCGAAGTTCGGCCTTTAGGGCTAGCCGCGAAGTTGTGAAAGAAGCCCAGCGTGTGCCCGATTTCATGAGCCGATAATTGGCGAATACGAGCTAGGGCCAACTGCTCCATTTTGTCGGTATTGCCTTTGCCACCGTACGGCTGCAACAGGCCTTCCGCAATCAGATAATCTTGCCGGTGCCGGTCGGAGCCGAGCGTTACCACGCCCTTCATGATTTCGCCGGTGCGCGGGTCGATGTACGACGAGCCGTAGGAAAACGCGCGGGGGTTGCCGGCCCGGTCCACCCAGTTCACTACGTTGTAGCGAATGTCCATGGGGTCGGCGCCAACGGGTAGCTCCTGAATCTGAAAGGCGTTTTTGTAACCGGCTGCCTCAAACGCCTGGTTCCACCAGGAACCGCCTTCAATCAGCGCCTTCTTGATTTTTTCGGGTGCGCCGCGGTCCACGTAGTACATGATGGGCTTCACCGGCTCGCTCATAGCGGCCCGGGGGTTCTTTTTTTCCAAGCGATGCCGCCGCGAGAAACGCACCAGCTCCGGCTCGGTCATTGGGGCCGAAAAGTCCATGTAGCTGAACATGTTCATGCCACTGCGCGGGTCGAATTTGCGGGGCTTGTAGTTGTTGTCGGGCAGTTCTACCAACGACTGGTGCATGTTCACCGTTATCGAGTTCGGGTCGGGCGCAATTTCCGAGCCGCCTCCGAAGCCCCGCCCCCCAGCCGTAGCGCCGCCCGTGAACGTGACCATGGCCTCAAACTCGGTGTTCTTGGAGAAGTTCTTGGTGTTTTCGAGCAGCACGGCCGAGCGAGACTCATCGAAGCGGTAGGGCGCCGCCGAAGCGGCCGGAGCGGGCGCGCCCCGCAACCCCGCAAACGACCGTGCGCCCAGCCGGTCACCAATTTTTTGGCTGTCGCGCACCAAGAAGGGCGTGAAATCCACCAATGCTTTGTCCCCCTCGGTGGCCGCGGCCGTGAAGCCCCAAATGACGGACTTGGCAAAGGCGCTGGCCACCGATTTTTGCTCGTCCACGTTCTTCGTGACGGCGCGGTAATTATAGTTGGGAGCCAGCAGCATCACCTTCGGCCCCATGCGCACAAACTTCACAATCGACGACGACGCCTGCCCCTTCTCTGGCCCGCCCATGCCCACGCCTTCGGTCAGCGAGCTGAAGTACAAGAACTCCTGATTGAACTTGTCGACCTCTAGAAATATTTTGCCGGTTTTCTCGTCGTAGTAAAAAGGAAAGTAGCCCTCGTATTTCTTCATTCCCTGCGTGAAAGCGGAAATACTGGTGGACGGTTTTGCCTCTGACTTGCTGGTGGGTGGCGCTTGCCCTGCGGGGGCGTTTTGGGCGGGGGCTGGGTGGTGGAGGGTTAAGAGAAGGGCTACTGGCAGGTACTTTGTTTTCATCATGAGTTGGGAAGTTTGAGAGAGGAGTGGCGTGCTATGCACTAGCGCGGAGCTGTATCAAAGTAGCTTGTTGGTGGATATTTCGGCGTTCGGAATCGGGAAGATGTACTCGGGCTGCGTGGGCGCCACGGACGGCGCAGTGCCTTTCGCTGGAATGGGCAGCATGTTGCGCAGCAAATCGTTGGAGCGGAACCCCTCCCCCAACAACTCGATGCGCCGCTCCACCAATATAGCATTTACCAAGGCGGTGGCTGTAGCGGTAGTGGCGGCCGGAAATACGTAGCTGGCGTCGGAGCGCTGGCGCACAGCGGTTAGCAAGCTGGTGGCTAGCGGCAGATTGGGGGTGCTGCTTTTGGCTAAGGCTTCGGCGTAATTGAGCAGCACTTCCGAGTAGCGGATAACCGGTACATAATCTAGGTAGGGATTGGCTTTCTTGTATTTGGTTAGGTAAAGCAAGGTGCCGGCGGTGCGGAGCATGGTTTTGCGCTCGTCGGTGGCCCGCCAGGTAGCGTTGCCTAGAATGCCGGTTGGGTTCAGGTTATATTCCTGATTGACGGTGTACTCGTAGCCCAGCGAGCTTTGGCCGCTGATGTTGTCTAGCTCCGTCATGGGCATGGAAAAAATGCTTTCCGTAGTGGTGTAATCGGAGTTGAACACGGTGCTGATGCTAGCTTGCAACTGATGCTGCACGCCGCTACTGGCCTTGAAAGGCGTGGCAGCCGAAACAATCTTGCGGGCTTCCGTCACGGCGTTGTCGTATTGGCCCATGGTCAGGTATACCCGCGTTTTGAGCGCAATGGCTGCGTTGCGGTGGGCGCGGGTGGTGTTGAGCAGCGGCGTGCCATAGGTAACCGGCAAGGCGGCTTCCGCCTCGTTCAAGTCCTTGATGATTTGGGCGTACACCTCCCCTACCGTACTGCGGGCCATGTCGTTGTTGGCGGAAGTGGTTTGGCCTTGCAGCCGCAGCGGTATCCCCGGCGAAGCTCCACCATCCTTCACGTACGGCTGCCCATAGAACGTAATCAGGCTGAAGTAGCTCAGGGCCCGCACAAACTTGGCTTCGCCTACATATTGCGCTGCCAAGGCAGCTTCCACCGCACCGGAGTGTGCCGCCAAGCCATCTATCACCAAATTCGAGGAGTTGATGGCCACGTAGGCCGCGCTCCAAGTGGTGAGGGCGTCATTGGACCCGGAATTGATGGTGTGGTTCCAGGCGTCGTAGCCAGTAAACACATTTTGCAGCCGGTTGATAAACTCTTCGCCCCGAATGTCGCTCAGCATCAGGTAGCGGCCACCGTAGAAATTGCCCACTTTCAGCGCTGAGTACAAGCCATTTACTTGGCCCAGTACGCGGGCCGGCGTGTCGAACAGGTTGGCGTCGGGCAAGGAGGTATCCGGCGCCGGATTCAGCAGTTTGTCTTCGTTGCAGGCGCTGGTGCCCCACAAGGTACAGGCCAGCAGAAGCAGGCAGGCTAGTTTGTGCGGCTTCGCTGGGCGGAAGTTGCGTGCGGTTATCGTCTTCATCTGTTGCAGCATAAAGGTTAAAATCCGACGTTCAGGCCCAGCGTAAACGTGCGGCCTTGCGGGATAGAATTCTTGTCGACGCCGGGCGTCGTGTTGCTGTTCCCGTTCGAGGAGATGTCGGGGTCGGTGCCCGAGTAGTTGGTGATCAGGAAGGCGTTGAACACCTGCGTGTACACCCGTACCGAGCTAACGCCCGACTTGCCAAACAAAGCCGCCGGCACCGTGTAGCCCAACGCCGCCGATTGCAGCCGCAGGAAGTCGGCCTTCTCTACATTTTCTGAAATCGGAAACGACGAACCGTTCGACACCAAGTCCCCAATCACCACCCGCGGAATGTCGGTTATCTGCCCTTCGGTGGTCCAGCGGTCCAATACTTCGGTGGAATTGTTCCAGAAGCGTTGGTCGCGCCAAGTGCCTTTCGTCCCGTTCATGACGTAGTTGCCGCCCGAGTACGTGAAGTTGATACCCAAGTCGAAATTGCCATACTTGAACGTGTTGTTGAAGCCCCCATACCATGTGGGTAGTGCGTTGCCAAGCAGGTAATAATCGGAAACGCTGATGGCGGGTGCCGGGGAGCCATCCAGGTACGTCCAGCGACTTTGGCCCGAGGCCACGGCGTGGCTGTACTGCACCTGTTCGCCGTTTCGGTTGATGAAGATGCGTTGGCCGGTGGCCGGGTTCACGCCGTCGGTTTTGGCCCCGTACAAGCTCCCCACCGAGTAGCCCACCCGCGTGATGTTGCTGGTTTCGGCCGTGGCGCTGGTGGTACCCACAATCTCCGACCCGTTGCCAAACAAAGCCGTTACCCGGTTTTTGTTGGTGGTGTAATTGAAGTTGGAGCTCCACGTAAACTTGCCAGCATTGATGATATCGGCGTTGACACCCACTTCCAGCCCCCGGTTGTACATAGAGCCCACGTTCATCAGAATGGCGCTATTCGGAATGCCTTTCGACGGCGTCTGAGGCACGTTTAGGATCAGCCCGTCCACGTTGTTGCGGTAATACGTCAGGTCGAACCGCACCCGGTCGTTGAACAACCCCAGGTCGGCGCCCACGTTGGTTTGCTTGCTGGTTTCCCACCCCAAGTCCGAGTTGCCGCCCTGGCTGAAAATCCAGGTGGCCGCCGAGCCGTATAGCGCCGAATTATAGAGAGACAACGAGCCATAGCTGTTCGACAAGTTGCCGTTGCCCACCCTGCCCCAGCTCGCCCGCAGCTTCACGTTGGTAAGCACCTCAGCCAGCGCCGAGTTCTGGTAGAACTGCTCTTCCGCCAACGACCAGCCACCGGATACGCCCCCGAAGTTGCCGTACTTCTTGCCCGCTCCCAGCGCCGAGTTGCCGTCGCGCCGGAAATTGACAGTCAGGAAATACCGCTTGTTGAAATCATACGTGAGGCGCGAAAACACCGAAGCAAACGCCCGCTCGTTCAGGAAGTTGTTGGCCGGTACTATGCTGCCGTAGCTGCCCTGAAAATCGTTGAAGAAGGCATCCGACAAGATGGAGCGCGTGGCACCCCACGACGAGTTGTTGAACTTTTGCACGTCGTAGCCCAGCAGAACCGACACGCTGTGTTGATTGGAGGGCAGCGGCAGCTGGTAGGTGAGCGTGTGCGTCAGGTTCCAGTTGTCGATCAGTAGGCTGGCGTTGCTGGCTCTGCCCCCACTCGTGGGCGTGCCGTAACCCGGGCCATGCACCGCGCTTTCAAAGGTTTGATTTTCAATTTTGAGCCGGTCGATGCCATAGCTTAGGCGGTACGCCAGCCCCTTGAGCGGAGTGAAATCAGCCGAGAAACTGCTAATAATCCGGTCGTTTTCCGAGGTGTACTTGTTGAGGTCCAGCAGCGGCACGGGGTTGTAGAAGTTGCTGGCCACCGTGTTGTTGCCCATGCCCAGCGTGTTGGCGGCACTCAGGTTGTAGGAGCCATCGGGGTTGCGAGCGTACACGTTGGGGGCCGAAAGCCACGCCAGCCGAGCCGAGCCCACAATCCCGAAAGCGTTGCCTTCCAAAGAGCCTGTGTTGGGTGAGGAGTTCAGGCTGTTGTTGAAGTTGGCGTTGCCTGATAAGCTGATCCATGGCGTCAGCTTGTGGCTCAGGTTGAAGCGCACAGCTTTGCGGGTAAATTCGTTGGTTTTGAGGATGCCTTTCTGGTCGCTGTAGTTGGTGGAGAAATAGTATTTTGTACTTTCCGAACCGCCCGATACGCTCAGGCTGTGGTTTTGCGAGAAGCCTTTTTGGTACACTTCATCGTACCAATTGGTGTCCACCAAAGAGCCATCGTCGTTGTATGTCGGGAAGAACGAAGCTGAGGGCACGCTAGCGTTGTTGGCGTTGCCCGTCAGGATTTTAGAGTTTAGAACGGCTTCGTTCTTGATAAGCATAAACTGCTCGGCATTCAGCATGGTAGGCAGGCGCACCGCCTCGGTTACCCCGGCCCAGCCTTCGTAGGTCACGCGAGGCTTGCCGGCCTTGCCGCTTTTGGTGGTGATAAGAATCACGCCGGCCGCGGCCCGGGAGCCGTAAATAGCTGTGGAAGCGGCATCCTTCAACACATCAATGCTTTCGATATCCGCCGGGTTGATGTCGCCCAATGGGTTGTTGGCCACCGTCGTGCTGCCCGACGCGTTGCCTGTATTCACCGGAATACCGTCTACCACCACCAGCGGATACGAGCTGAGCGAAATAGAATTAATTCCCCGAATCCGAATAACGGGCGCGTTGTTGAGCACCCCGTTGGGCTGGCCAATACTGACCCCAGTGGCTTTGCCCGCCAACCCCTGGTCGAAGCTCTGCACGGGCATATCTTTCACAGCTGAACCCGAAACCCGGGCTGCGGAGCCCGTAAATTCCGCTTTGGTTTGGGTGCCGTACCCTACCACCACCACTTCGTCCAGGGCTTTGGCGTCGGCCCCCATGGTCACCGACACAGAGGAGCGCCCCGCCACCGAAACTTCCTGCGATTTGTACCCTAGAAAGGAGAATACCAAGACACTGTTTGGGTCTCCTTCCAACGCAAACGTACCATCCATGGAAGTGGCTCCTCCCCGCGTGGTTCCCTTCACGAGCACCGTCACGCCAGGCAGTGGAGAACCGTTGGCTTCTGTTACTTTGCCCGTAATCTTTTGGCTTTGCGCACTAGCTTCCGCCAAAGGAAGCAGCGCCAGGACAACCAGTAAAGGTTTTTTCATGCTTCTGAAGAGTAGGTGAATCCATTAGTTTTCAAGCGGCTCACGGAGCCGAGGGGTTGACAACACAGCACAGTCCAACAAGCAGGCGCAGCTGCACCCCACGCAAGGGGCACACGGAGCCTACAAGGAAGGCCCCACACAAGACAGGCGAGTCTATCGCCGAGAGAAAGGAAAAACTGCTTTTAGGACGTAGCGAAGCCGAACACGCACGGTGCGTACAGCTAAAACGAGGCAGTGGGCGTGCCTCAGGCAACGGGGTAGAATGGTGCCTAGGACGTATCCTGGCAGGGCGTGGATGACAGAGGTAGGTGGGAGTACCTCACAAGCTGTTCCGGTAGCGACCGTGAACTGCTAAACGCGCGGATTCTGGCAGTTGTAGTCACTCAGCTGATACCCAGCGTGGAGCAGAGCAGTGCAAAAGCGACTTATGACAATGTTAATGATTAATTAACTATTGTGCAAATCTTCCATAAATTTTATTGATTCGTTACAAATGCAGCAATCAAAGACGCTTTTCATTGCAATCGTGTGCATACCATGTACAGCTCCACTGTATCCTCCTTGTTATAGGGTAGCTGGCAGCAGCCCCTCACGCATTACGGTAACGTACTGTTCTTTTCTCTCTATAGTCGCTGCATTCTGTCAGCAAGCGTTGTCTGTAGTAGCCTTACTGCAAAGCAAGGCTAGGCTGCCGCTCGTGCGTTGGTCAGACATAAGTACCGCGGGCTACATGCGGTGCAGACGCTTCAACTGAAACGGCTAGAGTCAGTGGGCACATAGTTGGAAGCCTTGGGGTGCTTTGGTTTCCAGCTTTATTGTGGTATATAGTAGGTAGCATGAAAGCCCCTTATTACTTGCCCAGCTTGCGGCCTGCTTACCTCGTTGCACTGCTGATAGCAGGCTTTTGGATTGGCACACGCAACGGCAAGCACCTAAGCGGGCCACCTATCCGGTGATTTGCTTCAACCCCAGGAAACTGAACTTTTCTTTGCCCCTATTTGAGAAGGGCAACCGATGAGGCCAACAATTATTTTACAAACGAGCAGGAGAGTGCAGGAGGTTGTCCTTCTATATACAAGCGTAATTTGTTTAAAAGCACTCAATTATTGTTTTCTGGTAAATTCACAGAAGCACTACTATGGAAAAAACGCTAACCTTTCAGCACGTGAGCTACCTCTGGGATGAGGCCCAGGCGCTGGCGCTCGGCGGCGACGAAGTGGCCCTCTTCCTCTACCGTTCTAACCTGCTCGGCGCTGACTTGCGCCTGACCAACTACGCCGGAGGCAACACCTCCTGCAAAATCCAGGAAACCAACCCCGTCACGGGCGAAGCGGCCGAGGTGATGTGGGTGAAAGGCTCGGGCGGCGACATTGGCACCTTAACCAAAGCCGGCTGCGCCAACCTCTACGTTGAAAAGCTGCACCAGCTCAAAAATCGTTACCGCGGCCTAGCCCACGAAGACGAGATGGTGGGCTTGTTCGAGTACTGCCTCTTCGACCCCAAGTGCGCCACGCCTTCTATTGATACGCCACTGCACGGCTTGCTGCCCTTCAAGCACATCGACCACCTGCACCCCGATGCCCTGATTGCCATTGCTGCCAGCAAAGACGGCGAGCAAATCATGCACGAGATTTGGGGCGACACGATGGGTTGGTTGCCGTGGCAGAAGCCAGGCTTCGACCTAGGCCTGCAACTCGAGAAAATCGTAGCCGACAACCCGCACCTGCGCGGCGTTATCCTCGGCGGCCACGGCCTCTTTACGTGGGGCGAAACCTCCTATTCCTGCTACCTCAACACGCTTGAAGTTATCGAGCAAGCCGCCACCTACCTGGAAGCCAACTATGGCAAGAAGGGTCCCGTGTTCGGCGGCGTGAAGCGTGAGCAGACCCTAGATGCCACCCAGCGGCGTCAGCAAGCGGCTACCGTAATGCCCGTGCTGCGCGGCCTGGCTAGCAGCCAGCGCCGTATGCTCGGCCACTACACCGACGACGCCCGCGTACTCGAGTTCGTTAACTCCAACGACCTGCCCCGCCTGGCGCAGAAAGGCACTTCTTGCCCCGACCACTTCCTGCGCACCAAGATTCGTCCGCTCGTGCTCGACGCCGACGTGATGCAAGGCGACGCAGCTAGCGTGAAAACGTATCTGGAGGAGCAGTTTGCGGCCTACCGCCAGGACTACGCCGCGTACTATGAGCGCAGCAAGCACGCTAATTCGCCAGCTATGCGCGACGCTAACCCGGTAATCATCCTGTGGCCCGGCGTGGGCATGTTCGCCTTCGCCAAAGACAAGCAGACCGCCCGCGTGGCTGCCGAGTTCTACACCAACGCCATCAACGTCATGAAAGGCGCGGAGGCCGTGAGCGAATACACGGGTCTGGCCGAACAGGAAGCCTTCAACATCGAGTATTGGTTGCTGGAAGAAGCCAAGCTTCAGCGCATGGCCCCACCTAAAGCTCTTTCGGGCAAGGTGGCTTACGTGACCGGCGGCACCGGTGGCATCGGCAAAGCTATCTGCGAGGAGCTGCTTAAGTTCGGCGCCTGCGTGGTAGCCGTGGACCGCGACCGGCTGGAAGAAACGCAGGACGAACTGCGCAAGAAATTCGGGAAGGACAGCGCCCTGAGCGCGGCCATCAACGTGACCGATGCCGACAGCATCGCCGAGTCGTTGCGCCAGAGCGTCCTGCAATTCGGCGGCGTTGATATCATCGTCAACTGTGCCGGCCTTAGCATCAGCAAGCCCCTAGCCGACACCACCCAGGCCGACTGGGACATCCTCAACGATGTACTGGTGAAAGGCCAATTTCTGGTCAGCCAAGCGGCCGTTACCATCCTACGCCAGCAGGCCCTAGGCGGCGACATCGTGAACATTGCCAGCAAGAACGGACTGGTAGCCGGTCCGAACAACGTAGCCTACGGCACGGCCAAGGCCGCGCAGCTCCATATGAGCCGCCTGCTGGCCGCCGAACTCGGCGCCGACAAGATTCGCGTCAACACTGTTAACCCCGACGCCGTGTTGCGCGGCTCCAAGATCTGGGAAGGCGACTGGGCCGCGGGTCGGGCCAAGGCCTACGGTATCTCGGTAGAAGAGCTGCCCGCGCACTATGCCAAGCGCACCTTGCTCGGCGAGGAGCTGCTCTCCGAAGATATTGCCAAGGCCGTACGCGTATTCGTGGATGGCTCATTGAGCAAAAGCACCGGCAACGTGCTCAACGTAGATGGCGGCGTAGCCATGGCCTTCGTCCGCTAATTCGCTTCGAGCTGCACAAGCCGCTTGTTTCGAGCTAGATAGGTGTAAGAATGCGCCCCTAGCGCACGGACAGTATTCTCACAGTACAAGTTGCCACCTCAAAGAACCTGACGAACTATAGTTCGTCAGGTTCTTTTGGTTTAGGAGGTGTAGCTTCTTGAACCAAGTTAAAATCCGGTGCGTCGGCAACGTTCCCGGTGATTTTTACCAGGAAAAATTGGCTTTCTAACTGTTCAAACGAGCTTTTTTCAGTATTTTCAACCACTTGGAATCCTTCCGCTTCCGCCCTTGCGGTTCGCGACGCGGCAGATCCAAGATGCTGTCACCGCCCTAGGCTTCTCTTATATCAATCGATTGCATTACAGATAATTCCAGAGCCGCGCCGGTGTTTGGCAGTTGTTGCCCCTCAATTCCCACCTATTTCTTCCTTCCACCATGATCTACAAATCTGCCTCCCGCGACCGAAACCCCAGTATCGGTCTGGCCGAGAACCGAGAGTTGCTGGTAGCTCCCGAATTCTATAAGCTACAACTGAAGCCCCAGGACAAGACCCCGAAGTACAAACAGATTGTGCAGTCGGTGATAACGGATATCGAGCGGGGTTTGCTGAAGAATGGTGACCAGCTTCCTTCTATCAGCGAGCTGAGCGTGGAATATTACATTGCCCGCGACACCGTGGAAAAAGCGTACCGCGAACTGCGTGAGCGAGGCTTTATTACGTCGGTGCAGGGCAAGGGCTACTACGTGCAGGCCAGCGACACGACCAAACTCAAAATTCTGCTGGTATTCAACAAACTCAGCTCCTACAAGAAGATCATCTACTACGCTTTCCTGGAAGCCCTGGGTGAAGCAGCCACCGTCGACCTGCAGATTCACCACTACAACGTGCATTTGTTCGAGGAAATCATCGAGAAAAGCCTTGGCAAATACAACTACTACGTGGTGATGCCGCACTTCACCCTCGACACCGAAAAAGCCACGTATCAGAACATTCTCAACAGAATTCCCTCGCAGGAGCTCGTGCTGCTCGACAAGGATATTCCGGAGCTAAAGCACGACTGCCTGCGCGTGTTCCAGGACTTCGACAAAGACATTTTCAACGCCCTGGAAAACGCGGCTGATCTGCTAGAAAAGTATTCGCGCCTGGTGCTGATTCTGCCGAACGATGCCAACCACCCCGAGGAATTGCCGTGGGGTTTCCGCTCGTTCTGCCTGCTGCACAACAAGACGTTTGCCGTAGTGGAAAACGCCATGAACGAAGTGCTGCAAGTAGGAACCGCCTACGTAGTGATTCGGGAAACCGACTTGGTGGAACTGGTTAAGAAAATGCGCCAAACCAGCTACTTGCTCGGTCGTGAAGTGGGCATTATTTCGTTCAACGAAACTCCGCTGAAGGAGCTGCTCAACATGACGGTTATCACCACCGATTTTGAAGCCATGGGCCGCACCGCCGCCACCCTCCTGCTCGACAAGCAGCGCGTGAAAGTGAAGAACCCCTTTTATACCATTCGCCGCGGCTCCTTGTAGTATACTGGCCTGAGCAGCCACCTTTCGTAGTCAGCGAAATCCGCTCTGCAACGAGTGCAGCGAGTATCGGGTAATGCTCCAGTTGGCGCTTACTCATTGCTCCCACCCCTCGTTGCAGAGCGGATTTTCGCATTACACAGGGGCACTTGCGCTTTCGTGCTTGTCTGGTAACGGAACGTCAGACACCCCATCATTTCATGTACGTTGAACAGCCTAGCTGCTGAGTGGGCAAGGGCAGCAACGTGGAGTTACTTCCGATTTTGCTTATAAAAAACACGATAGACAGGAGAGTTCAGAACAGTTCGGCAGGGGTTGCCCAACTAATTTGCTTGTATCAATAAAGCTTCCACCACTTGGAGGGGAAACAAACTGGTCGGCTTGCAGCTGACCGGAGAGCCTTGCCTCCCAAACCTCGACCTTTATGCTTTCCGAATCCCGCATTCAAGACCTCAACCAGCCGTTGCTGGAAGAACATCAGTTGCAGTTCAACTTCCTGACCGATCTGCTGGCGCGCCGTCAGGTGGACGCCGGGCAAGTGGTGCAGCAGCTCATCGATTTTCAGGTGGCTATTCCGAGTTGGGCGCTTGGTACGGGCGGCACACGGTTTGGGCGGTTTCCGTTGGGTGGGGAGCCGCGCAACTTAGAAGAGAAAATCAACGACGTAGGCCTGCTCCATCAGCTTAATGGCTCGTCCAACTCTATTTCGCTGCACATTCCGTGGGATATTCCGCAGGATATTGCGGGCTTGCAGCAGCAGCTGAGCGAGCAGAAATTGGTGATTGACTCGGTGAATTCCAACACCTTCCAAGACCAAAAAGACCAGCATTATTCCTACAAGTTTGGCTCGCTGAGCAACACTGAAGCCGGGGCTCGGCAGCAGGCCATTCAGCACAACATCGACTGCATCCGGCACGGCCAGGCCCTGAACGCCAAAACCCTGACCGTGTGGCTGGCCGATGGCTCTAACTTCCCGGGCCAGCAGCACTTGCGCCGCGCCTACCTACGCACCCAAGAGTCGTTGGCGGCCATTTACGAGGCCATGCCTTCCGACTGGAACATGCTCATCGAGTACAAGCCCTATGAGCCCAATTTCTACTCCACGGTGATTCCAGATTGGGGCACCTCCTATTCGCTGTGCCAGTCGCTGGGCAAGAACGCCAATGTACTGGTTGATTTGGGGCACCACTTGCCCAACACTAACATCGAGCAGATTGTGGGGCGCTTGCAGCAGTTCGGGCGCCTCGGGGGCTTCCATTTCAATGGTTCGATGTACGGCGACGATGACCTGACGACCGGTAGCACCAAGCCATTCCAGTTGTTCCTCATCTTCAACGAACTAGTAGACGCCGCCCGCGACCAGACCGTGACTAACCCGACGGTGGCGTACATGATTGACGCCAGCCACAACGTGAAAGATCCGCTCGAGGACTTGCTGCAATCGGTGGAGAACATCCTGAGTGCTTACGCTAAAGCGTTGCTCGTTGACCGCACGGCCTTGTATGAGGCCCAAGAGAAAAACGACGTAGTTCGGGCCGAGGAAATCATGCGCGATGCCTTCCTGCTAGACGTTCGGCCGCTGGTAGCCGAAGCGTACCGCCGGGCGGGTGGAGCGCTCCGGCCAGTGGCGGCCTACCGCGCCGCTGGCATCCGGGAGCAGCTGATTCAGCAGCGCGGCAAACTCAGTTTATCCACTGGTCTTTAAGCTAAGCACGGCGATGAAAAAGTCTGTCTACGCGGTATTCGACATCGGCAAAACCAATAAGAAGCTGATCCTTTTCGATGAGGATCGGCAGATTATTGACGAGAACCAACATATCTGTACCGATTCCATTGACGATGATGGGTTTGTGTGCGACCACCTACCGCGCCTGACGCAGTGGGTGGAGGACCATTGGAAGATTTTGCGCAACCACCCGCACTACACAGTGAAGGGCGTCAACTTCACGGCGTACGGGGCCAGCTTTGTGCATCTCGATGCGGATGGTAAGCCGATGCTGCCCCTCTACAATTACCTCAAGCCGATGCCTGAGGAAGTATTGGAGAGCTTCTACGCCATGCTAAACCAGTCGCCGGAAGAGTTTGCGGCCGAAGCCTGCTCGCCGCAACTCGGTATGCTCAACTCGGGCTTGCAATTGTATTGGCTGAAACATACCAAACCGGAGCAGTATGCACATATTCACACGTCGTTGCATTTGCCGCAGTACCTGTCGTACCTGATTTCGGGCGAGAAGTTCAGCGACTATACCTCGGTGGGCTGTCACACCAACCTGTGGGATTTCGAGCGGGGACAGTACCACGATTGGGTGCGCCGCGAGGGTATTGAAGAGAAGTTAGCGCCGCTCACCAAAGACTCTATTGCCTCGGTGGTGGACGGCATCATGGTGGGCGTTGGTTTGCACGACAGTTCTGCCGCGGTGATGCCTTATTTGGCCGAAACCGATGAACCGTTTGTCTTGGTTTCGACGGGTACCTGGTCGGTGACCATCAACCCGTTCAACAGCCAGCCTCTCACGCCGGAGCTGCTGCGGCGCGACAGCCTGAGCTTCCTCACGCCCGGTGGCCAGCCCATGCGCGCCGCCCGCGTGTTCTTGGGCCGGGAGCACGACTATCAGGTGGACCGCATTGCCAAGCACTTCCACGTAAAGCCAGATTTCTACCGCTCGCTCGTGTTGGCCCGCCCCTACGACGAAGCCTCGGCCAGCTTCCAGCCAGCCTGCATGGCCGGCACCGGCCCCTTCCCCGACCGGCCCGCCGCCGAGTGGGACATCACCGGCTTCCGCACCGCTTCCGATGCGTATCAGCACCTCATGCACGGCCTCATCAACCTGCTGCTCGAATCCATTCACCTGGTATGGCAGGGCGAGAAAATCATCTACGTCGATGGTGGCTTTGCGCGCAACCCGTTGTTCATGCAAACCCTGAGCTGGAACTTCCCCGGCGCCGAAATCCGGACCTTGGAAGTGCCGCAAGCCACTGCCCTTGGTGCCCTAGTACACCTAGAGCAAGGAGAAGCCTGGAAGAAAACTCAGTTGCTGTTTACTTGATGATTGCTGATTGCAGGATAGTAAAAAAACGTCTTGCTGTATTTATTGAAGCATTTCGCTTGCATCGCTGCCAAACTAGCCCGTCATACTGAGCGGAGTCGAAGCATCTCGCGTGCTGAGGTTGCAATGCTAACTCAACGAGGCGAGCGAGATGCTTCGACTCCGCTCAGCATGAAGTTCTTATGAGGCGAGTATGCTAGGTTGAAGCTCAGTATAATCGTTTTCTCGTGTTTTCTGTTACCTCTTTACCTATTACCCATTACAAATGAAAGTCGCCTTATTCGTGCCGTGCTACGTCGACCAGTTCTACCCGCAGGTAGGCATTGCGTCGTTGCAGCTCTTGGAGAAACTGGGCGTGAAGGCAGAATTTCCGGCCGCGCAAACGTGCTGCGGGCAGCCGCTAGCCAACAGCGGCTGCGAGAAGGATGCACTGCCTATTTACCGGCACTACGTCGATACCTTTTCCGACTACGACTACGTGGTAGCGCCCTCGGGTAGCTGTGTGTACCATGTGCGCAAACACTTCGACAAGCTAGAGCAAACCCCTGCCGTGCAGCAAGTGCGCACGTCCGCCTATGACCTAATTGATTTCATTACCACTGTGCTCGGCGTAACAGAAATACCCGGCACGTTTCCGCACCGCGTGGGCTTGCACCTAAGCTGCCACGGCCAACGTGGCTTGCATCAAGCCAACGAATCGGAGATAACGCCGGTGCGCGACGGGCAACTACGCCGGTTGCTTGGCTCGCTCAACGGCATCGAGCTAACGGAGCTTGACCGCAACGACGAATGCTGCGGCTTTGGCGGCACGTTTTGCGTATCGGAAGCCGCTATTTCGGCCCGCATGGGCCAAGATCGAGTGGCCGACCACGAACGCAACGGCACCACCGTCCTCACCGGCGGCGACATGTCGTGCCTTATGCACCTAGAAGGCATTGTGCGGCGCCGGCAGTTGCCGATGCGGGTACTGCACGCCGCCGAAATACTTAACGGCACCCTCTCATGAACCATGCTACCCGGGCCGCCAAATTTGTTGGCGATGCTGACCGTACCACTTGGCACGACGAAACCCTTTGGTTTGTGCGCGCCAAGCGCGACAAAGCCGTGTACGCCGTCCCTGAGTTTCAGGACCTGCGCGAGCTGGCCTCTCAAATCAAAGACCACACGCTGAGTAAGCTGGATACCTACCTCGAACAGTTCGAGGAACAAGCCAAGCGCAACGGCGTGCACATCCATTGGGCTGCCGATGCGGCCGAGCACAACGCCATCATCCTCGATATTATTCGGCAACACAACGCCACGCGGGTGGTGAAGAGCAAGTCGATGCTGACCGAGGAATGCCACCTGAACCCACATCTGCTAAGCAACGGCATCGAGGTGGTGGACACCGATTTGGGCGAGCGTATCATTCAGCTGCGCGACGAAGCGCCGAGCCACTTGGTGCTGCCCGCCATTCACTTAAAGAAGGAAGACGTCGGCGAGACGTTCTTTAAGCACCTCGGTACGGCCAAAGGCGAAGTCGATCCGCAAGTTCTTACCGAAGCTGCCCGGCAGCACTTGCGCGCCCGGTTTTTGGCGGCGGAAGTAGCTATTTCGGGCGTCAACTTTGCGGTGGCTGAAACCGGTGGCGTGGTGGTGTGCACCAACGAAGGCAATGCCGACTTGGGCGTGAATCTGGCGCACGTGCACATTGCGGCCATGGGCATCGAGAAGCTGATTCCGCGGCTTTCCGACTTGGCGGTGTTTACGCGCCTGCTGGCTCGTAGCGCTACAGGTCAGCCCGTTACCACTTACACCTCGCACTATACCAAGCCCGCAGCCGGTAAGGAGATGCACATCGTCATCGTGGACAATGGGCGCACCAAGCAGCTCGGCCGACCCGATTTCCGGGCTTCGCTGAAGTGCATTCGGTGCGGCGCTTGCATGAACACCTGCCCCGTGTACCGGCGCAGTGGTGGCCACTCCTACGACTTCACCGTGCCCGGCCCCATCGGGGCCATTCTGTCGCCGAACATCGACATGAAGAAGCACAGCTCGTTGCCGTTTGCTTCCACGTTGTGCGGCTCCTGCTCCGACGTGTGCCCGGTCAAAATTGACATTCACACGCAGCTCTACAAGTGGCGGCAAGTGCTCGGCGAAGCCAACGAAATACCGGCCTCCAAGAAGTGGAGCATGAAGCTCATGGGGCGCTTACTAACTAGTCCGAAGGCGTTTGGGGTGGGCGGCAAGCTGGCCCGACACGGCATCAAGTACCTCCCCTACAGCCTCACCCACGCCCGGCACTTCAACGTGTGGGCCGTGGCCCGGGAACTACCAACCCCGCCCAAGCAAAGCTTCCGCGAGTGGTATCAACAACAGGCCAATACTCCCGCATGAGCAGTTCACGCGAAAAAATCCTGGCCGCCGCCCGCGCCAACAAACCCGACGAAAAACCTCTGCCCACCGTCCCCGATTTTGGCGGCGACGATTCCACTGAGCGGTTCACGCAAGTTTTGACCAGCATCGGCGGCCAAGTGGTCTGGATCGATGGGCCAGAGCAGTTGCAGCCGGTGCTGAAGCAGTTGTATCCGGAGTCTCGGCTTTCGGCCTCTCCCCTCTTTCCGGGCACCGTGCTTGTGGATGCGTTGACTTCTACGGAAGTCTTGGCTGATGTTGACTTAGCAGTGTTGCCTGGTGAAATGGGCGTGGCAGAAAACGGCTGTATCTGGCTACCAGAGGCTAATATGCTGCACCGCGCCTTACCCACCATCACCCAACACTTAGTACTGGTCCTCGACCACCGGCGCATCGTAGCGACCATGCACCAGGCCTATGAACAGTTGCCTTCTACTGGTGGCTACGGAGCCTTTGTAGCCGGCCCTTCTAAGACGGCGGATATCGAGCAGTCCTTGGTGATTGGCGCGCACGGCGCACGGAGCTTAGTAGTGCTGCTGTATTAGGAGGCAGAACTACGCGCTAGGGTATTTAGTACTAGTAGTACTAGTGTGTTTCGCCTTGTAGGGGCTTATATACCCAAGTAACTGTCATGCTAAGCTGAGCCGAAGCATCTTGGTAGGGTGGTAAAATCAATAGCACCACAACGCTAGCACGCGAGATGCTTTGGCTCCGCTCAGCATGACGTTCTTATGGATAGCTCTAGCAGCATCCCCTTAAACCCTCATCTGAGAACTAGCTATGAGACACTAGTTATAATCTAGCGCAATTTTTAGGGTAGGATGCTTTGGTAGACTTAACGTGACTTGTACTGCGCCAAATGCTGCTAGCTGGCTACGACTTTGGCGAAAGCGGCGCGGTAGGTGTCCCCGATGGGGATTATGGCCTTGTCTAAGTAGATGCGCTGGCGTTCTACTACCGAGATTTTGTCGAGGGCTACGATGTAAGACTTGTGCACGCGTAGGAACTGCGGGTGAGGCAGGCTGTCAGCGAGGTGCGATAGGCTGCTGACGGTGAGCAGCTTTTCGGTGGTGGTGACGATGGTGGTGTAGTCTTTGCCTCCTTCGATGTAGAGGATAGCATCATAGTCAACCTTGACGAGCCGTTGGTCGGTTTTCACGAACAGGCACTTCGGTTGCACGGCTGGTATGGGAGTTGAAGGCTGCTCGGCTAGTTGCTCTAGTTGCTTATGTACGCGCTGTACCGCCTTCAAAAACCGCTCGAAAGAAATGGGTTTAAGCAGGTAGTCGGCCACGGCGTATTCGTAGCCATCGAGGGCGTAGTGGGCGTAGGCGGTGGTGAGGATGACGCGACACTGGTCGCCGAGGAGTTGCAGGAATTGCAGCCCGGTGAGTTGGGCCATTTGGATGTCCAGGAATACGAGGTCGATGTCGCCTTGCTTCACCCGCAGCAATCCGGCCACCGGATCGGTGGTGATGCCTACTAGGTGCAGAAACGGCAACTGCTTGACATGCGTGGTGATGACGCGCAGCGCCAGAGGCTCGTCGTCGATAGCATACACGTTGAGGCGCATGGTGGTCGGGTTAGGAAACGGGTTGAAGAACGTGCGTATCGAGTTGTAGGGCGCATTCAAACACATCGTGCTCTTGGCTGACTGCCAGCCGGTGCTGGCCTGGATAAAGTAGTGCCAGCCGTCGCCGCACGCTGGCCAAGCCAATGCCACCCACTTGGTCTTTGTTTTTGCGCACGATTTGGTTGCGCGTCATGAAGGTAAGCTGGCTGCCAACGACCGACAGATGCAAGGTAATCGGACAATCGGCATTGGTAACGGCCCCATGCTTGAAGGCGTTTTCCACGAAGCTGATTAGCAACAAGGGCGCAATTCGTTGCCCATCTACGGGCCCGACCACCGTGAAATCTACGTAAACCGGACCTTCGTGCCGCAGCTTCTCTAAGCTGATGTAGCTGCTTAAATATTCTATTTCCTGTGGCAACGACACGTAGGTTTCGTTGCTTTCGTAAAGCACGTAGCGCATTAGCTCCGAGAGTTTCAGCACCACATCAGGCGTGCGTTCGGGCTCGGTGAGAGCTAGGCCGTAGAGGTTGTTGAGCGTGTTGAAGAGGAAGTGCGGGTTGAGTTGCGACTTCAGGTAGGCTAGCTCGATGGCGTTTTTCTCATGTTGCAGGGCCTCGGTGCGGAAATGGTCGCGCAGGTGCTTGAAGAGGAAAGCTAGTAGTACGTAGAGGCAACTCGTGGTAAGGTCGCGGAGAGTGAACCCAAGAATGGGGGTACCCGGTGGGCTGAACCACTGGCCGGTTAGTGGGCCTATTATTTTCTGTTCCAACATGTAGCCAAGAACAGAGTCAAAAACCCCGAGCAGCAGAATCTGAAGGAAGATAACACCTAACTGCCGCGGGTAAAAGAAGCGGGTGAGCACCCATAGGCTGAGGTAAAAGGTGAACAGTACCCGTCCTTGTTTCACGATGCTAAACAAGTCGGTGAACTGCCGCAAATACAACTGTAAGCTGAAGGCACCCTGGTTGCGGGCAATGGTGTCAAAGACCACCGATACGCTCACAAATAGCGTCCAAAAAACTAGATGGTTGAGTAGGAGACGACGGCGCATCATGGGCGAGCGAACTGAGTAGCGGCTTCGACAAGTAAACTAGGAAAATCGGCGTACACGGTGGCCTCTACTCCCGCCAACACCCCAAAACTCCCCGCCACTACCTAAGTGAAACGTTGAGCCGCGCGACTACCAATAAAGCTACAAGCGAGTTGGCGGTGGGAACAGACCCGTTGGCGGATTTGTGGTCTGCAGGCAGAGAAGCAAGCGCACCTTGCGCCAGCAAGTGGCGCAGTTGGCTAAGAGCCAGCCCACGGCGCTTGACACTGCCTTTACTGTTCTCCGCCAATTCCTATGAAACACCTGTTGCTCTTGCTGCTACTTAGTTTTTGTCTGCCGGTAGCAGCCCAAACCCCGCCACCCAACGAAACACCCCGAAGTCTACCTGAACTACTAAAGCGCATTGAAGTGGTGATGCAGCAGGAACGAATTCCGGGGCTGATGCTAAACATTGTCACCAAAGACTCGGTGCTGTTTGTCGGAGGCTTTGGCTACGCCAATCTGCAAACGCAAGCCAAGGTGACCCGCGCAACCCGGTTTCGCATGGGCTCCGTCACCAAGAACTTCACGGCGCTAGGCATCCTTCACCTCCTGCACGAAGGCAAGCTGCATCTCTCCGATAAACTCAGCGTCATAGCCCCGGAAATAGGCGTTGTGAACCAGTGGGAAGCTATTGCCCCGGTGCAGGTAGTGCACTTGCTGGAACACACGGCCGGTTTCGATGATGTGTATTTGAACAAGACGTTTCGTGTTTCCGGCCCTGAGTTAAAGGGACTAAAAGCAGTGAAGCTCTACCAGCCGCAGTTGGTTTCGCGCTGGCGGCCCGGTGAGCGGATGGCCTACTCCAACGCGGACTACATCGTGCTTGGCTACCTGATAGAAAAGCTGTCGGGGGAGCCTTGGGACCAATACCTGACCCGCCACGTGTTGCAGCCACTCGGTATGCGCCATTCCAGCTTTGCGCGGCACATAGAGGCATCAAGCACGCAGGCGCACGGCTACCTGATGCAGGATGGCAGAGCCATACCCGTACCGTTTTTCGAGTTGCAAGGCAATGGAGCCGACGGCGCCCTTACCTCTACAGCCGACGATATGGCCCGATTCCTCCGTTTCTACCTCAACGACTGGCAGCTTGACAACACACCTTGGCTGCCCGCTTCTTACTTGCAAGAAATGGAAACGGTGCACAGCACGTTGGCTTCCTGTCTCGGCCTGCGCTCCGGTTACGGCTTAGGCAACCATACGTTCCGATTGCCCAAGGCGTCGTTTCAGGGCCACAGTGGTGCGTTGGTGGGCACCAATGCCACTTTTCAGTACAACCGTCAGCTCGGCATTGGCTTTGCGCTGGCCCTCAACGGCGGTTACAACGGAGGCCGCATCGAACGGTTAGTAGCTGATTTTGTGACCCGAAATCTACCAGAGCCGCCGCGCCGACCAGCCGTGGTACCCGCACCAACCACGTTGGAAACCTACAGCGGCTACTACCAGCCTGGCAACTCCACGCACGAGCGGTTCTCCCCTATCGAGCGCCTCACGCAAGGCATCAGTTTGCAGCGGTCTGGCAACCAACTGGTGCTACACGGCCGAGGCGGCCCCGATACGTTGGTAGCGGAAGGGCCGCACTTGTTTCGCAGTATGCACCAAGCGGTGCCCACTGTGGTGATGGGCACTGATGCTGCGGGTGTGCAAACAGTAATTATTGATGACACTTACTACCAACCTGCTTCTTTGGCTTGGGTCCGGGTGCAGCAAGCGTTGCTGGCACTGAGTGTACTTGCACTAGCTGCATCGGTGTTCATTGGGCTTGTGGGGTTAGTTCAGGTGCTGCGAGGCAAGTTGCCGCGTAAGCAATTGTTCCTGCATCTACTGCCCGTCGCGGCTACGCTAGCCCTGGCGGCAGCCCTGAAACTGTTGTTGCAGCCGGATCAAGACTTTTTTGCCTTTGCCTCCGTCAATCTAACCACGCTCACCATTTTCGTGGGCACTATGCTTTTTGGTGTGTTGGTAGCGGTGGAAATTGTGCTTCTGCTTCGGCACTGGAAAGGCCTTGGTAACCCTTGGACAAGGCACCTGCTTGCCTTTACCACTTTCGGCCTTGCCTATCTGGCTGGTTGGTTGCTCGTGCACGGCTTCGTGGGCGCGCGGGTGTGGGCATGGTAGCTGACTGTAACCGGCAGCTGGCGCAAAAAAGAAGCGGCCTCCAAGTGGAAGCCGCTTCTCTAGCCTTATTCTTCACTTCACTTTAAAAATTCATGCTGGCGCTGTTCTGCACCGCTATGGGCTCTTGGTTTTGCGCCGTGATGGTGAGGCCTTTCACGCTCCACCCTTTGGCGTGGTCTATTTTGCCAGCTTTGGCGCTGGTAATCATAATGTTTTCGAGGGTGAAGTTTTCCAGCACCGAGGTAGGCAGCCCCTCGGCCGAAATAGCTTCGTCGGCAGCAGTGGCGCGCAGGTTGCGGATGGTTACGTTGCGAAAGTGCGGCGTGCCTTGCTCAGGACTTACCGTAGCAAGCATCTTCTTCCAGTGCTCGGGCAGCGTATTCTCGGTGTAGCCAGCGGGCAGGGCAGAATAACTGTAGGTCGGGTTCCAGTTCATGGTCATGATGATGGGCACGCGCACCGCCTCCATTTCTATGTCCTCCACTAGGATGTCTTCCACGATGCCGCCCCGGTTGGTAGCCGATTTAAGACGGATACCACATTTGGTGCCTTTCGCCTTGAGGCCGCGGGCAATGATGTGGCGGATACCACCCGACGTTTCGGAGCCGCACGTAAACAGCCCCCCACCAGCACCGGCCACGCAGTTCTGGATGATGACGTACTCGGTGGGCCGGTTCACGCGCAGACCGTCCGAATCGCGCCCGGCCTTGAGGCAGAAGTTGTCGTCGTTGCAGTCGATATCGCAGTTCTGCACCAGCACGTAGCTGCTCGAGTCGATGTCAATGCCGTCGGTGCTGGGGCCGTGGCCGCCTACATTGTTGCGCACGATCAGACCGTCAGCAGTAACGTTCTTGGAATACAAAATGTGGACCGTCCAGAACCCGGCGCGTTGCAGAGTGATGCCCTTCAGACTCACGTTCGAGGAATTGGCCACGATGAGCGTGCGCGGGCGCTTGGCGTCGTAATCAATAATCCAACGCAAACCCTTGGCGTCGTAGTCTTTGCGCATACTCCAATAGTTATCCCAAAAGGGCTTGCCTTGCCCATCGACGGTGCCTTGACCGGTAATGGCCACGTTGTCTTGGTCGAGGATGTTGATGAGGCCGGCGGGCCACACCATTTCAACGCCCGCCACACGCGAAGGCAGCTCGGGATAGTCTTTGAGGTCTTGGCTGCCAAGCAGCGTGACGCCCTTATCGAGTTGCAGCGTGACACCTTTCTTGAGGAAAATAGAGCCAGTGAGGTACTCGCCGGGCGCAAACGTAACGATACCTCCTTTTTTGGCGGCCGCATCAATGGCTTTCTGGATGGCCTGCGTATTGAGGGTCTTGCCGTCGGCTACTGCGCCGTACTTGCCGGCCGCGAAGATGGTTTTGCTGGAAGGGGTGGTTTTGGCGCCTACTTGCTTAACCCAAGCTGGATCAGCGGCGGCGGTAGAAGGTTGCGGTACGGGCTCCGTGAACGAGCTCATCCAAGCGAGCAGCGGCAACAGCAGCGAAAGGATGGGCTTTAGCATATAGGACCGGAATGGAGGAAACGTAACTTTCCTGAAGCTACCTCTTTTGACGTGACGCGTGGCAGGGTTGGGCAAGACGGATTCCCACGGCCGCAATTCCCGGTTCCGCCACGCGTCAGTCAAAAGGTACTTCACTCACATTCCAAATCTGCCTAATTACTTCCGTAGAACTGTCCCGCACTCTCCTGCTAAAAGGTTTTTTTACGCTGAAATTTCTACTTTCAATTAAGGTGAAGCTCCAAGCTATTCTGCTCTATGAGCTGGCCTATATTCCTCGCATTTGTAGAAATAGCGGAAACGCATTTTAGTCCATGTGGAACACTCGCTGCAAGGGTTTCGCCACAGGAGAGTTATCGGGGTTGGTGTCCATCAGATCGGCCATGTAGTCCCACCAGCGTTTCATGACTGGCAAACCCGGCAGTTGGTCGGTGGTGTGGTCGGGGGTGCGCTTTTGCACGGCGAACAGGGTGCCGCTTTCCGGGGCGAGGTAGATGGAATAATCTCGAATACCAGCTTTTTCCAACGCCTCCGACAGTTCCGGCCAGATTTCATCATGCCGCCGTTGGTATTCGGCTACATTGCCGGGCTTGAGTTGCATGGTAAAGGCTACTTCTTCCATATGGTTGGGTGAGGTTGAGTGGACGCGGCGGATTTCAGGAAAGTTAGTGCTCTAGCACTTTCTAAGAGCGTCATGCTGAGCTTGCCGAAGCATCTCGCGTGCTGACACCAGATTAGTATGCCAACCTCAGCACGCGAGATGCTTCGGTAAGCTCAGCATGACGTATAGTGGGTTATTAACTACTGCACTTTCGCAGGTTGCGTGGCGGAGGCAGTGGGCGTCAAGGTTACGGGACCTAGCAGGCCCGACTCCTGCGGCGTCCATTTTTCGGCGGTGAACAGGCCTTCGGGGGTGCGGTTTTCCTTGAGCCGGGCGGCTACGTTTACGTTGTAGAATTTCTTGTACTCGACGTGGTTCTTGTCCATGTCGATGATGCGGTTAGCCATGCCATTGCTAACCGTCACGGTCAGGCTGTTGGTGGCTTGCAGTTGCTCTTTGGACACATACACTTGGTAAACTGGCCCGATGAGCGTGCCGAGTTCTTTGCCGTTGAGTTGCACGCGGGCACTCTGCGCCACGCGGCCAAGGTCGAGCAGCCAGCCGGTGCCAGTGCCTTGCGGCGCGGGGAAGGACGTGGTGTAGGTAGCAGTGCCGGAGAACTTCTGGCCCGCTTCGCCAGCCATCGTGGTCCAGGAGTCCAGCTTCTGCGTTTGCAACGGCGCCGGCAGCGTCGGCCCACCTGATACGAAGGCCACCTTCCAGGTGCCGTTGATGGGCTGCGGGGCACCGGCTGGCTTCACGTAGGCATAGGCCGGGCCGGTGGTGCCGGCTTCGTTGGTTTCCAGAATGCATGACTCGCCGGGAGCCAACTGCACGTACACTTCCGGCATTCCCTCCGCGGCAGTCCGGATGGAGGCCATACCGAGCTTTTCGGTCATGGGGTTGTAGAGGGCTACTGATTTGGCGGCGGTTTGCAGCGGCAACCAACCGTCGATAGCCTTGTCGCTCCAGTTGGCCACAAAATAGTAGTGCCCTTTGGCGTGGCGACGGCGCTCGAATTGCAAGCCCGTATCCACCATCTTTTCGCGCTTCACCCCTGCTTGCGTCAACAGTTGGTCTACGTCTTTACCAACCAAGATGCGGCCTTTGCCCACTTGTGCCTGCTGCACGCCGGCTTGCTTGCCGGGGGCCAGCTTGACTTGGGCCAGCAGCTTGCGGAACGCGCTGCGGCGGCTGTCGAGGCTGCCGAGGCCGGGCACGTCGGCGGGCAGTTGGTCTTCCATCACGATGGTGGCCCCGCCTTGCGCCAACTTCACGAGCTGCTGTAAGGTGGGCAGCGGCATCAGGCTGGCGTTGGGGACCAGAACGGTGCGGTAGGTGGCGCCACCGGTTTGCAGCGTGCTACCCACACCTTTCACATCTAGTAATTGCTTGTCGGAAATGTAGTCGAAGCCGTAGCCGCGCTTGAGG
Source organism: Hymenobacter tibetensis (assembly GCF_022827545.1). Taxonomy (NCBI): domain Bacteria; kingdom Pseudomonadati; phylum Bacteroidota; class Cytophagia; order Cytophagales; family Hymenobacteraceae; genus Hymenobacter; species Hymenobacter tibetensis. Next base: position 3,564,438 of record NZ_CP094669.1, read on the forward strand.
AGGGTGGCGCTGGTTTCTTCGATGGGCATGCCTTTGAAGCCGTGGTCGATGCCGTCGAAATGCTGCAAGAGCACCTTGCCGGGCCGCACGTAGGCATCGTACATGGGCAGGTACACCAGCACGTCGTTGGAGGGCTTGCCGGCTTGCATGAATGACTGGCAACGCGCCACGTACTTGTTGAGTTGGCCGAAATCGGGCCAGAACGAGTTGTTGGGGTTGAAATGCACGGCCGCGTAGAAAATCCAGCCGGGCCACGCAGCGGCTTGTGGCGAGTAGTTGGTGCCGTGGTAGAACGTGTGGTTGACGCCGCCGAGCAGCATCCGGTCCAAGGCCTTTTTCGCGTCGCTGAGCTTGGTCAGGAAATGCTCGTTTTCCCACGTGGCTGTCTCTGCCGAGGTGAGCGGCTTACCCGTTACGTGCGCCGCCGACGAAGCAAATTTGATGCGCACCAAATCTTGCCCTTCCGTTTCGGGAATGTCGGTGGCGGCGTACAAATCCAGGATATTGGCGGGCGAGCCGTGCGCTTGGTTGCGGATCAGCGCATCATGCGTTTTCGCCCACGTGGCCCACGTCTTGGTGTAGTTTTCGAGCAGCAGTTCGGAAATAGTTTCCCGGTAGTCTGAGAGCACGCGCTTGTTTTCGTCCTCGGAAGCCTTGCCAAACAACGCCGGCAAGTGCTGACGCAAATCGTAGGCGTGGCGCTTCTGAAATTCAGCAAACAGCTGCGGCGTCCAGTTGCTCTCGCCTTGGGCATCGTCTACCTCATAAGAGTCGTTGAAAAACGCCCGGACGGGTTTCACGTCGCGGCCTTTGAAGGCTTGGTCGAAATAACGCAGGTAGTTGTCGGTGGCGGTTTTCGAGAAGTGGTCGATTACGTCGCCTTCCCCACCAGGACCAGCGCGCTCCACCATCTTGCCATGCCAGCCTTGGAACACGCCGTAAAGCGTCCAGTTACCGGCCGGGGCAGTCCAGTTCAGTTTGCCATCGGCGGCTACTTTGCTGGTCAGATCCAGCGTCTGGCCCTTATCGGAATACGCCATCAGAGCCTGCAACGGCAGCGGCTTCTCGAAGCGCACCTGGTCGAAGGCGCGGAGTTGCAGATCCGGGTTCTTGGTGATGGGCTCTACTAGCTGCTTGATATCAACCCGCGGACCAATAACGCGCAGGATGGGCTGCTGCACAAAGCGCACCGGCTCCTTCAGCTGCTCGCCGCCCTTGAGCGAGTAGGTTTGCGAGGCCACGTACTTGCAGGCGTCTTCCTGCGTCACCCACGGCCCGCCAAACGGCCAGCCGGACGCCTGCGCCATGTCTACGCCCATGCCCAACCGACCTGCTTCCGTGAGCGTGTGCGTAAGCATGTCCATCCACTTCGGCTCCAGAAAGTTGATGAACTGGTTTTCTGCACCCTTCACCCCGTAAATCGTGGTGATTTCCACCCCGCCCAACCCGGCTTGCTGGTACTGCGTGAGCAAGCGCGTCAGGTCCTCTTTGTTGACGGCACTCCCCTCCCACCACCAGCGCGTCCAGGGCTTGGTTTGCTGCGTGATTGCAGGCCAGGCGGGTGCCTGCGCACGGGCGGGCAGTTGTGTTAGCGCAGCGGCGAAAAGCAAGGAAAGAGCGAGTGGTGTTTTCATAAGTCAGAAAGACGAGAGTTCATTGCAATACAGACTATGGCAAGAAGTTAGAAGACTAACTTGCCTCAGATGAGGAGGCATTTGGGGTGGTTGACTGCTCGTTGCGGATGTTGCCAAACTATTTGTCATGCTGAGCGCAGCCGAAGCATCTCGCTCGAATCGTTGAGCAAACGTTAGGGTTTACCACACTAGCGAGATGCTTCGGCTTCGTTGCACTGCGCTCAGCATGACGTTCCTGTAGATTGTTTTGGCGTTAATCAATTGCCTCTATTCTCCTCATCTGAGGGGAACGAGTCTTCTAGCTCTATCTTCTTTCACTCAGTTACGGCTTCATTTAGTTGTAGCCTTGCTGCTTACTTCATCTTGTATATCTCCGTGCCGGCTAACAGGAAGCAACCGGTACCGTAGTCTTCGAAGTCGGGTTTGCTGGTGTAGCTGACGGGTTGGCCGTCTTTGGGCTCTTTGCCGGTGCCCTGCACGTAGCCGAGGAAGCCGTTGGGGTGCACGCATTCCTTGGCCATGGCGGTCCAGGCTTTGGCGATGATGGGCTGGTACTGCTTGGCGTCGAGCAGGCCGTGGTTGAGGCCCCAGGCCATGCCGTAGATGAAAAGGGCCGTGCCGGTCAGCTCTTTGCCGCCGTAGTTGGTCGGGTCGTGGAGGCTGACGTTCCAGTAGCCGTCGGGGCGTTGCAGAGCCGGCAGGGCCTTCATCATGCTGAGGTACATCTGCTCGTATTCGGCGCGGTGGGGGGCGTCTTTGGGCATGATGTCGAGCACGCGGACCAAGGCGGCTACCACCCACCCGTTGCCGCGGCTCCAGTAGCAATCCTCGCCGTTGGGCTCTTTATAGGGCGGCACGAAGTCTTTATCGCGCCACCATAATTGGTCTTGCGGATTGTAGAGGCCGTTGCCGCCGTGCACGGTTTTCGAGTAGTTGTAGATGCGGTACATCTTCTCGTAGTAGGCGGTATCCTTGTAGAGTACGCCGAGGCGGGCGTACACGGGCATGGCCATTTGCAGGGCGTCAATCCAGTTCCAATCGTCGACTTTAGGCGTTTGCACCATGTTGTCGATGCTGGCCTTGATGTCGCGGATGCGCTCCGGCTTGGGGTCGATGTTGTAGAGGTCGATGTAGGTTTGGCCGCAGGCTTGGTTGTCGGCGTTGCGGTCGGTGATGCCGTTGCGGATGCCCCATTGGTGCTTGGTTCCCCAATCGACGGCGTAATCGTAGTAGCGCTGCTGCTTATCGATGCCGTAGAGGGCCATCAGGCCTTCGTAGTACACGGCGCGGGTCCAGATGTGGCTCGGGCGGAGCTTATTGGTCATGATGTCTTTGCCCGGATCGGGCCAGAGCTTCATGAAGTAGTCGTTGGTTTGCCGCATGGTTTTCAGCACCGCTTTCTTGTTTGGCATCTTCTGCCCCGAGACGCTCACCGAGGACGCAATCAGCAACCCTACCAACAGGGTTTTCCAGCTTAGGAAATGGTTTTTCAAAACACTCGATTTCACTTTTAGCATTGTTGAATGGGCTTGTGTAGCTGCTGCTTAGTGGTGGGTAGCGAAGAACAATTCCAAGAAGGCGAATCTGCCCGCGCTAGCCCTCCTGTACTCTTCCGTTACCCCACCCCCGGCCCCTCCGGGAGAGGGGTGCCAGACGCAGGATGTTACAGAACGCACCCCTCTCCCGGAGGATGCTGCGCATCAAGCAGCGAGGGCCGGGGGTGGGGTTAAAATAGCTCGTCTTTGGCTGGGGCCTTGTAGGGCTGGGGGGTGGCGTTGGATTTGGGGAGGCCGAAGAAGAAATAGAGGGTGCGTTTTGAGGGGCCGCTGACGTGGTTTAGTTCACTGTTGGGGCCGAGGTTTTTGGTGTTGGCGTCGATGTTGAGGGCCAGCTTGGTGCCGAGCGGTGGAATGGTTTCCAGGAACGACAAGTTGCCGACGGGCAGCGACGGGTAGGGCTTCACGCCAGACAAGCCGTAGAAATCGAAGAGGCGCACAAACAACCCTTTGTCGGGGCTGGCGACCAGGAATTTGCCTTCCACGGTGTTCATTTCCATCCAAGTGATGTCGGCGAAGTATCCTTTGAACTCGGGGTAAATCCAGGGGGCGGCGCCGGTTTGGGTGTTGTTGTAGGCGTTTTCCCACACACTTTCGCCTACGCCCTGCATGCGGTTTTTCCAGACGCGGTACGGGCCTTTGCCGAGCCACTTGGCGCCGAGCACGTAATTTTCGGGGTAGGTGAAGCTGATGCCGGTGAAGGGCAGGTCGCCGTTCACGGCGTACTCGTAGTCGAGGCGCAACCAGCCGTTGCCGTCCATCTTCCAGCGTACCGATTTCAGGTCGCCTTGGTAACTCATTTCCACTACCTCGCCGTCGGGCTCGGTGCGGCGCTTCAAACTGGTGAAGGTGGCGTTACCGCTTACCAGAACGGGGCCTTTGCCGAAGCTGAGCTTGTCGCCGCTGTTGCCTTTCACGTCCTGGATTTCACCGGTTTTCTTGTTGAAGCTAACCGTGATGCCGGCGGCTTGCAGCGTGAGGGTGCTGTCGGTTTCGGTGGCGGCTACGGTTGGTTGCTTTTCCGTGCCGGGCAGAATGTTGCGAAGCAAGCGGGTGTTGTCGCCGGTTTTCCAGGTCCATTTGTACACCAGGTTTTTCTGCGGGTCGAAGGCCGAGAGTACTAGGGCATCATAGTCCTGCCAGTTTTTGGGCAGCTTGAGCTTCAACTCGCCCTGGCCTAGCGGTGCTACTTTCGGCGAGGTAGCGCGGCTTTTCTGGAGCGTAGTCGAGCCGGTGAATACTTCGCCCGGCTGGCGGTAATTCACCAATTCCCACTGGAAGAAGCACTCATTCAGGTTGTTGTAGTGGTAGCGGTTTTCCACCGGAATAGTGCCCTTGAACTTGGCGGGCAATTCCTTCATGTCAATCTTGATGGGCGAGAAAATCTCGCGCAGAGCGTAGAAACTACCCTCCTTTTCGCGGTGCGGACCTACCACGCCGTCGGGCGCATTCACGCCGTTCACGTCGATGATGTTGTTCTGATCTGTGCGCACGATGCCTTCGTCTACCAAGGCCCACAGGAAGCCGCCGCCGGAGCGTTGCGACTTCCAGTGCAGGTCCCAAAAGTCGGCCAAACCCACGGCGGCCCCGCCGTCGTCCTGCGCGTGCAGGAATTCGGTGGGCATATAAATCAAGGAATCGGCGAGGATTTTTTGGGTGCTGTAGTAGTTCTCGTAGTGGTTGCAGTCGATGCCGTTGAAGGCGTTGCCGGGGCGGTGGTGGGCGTGGATGACGGGGCGGTTCGAGAGGTCGTAGCGGCCGTAGTCGTCGTCCAGTTCCTTGTTGGTGCCGCCTTCGTTGCCGTTGCTCCAGAAGATGATGCTCGGGTGGTTAACGTCTTTTATCACCATTTCGCGCACCAGCTTCTCCCCTACTTTGGTGCCGTAGGCCTTTTGCCAGCCGGCCAACTCATCGAGCACGTAGAGGCCGAGCGAGTCGCAGAGGTCCAGAAACTTGGCATCGGGTGGGTAGTGCGACATGCGCACGGCGTTCATGTTCATTTCCTTGATGAGCTTCACGTCCATCAAGTGAATTGAGTCGTTGAGGGTGCGGGCCGTTTCGGGCCACCAGCTGTGACGGTTGATGCCCTTCATCTTCACCTGCGTGCCGTTCACGTAGATGCCCTTGCCGCGCCGGATTTCGATGGTGCGGAACCCGAACTTCTCGGTGGTTTGGTAGAGCGTCTGGCCGCCCGCTTCCAGCCGGATGTTGGTGCGGTACATGTTCGGCTTCTCGGAGTTCCAAAGCAGCGGCTTGCTAACCGTGGTGCTGAGCTTCACCAGCGTATCGTTGGCGGCCGCGCGGCCCTGGGCAGTACCCACCACCTTGCCTTGTGCGTCCAGAATATCCGCCTTCACGTCGGTGGCTTGGCGCAAACCTTTGAGGGCGACATTGACGGCAAACGTACCGTCGGCGCGGGCATTGATGGCGGTATGCGGGATGAACTGCTTAGGATACGCTTCCAGATACACGGGCCGGAAAATGCCGCCAAACACCCAATAGTCGGCGAGGCGCTCGGCATTGTTCACGGTCGGTTCCGCCGACATCTTGCTGACAGTTATTTCCAGCAGGTTATCCTGGTCGTACTTCAGCTTGTCGGTGAGGTCGTACTTGAAGCGGTAGAACGCGCCCTGGTGAATGGGGCCGGCTAGCTGGCCGTTTACCTTCACTTCGGTATCGGTCATCGACCCCTCAAACACGATATACACCTGCTGGCCTTGCCAAGCGGCGGGCACCTTGAACTGATGCTTATACTGACCTTTCTCGTCGGCGAAGCGGAAATTCTTGCCGTAGGTTTTGTAGTCGCGGCCGTAGTTGTAGCTGCCAAAACCCTGCTGCTCCCAACTCGAAGGCACCTGAATGGTGGTCCAGGCGCCACTGCGGCGGCCGCCGGTGCAGTAAAAATCCCAGGTTTTGGTGTGGATGTTGTCGGTGCCGGAGAGGTACTGTACCTGCTTGCGAGCCGACGTTTGGGCCGCGGCCGGCGCGGACCAGAACAACGCGGCGCAGGCCAGCCAAGACAGTAGATTGGTCTTCATAGAAGATGATTCAAGGAAGTCGAGGAGTTCATTATCGTCCCAACTTACCATGGAATTTTTCTATCAGTAACCTGTAGTATCCTGCTTTTACCGACAATGGGATACCGACGTACCATTTGGCTTTAGCTGAACAGGTTTCGGTATCAGGCAGATACTCCCAAACCCAAAGCACTCCGCAGACACTCTATTCTTCTATGCGGCCCCTGAAGTTTAACCTAAGCGCAGGCTACGCATAGCCATGCTACCGCAAGCAGCACCCGGGCTATCTAGCTGAACACTCCCTCACTATTTACGCTACCTTGGTGGCCCCGACAGTTACAATCGTAGTCACTTTCTCGGTCGTTTATGCACCATACGCTACTGCTTTGCCTTGGGCTACTCCTAGCTATCTGCTTGCTTTTTACTTTGAGCCAGCGCTTACGCGTCCCTTATCCTATTCTGCTGGTACTGGCGGGGTTGGCTATCAGCTTCATTCCTGGTCTTCCCTTATTAGAGGTGGAACCAGACCTCATTTTCCTGATTTTTCTACCACCGCTTCTCTACGAAGCTGCCTGGTTCACTTCCTGGAAAGACTTTTGGAAATGGCGCCGAATTATCAGCTTTCTGGCGTTCGGCTTGGTATTCCTCACGTCCGGCATCGTGGCGTACGTTTCGTGGGCCGTGATTCCGGGCTTCACGTTGGCGTTGGGCTTTCTATTAGGCGGTATCGTGTCGCCCCCTGATGCGTTGGCAGCAACGTCGGTTATGCGTGATATGTCGCTACCGAGGCGCATCACCGCTATTCTGGAAGGGGAAAGTTTGGTGAATGATGCTTCCAGCTTAATCGTGTTTCGGTTTGCCTTGGCGGCGATATTGTCTGGCTCGTTTGTGTGGCAGCAGGCCGCGGGCAGTTTTCTGCTCGTCACGCTGCTTGGTATTGCCGTTGGCCTGGCCGTAGGAGTGGTGTTCTACACAATTCACCGCTGGCTGCCTACCACGCCTAGCACTCATACCGTTCTGACGCTGGTTACCCCTTATGTGATGTACGTAACGGCCGAAACGTGGCACGTTTCGGGCGTGATGGCGGTGGTGAGCGGTGGCTTATTTATGTCGTACCATAGCTCGCGCATCTTTTCGCCCATCAACCGGCGGCAGGGCATTAGCACCTGGACCACCGTTGGCTTCGTGTTGAATGGGGCTGTATTTATGCTCATTGGGCTGGAATTGCCCGTTATTACGGGTGCCCTAGGAGGCTATTCCAAACTCGAGGCTGTTGGCTACGGCTTGCTGATTAGCGCGGTGGTGATTATCACGCGCCTTGTTGTTGGCATGTTGGGCTCCCCTTTCAGTCATTGGATTAGCCGCTTCATTGAAGTCAGTGATGCCAATCCGGGCTGGCGGGGCCCCCTTGTTGTGGGCTATGCGGGCATGCGCGGGGTGGTGTCCTTGGCGGCCGCTTTATCTATTCCGCTGGTAGGCAATAACGGGCAGCCGTTTCCGGAGCGCAACTTGATCTTGTTCATCACTTTCGTCGTGATTCTGGTTACGCTAGTCGGCCAAGGCCTTACGCTGCCGCTGCTCATTCGCTGGATTGGGGTCGAGGACCGTGATAATCTGCGTCCCGAACACGAGCAGCGCAACACGGCCCGTCATCATCTTACCACCGTGGCCCTGACCCGATTGCGTGCCCTTTATCAACCTCACCAGCGTAACCACAACGGCTTACTTGACACGCTCCAAAAGAAGCTGGAGAAAGATCTGTACTTGATTACGCACCAGATGCAGCCAGTGGACCATCCCCACATCGAGCGCCAGGTAACCGAATACCAGCGCATCTACACCGAGTTGCTGCACGCGCAACGCGAGGAACTGCGCAGGCTCCGCGGCCAGGAAGAGTACAACGACGAGCTAATTCGCCACTTAGAGGCCCATCTGGATCTGGAGGAGGAAAAGCTGACGCTATTTGTTGAAGCACAGCATCAACCAACGCCTCAGACCTTGCACGAGCAGCAACACAACACGTAACGGGTTCACCAGAAATTCCAGTTAACACGCAAAAGCCGCATCAACAACAAGGCAGGCCATTGTAGCTTTCCTTGTCACTGATGCGGCTTTATGTATTGAGGTGGTCGGCTACTTCTTGCCTTTGGCCATTTCCATTTCCACGCTGGCCATGATGAACGGGCCGACGCCTTTGAAGTCATTCTTTTTGATGGGCTCACTCAGGTAGTACTCGTACGAACCGTCGCGGTACGGGTCGCCGCCGAGGCCGCCGACGCTGACCGTGCCGTTCAGGACCAGCAAACCGTTGGGCTCGGTGGCTACGAACTCCTTCACGATGCCTTGGTAGCCTTTCTGAGCCGGGGCGGCAAACTTCTTGTCGAGGTAGCCCATGCGCACGCCTTTGGCCAGCGCGTACACGAACATGCAGGAGCCCGAGGTTTCAATGTAGTTGCCTTTGCGGCCCGCTTGGTCGGTTACCTGCCACCAGCCGCCGGTTTTGGGGTCTTGGTACTTCATTAGCACCGGGGCTAGGCGCTGTAAGTTCTTAATGAGTTGGCCGCGCTGCGGGTGGTCTTTCGGGAAATAGTCGAGCACATCGACTAGGGCCATGGCGTACCAGCCGATGCCGCGGCTCCAGAAGTTGGGCGAGAGGCCGGTGGTTTTGTCGGCCCACTTCTGCTCCTTGCTTTCGTCGTAGCCGTGGTAGAGCAGGCCGGTTTTGGGGTCCACGAGGTGCTTTTCCACTTGCGCGAATTGCAGGGCTACGTGGTCGAAGCCAGCGGGCTGATTGAACAGCTTGCTGTACTCGGCTGAAAACGGCTCGGCCATGTACAGACCATCTAGCCAGATTTGATAGGGGTAGCGCTTCTTGTGCCAGTAGCCGCCTTCCTTGGTGGTGGGCTGGTCTTGCAACTGCTTGTGCAGCAGTTCGGCGGCGCGCTGATACTTCATTTTATCGAGGCCGGGCTGCTGCATGAGCGTAAGCAGCACGCGGCCGGCGTTGATGTTGTCGAGGTTGTAGTCGGCCATCTTGAAGTACTGGATGGACCCATCGGCGGGCAGCGAGTAGTCCATTGTTTTCACGATGTAGTCGAGGTATTTTTTGTCGCCGGTACGCTGCCACACTCGTTCAATCGACTTCAGCATCAGCCCATGCTCGTAGCCCCAACGGGCCGCCCGGTTGCGGCTGGCCGGCACCGAATCGGGGTAGAGATGCATAAATGAATCGGCCATTTGCTGCGACAACGGCAACGAGGTTTTGGACTTGTTCTGAGCGTATAAGCCGGAGCTAAAAGCCACTAGGGCCATCAGCAGGCAGAAACGCAGCATCGTTTTCAACTTCATAGTATTCATCGTGGATTCAACGGTCCAATAGTACGCTTGCAAACACCCGGCCGCATGTAGCTTTTTGGCCTGATTCAGTAGGAAACTAGCAGAATCAGCCAGCACCCGACATTTCTATTCTTTTCCCTAGACTGTCTGAAAAACCGAAGACCGTCATGCTTTGCTGTGCTCTGCATGACGGTCTTCGGTTTATCAAGCACTAACGCTTTAATACTACAACCGCCTTTTTCTTCACGTTTTGGCCGTATTCGATGTCCTTTTTGGCTTTCGAGGCGTCGGTGTTTACTAGGCGGACGTTCTTGGCTTTTTCGGCACCGGATACGCGTAGTAGTACTGTGGCGCCGGGGGCGTACTTGATGTTGTCGAGGGTGATGTTCTGGCTGTTGTGCACTTCCATCACGGGGTCGGTGCTGGTGGGCAACAAGGTCACGTTTTTGAGGCTGATGTTGTCGGCTTCGATGCAGACTAGTCCTTTGTCGCTCTGCAGCACGGCATTTTCGATGCTGATGTCCTTGATGGCCATTTCGGGCAGGCCGCGCACCATAATGCCGGTTTTGGCGCCGTTGCAGGTCACGTTGCGGATCTGGATTTTGCGGAATTGCGGCGTGCTTTCATCCACGGGTTTGGCCGGCGAAACAGGGCGCTCCTTGGAGCCCGCCACCTGCGGCGTGGGGTCCTTAATCATATAGTACATGTCGAACAAGATGGCCTCGCCGGGAATGTCTTTCATATCGATGTCCTGAATGAAGATGTTCTCCACGACGCCCCCGCGGCCGCGGGTGGTTTTGAAGCGCAGCCCGATGTCGGTGCCAATCATGGTAATGTTGCTCACGTACAGGTTGCGCGCCCCGCCCGACATTTCGCTGCCAATCACGAAGCCGCCGTGGCCACGGTACACCTTGCAGTTGCGAATGATGAAGTTCTCGGTGGGCATGGCCCGCTTGCGCCCCTGCTCGTTGCGGCCGGATTTGATGCAAATAGCATCGTCGCCGGCGCTAAATGTGCAGCCTTCCACGATACCGTTTTTGCAGGATTCTAAATCCAGGGCGTCGGTATTGGGCGTGTAGGGGCCGTTGAGCACGTTGATGTTGCGCACGATTACGTCCTCGCTGCGCATGGGGTGCACGGTCCAGGCGGGTGAGTTCTGGAACGTAACGCCCTCAAAGAGCAGCCGCTTGCACTGGTCGAGCACCAGGAAATCGGGCCGCAGATAATCCTTGATGTCCTCGAAATCCTTGATTTCCGATTTCTCCTCGGTTATCACGCCGGCTTCCTTCACGGTAGTGCCTTTCAGGCTTTGGGCCGAGGGGTACCACCGGTCCTGCTTCTCGTTCAAGAAGCCGCCCGAGGCCACTAGCTGCTTCCACTCGCCTTCCGTGGAGCGGCCTTTTTGCACCATCCACCACGCTTCGCCGGCCCCGTCGAGGATGCCTTTGCCGGTTATGGCTACGTTTTCTAGGTTCTTGCCGTAGATCAGGGCTTGGTTGCGCACGGCATCGAGGCCCTCCCAGTTGGTTTTGTGGAGTTTGTAGTCAGCGCGGTTGTCGCTGAACTGGACTAGGGCTCCGGCCGCAACGTGCAGGTTTACGTTGCTGCGCATCTCAATCGGGCCGGTTAGCCACTGCCCGCGCGGCACGAGCACCACGCCCCCACCCTTCTGGCTGCATTCGTCTATGGCTTTCTGAAAGGCCGCGGTGTTTGACGTTAGGGCATCGGCTACTGCGCCGTACTTGGCAATGGAAAATGTATCAGCGCGAAACGAAGTGGTTTTGACGGGTGGCAAAGCGGATTGCTGAGCCACGGCCACGCCAGGTAAGCTAAGTAAGGAGAGAAAGGCAAGGGACTTTATCATACTACTAGGTGGAAACAGGAGGATTATCGAGCCTAAAGCAAAAGCTAGAGCATTAGCTTTTGCCCAATATTACTTACGGCATCTTGCTAAGTCCTTCCCAGCGCACTTTCCAGCCTTTCGGGATGCCGGGGTTTTCTTCTTTGCAGCCGTCGTAGCCGGCGCACATGAGAGCCACAGCCGAGAGCAAGCCGCCGTTGCCGGGCAGGTAGATGGGCAGGCGGTCTTCCTGATAGTTGTGGCCGCTGGGCAAGTAGGTGTTCTTCTGCACCTTCATTAACAGGGCGTCCACGGCTTTGTCGGGCATGCCCAGGCGGGTGGCCGTCATGGAGGTCATCGGGAAGTCCCAGCCCCAGGTTTTGTCCCAGCTCCAGTCTTTCCACACCAAATCAAAGGTGCGGCGCATGGTAGCAGCATCCACCTGGCCGGTGGCGGGCATCACGCCTAGCGCGCCTAGCACTGAGGGATGGTCGGTTTTGAATTCGGGATTGGTGTAGGAGTCGGGGGCCGACTCAGTAGCCAAGTACACGCCACCGGCTTGGGGCAGCTTGGAGAGCTTGGCTAGCACCTCGTCCCACTTGGCGTTGCGCGGCTGGCCCTGGCGAATGCGCCACTGCTGGGCCATATTCAAGGCCCAATTCCAGTATACTAGCTCGAAAGTAGGGTTGAACGTTTCCTCGGCCTTGAACCGCTCTTGCGCCGGAATGACGCCTTTGCCGAGGATGTACCGGTCCTTATCCTTCTCATAGAATGGATAGGAAGCCATAAAATCGGCCGTGGCCGCTACCCTATCCTGGTACAGCTTCAACGTAGCCGCGTTGGGGTGGGCACGGTACATTTCCTCAGCGAAGTAGATCATGTGGGGCTGCTGCCAAATCAGAAATGCCCCCACCGACGACGGTCCTTCCTGACCCCACGGGTCCGTCATTTTCTGCCACCGCACGCCGTCGTAGCCCTGGCGCTGGGCAATCTTGCGGGCCTCGGCGCGCACATCGGGGCGGGCGTACCACACGAGGCTCTTCTCCAGCAATTCAGGGCGACCCCACAGCGCGAAGTGCGCCGAGTGCCACCAGTGCATTTCCAGGTGCGGCCGGCCGTACCAGCTGTTCAGCACCAGTCCGGTTTCCTGCGGGGGCTGCGAGCCGGCACCTTGCAGCCGAGTCAGGTACTGCGACAATACCACGCGCCGTTCCAGCTCTTTGGCCCGCGGGTCAGTGGTGCCGCTGAAGTCCACGGCGGCGCCGCTTTTCCAGAATGTGGGCCACTGCTGCTGGCTGTTGGTGCGCGTGGCGGCAAACGAGGGCGCGACGGCAGGCCGCGGCGCGAAGCGGCAACCGAACTCCAACACCGCGCCTTGCTTGTCCGGCGTGAGGATGAATTCGTGCGCTTGACCGGTGGTCAGGGTGGCGGGCTGCTGCCAATTCAGCGCCACCGCGTACGTGGTAGTATCGAGCTGGTGCGTCAGCAGCGCCGCATTTTTCTTTGATTCCGTGATGCTGGATTTGTGCTGCTCGGTGTGGGTGTAGTCGGTACCCATATCGGCCCAGCCGGCAGTAGGCCACGGGAAACGCAGGGCCACTTTCAGCTGCCCGGTTTGCAGCAGCTTGGATTCCACGCGGGCTGCTACAGCATCCTGCTGCTGGTGCCCCACGGTCACGACGTCCACCGGCACGCCTTCCAGCGTGAAGTGGCTCTTGATTTCACCGGTCCAGGGGTTAAGGGTCTGCCGGATGCTGCGCAGGTCCTTGATGGTGGCGGGTTTGCCGTTCTTTTTCACCAACACGAACCCCAGGTTACCGAGTTGCAACCGGTGCGGATTTGCCCGCAGAAAATCTACGGCGTCTTTGTTGCCGGGCTCCTTCCGCTGCACCGAGTAGCTGACCTTGCGGCCATTCAAGTCATAGTCGCGCAAGGTGGCGTCGAACTTGTAGCCCTCTTTGTTCGGGAAGCTGTGCCAGCCCCACTCCGACTGCGTCCCCAGCGGCACGCCCTTTTCATAGTACATCGGAAAGGACTGCAAGCCCGTCACGTCCACCGTGAAAGCAAACTGCCCGTTCCCCACCGACAACGACGACAAGGTGTCGCTCGTGGTATTCACGACAATGTGGCGCTCCACCAGCGCCTTCCGGTCGATGGGTGTTTTTTGCGCCATCAGGGGCTGGATGGTACTGAGCAACAACAGACTTGAAAGCAATTTGGGGAGAGGTGGCATAGAGGAACGTTTCGAGGGCATTAGGTTCTCGTACTGCGCAAATGGAAGCATAGATTTTTTGCGGCGTGACTTAGGCTAAAGCTTGAGGCTGGCTAGAAGCTAGTTTTAGCTCTCCTTCCAGTAGCCTCATCGTTTTCAAAGGTTATTCGCGTACCAGCGTCACGCTCATCAGCCCGATTACTACATCGTTGGAAAGGGCTTTTAGGGTGAGGCTTTTGAGTTTCTTCTTGGGGTTGAGGGGTAGGTCGAGGATGTTGGCGGCCCCGCCGTCGATGGCGCGGGTGCTGAAGCCTTTGATGCTGGTGTACTGCTTGAAGTCGCGGGTGATGAGGCCGGTTTTGAGGTGGACGCGGAAGGGTTTGGGGGCACCGGTGGTGAAGGCAAAATCGTCCTGCAAATAGTCTTGCTCGATGGGCGCCCAATTGTCGGGGTTGCGCAGCGGCAGCGTTTCGGTGGACTTGTCGGTGTAGGTTATCAGCACTACCCCGTTAGTGAGTTGGCTTTGCATGGGGTTGGTGGAACCCGCCATGAGCAGGTAGGCATGAGAAGCTTTGCCGCGCAACGGCACGGTAGCCTGCTCAGCGTAATTATCCCACTGCGACACAAACAGAATGTTCTTCTCCCCGGCAGTGCCCGGTGTGCGCAGCGGCACGCCCCACGGCAATTTGATTTCGTTGCGGGCGCCGGCTAGCTGGCGCAAACCAGCATCATCAATAGTGGCTTGTGTGAGCGGGTAGCACCAGTTGCCAATGCCTTGCGTGGGAAGCTGCAAGGTAGGACCAACGGGACGCGGCGAAAGGTATTTGTTCTGAAAAATCTGCGTCACCTTATCGTTGAAATACGAAGCCAGGTTCACGGTTTCATAACTACCCTTGCCGACGGTGGTTGGGGCGCTGCCATTCCAGTCCATCAGCGTGGACGAAACGCGCTGCCCTTGCCCCCACTCCACTCGCACCGCATTGCTGCCAACTACGGTGTTGGCAACCGGCACCTGCACTTCATCGGAAACCGCGTTGGCCGGCACCTGCACGGTAGTTTCCAGAGCGTTCTTGCCAGTATTCACCGTCACTTTCGCGCTTAGGAGCTCAGATGTGTGGTTCTGCAACCGGAAGCGCAGGCCACCTGCCGATTCTTTTTCGGGCATGATGGCAACGGCCTCCTTCACCTCCATAGGCAGCGGCGCCCACCAAGTCAGGCTGCCCTGCTGGAGTTGTACAAACACCGTGCGGCTGCCAGGCAGACCTGCTACCTGCGCCGCCAGGGTTGATTGGTTGGGTTTGGCATCACGAAGAACCTGCTGCGGGTCGAATACTTTACCTACCGTAGCGTGCGGAAAACGGATTGCTAGTGCGGAGCCGGGAGCATACGCTGGAGCTAGCGCTACGGCATCCGGCGCATTGCCTTGCCACTGAATTTGCACCACGTATTTCGCCGCTGGCTCACTGTTGATTTCTATGACAGGCTGGCCCACGGCTTCTGCTACGCTTTTCCATTGCACCGGCTGGCCGTTCACGGTTATGGCTGCGGCTACGGCACGGGCCTGCACTTGTAGGCGCAGCTTCAGGGGTTTGGCGAAGGTGGGTGTGATGGTGTACGTGTCCTGCTGGCCTTGGCGGCGGAAATCAAACGCCACATCCGGCACGGTCAGCGCCGCTTGGTTCCAGGCAGCAGGTAAGCCGGGGCGAACAGTCAGTACGCCTTCTAGCGCATTGGGCACGATGCCGAACAAGCCTTCCACCAACGAGCGAGAAGCCATGCCCACCGGGTCGGCGAAGTCGCGGTACAGTTCGCCGCGGTGGGCATCGTAGAAGGAAACCTGCTGGAAGTTGCCGGGGCTCGAACCCAAGTACATGCTTTCCAGCAAGGCGCTTTTCCAGAGCTTGAACGCCTCCTCGGTGCGCCCGCCCTGCCAGTTGGCTAGCGTGGTGTGTAGCACTTCCGCCATGGCCACGTTGTTGATCGACCAGTCGTAGGGCTGCCAGTTGGTGGTAGAGAGCAGGTAGTAGCCTTCATCCGTCAAGCCAGCGGCCCGGACGGGAATGTGCGGTATCTCAGCATCCACGTAACGAAGCGCCTGGTAGGCCTGGAAGGCATCGGGCACCTGCGAATCGAGGGCGTGGTAGACGGTCCAGATACCAGCGGCAGGGTGCAGTTGCTTGAGGCCGAGGGCATCCTGGTATTCAGCGTACCAGCCTTTGGCGGGCATCCAGAGGCGCTGGTCGAGGGCCTGCTTGATGCGGGCAGCCTCCTGCCGATACGGCGCCGGATTTTCACCGATTCGTTGCGCCAGTTCCGCCGTCAGTAGGTTGGCCAGGTAGTTATAAGCCGACGAATGCGTGACGGCGCCGCCGCTGTATTGCAGGGCATCGGAAGCCCAAATAGCGGCGTAGGCATCATAAAGTCCATCATTGTCTTTGTCGAAGTTGCGCTTCTCCCAGGCTAAATGGCGCTGTAGCACCGGAAACATTTCCTTGGCAAAAGCCAGGTCACCGGTCCAGTTGAAATGGCGCAACAACTCGTCGATGAACACCAAGTTCATGTCGTAGTGGTGAGGCCGGAAGTCGCCGCCGGGGTTGCGGCTGATGTAGCCGCTGCTGAACACCGACGTACCTAGCTTTTCCTGGTGGCGCGCCAAATTCAGAGCCGTATCCATCACCACTGGCCCCGTACCCGGGCTGGTGAGCTGCGACTTGGCGTAGGCCCGAAAGTGCGTTTGGGCTCGGTCGTGCCAGCCAAGTGGGTCGGCGGTGTAGGCGCCGCGCCAGCCGTTGAGCGGCATCCGCCAGGCAATGGCCCCGTGCATGTAGCTCGGAGACTGCCAAATGGCATCGGCCGCAATACTGAGCGCCCCGCCCACCGTGTTGATGTACGGGTCGGGCGTGCTTACCTTGATGCGGCCCGCTAGTTTTTGCCGGTCAGCTTCTGCCTGCTCCAGGGCTTTCGGCAAATCAGCGTAGCGCAACGCGGTGGCTTGCTGCGGCACTTGCACCGCGAAGTACAACGGCTCCCCTGCCTTCACCTTCAAAGTACCGGCCAGTGCGGGTGCAGTGGAACCCTTGGAAGCAGCAAACTGCGTCGGCGACTCTTGTTGCGCGGCATCGGCTACGTGCAGCGTGGCGCCGGGCGGCACCACGCCTACCAAGCTTTTTTTGTCGATTCTGGCTACTGTTTCGCCTTCTTTCTTCTTGGCCGCTACGCCGTAGGTGAGCGTAAAGGCGTTGCGTTGCAGTTGGAACTCATTGCCTTGGCAGTATTCCGGCTTCAGGTAAAAGCTCGATTCGGGGTCGGCCCCGATGTCGCCGTCGCGGCTGAACTTCTTACCCGTAACGCCGCCAAAGGCCCATAACAGTTGTACTTGGCCCGCGGGCACGTCCGTGAACTGCGCCCGCACCACTAGGCCTTCGGCCTCGGCCATGGCCTGCACTTCCAGTTGCAGCTTGCCTTTGCCTAGCAAGGGGTCGGAAATTTCGTAAAGCATGGCGCCCGGCCGGTAGCGGGCCACAATGTTTTCAGCGGCGATAAGCCATTTGCTGCGTCCATCGGCGCTCAGCAACCCAAATTTCAGGTTGCCGCCCATGCCTGGCAGATACAGCGCAAACTCCGGCAGGTCACCGGTTTCCACCCGGAACGCGGTGTTGGTGCCGTAGAGGGCCCGGGTAAAGCGCTTGGTGCCGTTCCGAATAACGAAGTCAGTGCCGTCGGGCTGGTAGCGCAGGGTGCGTTGCTGGCCGTGCCAGAGCGGCAGCTCGGGTGCAACCGGCTGCTCCGACTGCGCCAATAGCGGCAAATCAAGCAACAAGGCTACGCCAAGCAGCCACGGCCGTAATTGAAAGCTACTCAACGCTTGTGCACATCTGGTTAAGGGGCTTTCGCTCATTCATCAGTCAGTAAAAAACCCGGCCCAAGTGCCCTTAGGAAACCTGAAGAGCACGTAGGCCGAGCTACCATGCGCTACGAATTAGTATCCGGGGTTCTGCTCATACAAGTAAGAGGAAGCCGCTAGCTCGTTTTGAGGCACCGGGTACAGCAGATCATTTGCGTTCAACGGCTTCCGAATCCGGGTGCGCGTGTCCTCCTTGGCAACCCACGTGTTCATAATCGTCACGGCTTGGCCGGAGCGGACCAGATCGTGCCAGCGGAGCCCTTCGCCCGCAAATTCGCGGCGGCGCTCTTCCATAAGTTGCGGTAGCGTCACACCGGTCAGAACGGAGGCCGTCAGGCCGGCCCGGTCGCGCACGCGCTTCACGAGCTGGTCTGCTTCCGCATTAGGTCCGTTTTTGCGGATCAGGGCCTCGGCTTTCATCAACAGAATGTCGGCGTAGCGCATCACAATGAAGTTAATGGGCCAGTCGGTGCGCGAGGTGCCACGTAAGGCGCCGTTTACGTACTTCTTGAAAGCGGGCCTGGTTTCTACCGCTACCGGCGTGCTGGTGGTGGTATACCCGATTTGCATCGTCACGTTCTTGCGAACATCGGCAGCGGCGTAGCTGGCTACCAAGTCGTTGGAAGGCGGGCGCAGTTCATCCCCCGTACCGAAGCCCGTACCCGCGCCAATCGACTGGAAGTAGTTGTTGGTCAGCAGAATCGACGGGAAGGATGCGCCTGCCCCAAGACCACCGCTGATGTATTGCACATCGAACAACACCTCGCGGTTGTTTTCGTTGGTGTAGGAAAACACGTTGGCGTAGGCGTTGGCCGCCGTGCCCGCCGCCGTTATCAAATCATACCGGCCGCTCCCGATAACCTGGTTGAGCAAGGTGAGGGCGGCGTCGAAGTCGTTGGTGCCGAGGCCGGGGCCTTCTATCCCGTAGGTAGGGCCCGACCGGGTGAGATACACCAGCGCCAGCAACCCACGGGCCGCCCCGTTGGTGGCACGGCCCACGTTGGTGGTCGTGTAGGAGTCGGGCAGCTTCTGAATGGCGTCCTCTAGGTCGGCAATAATCAGGTTGTACACGTCTGCTACCGGGGTGCGCGGAACCTTCACCACTGCCTGGGGCTCAAGCGGGGTTTCTACCAGCGGCACCTTACCGAAGTAGCGCACCAAATCGAAATAGTACAGGGCCCGCAGAAACTTGGCTTCGCCTTCCGTGCGCAACCGAACATCGTCGGCTAGCAACGAGCCGTTTTTCGCAATTTGGTCGAGCACAATATTTGCCCGATACACGCCCACAAAATCGGTGGTCCAGGTATCGGCGGGGTACTCGTTGGAGGCAATGGCAACGGAAAAGTTGTTGATAGGTTCCCACGTCCGAATGCCCTGCGTGCTGACGCCGTAAATGTTGTCGGAGCGGGTTTCCGACATAGTCAGCTGACGGTCGGGGTAGTCGCGCAGGTTGCTGTAAACGGAGTTGATGGCTTGCGTGAAGTCGTCGGCCGTTTTGTAGAAGGTGGGAACCGAGCCGTTGGAAATAGGTGCTTGTTCGAGGTCTTTGTCGCAGGCGCTCAGCATCAGTACGCTAACTACCAGAGCCGAGAGAAGGGTCTTTTTCATGGTATACAGTCGGCTATCGACTAGAAGGTAACGTTAACGCCTAGAGTCATCGATTTGGTGAGGGGCAATCCGCCGTAGTCGGTGCCAACCGAGAAGCCGCTGCCGCCGGTATCGGAGTTGGTGGCATCCACGTTGTAGCCGCCGCGGTAGGTGTCGTGGCCGAAGAAGTTTTCGGCCGACACATAAACGCGGGCTCCCTGCGCGTAGCGCTTACTGAGTACCTTACCCAAATTGTAGCCGAGCGTGATATTGCGAATCCGGTAGTAGTTGGTCGAGTACTGCCAGGAGTCACTCTTTAAGGGCGTGAAGTTGGCTTGCGCCTTGCCCCGCTCCCCGGCGCCGGGGTTATCCTCGGAACGCCACCGGTCACGCTGCAACCCGAGCACGTTCTGGTTGTAGCCCATGTTGGTGTTGTCGATGGCGCGCCCGATCAGCGAGTAGAGGCTGCCGCCGTTTTGGCCCTGCACCAACACGCTCAAATCGAAACCCTTGAAGCTGAAGTTGTTGGTGATGCCCCACGTAAGTTTGGGGTTCGGTTGGCCGATAATCACCCGGTCTTTCTCGTTGATGACGCCGTCGCCGTCGGCATCGAAATAGCGCGGGTCCCCGACGGTCTGGCCCTGGATGATAGCCGCGCCACCGTCGATGTCGCCTTGGTTCAGAATGCCGGTTTGCTTGATGGCGTAGAACACGAACATCGGCTGGCCCACCATCAGCAGGTTGCTGGAAGCACCGTAGGGTGAGGCAATTTCGATGGTCGCGTCGCCTTCCCCAAGGTGCACCACCTTGTTGCGGTTGTGGCTCACGTTCAGGGAAGTGTTCCACTCAAATTCCCCGGTTAGGTTGCGGGTCCGCACTTCCAGTTCTAGGCCCTGGTTCAGCACCTCCCCAATATTAACTAGCTGCGACGCGTAGCCCGAAGCACTCGGCCGCGGCACGTTCAAAAGCAGGTCTTTGCTGGTTTTGGTGTAGTAGTCGAACGAGCCGGAAATGCGGTTGTCAATCACCCCGAAGTCCAAGCCCACATCAATGGTCTGCGACTTTTCCCAGCGCAATAAATCGTTGGGTGCCTTGTTCGGCGACTGGCCCGAGGCAACCACGCCCCCAAACGTATACGGGTTCACGCCGAGCGTGGCAATGCTGCTGTAGTCGCCGATGCCGTTGTTGCCCGACATGCCGTAGCTGCCCCGCAATTTCAACTCGCTGATTACGGGCAGGTTCTTCATGAAATTCTCTTGCGAGATGCGCCAACCCAACGAACCAGCCGGGAACACGCCCCAGCGGTTGTCGGCGCCAAACCGCGAGGAACCGTCGCGGCGCACACTGGCCGTAGCCAGGTATTTGCCTTCAAACGAGTACTGCACGCGCCCGAAGTAAGACAGCAGCACGTTCTGCGTTTCGGTGGTGCCGTTGTCGGCAGTGCCCGTGATGTTGGTGGCCCCGTTGAGCGTGGTTACGGCGCTGTTGGTGAAGCCGCCCGACGACCGGAGCCGGTCGGTTTCGGTTTTAAAGAAGTTGTAGGCATAGCCCGCCAGCGCCGCTATATCGTGCTTCCCGATAACGCGGTTGTAGGCCAAGGTATTCTCGTTCACGAACGCCTGTTTGCGGTAGCCGCTGAACGTACCCGTGGCCCCCGAGCCCACCAGCCGCGAGTTCGGAATGTAGCTCTTGGCCCGCGAGTCGGTGTTGTCGAGGTTGAGGGAGGTGCGGAAGCGCAAGTTCTTGATCAGCTCGTACTCGCCAAACACCGTGCTCAGTGTCCGGAACACGGTGCTTTGCTGCTGCCGGTTGGTGAGTTCCCCCACCGGGCTGATGCTGCTGCCGCCCCAAGTATACACCGGGTTGTCGCCGTAGTTGGTGAGCACACCGGCCGAAGACTCGGCCACGGGCACCATGGTGATAAACTTCTGCGCCAAGTTGTCCTTGCCTTCCACGCCGGGGTCTTTCGATATGGCGTAGCTCGGGCTGATATTGAGGCCGAATTTCAGTTTGTCGCTGGCTTTCACTTCCACGTTGGCGCGCGCTGAATAACGCTTATACGCCACCCCAATCACAATGCCTTCCTGGTCGGTGTAGTTGCCCGACAGGTAGTAGTTCACGTTGTTAGTGGCCCCACTGGCCGATATCTGGTAGTTCTGAACTTTACCGGTCCGGAAGATTTCGTCTTGCCAATCAATGTAGTCGAGGCCCTCGTGGTTGGGCAGCAGCCACCGGTCGTCGATCATCTGGCTCGGGTTGATGGTGGTCACCCCTAATATAGCCTGGCGCTCGGCCGTGGTTTGGCTAGCCAGGCGCGGCCGAGCGCCCGGCGTAGTAGGCTGTGAGCGGACCCAGTTGTTGTTGATGATTTCGGTGGACCGCTCCACCCATTCCTCGGCGCTTAACAGATCCAGCTTCTTGGCCATCTGCGAAATGCCGCCGTACACATTGAAGTTGATTTGGGGCTTGCCGGTCTTGCCGCGCTTGGTGGTTACCAGCACCACGCCGTTGGCCGCACGCGAACCATAAATAGCCGCCGCTGCCGCATCCTTCAGCACCTCAATCGACTGAATATCGTTGGGGTTGATGTTGTCGAGCGGGCTGCCGGTGGCGTAGTTGCCGTTGCCATTGGGCGAGGTGCCTTCCAGCGGAAACCCGTCGATTACATACAGCGGCTGGTTGTTGGCCGTGATGGAGCCGTTGCCCCGTACCTGCACGTTGAAGCCCCGACCCGGCAAGCCGGTGTTCTGCTGTACGTTCACGCCTGCCAACGTTCCCACCAACGCCTGATCGACGCGCAGAATGGGACGCTCTTCCAGTTTGCTGGCATCAAGAGTGGCAATAGCGCCCGTTACGTCGGCTTTTTTCTGCGTGCCATAGCCTACTACCACTACTTCGTCGAGGCTCTTGGTATCCTCCGTTAGCTTGATCGTAAGCGCGCCGGCCTCGGAAAAACTTTGCTCTCGGGTTTGAAAGCCGATATAGCTGAAGACCAGGGTCCCGGCTCTTTCAGGCACCGATAAGGTAAAGTTGCCGTCGGCGCCGGTGGTCGTGCCCACGGTAGTGCCTTTGAGCACCACGGTCACACCCGGCAGACCTTCGTTGCTTTGAGAAACCACCCGACCTGTGAGCTGCCAGTCGGCTACCACCTTGGTTAGGGGGCGGGCTTGTAGTGTAGTAATACCGGGGCCTGCTAACAGCAAAGGCAGGCAGACCACCAGCTGGCCGCGCCGCCATGTGTAGTTTTTCTTCATGAGCAGTAGGTGGGAAAGTTTTGGGTGTCAACCAGTTTATATCGCTGGTTTACTTAAAAGTATTTGCTTACTCACCCACAACTCTCCTGTACCGTACCGCCCAGCAGAGCCAATTTCCACTTGCCTTTTTTCCGCAAAGCCTTGCGCTACAACAGCTTTCCCAGCCACCATGCCTTCTTCACGCAGCTTGTTCTAAGCTTCTTACTCCGTACAAGAAAAACACCTATCCTACACAACTAACTTATTATTAGATTCTTACAATGACATACAGTACCGCTGAATAGATCATGCCGACCCTACAATATGAGCATGACAATGTGAGAAACTGAGAATTTTGCTTTGCCTTGTTTTTCCTGTACTACTCCTGCACTGCAGACCGGTTGAACACGTACACAGGCCCTATAAACAAAAGAACGCCATGCCAGACAAAGCCAGCATGACGTTCTCGTTACTTCACCCCTCAGGCGCTATTGGTACCCTAGGTTTTGGTCGTAGAGGCCGGGCGCGGCGCTTAGCTCCGACTGCGGTACCGGGTAGATGATTTGGTTGGCATCAATGTTCCGGGCCATGCGGTTGCGGGTGTCTTCCACCGGAATCCAGGCGTTCATCTTGGTTAGCACCAGCCCTTCACGCACCAGGTCGTGCCAGCGGGAGCCTTCGCCGGCTAGCTCGCGGCGGCGTTCTTCCATGAGTTGCGGCAGGGTCACGTTGGTGAGTTTGGTGGTAACGCCGGCGCGGGTTCGTACTTGGTTTACAATGGCGTCTACGTCGGCTTGGGTGCCGCCCACGCCGTGCAGGATGCACTCGGCTTTCATCATCAGCACATCGGTATAGCGCAGCACTATCCAGTTGATGGGCCAGTCGAGGCGGCCGGGGCCCCGCAGGTTTTCGTTGAGGTACTTCTTCATCAGCCAGCGCGTTTCGCGGAAGCCGGTGGTGCTCACGTAGCCTTCAGCGAAGTTGAAGGTCTTGCGCACGTCGCCAGTGGGGTACGAGTTCAGCAGGTCGTTGGCAATGGGCCGGATTTCAAGCCCGCCCGACGCATACGGGATTCGCAGGAAGGTGAAGTACGCATCCGGCACCAGCAACCCCGGAAAGTCGCTACCCAAGCCGGTGCCACCGCCCTGAAACTGAATGTCGAAAATGACTTCTCGGTTGTTTTCGTTGGTGTACGAGAAGATATCGGGGTACGAAGCCAAGAACGAGTATTTGCCGCTGTTGAGCACGTCGTTGAGCAGCGGCAAGGCTAGGTTGTACTCATTGGTGTTCAGGCCCGGCCCCTCAATGCCGTAGGTCGGCCCCGAGCGGGTCAGGTACACCAGCGCCAACAGGCTCTTAGCGGCATTGGCCGTGGCCCGGCCCACGTTGGGCTTGTCGGCCGACACAGCGTTGTCGTAGGTAGCAGGCAGCACGCTGATGGCCGCTTGCAGATCGGCAATAATCAGCTTGTACACATCCTCCACGGGGCTACGCGGAATCTTGGCCACGGCATCGGGCAGCAAGGCTGCTTCATAAATCGGCACCTTACCAAAGAAACGGACCAGATCGAAGTAGTAGAAAGCGCGCAGAAACTTTGCCTCGCCTTCCAGCCGCGGCCGAGAAGCGTCGCTGACTACGCTGCCGTTGGCGGCCAGTTGGTCGAGCACCGTGTTCACCCGGAAAATGCCCCGGTAGTTGGTGGTCCAAGCTTCCGCAACGTACGGGTTGTTGACTAGCGCCGCCGAGAAGTTGTTGACCGGCGCCCAGTCGCGCACCCCAAGGTCATCGACGCCATAGATGTTGTCGGAGCGGGTTTCGGAGAGGTTGAGGGCCCGGGTGGGGTAGCCGGTGAGGGGCTGATAGGCGGCGGCTAGGGCTTGGTCGAAATCAGCTTGGCTGCGGTAGAACGTGGGGGTCGAGCCGCTGGAAAGGGGGTTCTGATCGAGCTCTTTCTCGCAGCCGCTTAGCGTAAGCCAGGTTGCTGCCGCTAGCAGATATATCGTCTTTTTCATGGGTTGCTTGGGGAATGAGGCGAAGCTTAGAAGGTGACGTTAAGCCCCAAGATCAGCGACTTGGTTAAGGGCAGGCCGCCATAGTCCACCCCGATAGGGAAGCTGTCGTCGCCGCCGGCGGTGTTCACGGCTTCGGGGTTGAGGCCCCCTTTGTACTTGTCGTGCCCAAAGAAATTCTCGGCCGTCACGTAGATGCGGGCACCCTGCGCAACTTTTTTATTGACCAGCAGCCCTAGGTCGTAGCCCACGGTGATGTTGCGGATGCGGTAGTAGTCCGACGAGTACAGCCAGTCGGTGTTTTTGATGCGGCCGAAGGTGGAGTACGCCTTGCCACGCTCTCCGGCGCCGGGGTCTTCGGGGGAGCGCCACCGGTCACGGTAAAGGCCGAGCACGTTGTCGGGTTGGCCGGTACCGGTACGGTCGACGGCGCGGCCGAACAGCGAGTAGATAGAGCCGCCGTTTTGCCCCTGTACCAGCACGCTCAAATCGAAGCCTTTGTACTTGAAGCTGTTCGTGATGCCCCAGCTATAGTCGGCGTTGGGGTGGCCCACAATCTGGCGGTCGTTGGCGTCAATCTTACCGTCACCGTTGTAGTCCACGTACTTCGGGTCGCCCACGGTTTGTGAGCCGTAGCGGGCTGCGCCATTATCCAGGTCGGCTTGGGAAAGAATACCGTCCTGCTTCACCACGTAGATGCTGTAAAGCGGCTGCCCTACTTGCAGGATGTTGTTGGGAATATCGAAGGCCGACAGCACCTGAATGGGCGCGTTGTTGGCGCCCAAACGCACCACCTTGTTGGTGTTGTGGCTCACGTTCACCGAGGTAGTCCACTGGAACTCTCCCACAAAGTTGCGGCTGGTTAGCTCCAGTTCCTGCCCCCGGTTCAGCACCTCCCCGATGTTGGTGAGCTGAGTGGCAAAGCCGGCCCCAGCTAGTATCGGAATGTTGAGCAGCAGGTCTTTGCTGGTTTTGGTGTAATAGTCGAACGAACCGGTGATGCGGTTCTTCAGCAGCCCGAAATCAAAGCCCACATCATAGGTGCGCGACCGTTCCCACTTCAGGTTAGGGTTGTTGACGCGGTTGGGCGCCTGCCCGTTGAACTGCGTGCCGCCGTAGGTGTAGTTGAAAATACCGAGCGTGGCAATGCTGCTGTAGTCACCGATGCCGTTGTTGCCGGAGTAGCCCACGCTGGCCCGCAGCTTCAAGTCGCTGACGGGGGTCAGGCCCTGCATAAAGTTCTCCTGCGAGATGCGCCAGCCCACCGAGGCCGCCGGAAACACCCCAAACTTGGTGTTGTCGCCGAACCGCGACGAGCCGTCGCGCCGGATGCTGGCCGACGCCAGGTATTTGCCACCATAGGCGTACTGCAAGCGCCCGAAGTAGGAAATCAGGACGTTCTGGGTTTCGGTGGTGAAGTTGCCCGCGGTGCCGCTGATGGTGGTCGCGGCGTTCAGCGTCGTGACGGCGCTGTTCACAAATCCGTTGGCGGCCGTTAGGGCCTGCGCGTTTAGTTTGGTGAAGTTGTAGGAGTAACCGGCCAGTCCCGTTAGGTCGTGCTTGCCACCTAGCGTGCGGTTGTAGGTCAGCGTGTTCTCATTCACGAAGGTTTGCTTGCGAAACGAGCTAAACGAACCCGAGGCCTGCCGGTTTCCCAAGCTGCCATTCACGAAGGCCGGAACGTACGACTTGGACTCGGCATCGGTGTTATCGAAATTGGCCGTGGAGCGAAACGCCAGGTTTTTGACGGGCTGAAACTCGGCGTAGATGGTGCCTAGCGTCCGCAGGGTGCGGGTGTCGCCGATGGCGTTTTCCAGCACCCGAATCGGGCTGTTGCGCGTGAAGCCCCAGGCGTAGTTGGTGAAGTCGCCGGTGTTGGTGTTCAGGCCGGCTGCGCTTTCCACCACCGGCGACGTGGAAATAATGTTTTGCATCAAGTTGTCCTTGCCTTCCACCCCTGGGTCGGAGCTGATGGCGTAGCTTGGGCTGATGTTGAGGCCGAACTTGAACTTGTCGCTGGCTTTCACTTCCACGTTGGCACGCGCCGAGTAGCGTTTGTAGCCTAGCCCAATCACCACGCCGTCCTGCTTCTGGTAGTCGCCGGAAACGTAGTAGTTCACGAAGTCGCTGGCGCCGCTGGCGGAGAGTTGAATGTCCTGGGTGAAACCGGTCCGAAACGCCTCGTCCTGCCAATCCACATAGTCGAGGCCGGGGTGACCGGGTTGCAACCACCGCTCGTCAATCATCAGGGTGGGGTTGATGGTGTTGACGCGCAGAATGGTCTGGCGCTCGGCGGTGGTCTGGCTGGCCAGGCGGCCCGCTCCAGAGTTAACCCAGTTGGCATTGATGATTTCGATGGAGCGGTCCACCCACTCCTCGGAATTCAGCATATCCAGCTTGCGCACGGCCTGCACAAAACCCGCGTAGGTGTTGAGGTTGATTTTCGGCTTGCCCGACTTGCCGCGCTTGGTGGTGATGAGCACCACCCCGTTGGCCGCCCGCGAGCCGTAGATGGCCGCCGCCGCGGCATCTTTCAGCACCTCGATGTTCTCGATGTCATTGGGGTTGATGTTGTCGAGGGGGCTCCCAGAGCCGAAACGGCCCGACGAGTTCTGCGACGCTGCTTCCAAGGGAAAGCCGTCGATAACGTACAAAGGCTCGTTGTTGGCGGTGATGGAGCCGGAACCCCGCACCTGCACCGAAAAGCCCCGGCCCGGCACGCCGGTAGTTTGCTTGACTTGCACACCCGCCAACTGCCCCACCAGCGCCTGATCGACGCGGGTGACGGGCCGCTCGGTTAGCTTTTCGGCGTTGAACGAAGCAATGGCCCCCGTAACGTCGCCGCGCTTCTGCGTGCCGTACCCGACCACCACTACCTCGTCGAGGTTCTTAACGTCTTCGCCGAGCGTTACCGTAACGGGTCCGGGTCCCGCAAAGCTTTGCTCTTTGGTTTGAAAGCCGATGTAACTGAATACCAGGGTGCCGGCATTCTCGGGCACCGACAGCGTGAAGGTACCATCAGCGCCCGTAGACGTACCGACCGTCGTTCCTTTGAGCACCACCGTTACGCCCGGCAGGCCCTCATTGGTTTTGGAAACCACGCGGCCCGTTATCTGCCATTCGGCTACCATGTTGGTGGAAGGCCGGGCCTGTACGGCAGTTACGCCCGGCCCAGCCAAGAGTAGCACTGGCAAGCACACCGCAAACCGGCCGTGTTGCCATTTGTAGTTTTTCTTCATGAGCAGTATGGGTAGGATCTGATGAGTAAAGAGCTGCTGATGACTGGTCTAGTCAGCACCTAAGCTATTCTTCTCCCTCCCCCGAACCCTCCTGTACCGTACCGTTTCCTCCCGCTCCAAGTGAAATTTAGTGTTTAATAAGTAATATTAAACACGGCTAATACGTAGTTTCACGCCTTATTTGGGGCGCAGAAGCGTTGAAACAAACGGGTTAAACATTCCACTCGACTTGCGGTTTGCTGATGATTCGCTTGCTCTTGCCCCGTTCCCGATGAAATACGATTCCGAGATGTATGCCCGCCCGGCGCTCGTCAGCAGCGCAGCCCTGGCGTGGCCGGGCCTGCGGGTGGAGCGGCACCAACTAGACTCTGTTGAGCTGCCAGCCCATTACCACGAGCAACATTTGCTGCTGCTGCATCAGGGTACTGCCCCCGTTAGGTCGCGCCGGCAGCAGGGCGGCTACGTGGAGGAGGCGGTGTTTCAGGCGGGTGATGCTGGCTTGTACCCAGGGGGCGAATACGGCGCCGTAACGTGTAGCGGCCCAACCGACACCATTCATCTGTACCTCGACAACTACTACCTGGAAAACCTGGCCCGCCAGGGCATGGACCTTACCCACTTCGGCTTGCGCGACCGGTACAAGTTCGAGGACGCCCTCTTAAACCAGTTGGGGCGTCAGCTGCTGAGTGCCGTTGGGGCGCCGCACGCGCTGGGGCAGTTCTACATCGAGGCGCTAACCAACGCGCTGTGCTGCCAGCTCATCGAGCACCACGCCACCTACGAGCGGCGCGTTGCCCACGGTCCGCAGCTGCCCAACTCGGTGCTGGCGCGTATTGATGCCTACTTGGAGGCGCACGCCGACGCAGCCGTAACGCTGGACACGATGGCCGAGCTAGCCAACCTGAGCGTGTTTCACTTTGCCCGCCGCTTCAAGCAAACCACGGGTGCCTCCCCCTACCAGTACGTAATCAGCTGGAAAATCAAGCGGGCCCAGCAGTTGCTACGAGCCGACAGCCTTGCCATTGCCGACATCAGCGACGCGTTGGGGTTTGCTTCGCCGGCCCACTTTTCGGCGGCGTTCAAGCGTAGCGTTGGACAAAGCCCGCGTGAGTTTCAGCGCAGCTAACCCAACCGACAAACAGCAAGAATCAGCAAGAAGAGCGCAAGAACCGGGAAGTTCGGTTGGGCATTGCGGCGGACCTTTATAGCTGTCCACTCTTCCCCGCTGCCATGCTCTACGAATCATTCCGTTTGTGTAAGACACCGAGCCAGCTTCTCAAAGAAAACGACGAGGTGCGCTCTTCCCGTTCGCGCCGGCACTGGCCGATTGCGCCGCCCATGTTCCAGGTGGAATATCAGCTGAAATTGGCCCAGCTTAGCCGGGGGCAGATTGTCGACTACTTTTTTGTGTGCTGCACGCGTCGTTTCCCTACCAACGAACTAAACGTAATTCTGGCCGAGCTCTACGAGGAAGTGGGCCCCACGCCTACCCTGCTCGGGTTGGAAATTGTAACGGTGCGCGCCTTACCTTTCCGCGCCGCCTACCAGTGAGTTGCCCGACTTACAAGCAAACGCCTATCGATTCAAGATTTTACGTTGCTGTCTTTCCGGCGCAGGAGGAATCTGGGTGCAGTTGCTGGGTGTACTAACTCAGCTTCCTCCTGCGCCGGAAGGACAGGGCCTGTTTGTGTGAAGTCTGTGGCTGGCGTGCGGCAACGAAAGCAAGAATTTGAAAGAAGTGCGCAAGAATCGGCGACGGCCAGCAAACGTGCGCAGCAACCTTTGTGGCATCCAGAAGAAGGAGCCCTTTTCACGCTCTTAAATCCACAAAGACTATGACACCAATCATTTTAGTAGCCGGTGCAACCGGTGAACTCGGCGGCCGAATCAACAAGGCACTACTTGCCCGCGGCGCGGCAGTTCGGGCCCTTGTACGAACCAGTTCCGACCCCGCAAAAGTAGACGAGCTAACTGCCCAGGGGGTGGAAGTTGTTCGGGCTGACCTAACTGATGTAGCGCAGGTTACGGCCGCCTGCACGGGCACGGCCTGCGTGGTTTCGGCGTTGCAGGGCCTGCACGACGTGGTAGTGGACGCACAATCGGTGCTGCTGGAAGCGGCTGTGGCCGCCGGCGTACCCCGCTTCATTCCCTCCGACTTCTCGACCGACTTCACCAAGCTGCCAGCCGGCGAAAACCGTAACTTCGATTTGCGCCGGGAGTTCAAAGAGCGCCTCGACCACGCCCCCATTGCCGCTACGTCCATTCTCAACGGGGCCTTCGGGGAAGTCCTGACGTACAACATCCCACTGCTTGATTTCAAGAAGAAAAGCGTTGGGTATTGGGAAGATGCCGACTGGCGCATCGACTTCACAACCATGGACGACACGGCGGCCTACACCGCCGCGGCCGCGCTGGACCCTACCACTCCACGGCTTTTGCGCATTGCCAGCTTTCAACTAAGCCCGCGCGAGCTGGCAGTGGTGGGCGAGCAAGTAACCAAGGAGCCGTTTGCGCTGGTTCGGATGGGCAGCCGTGCCGAGTTGGCGGCGCACACCCAGCACGCACGGGCCGCGCACCCCGAAGGCGAGCAAGAACTCTACCCCGCGTGGCAACAGATGCAGTACATGCTTAGCATGTTCAGCGTGCAGCACAACCCGCTCGACAACAACCGCTACCCCGAGGTGCAGTGGACCAGCGCCCCCCACCTGCTAGCTGAGGCCATGCAGGCCAGGGCCACTCCAACTAGCTGATATGCAGGTTGCCCCAAATCCAAGCCTGACGCTTTCTATTGTACCGGGGCCTGTATCCTGGCTCCGGCACAACTGCTTTTTCTCTTTCAGCGCCTCAGCTTCTCGCTGTGACCTTGGCTTTTCGTTGCTTTCGTTGGTATGCCCTGTTTCACCGATAAAGTAGCCATAGCAACAGGCGCCGCCCTCAGCATCGACGGTGGCATGAACAGCTAGCCAGAGCGGGTGGGCCAGCCACTATAGGTTCGCCAGCGGGTGGTAGAGTTGCTCTGCTACCCGCTGGCGAACCTGTTGGCGTTAGTTTTTTCCTTGCGTTGGGGTGGGCCAGGTGTCGGTGCGGAAAGGCGAAGCCGGTAGGCCGGCGGCATTGTATAGGTTGGGCTCCGGCGAAATGCTCCACCCAAACCGTACGGCCACCGGCTGTTTCACTTTCTCGCTCCACACTACCACCGTGTTGCCCTGGATTTGTGCCTGCGCAGGCACGAAAACGCTGTCGGGGCCCGCCACCGAGAACTTGCGCAGCGGCCCCCCTTTGGCTTGCAGCCCGTCGGCGTACTTGAATTGCAAGCGAGCTTTGCCGTTTTCCACCTTCATGGATTCGTAGATGGGGCCGGAGTAGGGCAGCTTGGTTTGCCCGTATTCGTGGCTTAAGGCCCACAGCGCCAGTCGGTGCCCGACCACCTGCTTGTTGCGCGGATGGATGTCCAGCGAGTCGCCGGCATCGGTGATGACGGCCATGCCAGTGTGGGGCACGGTTTGCATGGTCACCAACTGCGACTCCCTAATTTCAGGGTTCTGGCTGCGGTTGGGCGCTATTTGCACGAAGTAAAACGGCAAGGTGGGCTGCTGCCACTCTTGGCGCCAGTTGGCAATCAGGGCCGGAAACAGCTTACGGTACTGGTAGGCCCGCTCGGCGTTGCTCTCGCCCTGGTACCAGATAACCCCGCGCAGTGTGTATGGTATTAGGCCCTTAATCATGCCGTTGTAGAGCTTGTAGGGCGACTTGTTGCTGGTGGCGCTAAGCGGCTCGGCGGGTTTGGGGCGGGTGGTTTGGGGGTTGGCTTCGCGCTCCTGCTTCCAGGCGGCCAGCGCCGTTTCGTAGGCGGGCCGCTGGGTGAGGCCCTGCTCGTAGCGCGTCAGAATCGGGCGCAGCTCCGGGTCCTTTTCCAGCACATCCTTGCGGGTCCAGGACTCGGCCGGCGTTCCACCCCACGACGAGTGGATCAGACCCATTGGCACCTTGGTTTTCTCGTGGATTTCCTGGCCGAAAAAGTACGCCACCGCCGAAAAATTACCTACCGTTTCGGGGCTGCACACCGCCCAGCTCCCCTGCACGTCGCGCTCCGGCGCGTCGGCCACCTTCTGCACCACCGTGAACATCCGGATGTTGGGGTAGTTGGCTTTCAGAATCACTTCCTCGGCGTTGATGATGCCGGTGTAGGAGCCGCTGTTGGGTCGTTTGGTTACCGGGAAGTTCATGTTCGACTGCCCCGAGCACAACCACACTTCCCCGAGCATTACATTGTTGATGGTCAGCTGATTGTTGCCCTGCACCTGTAGCGTGTAGGGCCCGCCCGCCTTGCCCGTCGGTACGCGCACCAGCCACTTGCCCTCTTTGTCGGCCACCACCTTGCGGGGCGCTTTCTGCCAGCCGACCGTCACGGTTACCACCTCGCCCGGCTCGGCCCAGCCCCACAGCGCCACGTTTGTTTTCTGCTGTAGCACCATGTTGTCGGTCATCAGCGCGGGCAACGTGACATCGGCACGGGAGGCAAATGGAGCAAGCAGGAGCAGTAAGGGCAGCTTGTGACGCATAGCGAGGAGAGGTGTGTTGAGTTAAAGAAGAAAACGTAATGGCAATAGCCTGTTGAATAAGACCGTCATGCGGAGCCTGCCGAAGCATCTCTCCTGCTTCACTGCGCACGTCAGAAATTACTTTGGCGGGAGAGATGCTTCAGGAAGCTCCGCACGACAGGTAGTTTGGCAACATCGGCCCGCGAGATGCTTCGGCGACGTCTCTCTATGACGGCTTTTTTGTCAATTACCACGGAAGCCAACCTCAAGTAATCTTGAACACAAACGCGGAGGCTGTCATGCTTGTGCCGCCTTGGGAAGCTCCAAACAGGTACTCGGGCTTGCCGTTGCGCATAAGCAGCTGCGGGCGTTCCAGCCGACCGTAGCGTTTCAGATTTTTGGGCGCGGGTGGCTCCTGCACCCCGTACGCGCGCAACGGCAAGAAGGCTACCTTCGGAAACGTCCACTCCTTGCCGTCCTTGGACTCCAGATACAGTCCCACTTCGTGGTTATAGACGCCCATGTCGCGGGCCAGCATTTTGAAGCGGTTGTCTTCGCGCCACACAAAAGCATCCTCGAACTGCTTGTTGTTGCCTTGTTTCGAGAAGTCGATAACTGGGTTGCCGGCGTATTTCACGTACGGGCCTTCCAGTTGCTCGGCCACCGCCAACCCATACTTCCGGTTGCCCCGGATGGTGGGGTCGGTGGCCGTGAGGTAGTCCTGCGTGTTCCACGACTTGTAGTACAGCCAATATTGGCCGTTGGGGTGCTTGATGAAGGCCGGGTTGGTGGTGCAATGGTCGTCCCAGGCGCCGGCGTCACCGGCTTCGAGCAGGGGCTGGTCGGGGCGCTGCCAAGGGCCGTTCAGCGAGTCGGCGGTGGCCAGGCCGATGCGCTTGGTGTCGGTTTTGCCGTTGGAGTTGCCCATGTAGAACAGGCAGTACTTGCCGTCCACGAACTGAATGCTGGGGTTGTGGCAGGTGGTGGCATCCCAGTAGCCCGGCCCGCGCGGCGCCAGCACCGTTTCCAGATACTGGAACGGACCAGCAGGCGAATCAGCCACGGCGTGGGCAATTTCCGAGCTGTTGAGCCAGCCGCCCATGCCTTTGGCCTTAGGCCAGCGCGAGAAAAACACGTGCACTTTGCCGTCAAGCCCATATAGGGGTGAGTTGCACCATACGTACCACTCAGGCAGTTCCAGCGCCCGCCCCACGGGCTTGAGGTGCTTGCTGAACTTGGACAGGCTGTTTTTCGGCAAATCCAGGAATTTGTCTGCCCCAAACCCCTTGGCGGCACCTAGTGCCTGCGCAAAAGGTGCCAGCACCAGACCCGCTAGAAACGCTCTTCGAGTTGGCATCTATAAGTTGGATTTGGCAATTTCTACGGCGTATATCTGGCTCTTGCCCTCGAAGTTGGCGCGGAAAATAACCCACTTCTCGTCCGGCGAAAAATGCACATTGGGCTCTAGCGCGTAGTCATGCTGCTTCATGTTTACTAGCTTCTCCGACGTGAACTTCACCCCCTGCGGCCGTAGCAAATAGATCCACTTGCCATCGGGAGCTTTCGCCACCGCAGTTTCGTTGCCCCCGTCGCCGGCAAACAGCAGTTGGCTGGGAGAAACCGTGTAGTGCACAGACCACTCGTTGCGCTCCAACTGGCACTTTCTCTCGTAGCCGTTTTTCAAGTCAGTGCCCGACACAAAGAAGGTTTCGCCACGCGGAAGCTGCTGGTCGTACCAGATGGTCTTGCCGTCGGGGCTGAAGAACTCGTGCCCAACGATTTCCATGTCCATGGTGCGCTTGTGCACCAGCTTCACGTCTTTGCTCTGGATATCGATGGTCCAGATGCGGTCCACTTTGTGCCAGGGGCCTTCGTGGCAAAACATGAGCAGCTTCGGATCGGTGGGCGAAAACTGCACGTGGTTCAGCCAGGCCTTGTCGGTGAACAGCTTGTTGATGGTGCCGTCCTGCACGTTCACCGTGAACAGTGTGCGCGGCAGCTTGGCTTCGTAGATGCGGTTGAAATAGTCACTTTTAGCCGGATACTTCTTGGAGATTTCCTTTTCCTCGTCTGTTGCCCACACCCCACCCAGCAGCGTTTCGTCGGCGTTGAGGGTGGTGATGGTGGCTTTGAAGTCAGCAGGGAACACGAAAACCAGGCGGGTCTTTTTGGTGTCCACGTGGGTGGCGTACACACTGTCGCCGGTTTGGTAAAACACCTCCCGGCGCTTGGGTGCCACTATTTCGCCGCTCACCGACGCAAATGCCCTGGTGAGGGGCTGGCTCTGCCGGGTTTTTAAACTCACGACGTAGAGTTGCTTGCCTTCGGGGCTTTTGTGGTAGTACACCATTTTGTCGCCGTCGCGGCCGTTCTTCTTCAGGAAGGGGTTGTTGTGAAAGTAGAAGCTCTCGTTTTCGCCGCTCAACCCGCTCAGCCGCACAATGCGGTGGCCCGTGGACTCATCAATCCATTCGGCCGCGGCCATGGGTTTCTGCGCGCCGGTAGCTAGCCTTTGCTGCGCCTGGGCACGCCCGCCAAGGTGCAACAAACCGCTGAGCAAGAGGAAGGACAAGGTTTTTTTCATTGGATGGGCAGAAAGTAGGGGGTTATTTCAGCTGTTGGTAAGTGGGTTGGAGGAGGCGTATGGCTTCCGGCACATTTACGTACTGGGCCAAGTCGCGCAGCGCAACCACTTGGTAGTGGTTGTCGTGTAAATATTTCAAATATTCTTCGAAAAGAGCCAACGGCGTCGTCACCCAACTGTGCGCGTAGTCCGGAACACCGTGTACGGTAAGCACCACCACATTGCCTCCACGGGCCTGCTGCACCACCTCTTTGATGTCGAGCTTGTCGGCGCTGGCGGTGCTGTAGCTGGGTGATAGCCTTGCGCCTGTAGCACCGCCAGCGCCGTGGGGTGCGTATCGTAGCCGGGATAGGCGAAGGTGGTAGGGCGCGCAATGCGGTAGGTGGCGCACCGTTTTTCTATTGAGTCCAGCTCTGCTGTGAGTTGCGGCGGGGTTAGCTTGTTTACGTGCCGGTGCGTGAGGGTGTGGCTAGCTACTTCAAACCCGGCTTGGTGCAGCCCTTGGATCTGCGCCCAGCTCATGTACTTGGTTTTGTCGGCGAAGTCAGGCGGAAACTCGCACACGAAGAATGTGCCGCCAAACCCGTACTTCTTCAGCAGCGGCGCTACCACCGTGGCGTGACTAACGGCGCCATCATCAAAGGTGAGCACCACCAGCTTGTCGGGAATGGGCTGCCGGAGCACCTGCGCGGTGGCGCTTGGGGTGGCCGCGCTGCCCCACAAAGCAAGCAATACAATGGCGTAACGAGCGAGATAATGCAGCATGGGCACTGGAATGGCAGGTGGAAGGTATATCTAAGAAAGTCTTAGGATAGCTCCCGACCTTCCTGTACTCTTTGGTGCGGCTAGGGTCTTGCTAACGACTTCAGCCACCAGAGGCCGCCCTACCTGATTGCAGGCTTGCCGAAATGGTGCTGCGTATGGCGTATAGCAACGTGCCATCCCGCTCCTTGGTATTACTTACATTACGGCTCAGCTACCGCCTTAATTTGTTTCCTTTCAAACAATGACGGTATTATAACAGTAGAACTCAGTTCTATTCAATAAAGGCGTGTACCTTTTGGCACTCCTGACTCTTACTTCTGCTTCCAACACCCGTCGGGCCCTACCCGACCATTAAAACCCAGTGATTACAATGAGCGCAACGCCAACCAACTATTCGTTCGGCATGATTGGCCTCGGAACGATGGGCCGCAACCTCCTCCTTAACCTTGCTGACCACGATTTTGCGGTAGCCGGCTACGACAAAGACGTCAGCAAGGTGCAACTGCTGGCCGAGGAAGGTGAAGGGTTGCCTGTGCAGGGCTTTTCCACCCTCCCCGAGTTTATTCAGAGCCTGCAAACGCCCCGCTCCATTATGATGCTGGTGCCCGCCGGCAAAATCGTGGACAGCGTTATCGACGAGTTGCGGCCCCTGCTCAGCCAGGGCGACATCATCATCGACGGCGGCAACTCCCACTTCACCGATACCGAGCGGCGCGACAAGGCGCTGGAAGCCGAGGGGCTGCACTTCTTCGGCATGGGTATTTCAGGCGGGGAAGAAGGTGCTCGCTTCGGCCCGAGCATGATGCCCGGCGGCGACAAGCAGGCCTACGAAACTATGCGGCCCATGCTGGAAGCCGTAGCCGCTAAAGTAGACGGGGCTCCCTGCGTAACCTACATCGGGCCGGGAGCAGCGGGTCACTTCGTGAAGATGGTGCACAACGGCATCGAGTACGGCTTGATGCAGTTGATTGCCGAAACTTATGAAGTCCTGAAAAAAGGCCTCAAGCTCGATAATGAGGCTATTGGGCAGGTGTTTGCCAAGTGGAACGAGGGCCGGCTGCAATCCTTCCTGCTCGATATCACCAAGGACATCTTCAAGTACATCGCGCCCGACACCGACCACCTGCTCCTCGACGATATCAAAGACGAGGCCCGCTCGAAAGGCACTGGCAAATGGACTTCCCAGATTGCCATGGACCTCACCGCCCCGATTCCTACTATTGATACGGCCGTGTCCATGCGTGACGCTTCGCGCTTCAAGGGGCTGCGGGAGCAACTGGCCGGCTTATACAGCCAAAACGACGAGGCCACTTTGAACGTGAACCAAGACGAGTTTCTGGCCAATTTGGAGCAGGCATTCTACTTCAGCATGATGCTCAGCTATGCGCAGGGCATGCACATGCTGGCGAAGGCTTCGGAAGAGTATGGCTACGAGCTACAGTTGGCTGAAATTGCCAAAATCTGGCGCGGCGGCTGCATCATCCGGTCCAGCTTCCTGAACGACATCTTCAACGCGTACCAAAGCACGCCCGACCTCGCGCACCTGCTCCTCGACCAGCAAGTACAGCGTTTGGTGCAGGAAGTGGTACCGGGCGCGCGTGCCGTGGTGGGTGCGGCTGTAGCCGCTGGTATTGCGGTGCCCGGCTACGCGTCGGCGCTTGGCTACTTCGATAGTTTCCGCAGCGCCCGGATGCCTTCCAACCTCATTCAGGCTCAGCGCGACTATTTCGGAGCGCACACCTACGAGCTGATTGGGCACGAGGGCGTGTTCCACACCCAGTGGACGCCGAAGATGGAAAAGCCGGAAAACAAGCAGGATGCGCAGGTGGAAGAAAACCAAGGAGAGCAGCCAGTAACTCCAAACAAATAAGACGGAATGCAGGACCAGGAAAGAAGAAGCATGCAACGTGCTCTTCTTTCCGCCGTCGGCCGGGAGCTAAAGCCAGTGCACTTCTTGCTAAGTTATGACGCCAATTGATGTCGGGAACCTGTTCGATGACGCGCTGAATACTTTCAAAGCGTTCGACAACTTGACCCCTGAGAACAGTGGTCAGGGACAGGAACAGTTTCCGACCAGCGTCTGGCAGATTCTAAACCACTTACTCAAGTGGCAAGCCGGCCAGCTACATGCGCTGCGCGGCAACACTGCTGAACACCCTTTCAGTGAAGCAACTACCTGGCTTAGCCAGCGGGCTCCATCAAGCGAAGCGGTGCTGCAGGAGGCCGTTGCGCAATTCCATGGGCAGCTTGCAGCGTTTCAAACCGAGCTACATTATATGGCCGCTACCGAGGAAGCAGACCGCAAACTGAAGATCCTTCAAGAGGTGGTCCTACACTTAGCTTTTCATGTGGGGGAAGTGGTCTTGATTAGAAGAGTGCAAGGCAGCTACCCGCTGCCCGACCAAATGCAGGACTTCCTCGCCTCTTGAAGCGTAGCTACTTCCTTTGCACGCCTCCGTAGCTCCGGCTACACTAGCAGTGCCCGTCTTTTCCTGCAAGCTCCCACCCTACTGCCCCAACCCTCATTTTCAATTTAGTTTTCAACGTGCTTCATTCTGGATTTTCGAGGAGATACTCAGTACTAGTTCTCCACTCCATCCGTCACTCTCCAAGCAAGCAGCAGGCATGAATAGCAACGAAAAAATACAGCCAACCATCTTTGTCATTTTCGGTGGCACCGGCGACTTGAACGCGCGCAAGCTGGCGCCTGCGCTTTATAACCTGTACCTGGAAGGCTGGCTGCCCAAGCAGTTCTCGATTATTGGTACGGGCCGCACCAAGCTGAAAGACGAAGAGTTTCGCGCCAACCTACTCAAGGACATCAACCAGTTTTCGCGCAGCGGCAAAGCCAAGCCCGAGCAATGGGAAGTCTTCTCGCAGAACCTGTTCTATCAGGCGTCTGACTTAAACGATGCCGAAACTTACAAGGAGTTTGGCGTTCGGATTCAGCAGCACGAAGCCGATTGGCACGTGCGGGCCAACGTTATCTACTACCTGGCCGTAGCGCCCAACTTCTTCCCCATCATTGCCGAAAACCTGGCCAAAAGCAAGCTCACCAAGGATGCGGAACGTACCCGCATTGTGATTGAGAAGCCGTTTGGCCACGATTTGGAATCGGCGAAGTCGTTGAACCAGCTGCTGACGCGTATTTTCAACGAGCGGCAGATTTACCGCATCGACCATTACCTGGGCAAGGAAACCGTGCAGAACATCATGGCGTTCCGGTTTGCCAACTCGATTCTGGAGCCCGTCTGGAACCGCAACCACATCGACCACGTGCAGATTTCGGTGACCGAGCAGCTCGGGGCCGGCGAGCGGGCCGGCTACTACGACGGCTCGGGCGCCCTGCGCGACATGATTCAGAACCACCTGCTGCAGCTGCTGTGCATTGTGGCCATGGAGCCGCCCATCAGCTTCAATGCCGAGGAAGTACGCAACCGCAAAGTGGACGTACTGCGGGCGATGCGCCGCTTCTCACCCGAAGATGTGCGCCTCTCCACGGTGCGCGGGCAGTACGGCAGCGGCTGGATTGAGGGCAAGGAAGTGCCCGGCTACCGCGACGAGCTAGGCTCGGAATCCAACACCGAAACCTTTGCTGCCGTGAAGTTTTTCGTGGACAACTGGCGTTGGGAAGGCGTACCGTTCTACTTGCGCACCGGCAAGCGCATGCACCAGTCGGCGTCCGTTATTACCATCCAGTTCAAGGACGTACCGCACTTTATGTTTCCGGCTTCTGCGGCCGACAACATCAGCCACAACCGCCTCATCATCAGCATTCAGCCTGAAATGAGCATCCGGCTGCAAGTGCAAGCCAAGCGCCCCGGCCTAGACATGGTGCTGAACACCGTAGACATGGTGTTTGACTACAAAGGCACGTACACCAACCAAGCGCCGGAAGCCTACGAAACCTTGCTGCTCGACACCATGCTCGGCGACCAGACCCTGTTCATGCGCGGCGACCAAGTGGAGGAAGCCTGGGACTTGATTATGCCTATTCTGAACACCTGGCAGAACCGCAAAAGCCTCAACTTTCCCAACTACTCGGCCGATTCGTGGGGCCCGGAAACTGCCGAAGCCCTCATCGCGCGCGAAGGGTTTCACTGGTTCACGCTTCCCGTCAATCACAAGAAAAAACCAGCCTAATGAAGCTTCATATTTCTCCGGTCACGTCGGTGGTGCTCCGCAGCTTAGCGGAGTACTTTGTGGTCACGGCCACGCAAGCCATTAGCACCCACGGGCGTTTTACGGTGGCGCTTTCAGGGGGCAGTTCGCCCAAGAAACTGTACGAGTTGCTGGCTTCCGCTGACTTCAAAGACCAACTGGATTGGCAGAAAGTGTATTTCTTTTTCGGGGACGAGCGCAACGTACCGCACACCTCCCCGGATAGCAACTACCTGATGGCCAAAACCGCTCTGTTTGATCCGCTGCACATCAACCCCGCCCAGGTTTTTGCGGTTGATACCAGCTTGCCCCCAACCGAAGCCGCCGCGCACTACACGACGGCTGTTAACCAGCACTTCGGCAACGAGCAGGCCCGCTTCGATTTGATTCTGCTGGGGCTCGGCGACAACTCACACACGGCTTCGCTGTTTCCATACACCACGGTGTTGGGCGCCAAGACCGCCGACGTGCAGGCAGTGTATGTGGAAGAGCTGAAGGCAGACCGGATTACGCTCACGGCGCCGTTGATCAACCAGGCTCGCGCTATTGCGTTCCTGGTTTTCGGAGAAGACAAAGCCTTGGCCGTACGCCACATTCTGGAAGACCCTGAAAATATCGAGAACTTCCCGGCCCAGCTCGTTTCGCCTACCGATGGCGAACTGCATTGGTTTCTGGATGCCGCTGCTGCTTCCCGGCTAACGCAACAGGCATAGGTAGCTACTCGTTAGCAAGCAAAAAGGACCGTCAGGCTACGCTGACGGTC
Organism: Hymenobacter tibetensis; assembly: GCF_022827545.1. Classification (NCBI taxonomy): domain Bacteria; kingdom Pseudomonadati; phylum Bacteroidota; class Cytophagia; order Cytophagales; family Hymenobacteraceae; genus Hymenobacter; species Hymenobacter tibetensis. The sequence goes on from NZ_CP094669.1 coordinate 3,604,819, forward strand.
CTTTTTGCTTGTATGTAAAATCATTAGGGCAGTGCTGCAAAACTGTCGGCTGCTTGTGGCGCAGCATCGGGCCGTAGCACCTGCACTTGCCCGTGTTGGACCACCAGAGCGGCGCGGGCCAGCCCCAGAAACAGGCCGTGCTCCACAATACCGGGTATTGTTTTAAGCTGCCTGGCGAGCTGCTCCACCTCGTTTAGCGCACCGAAATGACAGTCAACCAACAGATTTCCTTGGTCGGACTGCGCGTGTTTGTCTGGGTCCTGTTGGCTCATGCGCACCACCGGATTTCCGCCCAGGGCAGCCACGGCATCCAGCACCCACGGCAAGGCAAACGAAACAACTTCCAGCGGCAGTGGAAACTTCCCGAGTTGCGCTACCGCTTTCGAAGAATCGGCAATGACGAGCAGGTAATCGGAAGCGGTGGCAATAATCTTTTCCCGCAGCAGCGCCCCTCCCCCACCTTTTATCAGGTGCAAGTGCGGGTCCACTTCATCGGCACCGTCCACCGTCAGGTTGAAGCGCAGGCCGCGGCGTGGCTCTATGAGCGGGATGCCGAGTTGCCGGGCCAGGTTTTCGCTGGCCAGTGAGGTGGCCGTGGCCTGCACGCGTAGCTCGCCGGCTTGCACCTTTGCCCCGAGCTGTCGAATGAAATGCGCGGCAGTGCTGCCAGTGCCCAAGCCAACCAACATCCCGTCTTGCACCCACCGCAACGCCGCCCGGGCCGCGTCCTGCTTTTCCTGATCTAAGTGGCTTTTGTCTTGTATAGGTGTCATGGAGGAAAGCTTGAAAAGCAGGTGAAACAAAGTGCCAACTCGCAGGCTGAACGGCGTCTGAGCAAGTGGGTATCAGATGTTGTACGCGCCGTTTGACCAGCACCTCATACGGCGGCACCTAGTTACAGCAGTACGAGGTTGAGGCCTAATCAGAAGATAAAATTTATTACCTCCTCAGTAATTGGTAATCATTCGATAACTAGTAGCACTATAGGGCCAGAGTACTTTTGCCACAAACCTACGCTAGGAGTTTATGAGCAGGGAACAGGACGAAAAGACGTTGCTAGAGGCGGTAGCAGCGGGCAGCAGAGAAGCTTTTACGTGTTTGTACAGCACCCATCTGAGCGGCCTGTTTCGTTACGCTCGTTTGTTTGTTGCCTCACCCGCAGAGGCCGAAGAACTGATTCAGGAGGTTTTTGTGCGGATTTGGGAGCGACGCGCTACGCTCACACACATTTCCTCTTTCAAAGCCTACGCCTACCAAACCACCAAGCATCTGGTAATTGATTGCTGGCGCGAAAAGAAGCAGCAGGCCATCCAGCAACAACGCTTCCTGCGCGAAGCCGCTGCCCCCTCGCTAGCCGACGAGGAGCTGATTTATCACCAAGGATACCAACTAGCACAGCAGGCTATTGCGCAACTGCCCCCGAAAAGAAAGCAGATCTTTTTGCTGCGCACCCAAGACGAACTTTCGTTGGACGACATTGCCCAGGAGCTAGCTATTTCCAAACCGGTGGTGAAAAAGCAATTCTACGCCGCTACAGCGTTTGTCAAGGCTTATTTAAAGCGGCACGCCGACTGGTCGTTCGGCGCTTTCTGCTTGCTGGCTTTAGTGAAACTGACAGTTAAATCCGCTCAGTAGCGCATTCTATTTCACTGATTGCTACGCCTTAAAAATTAAATTTTCTCGACGAGGGGTTCTTTTTGGCAGCTAGTCCGTCTTGCCAGTGAAATCCTCGCCATGACTCCCCAGCAGCGTCGCCTCTTCCTGGAAAAATACGCAACCGGCCAGCACTCCCCAGCCGAGCAGGAGGCGTTTCAGCGCTGGCTCGCGCAGGCTTCTGGCGAGGAACTAGAGCAGGCCCTAACCCAGTATGAGCGCCTGCACCTTCCCGGCACGGAGCCAGCAGCGCCCGAGTTACTAGCCGGCATCGAGGCTCGGCTGGACCGTCTCTTGCAGCCTGCTGCTTCCGCGCCGGCAGTCCGGCAGTTGTGGCCGCGCTTGTTCTGGGTGGCGGCGGCCGTCATTGGGCTGCTGTTGCTGATTGGCGGGCGCTACTTCCTGCCTACTCCGAGCCCTGCCAACACCACCCTAGCCTACCTGCACAAGCGCGTGCCCGCTGGCCGCACCGACTCGCTGATGCTGCCCGATGGCAGTGAGGTGGTACTCAACGCGGGGAGCACCCTCTCCTATCCGGCGCAGTTTACACCCACTCGTCGCGACGTGTACTTGACGGGTGAGGGATACTTCCGAGTTACTAAAAATGCGGCCCGCCCATTCGTGGTACACAGTGGCAAGCTACAAACCGAAGTGGTGGGCACCAGCTTCAACGTGTACGCCTACCCTACTGCCACCAGGCAGGAAGTAACCGTGCTGACGGGAGCAGTGCGGGTACGGGACACCGCCAGCCAGCAGCACGTGGGGTTGCGCCCGGCCCAACGGGCGGTGTTTGAGCTTGCTACCAGCGAGTTGCGTGCCATGCCCGCTACCAACCCAGGAGTTAGTTTGGCGTGGCGGCGCGGGCAACTGCGGTTTGAAGACGCGCCGCTTGATGAAGTGCTCGATAAGCTCTCCGTCCGCTACGGGGTGGCCATCCGGACCCGCGCCCCGCGCCTCAACAAGTGCCGCCTCACGGTGCGCTTCGAGGGCGAAACCCTGCCTGAAGTCCTACAAATCGTGGCGGCCCTCACCCACAGCCGCTACCATACCGACTCTCCCCACCTGATTTGGCTGGAAGGCCAGGGCTGCTCTGGTTAAGCCACTGCCGTTTGCACTTTCATTTTTTGAAAACCTGGGTATCCTCGCTCGCCGCGGATTTGCGCACTCTTTGATTTACATCAGGCACCCAACTGGTCCGCTCCTTTTGGAGGGGGTGCTGGCTTGCTGCTAGTTGTTCATATATCTCGCCAACCCTTTCATTTTCATTCCATGCCCAACAAGTATTCTCCTCTGGCCCAGATGCTGCGGAGCCTGCGTCGGCCAGTGCCCGGCTTGCTGCTGACTACTATGCTGACCGCCGCCTGGATTTCGCCGGACCTGGCGCAGGAAGCCTTGCAGAAGCGTATCAGCTGCGAGCTGCAAAACCAGACGCTGCGGCAGGTGCTGCACACCATCAGCGAGCAGGCAGCCGTGCCCATTGCCTTCACCAGCGACCTGCCCTTGCTCGACGAGAAAACCAGCGTGCAAGCCAGCCGCGAGTCGGTTTCCAAGGTGCTGGGCCGGTTGCTTGGTCCGCTGGGCCTAAGCTACCGGGTAGTGGCCGGGCAGATTATTGTAGAGAAACCCGCCACCGCGCCTGCTCTTGGCAAGCCAACGGGCCAGGTGGTGCTGGACGTGCAGGGCGTGGTGCGTGATGCCACCACGGGGGAACCCTTGCCGGGGGCCCGGGTGCAGATCAAAAACTCCACAGTGGGCGCAACCACCAATGAGACTGGTGCCTTCACGCTGCAAGTACCCGACGAAGATGCCATTCTGGTGGTCAACTTCATTGGCTACAACCCGCAGGAGATTCGGGTGGGAACCCAACGCACCATCACTATTGCGCTGAAAACCAACGTTACGGCCCTCAACCAAGTGGTGGTGGTGGGCTATACCACCCAGGAGGCCAAGGACGTAACCGGGGCGGTCGGCATTTTGCCGCTGGAACGGGTGCGCAACTTCCCGGTGGCTAGCGTGGATAAGCTGCTGCAAGGCCAAGTGGCCGGCGTGCAAGTCAGCAACGACGGCGCGCCCGGTGGCAACAGCGTGGTGCGGGTGCGCGGCCTGGGCACGCTCGGCGACAACGACCCGCTCTATATTATTGACGGGGTGCCCACCAAAGCAGGGTTGAGCCAGCTCAACCCCAACGACGTGGAGTCGATGCAGGTGCTGAAAGACGCTTCCTCGACGGCTATCTACGGGGCGCGGGCGTCCAACGGGGTGGTAGTCATTACCACCAAGCAGGGTAAGGCCGGCAAGACGCAGCTGAGCTTCGACTCGTACTACGGGGTGCAGTCAGTGTACAACCTGCCCAGCATGGTATCGCCGACAGAACTGGCCCAAATCGAGTTCGACGCCCAGCGCAACAGCGGCCAAACGCCGAGCCACCCGCAATACGGCAACGGCGCACAGCCGGTGCTACCGGAGTTTTTGCAGCGTAACCCCGATGTGCGAGCCAACCAAGGCGGCACCAACTGGTTTAAAACCATCTTCCGCACGGCACCCATTCAGAACTACTCACTAGGACTGTCGGGCGGCAACGAAAGTGGTCGGCACGCCATCAACCTGTCGTACTTCAACCAAGACGGCATTCTGGACCACACGGGCTTCAAGCGGGCTTCGTTGCGGGCCAACACCGAGTACACGGTGCTGGGCAAGCTGAAAGTCGGCGAAAACTTCACGGCCAGCTACGGCCGCTCCACCCAAGCCTCGTCCAATGCCGTGAACGGCGGGGTGGTGTTTGATGCTTTCCGGCTGCCTTCCATCGTGCCTGTCCGCGACGAGCTAGGCAACTTCGCTGGTCCAGCGGCCGGCCTTGGCGACGCCGGCAACCCCCTGCGGGCCCTCTACAACGCCCGCGACAACGCCACCAAAAACCTGCGGGCCCTCGGCAACGCCTACGCCGAACTGGAACTAGCTGACAACCTGTTTGTGCGGTCTTCTATCGGCATCGACTACCTGACCAGCAACTTCCGTGGGTTCACGCCGAGCTACGTGGAAGGCATTGCCAACAACCCCATTGCCAGCCTCAACAACACCAACGCCTACACCACCAACTGGACCTGGACCAACACGGCCCGCTACAGCCGCACCTTCGGGGAGCACACCCTGGCCGCAGTGGTGGGCACCGAGGCCATCGAAAACAACGAGGAAGGCTTCAATGCCTACCGCGAAAACTTTCTGATCAGCGACCCGGATTTCCGCTACCTCGACGCCGGCCAGGGCCTGCAAACCAACGGCGGTACCGGCTCGGCTTGGTCGTTGTTCTCGCAGTTCGGCCGCCTCGACTACAACTTCGGCGGCAAGTATCTGGCGTCGGCGTCGGTGCGGCGCGACGGGTCCAGCCGCTTCCCCAGCAACAACCGCTACGCCGTGTTCCCGGCTTTCTCGGCGGGCTGGCGCGTGTCGGAAGAAACGTTTATGAAGCAGGTGGATTGGCTGAGCAACCTGAAAGTGCGCGGCTCCTGGGGGCAAAGCGGCAACCAGGAAATCGGTAACTACCCGGCCTTCGACATCTATGGCATCAGCCCCTCGAACACCAACTATCCGCTGACTGGCAGCAACGGCACCGTCCAAACCGGCTACACGGCCCGCGCCATCGGCAACCGCAACCTGAAGTGGGAAACCACCACCCAAACCGATATCGGCCTCGACTTCGGCGTGCTGGGCAACCAGTTGAACTTCAGCGTTGATTGGTTCGACAAAGTAACCAAGGACGTACTGGTGCGCGTGCCGCGCCCGGCCCTGGCCGGGGAAGTGCTGGTGCCCTACGAAAACGCCGGCCGCATCCGCAACCGCGGCTTGGAGTTCCAAGCCACCTACCAGAGCGACGCCACCAAGGATTTCCAGTGGGGCGTGTCGGCCAACGGGTCGGCAGTACGCAACAAGGTGCTGTCGTTGGGCGAGGGCAACCTCTCGATTCCGGGTTACGTGAGCAACAATCTCACGCGCGGCCAGTCGCTTTCGCGCACCGAAGTAGGCAAGCCGGTGGCGTATTTCTACGGCTACGTGGTGGATGGCATCTTCCAGAACCAGGCCGAAGTGGACGCCGCCCCCATCCAAAACGGCAAGGCCGTTGGGCGCTGGCGCTATCAGGATTTGAACGGCGACGGCACGGTGAACGCGCAGGACCAAAAGCAGATCGGCAAGCCTTCGCCGGATTTCACGTACGGGCTGAACCTGAATGCCTCCTACAAAGGCTTCGACCTCAGTGCTTTCATCCAGGGCGTGCAAGGCATTGACATCTACAACTTCAGTAAGTATCACACCGATTTCGCCTTCGACCCTTTCAACAAGAATACCCGCATCCTCGACTCCTGGACGCCGCAGAACATGGGCGCCACGCTGCCGCAGCTCAGCAAAACCAACGTCAACGACGAGCTGCGGCCCTCCACCTACTTCGTGGAAAACGGCTCGTACGCTCGCCTAAAAAACCTGCAGATCGGCTACACCTTGCCGGCTACCCTCACCAGCGCCATCAAGGCCAGCAGCTTGCGCGTGTATGTGCAGGCCCAGAACCTGTTCACCGTCACCGATTACACCGGCATGGACCCGGAAGTGAACCTGCAAAACTACAACGCCGCCGACCGCAACCTCGACCAGAACGTGGACCGTGGCTACTATCCGCAGCCCCGCGCGGTGTTGTTCGGCGTCAACGCTCGGTTTTAACCTGCCTTACTCTTTCAACTCATGAAAAATAAGATTCTCGTACTGGCGCTGGCCGCCACGCTGGCCGGTTGCGACAAAGACTTTCTCGATCAGGAGCCCAAAGCCAGCCTTTCCTCCACCGACCTCAACAACCTGGCCGCGGTGGAAGCCCTGATAACGGCAGCGTACGCGCCCCTGGGTGGACAAATCGACGACGCCAACAACGCCTTCAACTCGCCGGGCACCAACTGGACCTTCGGCGACGTGGTATCCGACGATGCCTACAAGGGCGGTGGCGGCGTGGGCGACCAGAACGGCATGCACCTGATGGAAATCTTCCTAACCAACGCCAACATCATTGATGTGGACCGCAAGTGGCGCGCCGGCTACGAGGGCGTTGCCCGCGCCAACCGCGCCATTCAGGCCGTCAACAACTTTGCGGGCATGAGCGCCGAGCAGAAAACCATCCGGCTGGGCGAACTGCACTTGCTGCGCGGGCACTACTATTTCGACCTCAAGAAGGTGTATAACCGCATTCCGTGGGTGGACGAGACGCCGCGCACCATCACCGAGTACGACATTCCGAACAACCTATCGGATGCCGAGCTGTGGAAAAACATCGAGAATGATTTCCTGCTTGCGGAAACCAGCTTGCCCGCCAAGCAGGCAGATTTGGGCCGCCTAACCAAGGGCGCCGCCACGGCCTACTTGGCCAAGCTCTACCTCTACACCAAGGACTACCCCAAGGTAATTACCAAGGTGGACGCGCTGCTGGCCACCGGCCTCTACCGCCTCAACGATAACTACCACGACAACTTCGACCCCAGCAAAGAGCACGGCCCAGAAAGCCTGTTCACCATCGAGCGGTCCATCCGCGACGGTACGCCCAGCAACTACCGCGGCAGCCTCGATGAGCGCCTCTTGAACCCTGGCGGGCCGTTTTACCCGGTATACGGCTTTGACGCGCCCAGTCAAGACCTAGTGAATGCCTTTAAAACCACGGCCGCCGGCCTACCCCAAACCGACAAGTCCGACGTGGGCACCAACGACTCCGTGGACCCGCGCCTCGACCACGCGGTGGCCCGGCCGGGCATCCAGTTTCTGGACTTGGCTCCCTACGCCGCCTCTTGGGTGCGCGATGCTGGTACCTACGGGCAGTTTTCGTTTAAGAAGCGTATGGTTAGCTCCCGCTCCACGTTCTACCTCAACCAGTTCCCGTGGGTTAGCGCGCTGAACTACGACATTATCCGGTTGGCCGATGTGCTGTTGTTTAAGGCTGAAGCGCTGGCGGAAACCGACAACCTGGAAGGCGCCCGCACCATCGTCAACCAAATCCGCCGCCGCGCCACCAACGACCAAGTGCGCAACGCCGATGGTACCCCCGCCGCGCGCTACAACGTGGCCCCGTACACCGCCGTCTGGACCGACCCCGAGGTGGCCCGCCAAGCGGTGCGCACCGAGCGCCGCCTGGAAATGGCCTTGGAAGGTCACCGCTTCTTTGACTTGGTGCGCTGGGGTGTTGCCGACCAAGTGATGAACGAGCACTTCGCCCGCGAGAAAAGCCGCCGCACCTACCTTTCCACGGCCCGCTTCGTGAAAGGCACCCACGAGTACTGGCCAATTCCGCAAACCCAGCTTAATCTCAGCAAAGGGCTACTAACGCAGAACGCCGGCTACTAAGGCCACCCGCCGCGCCGGGGCAGCTCAGGCTACCTACGGCGCGGCTTTTTTGGGCTCCAAACCAAGCATACATGCTAGATGATAACGTGAAACGCGCCACTGCCCACCGCTTTCCGGCGGGGCTGTGGCGCGCTTTTTTTGCCCTGCTGGCTTGCTTCAGCGGGTTGGCTTTCACTGGTTTCGGCCAGTCGCCATTTCCTCGGCCAGCGGCCGCCTACGCTGATTCCGCCCTGCTAGCTCAGGCGTTTCCGTTGCTCTCAGTCTTCGAGGAAAGTCCGGCGCTGCAACGGGCGCTCCAAAACGATAAGGCGTTGCAGACCGTTGCCCGTCGCCAGGCTGCGCGCTCCTACCAGGCCCTTAGCGAAGGCACGCCGGATGCACAACGCTACGCAGATTCGGTGGTGTGGAAGCCTCAGGAAATTCGCCTTATCCAGCAAGCCTTGGTTCACACCTACGCAAATAGCCCGGAATTTCGGGCGCTGCTGGCGCCCACTATAGGTCCAGCTGGCCGCTATCCGCTCTACCTGAACCGGCCGGACACCGCCGTGCTGCGGCTGGCCTGGCAAGATGCCGCACGGGGTTTGAACCGGATTCTACGGGTGTACTTGGCTAACCAGAAGCCGCGCTATCCGGCCATCGACTCCAGCAGTTTTCCGCGGCACGATGCCACATTAGCCCAAAAAGTGCGCACTGCATTACTGCCAGTCAGCAAAAAACAACGCCAGCGCCCAACCGCCTATTACGCCTTGCCACTGCAAGCAGCCCGGCTGGCCTTGCGCCTCAACGACCGGGACGAAGCCATTCGCTACGAACCTCTAAGCGCGGGCCTGAACCAGGCTCCGCGTGCCGCAGTACGCCATACCACTTGGGCGCGCTACCCCTACAGCGTGCTGCTAGTGCCCGGCCTAGGACCGGAAAAGCCCGGCGTTGCGCTCGATACATTGGGCGCTTTCCGTTGCCGGCTGGCGGCGGCGCGCTACCGGCAAGGCTTGGCGCCTTTCATTGTGGTATCGGGTGGGCATGTGCACCCCAACAAGACGCCTTATTGCGAGGCCGTGGAAATGAAGAAGTACCTGGTGCAAACCCAGGGCCTGCCTGATTCGGTGGTGTTCATTGAACCTTATGCCCGCCACACCACTACCAACCTGCGCAACACCGCCCGGATGCTCTATGCCTTTGGCATCCCCACCGACCGGCCCGTACTTGTCGTGACCGACGTTTCGCAAAGCCGCTACATCCTGGGAATGGAAGAGCGCTGCCGCCGCGAGCTTGGCTACGTGCCGTACCGCGGCTTGCAGAAGGTATCCTCGGAAGAAAACGCCTTTTTCCCCGTACCGGCAGCCCGGCAGCCCGACCCTTACGATCCGCTCGATCCATAACGTGTAGTAAACAACATGAAATATTTCTGGTGGATAATACTGAGTGTGCTGCCCCTGCTTGGCCGAGCGCAAACGGCCGCGCCGGTCGAGCAAGTCAACGTGTTTCTGGGTTCGTCCGGCGACCATGGCCAACTCTCGCCCGCGGCTTCGTACCCGTTCAGCATGGTTAGCCTGGGGCCCCAGACCTACCCCAACACTCACACCGGCTACGAGCATTTGGCCCGCAAATTCCTAGGCTTCACCCACAACCGGTTCGAGGGCGTGGGCTGCATGGGCAGCGGCGGCAACTTGCTGGTGAAGCCCTTCATGGGCCGGCAACCCCAGCAAACCGAGCTGCTCAAAGCCGCGGAGCAAGCCGAGCCAGGCTACTACAGCGTCTCGTTCACCAATGGTCAAAAAGCGGAGCTGACGGTAGCCCAAAAGTTTGGCGTGCACCACTATTCGTTTCCAGCCGGCGACCCTGGGCTGTATTTTGATCTGAGCCACTCCTTCGTAAAGCGCTTCAAGCAGGAGCAGCACACCACCGAGGGCACGGTGCTTAGCGGCTGGATTGAAGCCGCTACCACCTGCGACGCGGGCCTGTACCGCCTGTTCTATTACCTAGAAATCAACCGCCCGGTGCAGTGGGAAACCACGGGCGCGCACCAACTGATTGCCCGCCTGTCCTCCTCGGGCAGTCCTGCCGAGGTAGAAGTGCGGGTAGCCTTTTCCTCGGTCAGTGTGGCGTATGCGAAGGCCGGGCTGCGCCGAGAATCTTTCGTGGCGCTCCGGCAGCAAAGCAGCCAGGCTTGGAACGCGCTGCTAAACCGGGTGCAGGTGCAGGGCGAACCAGCGCGCACCAAACTGTTCTATTCTATGCTGTACCGCACGTTGCAGTCACCCTACGTGGTGTCGGAGCCTGATGGCAGCTATCAGGCCATTGATGGCTCACGGCAAATGTCGCGCATGCCCATCTACAACGGCTGGGCCGTCTGGGACAACTACCATACCCAGTTGCCCTTGTTGTCGTTGGTGTACCCCACCGAGTTTCAGAACATAGCTGCTTCGCTGGCCAACCTCTACCGCTTCGGCAAAAAAGACTTTGCTACCAAGCACGAGCCGTCGCCTACCGTGCGCACCGAACACGCTATTGTAGTGTTGCTCGATGCCTACCGCAAAGGCTACAAAGTGGATTTGCGCGGCATCCGCGACTCGTTGATCAGTGAAGTGAACCGCCTCGATTATTCGCACCCCGATAAGGCTCTGGAATCATCTTATGATGCGTGGGCGCTAGCCGGGATTCTAGCCGAACTCAAAGACGACAAGCTAAGCGCGCAGTACCGGCAGAAAGCTCTCGGCTACCGTAACTATTGGCGCAAAGATTTCGCGGATATAACTCAGCCCGATGTCGATAAGCTGCCGGCGCGGGGCATGTACCAGGGCACCGTCTGGCAGTATCGCTGGGCCGTGCCGTTCGACGTAAAAGGCTTGATAACGCTAATGGGCGGCGAAGCGGCCTACCGCCAGCAACTCGACAATTTCTTCGCCGGCGACTTCTACAACCACGCCAACGAAACCGACTTGCAGGCCCCGGCGCTCTACAACGCCTCGCAGCAGCCCTGGAAATCCCAGGCCCTCTTGCACCAACTGGCCGTGGACACCGTGGTGCAGCACTATTTCAACGACAATAGCCGCGGCATTGACCCCTACATTGGCCGCATCTACCAAAACCAGCCCCAGGCCTACCTGCGCACCATGGACGACGATGCCGGCGCCATGTCGGCGTGGTACGTGCTGACGGCGTGCGGCCTCATGCCCGCCTGCGTGGGTGAGCCAGTGTACTACCTGTCGTTGCCGTTGTTTGAAAAGCTAACGCTTCAGGTAGCTCCCAAGAAAACCTTAGCTATTCAGGTAGAAAACTACAGTCCCGTACGGCGCTACATCCAGTCGGCCAAACTGAACGGCAAGCCTATTGAGCGTAACTGGCTGACCCACCAAGAAATAGCGGCGGGCGGCACCCTCACGCTGGTAGCGGCCGATACGCCGAATCTTACCTGGGGCGTGCAGCAACAATGGATTTCCGATGGGCAGGCTGTGAAGTAAGTAAGGTGCCGCGCCAACAATTCACTGGAAACGTCTCTTTAGGGTGGAAGGCGCACGGGTCGGATTACCGCTTACTTTTGCCGCCCTTCGTCTTTCCTCGCCCTTATGCTTCGTTCCATCATGTTTGTCGGTACTGCTTCCGACGTAGGCAAGAGCATCATCACGGCTGGCTTTTGCCGCATCTTCCGGCAAGACGGCTACCACCCTGCCCCTTTCAAGGCGCAGAACATGTCGTTGAACAGCTACGCCACGCCCGAGGGGCTGGAAATTGGGCGGGCCCAGGCCATGCAGGCGGAAGCAGCGGGCATTGCCTGCCACGTCGATATGAACCCCGTACTGCTCAAACCTACCTCCGACCAAGCTTCCCAAGTGGTGCTCAACGGCCGGCCCGCGGGCACGCAGTCGGCCTACGAATATTTCCGCGAAAACGACCGGCACGAACTGTTTCGAGCGGCCACGCAGGCGTACGACCGGTTGGCTGCTCGGTTTGCCCCCATTGTGCTCGAAGGCGCGGGCAGCATTTCGGAGCTGAACCTGAAGCGCCGCGACATCACCAACCTACGCATGGCCCGCCACGCGGGGGCTGCCACCTACCTGATTGCTGACATCGACCGGGGCGGGGTATTCGGCAGCGTGTACGGCACGTTGGCGTTGCTGGAACCCGAAGAAAAAGCTTGCATCAAAGGCATCATCATCAACAAGTTTCGGGGTGACGCCCGGCTCTTTGCTGAGGGCCGGCAGCAGCTCGAAGACCTGACGGGCGTGCCCGTGGTAGGCGTACTACCCTATTTCCGCGATATTTATTTGGAAGAGGAAGACTCCGTTGCCTTAGCCCGCAAGCAACACAGCGGCGGGGTGGCAGGACAGGTGAACGTGGCCGTAGTGCTGCTGGGCCGCATGTCGAACTTCACGGATTTCGATGCTCTAAGCCAGGACCCCCGGGTGCACCTGTTTTTCACGCACGACGCCACCGACCTAGCGGGTGCCGACATAGTTATACTACCGGGCAGCAAGAACACCATCGACGACCTACTAGCACTACAACGTAGTGGTTTGGCTACCGCCGTCCGGCAGGCGCACCGCGCCGGCAAAACGGTGGTGGGTATCTGCGGCGGTTACCAAATGCTGGGGCTTTCGGTGGAAGACCCTGCTGGCGTGGAAAGCTCGGTGGCTGCCGCCGCTGGGTTGGGCTTGCTACCGGTCCGCACCGTGCTGCAAGGCGACAAAACTACTCAACAGCGCCGTTTCACCTTCCTCGACCACCCAACGGCCGACTGCGTGGGCTACGAAATCCATATGGGCCGCACCACCCCCGACGGCCCGCCGCAACCCGTTGCCATGCTTGCTGACGGCACCCCGGACGGGTACGTGGCCAGTGCCCGTTGCTGGGGCACCTACCTGCACGGCATCCTCGACAACCAATCCGTTATCGACCACCTACTGGCGCCCTACACCTCGCAGCAACGCGCTGCTCCCCTGGACTTTGCGGCGTACAAGAACAGTCAGTACGACCGGCTGGCGGCGCTTATTCGCGAAAACGTAGACCTGAAACAGGTGTACGCGGCCCTCCACTCCTAACTCTAGCTTCTTATGCTGCATGGTCACGGCGACGACGGCTACCTCCATTCCCAGCCAATTAAGGCGGATTTCAGTACCAACGTCTGGTATGGCGGGCCGCCCGCGGGGCTGCAGGAATACGTGTTCAGTCAGTGGCCCACCGTAACCCGCTACCCGGAAGTGCTGGCCGAGAGTTTGGCCGCCCAAGTGGCTGCGCACCACGGCGTGCCCCCGGCGCAGGTGCTGATAGGCAGCGGCACCACCGAGAGTATCTACCTGGTAGCACAGGCCTGGGCGGGGCGGCGCACCACTATCCTCACGCCCGCCTTTGCTGAGTACGAAGACGCCGCCCGCCTGCATGGCCACTCGTTGCGTTTTCTGCCGTGGCAGGAACTACAGGCAGACACTGTGCTCGACACGGACCTGGTGTTCATCTGCAACCCCAACAACCCCACTGGCAGCGTGCTAGAGCAGCATGTGCTGGTTGCATTGCTAGAACGCCATCCAAATACGGTGTTTGTGCTCGACGAGGCTTTTCTGGAGTTCACCATCCGCATTACAACTGCTATTCCACTGCTGGCCCGGTTCAACAACCTGATGGTGTTGCGCTCCATGACCAAGGCCTACGCCATACCGGGCCTGCGGCTTGGCTACATGGTGGCTTCGGCGGCGCTTATCAGCCAGCTCACGCAATGCAAGATGCCGTGGGCGGTGAATGCGCTGGCAGCGGCAGCCGGTCATTTTTTGTTTGCTCACTACGCGCAGGTGCAGCCCCCAATCCAGCAAGTATTGCACGACAAGGCTGCTTTAGTGGCGCAGCTTCGTCTTAACTCTGGCATCGAGGTTTTACCTAGCCATACGCACTTTTTTCTGGCGGCCACCAAGCGCGGCACTGCCGCCGACCTCAAACACTGGCTGCTCTCCCAGCACGGGTTGCTCGTGCGCGACGCCGCGAATTTTCGGGGTCTCACGCCGCAGCACTTCCGCGTGGGCGCCCGTAGTGCCACCGACAACAACTTGCTGGTAACTGCTTTACAAAAATGGACCGATTTCGCCGATTAGCCGCACCGCTGGCCGCTGGCTACGCCCTCGATTTACTGCTGGCCGACCCGGAAGGATGGCCCCACCCGGTGCGCACCTACGGTGCACTCATTGCCTCCGGCGAGCGGCAACTCAACCACGGCTCGTACCGCTTTGCCAAAGGCGCGGTGCTGGCAGGTGGCCTGGTAGGCGGTACTTTTGGCGTGTTCCAGCTCCTGGACCGCGCCCAACGCCACCTGCCGCCGCTAGTGGGCCTTGCCATTAACAGCGCGTGGGTGTTCTATGGCTTGGCGAATACGGGGCTGGTGCGCGAAGGCCATGCGGTGTTTGCGGCGTTGGAAAACAACGGCCTGGAAGCCGGGCGCCGGCAACTCGCCCGCATTGTCGGGCGCGACACAACCCAGCTGGATGTGCAGCAGATTCGGACGGCAGTGCTGGAAAGCCTGGCCGAAAACCTCAGCGACGGAGTGGTTGCCCCGTTGTTGTACTACGCTCTGGCCGGAGTACCGGGTCTGATGGCCTACAAAATGGTGAACACCCTAGACTCCATGCTCGGCTACCACAGCCCACGCTACGAGCAGTTCGGCAAGTTCGCGGCCCGCCTCGACGATGTGGCGAACCTGGTGCCGGCCCGCCTTACGGCCGGCTTATTGGCGGCGCTGGGTGGCAGCTGGCGCGGTTTTCAGTTTATCTTCCGGTATGGGCACCAGCACAAAAGCCCTAACGCCGGCTATCCGGAGGCGGCCCTAGCGGGGGTGCTGAACTGCCGGTTCGGCGGGCCGAATACCTACCACGGCCAACTAGTGGTCAAGCCCTACATCGGTAACAACCCGCGCCTGCTGGCGGCCACCGAAATCAACCGGGTAGCCCAACTGAACCATGCCGTGTGCGCCGTGTTGGTGGCAGGCATTGTGGGCCTACTGTGGCACCGACGCACCCCCAGAGCTGGCCTCGAGTAACTGCTCGATAAAGGCGGTATTTTCAGCCCAGTACAGGTGCACGTAGGAAGCCCACACGTTGCCCTGCCGGTAAAGCTGCACGGGCACGGGTACGCCTTTGGCACTGGTAATATGGGCCGCTTCAGGCGTTAGGCCGTGGTCTTGCAGCTGCGAGTAATGAAACTCGTGCCCCTTCACGGTCAGGCCGTTCCATTCCACTACACGGTAGCCTAGGGTCATTTTGGCGTTTTCCAGGGAGGTAGTGCACGGCAGCACGCCCACCATGGCAAAAGCCTGTCCGTGCGTGTCAACCAGGTCAGTGCCCAGGTACATCAGCCCGCCACATTCGGCGTACGTGGTGCCGCCCGCCTGGCAATACGCGGCCACACTGGCGCGCATGGTTTCGTTGTTGTGCAGCTCGGCGGCAAACAGCTCCGGGTAGCCGCCGGGCAGGTACAGAAAGTCGATGCCGGCAGGTAAGGCTGCATCGGTTAGGGGGCTGAAGTAGCTTACCTCGCCGAACTCAGCCAGCGCCTGCACATTCTGGTGATAGGTGAAGGTGAATGCTGCGTCGCGGGCCACGGCAATGCGGCGGCGGGGCGTGTTCCTTTTGCTGGGCGCTTTCGTAGGAGTGGTGGGCACCGCTCGGCGCGTGACTTCGAGTAGCCGGTCGAGGTCCACCGTTTGCGGCAGGGCATCGGCCAGGGCGTCCACAATGGTTTCGTACTGAATATGGGTGTCGATGGACAACCCCAGGTGGCGGGAAGGAATGACGAAAGCCGGGTTGTTGGGCAGATAGCCCAACGCTTCCACGCCCACGTCCTGGCAGGCTTCGCGCAGAAAACTGTAGTGCGAAGCGGTGTTTACGAAGTTGAAAATGGCCCCTATCAGCTGGATGCCTGGGTAAAAGTTCTTGAACCCATACAACAGTGGCGCCACCGAGTAAGCCATGGCCTTAGCATTCACTACCAGCACCACCGGAATACCGAGCTGCTCGGCTACGTCGGCGGCACTGCCTTGCATGCGGTTGGCGCCATCGAAGAGGCCCATTACGCCCTCTACCAACGCTACGTCGGCCGCGGCGGCGTACTGGGCGTAGGTGGCCTGGGTGTGCGCGCTCGAAGCCATAAACACATCCAAGTTGAGGCTCGGGCGGCCTGCAGCCTGGGTATGATGGTGCGTATCCAGGTAATCGGGGCCGCACTTGAAGGGCTGCACTACCAGCCCGCGCCGGGCCAGGGCGCGCAGCAGGCCCAGCGTGAGGGTGGTTTTGCCGTTGCCGCTGGCGGGGGCTGCCAGCAGAAACTGAGATTTTTCAGCAGGGGAAGGTAACGGCACAGCAGATACTTTTGCGGGTGAAATCAAATCAAGCACGATGCCCCTCTACGTAATTTCGGGTGGCCCCGGGGCCGGCAAAACTACCCTGCTCGCTGCGCTATGCCAAGCCGGCTTTGCGGGAGCCGAGGAAGTTTCGCGCCAGCTCATTCGCGAATTGGTGGCGCAAGACAGCGAGCTAGTGCCGTGGCGCAACCTGGCCGGCTTTGCCGAACTAGCCCTGGCCCGCATGGTAACCCAGCACCAAGAAGCTACCCGCCGCGGCGGTGTCACGTTCTGCGACCGGGGCCTGCCCGACATCATTGCGTACTTGGAAGTGGCCGGCTTGCCCGTACCGCCCCCCTACTACGCCGCAGTGAAAGCGCACGCGTACCAAACGCCGGTATTCATGCTGCCGCCCTGGCTGGAAATTTACGTGAACGACGCGGAGCGCTGGCAGACCTTCGCCGAAGCGCAGGCGCTCTATAACGCCTTGCAGCACACCTACCAACGCCTGGGGTTCACGACGGTGGAGCTGCCCAAAACCTCGGTAGCGGTGCGGGTTGAGTTTGTGCGGCAATTGATAGAAACCCAGTAAACCACTGCCCGAAGCACGTCGTCCGGCATTTTCTTCTACATTTGCCGACGCATTTGGTAGTCGTTTCCGCGGTGCGGGACGACTTTAAAAGGGAATCCGGTGAGAATCCGGGACAGTCTCCGCTGCTGTAACCCCCTCCACAAGCCGGCTGATACGTAGGCGCCACTGGTTGATACAACAACTGGGAAGGCCATCAGCCGGTGGGGGAAGTCAGAAGACCTGCCGCTGCACCATACAGTCACAGCTTTCGGCAGAAAGGCTCGTTGTACCATGCCCCACTCCCCGCTTCTCCCCGGCCGTGCTGGGGACGTACCCGTTTATTTGTTGGTTTGCCGCAGCGTAGCGCTGCTTGGCCTGCTGTTGCTGTCCCCAGCGGGCTTCAGCCAAACTACCACCCCGCCGAAAACCCGACCGAAAGTTACTGCGGCGCCCGCCACCCGGGGCCGAACCACGGTGCAATACGCCAAGGGGTTCACCATCACTTATGCCGGCAACTGCAAGGTGGTTACCATTCTAAGCCCCTTCGAGCAGAAAACTACGGCTACGCGCTACTTGCTGGTGCCCCGCGGTACTGCCCGCCCCGCCGGCTACCCCGATGCTCAGGTTATTACCACGCCCATTCGCAGCTTGGTAGGGCTTTCGTCGATGCACGTGGCGCTGGCCAGTTTCCTCGGGGCCGATGATATTCTGGTGGGCCTGGGCAACTTCAAATACGCTTCCTCGCCGCGCGTACGGCAGCGCATCACGGAAGGAAAAATCTATGAAGTCGGTCAGGGCAAAGAACTCAACAACGAGCAGCTGATTGCCCGGCACCCCGACCTGGTGATGACCACCGGCTGGCCCGGCGAAAACCTCACCCGTTTCCAAACCTTGGCCGCGGCGGGCATACCCGTCATGATTAATTCGGAGTGGGTGGAGAAAACGCCCCTAGCCCGGGCGGAATGGGTGAAAGTGTTGGCTGTGCTACTCAATAAAGAAGACGTGGTCAACCAGAAGTTCGGGCAGGTAGCGCGCGAGTATCAGCGCCTGGCAACCTTGGGCCAGAAAGCTGCCAAGCGCCCCCGAGTGGTGGTAGGCATGCCGTTCAAGGATGTTTGGCACGTGCCCGACACCGACAGCTACATGGCTCAGTTTCTGCGCGACGCGGGTACCACCTACGCCTGGGACAAAACTAAGTCCCCGCAAGGCAGTCTGGCTCTGTCGTTTGAAACCGTTTCGCCGGTGGCCCTCACCGCCGATTATTGGCTACATACCGGCTCGGTTAGTACCAAGGCAGAAGTGGTGGCCCAGGATGCTCGCTACGCGGCTTTTGCATCCTTCAAAAGCGGACGCGTCTACAACAACAACCGCCGCACCAACGCCCAAGGCGCCAACGACTACTGGGAATCCGGCGCAGTCCGCCCCGACCTGGTACTGGCCGATTTGCTGAGAATCCTGCACCCCGAGCTGCTACCAGCTGGGGCTTTGTGCTACTATCAGCAGTTGAAATGAGCACAACCGTAAGGGTAGCGGCGACGGTGCCGCAACGTGTGCCGGCAGCAGCTGGCGCCCGGCGGCGTGCGGCGTGGCTAGTGGTGTTGGCTGGGTTGGTCGTGCTGGGTTTTGTGCTCGATATTGCCTTGGGCTCGGTGCGCATTCCACTTTCGGCCGTGGTTGATATTTTGCTTGGCCGGCCTGGGAAGACGCCCGCCTGGGAATTTATTGTGCAGCAAATTCGCTTGCCCAAAGCCCTGACGGCCTTGGCCGTCGGCAGCGGGCTGGCTGTTAGTGGCTTGCAAATGCAAACTCTGTTTCGGAATCCGCTGGCCGGGCCTTCGGTGCTGGGCCTCACGGCGGGTGCGGGCTTGGGGGTGGCGGTGGTGATGCTGGCCAGCGGCAGCGTGGCGGGCAGTTTTGCCATTCGGGCGCTGGGTATCGGTGGCAGTTGGAGCCTGGTGCTGGCCGCCACTACGGGGGCCGCGCTGGTTATGGGGCTGGTGCTGGCCCTTTCCGCCAAAGTGCGCGACAATGTGGTGCTGCTTATTGTGGGCATCATGATTGCCAGCGTCACCGGAGCCATAGTGAGTTTGTGGCAGTACTTCAGCGCCCCCGAGCAGATCCAGGAGTACTTGCTCTGGACGTTTGGTTCGCTGGGCGGCGTGGTAGGCGCCCACCTGACGGTGCTGGCCCTGGTGGTTGGTGTGGGGCTGGTGTTGGCGTTTGCGTCGGCTAAGTCGTTGAACGTGCTGCTGCTGGGTGAAAACTACGCCCGCAGCATGGGGCTACGAGTTGGCCGCTCCCGCACCCTTATTATTCTGAGCACCAGCTTGCTGGCAGGGTCCATTACGGCTTTTTGCGGGCCCATTGGGTTTGTGGGTATTGCGGTGCCCCACCTTACCCGGGCGCTCCTGCGCACCGCCGACCACCGCGTGCTATTGCCTGCTTCCTGCTTGGCCGGGGCCGCCCTCACGCTGGGCTGCGACTGTATCACGCAGCTGCCGGGCAGTCAAATCACCTTGCCGCTGAGCGTGGTAACCTCGTTGCTTGGGGCCCCGGTAGTATTGTGGGTGGTGCTGCGCCGCCAATCTATTCGCTCGTCTTTTTCTTAATCCATGTCCACGCGCATCCCCTTGCTCACAGCCGAGGCGTTGGCTGTTGGCTACGTGTACAAAAAGTCGCCCCGGCCGGTAGCGGGCCCGCTTCAGTTGGCTTTGTGGCCCGGTGAATTGGTGTGTTTGCTGGGGCCGAATGGAGCTGGCAAATCCACGCTGCTGCGCACGTTAGCTGGCTTGCAACCCCCACTCAGCGGCCAACTACACCTAGCAGACACGGCCCTAAGTAGCTTGAGCGCCACTGAACGAGCCCGCCAACTGAGCGTGGTGCTCACTGACCGGGTTGAGGCGGGCAACCTTACCGTGCAAGACCTGGTTAGCCTGGGCCGCCACCCCCACACCGGCTGGCTCGGCGGCTTGTCAACTCAAGACGACGCCCACGTGCAAGCGGCGCTGGCCGCTACCGGCACTACCAGCTTCGCCCGCCGGCCAGTAGGGGAACTCAGCGACGGGGAGCGCCAGAAGGTGCTGCTGGCCCGCGCACTGGCGCAGGATACGCCCATCGTGCTGCTGGATGAACCCACCGCCCACCTCGACCTGCCCAACCGCGTGGCCCTCATGCGCCTGCTGCACCAGTTGGCTCGGCAAACTGGCAAGGCCATTCTGCTTTCCACCCATGAACTGGATTTAGCCCTGCAAGCCGCCGACCGGGTGTGGCTGCTGCCCGCCGACGGAGAACTGCGCACGGGCACTCCCGAAGACCTGGTGCTAAGCGGACAATTCGCGGCGGCTTTCACCCGCGAAGGATTGGCCTTCGACCCTAGCACCGGCACGTTTGCCCTCCACGCTCCCACTGGCCCCGCCGTGCAGATTCTCGGCGGAGGTGCCGTGGCATTTTGGACGCGCCGCGCCCTGGAACGCGAAGGGTTCGTGCCAACCGCTGGCCCAGCAGCCCGGCGTGTGGCAACCTCCGCCGACCCCGTGCTCTGGACCACCCAAATAGACGCCGAGACCCCGCAAACGCACGCCACCATGGAAGCCATGCTGCGCACGCTACGGGAAATTCCAGCCAACCAACCGCGCACGGCAGCAGTGCCCACCTGCTAATTTTTGTCTTGATTTCTTGCTTTACCCTACTTCATGAACAAGCACTCTTTACGCCAACATCCTTTCTTTTCACTGGCCAAACCGTTACTCCTCGGAGCGCCGTTGCTGGCGGCTACCGTGTACCAGACGCAGGCCCAAGCCCCCGTACCCGTCGCCGATACGTTGCAACGCCAACGCCTGAGTGAAGTGGTGGTAACGGCTACCCGCGCGGCCACCGAGCGAGGCAAACTGCCGCAGCAGATTCAGGTTGTTCGCCGCCAGGATATCGAGCAGACACCCGCCCAAGACTTCACCGATGTGCTCAAGAAAAACGCCTCGGTTGATATCATTCAATACCCCGGCTTATTGTCGGGGGTGGGCATCCGTGGCTTCCGGCCCCAAACCAGCGGGCTCAACCAACGGGCATTGCTGCTGGTTGATGGGCGCCCAGCCGGCACCGGTAACCTCTCCACCCTCGATTTGGGCAGCGTAAAGCAGGTAGAAGTTTTGAAGGGCCCGGCTTCGGCGCTGTACGGCTCGCAGGCCATGGGTGGCGTTGTGAACGTGGTGACGCGCAAGTCCCGCGGGGCAGTGCGCTCGTCGCTGGCCGCCGGGTACGGCAGCTACCAGACGTTTACGGTGGGCGGCGCTACCGGCGGCAACCTCACCGAAAAACTGGATTTCGACCTCTCATTTGGTCTCTTTGATCGGGCCGCCGATTACCGGTTGGGTAGAGGCGGCGTCTTCCGTAGCTGGCTCGACGGCGGCAGCGCCACCAAAACCTACGCCAACGACAGCACCGCCCAAACCGACGACCGGCGTGCCGACGGCCAACGCCGCACCTTCACCAAGCTGAACTACTATTCGGGAGCGTTGCGCCTCGGCTACCAGTTGAACGAGCACTGGCACGTAGACGTCCGCGGGGAGCGGTTCGTGGCTCGCAATGTGCAGTCCCCCAACGACATTTTCTACGGGGACCTGGGGCCATCATCCAAAGACATCGAGCGACAAAATCTGGACCTGAGTGCTACCGGCGACTACGAGCATCATCAACTGTTTGTGCGCGGCTATACTTCCATTGAAACCAACGACAACTACACGCTGTCGGCGGGAGCCAACAATGCGCTTATTGCGCCCTACCGCTCGTTCCAGAGCGAGTACTTGTGGAAAGGCGTACAAGTGAAAGACGTAATCAAGTTGGGCAGCCAGCGCATCACGGTGGGCATCGACCGGAACGAGGCCACCAGCAACTCTCAGCGCTTCAACGCCACTAACACCTCCATTGCGCCTTTCAACCCCAATTACGAGCTGAACACCACCGGCTTCTATGCCCAAGGCCAATTCAATTTCTTTCAGGAAAAGCTGATTGTAACCCCCGGCGCTCGGTATGATTTAATCACCTATAACGTGCAGCAAACCGACCTGCTGACCACGTTTACGCCGGGCAAAACCACCAATCCGTTCTTCAGCCCCAGCCTCGGTGCGCAATATTCTCTCACGGAAGGCTTGCGCCTGCACGGTACCATTGGCCGGGCCTACGTCACGCCCGATGCCTACAACGTGGCTGGTTTCTCTCAAACTACACCCAATGCCACCCAACAAGTAGCCATTACGGAAGGCAATGCCAGCCTGAAAAACGAGAGCAGCGTGACCTGGGACGCTGGATTGCGCTACGAAAACAACACCAGCGGCTTCTCGGCTGGGGCAGCGTTCTTCTCCACACAGGTCGAGAACCGTATTACCACCCGCACCACCAACCCAGTGGGCGAAACCACTCCCGAAGGGTATAGGGTCCGCTCCCGCACCACGTACGTAAACGCCAACGACAGCCGCATCCGCGGCCTGGAAGCGGAAGCTGGCTATGATGTTGGGGCGCTGGCCGACAGTCGCTACGAACTGCGCTTGTTTGCTGGGGGCACCAGTATTTTGAAAGCCGAAGACGTAACCAATAACACCGACGGCTCGCAAACCACCCGCGGTATCTTCAACGTGGCGCGGCTGAGCGGCAACTACGGCCTCGCCTACGACAACAACCGGGGCCTGCGGGCCCGCCTGAGTGGCCACTACGTAGACCGCCGCCGCGACACTGACTTCACGGACATCAGCTCGCCCCAAATTCTGTATCCGCGCTACATGACCCTGGATCTGTCGGCGGGCTACACACTGGCGGGCAAGCACACCCTGTCGGTGCTGGTCAACAACCTCACCGACGAAAACTACTACGAGAAGCGGGGCTACAACCTGCCAGGCCGCAACATCTCGGGCCGTTACACCCTCACGTTCTAATGCAGCTCTACTACATTTCCGGCGGGCAGCGCTCTGGCAAAAGCCGTTATGCCCAGGAACTGGCCTTGCAGCTTAGTGCCACCCCTGTGTATCTGGCTACCTCACGGGCCTGGGACGACGACCACCGGCAGCGTATTGCTCGGCACGTAGCCGACCGGGATGAACGCTGGACCACGTTGGAAGAGGAAAAGTACCTGAGCCGCCTCGACCTGACCGGCCGTACCGTGGTGTTGGACTGCGTGACCCTCTGGCTCACCAACTTTTTCACCGACGCAGAATACGAGGTCGAGAAGGCGCTGCAACAAGCCCAGCAGGAATTCGACAAGCTGATGCTACAGGAATGCACTCTGCTCGTGATTTCCAACGAAATCGGGATGGGGCTGCACGCCTCAACCGAGGCCGGCAGGAAGTTCACGGATTTGCAAGGCTGGCTGAACCAATACATTGCTCAGCGCGCCGACCATGCCATTTTCATGGTATCAGGGCTGCCACTCACCATAAAGTAGCTTCGGCTCACAGCAACTCACCTACTATTCATAGCTCATGAAGATCTACACCAAGAAAGGCGATGCCGGTACTACCGGCCTATTCGGGGGGCAGCGCGTCTCGAAAGATGATGTGCGCGTGGAGTGCTTCGGCACCCTGGACGAGGCCAATTCCACGCTGGGTTTGCTCCGGGTGAAGCTGGGCAACGAGCACCCCTGGCAGCCCCAGCTCCACAAGATCCAGAAGGATTTGATGGACATGATGTCGCACTTGGCGCGGCCTTCGGATGCCAAGAAAACCAACCCCAATCCGCTACCAACCGACGGAGCCCAATTCTGTGAAGAATGGATCGACGAGCTGGAAAGCCAGATGACCTCCCCTTCCGACTATTTCTTGCTGCCCGGCGGCAACGAGGTTTCGGCGTTGTGCCACGTGGCGCGCACGCAGATGCGGCGCGGGGAGCGGCGCCTGGTTAGTTTGATGGCCGTTGACACCGTGCATCCTGCTATTCCCGCTTACATCAACCGTTTGTCGGATTTGTTTTTCACCATGGCGCGGGCCGAGATGGACAAAGCCGGCGTAGCCGAAGAAAAATGGCAGCTCTTTCTCTACAAACGCTTCAAAAAAGCGGAAGAACCTACCAAACCCGACCAACCAGCCGCTTAGCAACGAGGCCAGCTGCATAGAGTTGGTTGCGCATTTGCAGCTCCGCAACCAACCGAAAAACGCTAAAGACGAGTTTTAAAAGGTATGTCCCTTTCAAAACTCGTCTTTGTTGCTTGACGTCCCGCAGGCCGGATCCAGGATGCGCCCCGTGTGCGGCTCCAGAATCTCTACAATCAGCCGCACCACCGAGGTAGGAGTGTAGAACTCTCCGCCCTTCTGCCCCTCGCTCAGCGCGAATTTGCCCAGGAAGTATTCGTAAATCTTCCCAAACACGTCCCCCTCGGTAATCTTCAGCCCGGCTATTTCCCCCAGGATTCCTCGCAGCACGTCATCCGGTATCTTTCGGTAGTCGGCCTTGGGCAGCACAATGCCGGCGTCCGGGTTGGCCTCCTCGAAGGCCTCCATGGCTTCAATCACTTTTTCCGGCGCACTGTCGTTAGGCCCCAGCTGCAGCAGGGTGTTATCGTAGTGCGCCTCCTTGGGCACCACGAAGCCAATCACCCGCACGTAGGTCTGGGTCGGCTCTTCCACGTTGCGGCCCGTCTGCTTCGCCGCATTCTGGGCGTCAGCCTCGGCCCGCATTTTCTCAAACCGGTTGGTGGCGTAGCGCAGAAAAAACAGCCCCAGCAGCGGGGCGGCGTATTCGCTCGATTTCAGGTTGCTCTTGGCCCGCAGGCGGTCGGCCGCGGCCCAGAGGTTGTCTTCAAACACTTTCGGGCGGGGCACCCGGTCAAACAGTAACGAATTCAAAATCAATTAGTGTAATGGTAGGCAAAGCAAAACCTGGTTGTAGCCTTATTAAAGGCATACCCCTAAATGTACATAGCTATTCGGAGGCTATAACATAGCACATCTAAATCAGCATAAAAGGCTAAATAAATTAGTATTTACTAACGCCAATACATTCGATTCTGTTACCCAGTTTAACCGCTTTACTTGACTTTCAGCCACACCTAATTGCTCCCGTTTTTATGATCAAGTTGAACTCTTTACTTACTGCCGAGAGCCCTTCCCAGCGCGTAGCTCGCAAGACCGACTTGTTCTTACTGCTCTACCAGATAGGCCAAGAGTTGGAAATCCCGGCGGCTCGTTATCAAGAAGCTGAAAAGCGCTACGGTAGCGTCATTACCTACCTCGACGGCTGCCCTATCCTTGGTGCTCTTCAGCCTCATGCTTTCCCGCAGGGTTCATTTGCTCTGGGCACCACCGTGCGCCCCCTCCACGGTGAGGAGTACGACCTTGACTTTATTTACCTATTGCGAGGTGCACACCCTCAACTCTACAACCAACAACAGATCTACGATTCCCTTTTCCAACGCCTGAAAGGGAACGGCACTTACGCCAGCATGGTGGAATTGAAAAAGCGGTGCGTACGCATCATTTACGCCAATGAATTTCACCTCGATATAACCCCGGCAGTCAGCAACCCAGCTTGCCAGCAAGGCAGCATTCTGGTGCCCGACCGCAAGCTAAAAATCTGGAAACCTTCCAATCCCGCTGGCTATGTTGCTTGGTTCACACCGATTGCAGCCCTGGTACCACGCGCACAGCAATTTGACAAAGCATTACCTTTTGGCCGCCACCTTGTTACGCTAGCCTCCGCCGAGCCCGTTCCTGCCCAGGGTGAGCCCCGCGGCATCCTGCGTCGGGCCGTGCAGTTCATGAAGCGCCACCGTGATGTATACCGGGAAAACAACCCACAGCTAGCAGATTTCGCCCCCATTAACTGTTATCGGTAGTAAGGTATTTTAATAACCGATTAAATGCCCATCAGGTGTTGGAGTGCTTATACGATCTTGTCGGACTTGACAAAGCTGGATGTCCTAAATCCTCCCGCCCAGCGATGCTATATTATGTCGGCGCAAATTCAGGCCGAACGCCAAACCTATTACGATTTGCTGGAAACCAGCCAGCGCGGCCCGCTGGATCTGACGCCCTGGCTGACATGGTTTCTGCAGTGCTTGGGGCGGGCGCTCACCAGTGCCGAACACACCCTGGCGCAGGTCTTAGCTAAAGCCCGGTTTTGGGAGCAGCATCGGCTCACGCCGCTC
Organism: Hymenobacter tibetensis; assembly: GCF_022827545.1. NCBI lineage: Bacteria > Pseudomonadati > Bacteroidota > Cytophagia > Cytophagales > Hymenobacteraceae > Hymenobacter > Hymenobacter tibetensis. The sequence goes on from NZ_CP094669.1 coordinate 3,630,853, forward strand.
ACGGAGCGGCAGCGCCGCTTGGTGCAGCGGCTGCTCGACGGCTTTGAGGGCAAGCTGACTACCTCGAAGTGGGCGCGTATGGCCAAGTGCTCCCAGGACACGGCCGGACGCGACATCGCCGATCTGATCGACAAGGGTATTCTGCTCAAAGAAGGCGCAGGTGGCCGGAGCACCAGTTATCGCCTAGCACCCGAGGAAACGAGCTGCTAAGAACGAATACGGCTTATCCGTTGTACGCGTAGACCTCGATTATACAGTGGTAGGAGATCGGCCTAAAACTACCCAAATCTTAATTTGTCACATTAGTTAAACGCTGCTCTTAAAATGCTACAGGCCGCGGTGCTCGGTAGCACGCTTGCGGCGTGGAGAGGATATGCCTTAGGGCGTTGCCTAACGGCTCACGTGCCGTCGGCCAGGAGCTAGGGGGGCGGCGAAAAACGATGCCTGTACGGCCCTTTTTTTTACGGGTAGCGGTGCCGGTACCAACGGCTAGTGAGTAGGCCAATAGCCTTAACCTACTCACTATACCAGCCAAGTGGGTCGACTACCTGTGCAATTTTTACTCCGGCAGTACTGCTATCTGGATTCCTAAATTGCGTACCACGGCCACCGCCTGGTCCCAACAGACGGGGCCCGGCCGGCGGCACCGGAGGCAGAGGATACGGTCGCAGTCCTCCAAATCGAAGCTCGCGGTCAGCTCCGGGCATGCCTTGGACAGTGCCTGCAGCACCACGGCGGCCTGTTCGGCCGAGGTGACGGTGGTTCGGTAGACTTCGATGGCGTAGCTGCCCAGCGCGACAACCGGGGACCCGGCACCCAAAGGAGCCGGCAGGAGCTGCGGCGCAGGGGATAAGAAAAGAAGGCCCGTGGGCGGCCGTCGGCCGGGGCGGTCGCCCACGGGTAGGGGATGATTAGTAGGCGGCATCATTGTAGAAGAACTGCTCTTTTATGATGTAGCCCTCGGCCACTTCGAACACGCCCACCTGGTCTTTCTGCACGCGGCCTCGGTCTTTCAGCGTGACGTCCATGCCCATGGTGCAGGCAAAGTAGTATGAAGCCACGACGGGTTGACCACAAAAGCCGCCGTGCCGCGCCTCGATTTGCGCCTCTAGAAGCGCTTCTTTGTCGCGCATGGCCTGAATACCCTGGACCGTGATCGGCAGCTGCGACACGTTTTCCGGCTCGATGCTGACCGCGTCGGGGGCGTAGAGTTCGTCCTGAATCTGGTGGAGTTGGCCGCGCTGGGCCAGGGCATAGTACCGGTCGGCAATTTCTTGAATGGTTCGCATACAATGGGGGGTGAAGTGACTGTGCGGGCAAAGGAAAAGGGCGACTGCGACAGCAGTATGTCAGCAGCCGGTGGCGACCTGTTTTTATGTTGCTGTTCTGCGGGCACTCCCCCACTGGGCCCGCTGGCCAGCAGCGCGGCCGATGCGTTCTTTTCCGCGTATTGTTGCGTATGTTGGGGGCTTAGCCCCTAGCGGACAGCGCGCCTGCCGCGGCCCGCTTTCGGGCGTTACGCCATCTTTCTACGCCGTTTTGCATGAACCGATTCGACCGCATTACCGGTATTTTGCTGCAATTGCAGGCCCGGCGCGTGGTGCGCGGCCAGGCCCTGGCCGAGCGGTTCGGCGTGAGCCTGCGCACCATCTACCGCGATTTGCGCACGCTCGAAGCAGCCGGCGTACCACTTTACGGCGAAGCCGGGGTCGGTTTCTCGCTGGCCGAGGGCTACCGCCTGCCGCCCGTCATGTTTACCCGCGACGAAGCCGTGGCCTTACTCACCGGGGAGAAGCTAGCCGCCCGCCTCACCGACGAGCAGACCGCCACCCACAGCCGCGAGGCCCTGGACAAGTTGCGGGCGGTGCTGCGCCGCCCCGACCGCGACTACCTCGACGCCCTGGCCCCCCGCCTGGAGGTGCGGCGCCTGCGCACGCAACCGGCAACGCCCGCCGCCGACAGCGGGACGCACCAACGCCTGCTTGCGGCCACGATGTCTCGGCGCGTGGTGCGGTTGTGCTACCGCGCCGGCTTGGCCGAGGCCAGCACCGCGCGCGACGTCGAGCCGATCGGCTGCTACCTGCAGCAGCAGTGGCACCTGGTGGCGTACTGCCGGCTGCGGCAGGATTTCCGGGATTTTCGCTTCGACCGCATCGAGCACCTGGAAGTGCGCGACGAAACCTTCCCCGAGCGGCCGGAAACGCTGAACTCGTACTGGTCGGCCCAGGCCGTGCGCCGCCAGCAGTTAGCGGTGGCCCGCGTGCGCTTTCAGCCCGAAGCCGTGCGCTCCATCCAGGACACCAAGCACCAGTACGGGTGGGTGCAGGAAGAAGTAGGACCCGATGGCACCGTGGAAATGTCCTTTCTGCCGGGGAGTCTGCGCTACCTAGCCGCGTGGCTGTTGCCCCAGGCGGGCTCGTTCAGGGTGGTCACGCCGCCGGAACTGCAGCAGCAGTTGCGCGAGTTGGCCCAGGCCGCACACGCCTGTTTTGGCGACGCGGGCTAAGCTTAGCACCGGCGGAGTCAGGCAGCGGGGCACTCCACTGCGCTGCCTGGAATGCGTCGCCCAACCTCACGGGGACGGCTTGGCGTCATGTTAGCCTCGGCTGCTATAAGCAGGCCAGTCCGAGAACCAGCATTATATAAATCAGCTTTTGACAGCAACAAGAGAGAAAAGCAGTTGCCTCTTTCCATACTCAAAATCTTATTTGCCTAGGCCAAAAAACAGTGCTTGGAGCTAGTAAGTACTGACACTCACTTGCCCACTAATTGCGTGTTTATTCGGAGAAAATGATGATTTCACGCAGGTTACTGAACCGTTAGCTAACAGGGGGCCGTTCTCAATACCGGACTCTTCTACTAGGATGAAGCACGACGGCGGCAACTGGTTCGGGAATGCCTGGGGATAACGCAGGGAACGGCGTTGGCTGCTCAGGGCTACGAATTGCGCCTGCTGGTGCAGTTCATCCAGGGAAAGTTGACCATTGACCAAGTGTGCGGCCTACTCGACGCGCCTCCCCGGTGCCTCCTCTACTAGGGGGCCACGAGCGGAGGAACCGAAAACCCCGCTAAGGAAGTTGGACTAGAAGCACTTCCCCACGAGGAGGAGTGGTTCAAAGAGTGGTACAGCCGTTACCCAGGCCCTGGCGAAACTAGGCTACTGGCTGGGTGAAATGCTCCAGTAGCAGGGCGTGGACCTTTTCCTTGGTCAGCGGCTTATTCAGAAAGCCCGCAATGGGCAGCTGCTGGGCGTGGGCCAGGTCCACGGGGTGCAGCGAGCTGGTGAGCAGGACGATGACAATGGCTTGCTGCTGGGCCAGCGGCAGCTGCACGTAGGCTTCCAGAAAGGCCAGCCCGTTGAGCACGGGCATGTTCATGTCCAGCAAAATGAGTTGGGGGCAGGTCGTGGTTTCGGCCACACAGGTTTGCCCGAGCGTGCGCAGGGCCTGCTCGCCGTTTTCGGCCACGAGCACCTGCTCGGCCGCTCCCATGCGGGTAAGCAGGAGTTTATTAAGATAATTAGTCGTGGGGTCGTCATCGACCAGCAGGATACTTGTTAAGGCAGGCATGGCCATACACAGTGCACTTAGGCAGGAAAGGTAACCGTGAAGGTGGTGCCGATGCCCGGCTGGCTCTGCACGGTGATGCGGCCCCCGGCATTCTCCACCAGACGCTTGGTAATGTAGAGGCCCACGCCGGTACCTTCTACGTGGGTATGCAGGCGCTGGAACAGACCAAAGAGTTGCCGTTGCTGCCCCACGCTCATGCCCAGCCCATTATCCTGCACCGTGAGCACTACCCCGGACGCGGTGTGCACGGCATGCACGCGCACCTGCGAAAGCCGCTCCGGAGCGCGGTATTTGATGGCATTGCCAAGCAAATTGTACACGATGCTGCGCAGGTTGGCGGGGGAGAACGAGACGACCAACTCGGGGTCTACCTCGACCGTGAGCTGAGTGTCTGCCGCCGCGCTAGCGGGCCCCAGGTCCAGGCGTACATTCTCCACCACTTGCGCCAGCCGCACCGGTTCGGCGGGGCCGGCGTGGGCCAGTTGCAGCTTTGAGATGTCGGTGAGCTGGTCAATGGTCAGCCGGAAGCGGGTCACGGTCGTGTCTAGCAACGCCAGCAGGTGCGCTACGACCTCGTCCTGCTGCACGCCGGGCGGCAGCGTATCGCGCAAGGCCAGCACGATGCTTTCGATGTTGGTAATCGGGGCCTTGAGGTCATGCGAAGCGGTGTAGACGAACGTGTCCAGGTCCACGTTGGTGCGCATGAGCTGGGTGTTGCTCTTGTTTAACTCTTCGTTGGTCGCGGTAAGCTCTTTATTGGTGCCTGCTAACTCCTCGTTGATGAGGGCTAGTTCTTCATTCAGGTCCTGCACCCGCTGGCGGGCCCGCACCTGCTCGGTAAACTCCACCGTAAAGTTGAGAATGCCGTTGATACGGCCCCGCTCGTCACGCCGTGCTTGGTAGACCACAGTGAAATAGCGCTCCTCGAGCAGCCCATCCTCGGCGCGGGCTACGGGAATGAGCAACTCGTGCTCTTGATGCGTTTCGCCCGTCTCGTATACATGTCGGAGCAGTTGTTCCACGTTCGTGCCAACCAGTTCAGGCATGGCCACTAATAGGGGCAAGCCCAGTAGCGGGCGGTGAGGCTGTAGCTGCTGGTAGCTGGGGTTGATGACCTCATAGACCCAGTCGGGACCGGCGAAGATGCAGATCCCAACCGGGGCCTGCTCGAACAGGTCGTACAGCTTGCGCTGCTGCTCTGCTTGTTCCCGACGCACCAGCACCTGCTCGGTCACGTCGTAGGCATAGGTGACGAAGCCATCAATCTGTCCGGCCTCGTCGCGGCGCGCCTGGTAGGTCAGGTCAAAGTAAATATCTTCTACGGGGCCGCCCGCGGTGCGGGCTAGCGGCACGAGCACCGCGTGAGCCTCGAACGGCTCGCCCGTATCGTAGACACGGTGCAAGATAGCCATCAGGGGCTGTTCGGCTATTTCAGGCAGGGCATCCACTAGGCGCTTGCCTAGTAGCTCGCGGTCGGGGAACATGGCTTGGTAGCCCGGGTTCACAAACTCGTACACCCACTCCGGGCCGTCGAAAATGCAGATGCCGGCCGGGGCCCGCATCATGAGCTCGTACCATTGTCGCCGCTGGCGCTCGGTGGTCGCCTGCGCGTTTTTGAGCTGGTAAGTGCGCTTCTGCACGCGGGCTTCCAGCTCCTGGTTGAGTTGCTGCAACTGCTGCTGCGTTTCACTCAACACCGTGTTCGCCTGGTGGTATTCCTCGTTGGTAGCCCGAAGTTCTTCGTTGAGGGCAGCTAGTTCCTCATTGAGATGCTGTACCTGCTGGCGCGCTAGCACTTGGTTTGTCACTTCGATGGCCGAACATAGGATGCCGGAAATGTGCTGTGTTCCCTCGTAAACGGGCTGAGAGGTGATGTTGAAATAGCCCTGGTAGGCTTGCTGGTTCTGGTTGATGCTCACCAATAGTTCCTGCAATGCAACAGTTCGGCCGGTTTCCAGCACATCGGCAAATACCTGCTCAAAGCCCTGGCCGGCTAAGTCGGGTAGGGCTTCAAAGTGGGGTCGACCCACTACCTGGTCTAGAGGCCGCCCCCAGATGGCGCCCATGCGCGCATTTGCCCATTCCAGTACAAAGGTGGGGGCCACGCATCAGGCCCATGGCCACCGGTGCTTCCTGGTAGACACGCTGCAACTCGGTGCGCTGCAACTCCGCCACGGCGCGAGCTGCTTGCTCGCGGGCCTGGCTTTCGCGCAGCTGCCGCTCGGCCTGGCGGCGGGCGGTGATGTCCTGCACGGATTGAATAATGAACTGCACCTGCCCCTGCGCATCGAGCACGGGCGTGTGGCGCGGCTGCCAGTGGCGCTCGATGAACCGGCCGGGCCGGGTGCGGTCGGGCACGTCGTAGTGCTGCGGGGCCATCTCGTGCGGCTGCTTGGTGGCCAGCACCGTTTCCAGCGAGGCGCGCACGTTGGCCACGGCATTGGCCTCGGGCGTCTCGGGGTTGTCGGGGAAGGCGTCGAAGATGTGCTGCCCCACAATGATGGCTCGCTCCGTGAGGGTGGCGGCCAGGTAGTCGTCGCTAGCCCCCAGTATCACCCAGTCCGGGGACAGCAAGAGGGTAGCACCGGGCTGGGCGTTAAAGACGGGTAGCAAGTCGAGTGGGGACATCAGTACAGCACTAAGGGCCGGGTAAAGGTCGGGGTTTACTAGCGAAGACCCCGTCAAAAAGAGCTGTAGATGCTGCTACAGCCAATCTAAGGAAAGAATACGCTAGGCTCCAAAAGGTGCGCCATACTGAGGCCCTATCTGATGAGTGTTAAAAGATAGCTTAAGGGTGCCTCAGCAGCCCAGTAAGTAGATTCTGAATCATTAGTAGGAAACCGGTGCTTTCTGATACAGCAGGTGCGTTTGCCCCCTCACAAAACGACCTTGAGAACTACGTTTTCAAGGTCGTTTTGTGAGGGGGCAAACCAGTAGTATGTTGAATGCAAATTTCTTGAATCCGAGTTCGTAGCTAGTTTGCTGGCTTACCCATTTTGTAGACGGTGCTTGATAAACGTTGTGGGTGATGTGGCATTTTACGAATACCGTCTTTGTAAAATGCTACATGTTGTCGTGAGGTCTGACGGAATAGTCTTCACTCTATAGTAGGCGGCCGCCCCCCTTTCGTGCCGCCACCGCAACAGGCCATTTTGCTAGGGCCCCGCTCGCTGCAGGCCTCTACTGTTCTGCTTAGTGCAGCTCCACAAAAAAGCAGGTGCCCGCGCCCTCTCGGCTTTCCACCCACAGTTTGCCGCGGTGCAGCTGCACAATCTGCCGGGTGATAAACAAGCCCAGTCCCGTACTGACCTCGCCGCCCACCCCAAGCCGGGCCGAGGAGGTGAACTTCTCAAACAGCTGCTCCTGCAGCGCCTCGGGGATGCCAATACCCGTGTCGCGGACCGTGAACTGCACGCAGCCCGGGCACTCCTGCAGCCGTACCGTCACCCGGCCCCCGGCCGGGGTAAATTTCAAGGCGTTGCTGACTAGGTTGTCCACCACCCGCCCGAAGACGTCGGCGTTCAGGTTGGCTTGCAGCGCCTGGGTCGGCACCTCCAGGGTTAATGTCAGGTTTTTGTCGTGGGCCACCAACTGGTGCGGGACCAGCCGCCGTTCGAGCAAGGCGACCAGGTTGGTGGGTTGCTTTTTTAAGTGGGCGGCGTCGAGCGAGCCCAGAAACAGCACGTCCTGCAGCAGCTTATTGGCCTCGGCGCAGGACTGGCGGATGAGGGCGAGGTAGCGCGCCGTATCCTGTGCCTCGTCCGCTGACTGCTGGGCCGCGTCCGCTTGGCGCTGCAGCAGGTCGGTCAGCAGCTGAATATGGGCAATGGGCGTCTTCAAGTCGTGCGTGACCAGGTGCAGGATGGTTTCCTGCGCGTCGTAGAGCCGTTTCAAAGAAAGCTCCAGGGCCTTGCGCTCACTGATATCTTCGAGCTGCGTGTAGCCCAGTTCGTCTTCCCCGTCCGGGAAGCGAATGGAGGTGACTTGGCACCAGAACGAGGAACCATCGGGGCGCACCAGGCAGGTTTCCAGCATGAAGTGCGACAACTTATGCGCCCACAGCCGCTGCTGTAGATAATGCCAGTCGGCGCGGTGGTCGGGGTGGGCAAACTCCAGGATGCGGTGGCCCACTACGTCTTCCAAGCGGGCACAGCCCAACATGTCCACTACGGCTTGGTTGGCCTGCCGGATCAGCAAGTCCGAGGTGATAATTTTCTGCCCGAACGGCGAATTCTCAAATATGGTCCGGAACCGGTCCTGCCGTTGCTTCTCATCGTCGGCAGCGGCCTGCTCGGCCTGAGCCATCACTTGGTCGGCGCGGAGCTGGCGGTTTTCTTCTTGCAGGGCCGCCAGTTGCGCTTCCAAAGACAGCGGCTCGGGTTGGTGGGGAACCATAACAGTTTCAGTTGGGACGGGGTGAAGAAGCAATACCCCTAATGTAATGAGGATAGTACGGCTAGTAGTCGAACCTAGCCTATACAAGGATAATACGAGGGTTCAATTGGGTGAACCAGTCTCTAAACTCGCTATTATGCGTCGCACTACGTTGCCGATACAGACAGCAAAAAGAAATCAGTCACGTCAAGCATAGCCCTTGATGCTATCCTGTCTCCAAGTACTGGTTGTGCGTAAAGGTGGCATAAAGAATAAGATTCCACTAGTAAGGTGAAACTTGTGGGACGCTGTGAGCTACTTAGATAGGAAAAACAGCCCTAAAGGTGGAACCGCAGCCTACCGTACTCTCGACCCGGATGCTACCGCCGATAGTATCAAGAATTTTCTTCACCAGATACAATCCCATACCTGTTCCTTCCACATGCGTGTGCATGCGTTGGAACACCTGAAAGAGTTGCTTCTGTTGCTCCTCACTCAAACCCAAGCCGTTATCTTGGACGCTGACCACTAAACTGCCCTGTTCGTGGTAGCAGCGCACCTGTACGAACGGGGGACGGTCAGGATGGCCGTACTTGATGGCGTTGCTGAGCAGGTTGTAGACCACCGAACGCAGATTCTTTTCCGAAAGCGTTATAGGTGGACACTCATCCACGTTTATGATGAACTCGGCGTTAGTTTTGGCAATAGGGAGGGCCAGATCCAACAGCACATCTCGCACCATACTGGCCAGCGATACGGCGGGGGACACCTGGCCAGCTTCCGCCTGCAAGCGAGCGGTAGTACTCAGTTCAAGTAAGGTGTGCCGGAATCGCTCAATTGAGCCGTGCATGAGGCTTAGGATCTGCGCGGCTAGGACTGAGCGAGCGGAGATGGGGAATTCCTGGTCCAAGGCGTGCAACAGGCCAGCGAGATTGTTGATGGGCCCTTGCAAGTCATGGGAAGCCGTGTACACGAAAGCATCCAGGTCGCCGTTGGTGCGCACGAGGTGCTGATTCAAGGCCTGTACTTGCGCACGGCCAGCTTCCACCTCCCGTCGAGCGCGAACTGAACCAGTTACATCATAGGCAAAGACGACGACTCCGTCTATTGCTCCGTGCGCGTCGCGGCGGGCTTGGTAGGTGAAGGTACAGTAGATTTCTTCCAGCGGATTGCCTTCGCGACGAGCTAGCTGAAGAGGCAATTCTTCGGCCACATACGGTTCGCCTGTTTCGAATACCTGCCGACACAACCTGGGGATTGGAGTGTCGGCTAATTCGGGTAGGGCGTCCAGTAGAGGCTTGCCCAACAGATCCCGGCCGGGAAAAAGTTGCTGATAGGCCGGATTGACCAAGGTAAAGTGGAAGGCGGCACCCTCCAGGATAACAATCGGCCCCGGGGCATGCATAAACAAATCGTGCAGCTGCTGCTGTTGCCGCTCGATTTCAGCGCGGGCCTGCACTTGCTCGGTGATGTCGTTGATGAGGCAATAGAACCCCACTACCCGTTCCTGCTGCACATCGGGCACGTACGTGGTGCGGATGTGCTTGACTAGATCATCCCGGTAGGGCATGCAGGCTTCAAAGTCCACCCGTTCTCCAGCCAGCGCCCGCGCTATATAAGAGGCGGCGGCAGCATACGCTGCTTCGCCAACCACCTCCCGCACATACTGCCCCCGTAAGGCCCTCGGCGACTGGTGAAACCACTCCTCGTAGGCTTGGTTGTTGAACTGGTAGCGCTGCGCTTGGTCTACGTACGCAATGAGGACTGGTAGGGCATCGGTCACGAGTTGCCGCTGGCGGGCGCCGGCTTCCCGCTCCAGCCGGGCCCGCACCTGCTCCGTTACTTCGTAAGCGAAAATGAGTAGTCCCTCAATACGGCCTGCTCCGTCGCGGGTGGCCTGGAAGATGTACGTGGCAAAGAGGTGTTCTAGCTGGCCCGAATGCCTACGATCCAAGGTCACCGGCACATCCGTGCCGGTGTAGGTTTCACCCGTGCGGTATACGTCGTCGAGCTGGTCGAAAAAGGGTTGGCCTGCGAGTTCGGGCACCGCCTGGCAAAAGGGCTGACCTACCAGCTCGCGGTGGCCGAACATCGCGCGGAAATGATCGTTGGCTAACTCCACTACATGTTCGGGGCCGGTAAGCACAGCAATCATAGCTGGAACCTCCGCGACGAGGCGGTGGAGCCGTAGGCGCTGGGCCTCGGCTTCAGCGCGCGCAAACTCGGTGGCCTGCAGGCTATCGGCAATGGTATCGAGCAGGCCCGCATTGGTAAGGGTTAGCTCCGTATTGAGTTGGCTGACTGCCTCTTCTGCTCGCTGCAAGTCCGCCGCCTGCGTACGTATCTCCTCGTTGTACACTCGTAACTGGTTATTGGCCACAAGCAGTTGCTCGTTGGCAACCCGGAGTTGCTCGTTGGCCACATCCAACTCTTGGTTGACCACCGATAGCCGGTGGTTGGCCTGCACTAATTGCTCGGCTGGGCTGGGCAGCGGAGTTGCGCCGGCAGCGGGTTCAGAGGAGGAAAACAGGGTGTCGGCCATAGCAGCGGTAGGTCAGCGGGCAGCAAGTGGAAGTGAAGGGGCTTACTCCAACTTGGTGGAGTAGAATTGCAAGTCGCCGCTCAGTGCTTCCTGTTTCTGGATAGACTCATGCATGAGGCGAGCCTGCAAGCCCACCTCGTCGGCTTTCTCGAAAAACAGCTGGGCTACGTTGGCTTGTTTTTCGTCCTGAAAATGCGTGCCCAATTGGTCGAGCAGCATTTTGGTTTCTTCTAGCCCGCGCATAGACTGATACAGCATGCTTTCCACCGACTCGGTCACTTCACTGAGCAACGAGCTGACGGTGTAGGCATGCCCCGTGTGGCAACGGTAGCGAATGACCTTGCCCTCGATAAGCTGCGTAAGCGCGCCGTGGCAATCGGGGCAGGTGAAGGCAGTAAGCTTGCCTTTCTCGATGATGCCTAACTCGAAGCCACCACCTTCTTTGGCAATAGTGAGTTCAATCTTTAGCAGGTCCAGTTCGGCGGCGGGCAGGCGAATTTTGGCGGGCGTGGGTTCTTGCGTAAGGCGCACCAGGAGGCTTCCTAGCCGGGATAGGGGCACTAGGTGATCGGCTGTTACAAACGCCAGGGCGTTAGTGGGCATGGCCGGCTGCTCGGCGTCTTGTGGGTCCTGCACGATGGCCAGTCCACCCATACGCTGCACCGACCAGAGGCCGGAGGTGCCGTCGTCTAGGTAGCCAGTGAGCACTACGCCCAGCACGCGGGGGCCGTAGGTGTAGGCGGCCGAGCGAAACAGGGCGTCGATGGACGGCCGGAAGCGGTTTTCTTTCGGGCCCCGGGCAACGAGTACCCGGTCGTCTTCCAGCAGCAAGTGGTGGTCGGGTGGAGCCAGGTATATGACGCCGGCCCGCACAGTCTCGCCATTTTGCGGGTGTTTGGCCTCCAGGGCTGACACCGAGTTCAGCAGCTCGGGCATGATGCTGGGCGAATCGGGGGCCACATGCAGCACCACAAAAATAGGGGCCGGGAAATCAGCCGGTAACGTTTTGGCCAGGGCCAGCAGTGCCGTCACGCCCCCGGCCGAAGTACCGATGACCACAATATCCCGGTGGTGGCGGCCCTTTTTAGGAGAGGGCAGTGCAGGCATAGCGCTCAGATGTAAGAAGTAAAAATTGGGCCATAGACCAGGGAAACACGCCTGCTCCTATTCACTTACACTAAAAACAGCAAGGCTTTACGAAGACGTAATCCTGGCCGGTAATCAGCCACGCTATGCCGGGACCAATACCGGGCGTGGCAAGCGCTGGGTTCTGCTGCGCAGCAACGCTACCACTTCCTCTTCGGTCCGGTGCGGGTCGTGCAACTCCACGAAATGACGGGCCAGCAGATCGTAGCGCTGACGCATCAAGTAGCTGAACACGTGTAGAAAGTGAATGCCATCAAACACAATCGCATCGTAACGGGCGTACTGAGCCAGGTTCGCACGAAAGTGCGCGGGATGATCAGTCCAGTGCAACGCTGGTTTGAGGTGATGACTGATATGATAGCCGTCATTCCAGCACGCGTGATTGTAGGGCGTGTTGATGCAGGTGACGCTGTTAGTATAGCAGTTCTCGGGACTGTGGGCCGCGATGAAGGCATGCTGCGTCCAGTTACCGAGCATCATCACCACCCGCGCAATCACTAGCGGCAGTACCAGCACCACCAGCGTCGCTGGTAAGTTGAGCCAGCCTAAGCCCAGCGTAACCACTACGTAGGTTAGTTCGCCCCGCAGGAGGCGGCGGCGCAAGGTGGTCTTGTGGCGCCGGGTGAAATAGCCTACTAAGCGGGCCACGCCCAGCAGCAAAAAGTCGCCGAGGTAGTGCAGAAAGCTCACCAGCGAGTCGCGCTGGTAAAACATAGTCGAGCTTTCATCCTCCGGTGAGTTGTTTTCGGGGTGGTGCATGCCCAAGTGGTGGGTGAAGTAGCTTTCGGGCGTCTGCCCGAACAACGGGCCTATCACCCACGGCACGTAGTGATTAAGCCACCCGTACCTTTTCTTGAACAGTACCCGGTGGGTGGTACAATGCAGCATCAGGCCGAACGGCCCTTTGAAGCGTAGATTACCCAACAGCGTGTACACGCCCGCCACCACCCACCACGCCGGGCCTGGCAGCCCTGGCACGAAAAGCAGAACCGCCAGAGGCACCATAGTGCCCGATAGGTGCAGGAGCAGATACACAAACGGCATGTCCCGCTCATCCTGCACGTAGCCACGCAGCCAGCGATGCAGGCGTGAAGGCCCAGTTGGTGGGTGATATTCTGGATCCGTTAGAGAGGTTAGTAGCTTCATCTCTCGTCAGTCAGTGAAGGAAAAAAATGCACTGAGCTTCAGATCCTGCAGGCAGTGGCGCAACACGGGACTCGCATTGCGTAGCCAGACAGTAGCCCCACTTCGCCGCAGGATGAGCAACTGCGATACCAGAAAGCAGATGCCTTGCGTGCGTTGGCTGGGCAACGCACCACAGTCGACTAACAAGGGAGTGGATAAAGGACCTAGGATGCGCACCAGATGCGCCGCATCTACCACGGCAAGGTTTACTGGCAGCATAGCGCCCGCTGCTATAGCAGACGGATTAGTAAGAGAGGGTAGCACAGCATTGGCAGCTAAGGATGTGAGACCGGTACAAGCCTACTGGTGCCACTTTTGGGCAGCAACCAACACTATCTGGCTAGAGGTATACCGTGTGCTTGAATAATGATACACCACCAGAACAGCTAGCTCTGGAAGGCAACACAAAGAAACAGAACGACCCTCCTCCCCTACCTCGCTAAAATACGGGGTTTTGTTGCTGGTAAATGCGTGGTTTTTTCTGCGTATTTATCGGCTGCGCTACCCATTTTCTACCTGCTTATCTACGTATTGCTTACGGGTGAGTCTGCGCCCTGCTTCACCCGGTAGTAGCGCCACCACTTATTGTTGCAGCCAGCCTTGTTCCATAGCGTGCTTAATCAACGCAGGAGTGTTTTTGATGCCGGTTTTTTCCAGTAAGTTTTGCCGGTGGCTTTCCACCGTTCGCTTACTGGTGAAAAGCTTATCCGCGATTTGCTGGTTGGTTAGCCCGTTGGCAACCAATTGCACAATCTCTCGCTCGCGAGGCGTCAGGTAGAAGGCACTCTTAGAAGAACTTGTGGGGCCTTCGGCTTCATAAGCCAGCAACTTTTCAAGCGTGCCCAAGCCAATTTCCGAGCACAGAAAACGCTTACCGGCTGCCACCGCTTGGATTGCCGCGAAAATCTCGCTCTTATCCGCGTTTTTGAGCACGTAACCGTGGGCTCCCGCGGCTAGCACTTCCCCTACGGTGCGCTCGTGCGTATTCATCGACAAAATCAGGATGCGCAGAAGCGGGTACTGCTCTTGCAACTTATGCGTGGTCGCCAGCCCATCCAGTACGGGCATATTTAAATCCATCAGCACGACGTCGGTGGGCACGGTAGGCAATTGGTCTAACAGCTCCTGCCCGTTGGCCGCTTCGCCCACCACTTCTAGCAGGGGCATAGCGGTTAGCACCGATTGCAGGCCGTCTCGCACAATAGCGTGGTCGTCAACGATAAAAACTCGAATCATAAGGGAGAAGATAGGGAAAAGAGAGCCGCAGAGTACTACGGGTGTCGTGTTCAGAAGTGGAAGTGACGTACTGGGGCTGGCTAGCTGGTCAGTGGCAGTATACAGCATACGCAAGCCCAGCCGTTTGGGCTAGCATCAGGGCCGAAATGCAGGCCGTCCAGTTCAGTCTGCAGCCCTACCTAGGTGGGTATAGAGGCCTCTTAGCTGAACAGGTGAGCCGGCAGCACAGCGGGTCTGTTGCTCCTAGCAAGCTAGCGGGACGGTAGGGAGACGGCAAATGGGATGTAGCGGGCAAGCGGCTTGCGTAAAAACCGCAGTGATATGTGACGAGAATACGGAGATAGAATTCGTATTTGTCTCCTTGCGTAGTGCCTTACTGCTTTTCAACTTTGCACCTGCACAGTAGCCGATATAACGTCATAGTTAGCAAGGTGTTGGCTCTTATTTATTTGAATATTTTAATATTATCCATGCTGCTTGATTCGCTACAATTCGGTTCCGGGGGTACTTGCGTGCTTCACTACGAGGAGTCGGAGCACTGGCTGTACGCCACCTGGAGCGGGCTTATTGGTGACCACGAGGCCATGCAGGGCGCCCTCAGTTACTTAGATAAAGTAGCAACTCATCCCAGTGCTTTTCTACTTAATAACAACTTGGCCTTAAACGGCCCTTGGTTTAACTCCGCCGAATGGCTCGAACACGCCTGGCTGCCCCAGGCCCAGCGGCTAGGTCTCCGCTATATTGCGCACGTAGTGCAAGCAGATAAGGGGGTAGATATTCTCACCCTCGCCAGTTCCCACCAGCTGAGCGGGTCGCTTGAACTGCAACTGTTTTACGACCTAGCGGAAGCAAAGGACTGGCTGCACAGCTGTCGGCACCAAGTGGCCCCACCCACTACAGCTAGCTACTCTTTTACAGGAAAAGCGGCCAGTTCAGGAAGCTAAGTGGTTGAAAAGGCCCACAGCACGGCCCGCTCAGCTCCCTGATTAGTAGACGAATACCGATTTTTTTTGAGTCTTAGTAGACTCCAGCTACAGACTACACGCGTGAGGGGCCTTCCGTAACGGGCCTACCGTTGGACCACTGATGGAAGAATTGCCTGCTAGCTTGCCCCAGTACTTGGAATCCGGACGGTTACTTGCGTACCTGTACTGGTATCAGGAGTATGCAGAGAAAAGGTGCCGTTTAGCAGGTTCACCCGGTCCTTGATTGTACGCAGTCCAATCCCGGCCGATTTGCTGCGTTCCGGGCTCACTCCTTTGCCGTTATCACGGACTTTCAGCGTTACATCGCCATCCTCCTGTACTAACAGAACATCGGCGCTAGTAGCTTCCGCGTGTTTCGTCACGTTGGTCAGCAATTCCTGGCAAATGCGGTAAACGGCAACCTCCAAGTACGGCTCCAGCCGATTCTCCAGCCCCACTATTTCGCAATTCACACGAATCCGCGTCTGGCTGTAATTCTGGCATAAATCTCGTATGGATTTGGCTAAACCAAAATTGTTTAGCGTAGCAGGCACCAGCTCGTGTGAGACCTTTCGAGTTTCCTGAATGGCTTCATCTAAGAGTTGGTTGGCACCCCGAAAAATTTCCTTTGGTACCAGCGTAGCCAACCGGTCGAAGTTGAGTTTTGTGGCGAATAACAGCTGTCCTACCCCATTATGCAACGACTCGGCGATGCGGCGGCGCTCTTCCTCCTGAGCATCCAGAATACCCAACAAGAGGGCTTTCTGCTGATTGAGCCGCATTTGCAGGTTTTCTTCTTCCAGGCGTTTTATTTCCGACACATCCAAATCGAGGCCGAGCATCTTCACCGGCTCTCCGTGGTCGTTGCGCAGCACCACTGATTTAATCCGGAAGGTATGTACTTGGTCGTCTATCAGCAGGTGCAGCGTTTCGTCCAGCGGCTCGTGCTTCTCCCGAACTTGTTGTATCAGCTTTTCGGCTAGGGGCTTTTCGGCTTCCACAACATAATCCAGGTAGATTTCTGGGCTTACTGCGTGGGTAGCGGGCAACCCGTACAAGCGGTACATGCCGGTGCTCCAGACGGTTTCGCCGCTCGCAATGTCGTACTCCCAACTGCCCATCTGCGCCACTTCTTCGGCTTGCTGCAGTTTGGCCAAGCTCTTTTGCAAGATCTCCGTGCTCTGGTTTAATTGTGCCGTTCGCTCCTGTACCTGCTGCTCCAAACCGACGGATAGTTGTTCGAGGGTTTGAATAGCCCGGTGCCGTTCCACGAAATCAGCCGCCATCCAGGCCAGCAAGTCAAGCAGCCGCAACTCGTGCTCGGTGGGGCGGTGGGGCTGGCGAAACTGGTTGCTTAAAACTCCTACCAAGCCACTGCTGCGAGTGATGAGCGGAACGGAGTGCAGGGCCCGAATGCCGGCCGACAAAGCCACTTCTCGGTCTTGGGTGCTCAGCAGGGGCGCATACGCTTCAATATCTTCAATGATCAGCCGGAGCTGATCCCGACGAGTTGCATCACCGACGGGCTTAAATCCTTCGTGCAAAAAGTGCTGAATAAAGCGGTTGTTTTCCTCGTAGCCGTGGCAGGCGTATAGTTCCAGGCGCTGGCCATCGTCGCTAAGCAGCTGCACACAGCCGCGGTCGGTATTCGTAAAGTCGCAGGCCAGGGCCACCATTTCCGTTAAGGCCACTTTCAGGTTGGTTTCGGTGGCTAGCTTCGTGTGCAACTCATGGAGCCGCTGCATGCCCGCCAGGTCGGACGCCACCGCTGCTTCGGCTTGTCTGCGGGCACTCATGTCGATGGCATACTCGGCGATGGTGCCGTCGCCCAAATCAGCGGCCACAAACATCAGCCAGAGCCGGGAGCCGTCCTTGCGGAAATACTCTTTCTCGTACGGGCCGCCCCGCCCGGTTTGCCGCAACTGGGCCATGACCTGCTGGCTGACTTCCACGTGCTCCGCGGGAGTGAAGTCCAGCCAGGTGAACGTGCGGGCCTCGAACTCCGAGCGGGTGTACCCGACCATCTCCAGGAAGGCATCGTTGACTTGCAATAGCGTGTCCGTGTAATCGAACGTCAGCATGCCCACGCTGGGCACATTCACCATGCGCTGCAACCGCTGTTCGCTGGCCTGCAAGGTTTCCTCAGCCTGCTTGCGGTCGGTTATGTCGAAAAGCGTAATCACCACGCCATTAATCCGGTCGTCAGCCGTGCGATACGGCAACAGGCGCATTAAAAACGCCCGGTGGTCGGTGGTTTTCACTTCGCGCTCCAGCAGCGTAAGCTTCTCTAAGACAGTTTGGGCGTCGGGCAGCAACTGGTCGTATTGCAGCCGATGGGTGATATCGGAAATAGGACGCCCATAGTCGGACGGAATCAGGTTGAAAAGCTGCTGAGCGGCCGGGGTGTACAACCGAATGCAGAAAGCACGGTCCAGGAAGATGGTGGCTACGCCGGCCGAATGGATTAGATTTTGAAAGTTGTTGCTGGTAACACTTATTTCCTCGATTTTCACTTTCAACTCCTGGTTGACCGTGCGCAACTCCTCGTTCATCGATTGAAGCTCTTCCTTGCTGGTTTCCAGTTCTTCGGCGGCCGAGCGCAACTCTTCGTTGACAGCTTGAAATTCCTCGTTCGACGCCTTCAGTTCCTCCGCCTGGTATTCGTACTGCTCCGCAGAATAGCGGAGCTGAGCTTTCACTTGGATCAACTCTGCTTCTAGTTGCCGGGCAATGGGCTCATCCGATGGGAGCCCCCCCTTTTCCTCGGGCGCTTGCTGTTCGTTCGGTTCAAAAATTACCAGGAGGAATCCTTTGGCCGTGTCGCCCGCTTTGGTAACGGGTTTAACGCGGATGGTTACCATCTGGCGTTCCCCATTTTTATTCCAAAGCACGTTGCGGGCTTCCATGATGGTTTGCAGCTGCACTGCTTGGTGCAGCACCGAGCGGAGTGCCAGCCGTAGCTCAGGCCGGATGAGCTTGAGCAGGTTCTTGGTGGGCTCCCCGCCCGAAAACTCCAGAAAGCTGCCCACCCTCTCGGACATGTGCAGGATGTCATACTCCTCGTTTACCACCAAAGAAGGGGGCGCGTACTGCTCCAACAGCTTCTGGTGCAGCTCTCCCAACGACAACCGGGTTAGGTGGCGGCTCTCGGCCTCGAGCAGCGTAAGTGAAGCCGGCGGCGTAGCGTGTAAGGCGGCCGGCACCGATTCGGGCAGTGCGTAATGGGGCATGGCCACTTCGCGAGACCGGTAGATGTGATTCTCTCGACTAACGGTGGCATACAAGTCGCTGGTGCCATCCACCGATTCAGAAGAACCCAGGAACAGGAAGCCGCCTGGTTTCAGCGCGAAGTGAAACGTTTCCATGACCCGCTCCTGAGCCGTGGAATTCAAGTAAATCAACACGTTGCGACACGTCACTAGGTCCAAGCGTGAAAAAGGCGGATCCTTCAAAAAATTGTGATTGGCAAACAACACCATTTCGCGGAGCTCGCGCTGCACGCGGTAGTTATCGCCTTCTTTGGTGAAGAAACGCAGTAGGCGTTCCGGCGACACATCGGCGGCATCATTAAGGGTATAGAGCCCTTCGCGGGCAGCAGTGAGGGCGGCCTCGTCGATGTCGGTAGCAAATATTTGCACTTTAGGTGCATCCAGTACGTCCAAGGTTCTCTCAGCCACCAGCATGGCCAGGGAATACGCCTCTTCCCCGGTGGCACAGCCAGCAACCCAGATGCGTACCGCGCTATCCGCCTTTTTGTGGTGAAAGATGGCCGGTAAGACATCCAGTTCCAGGGCTTGGAAAGGCTTTTTATCCCGGAAAAAGTTGGTTACTGAAATCAACAGGTCTTTCAGTAAGGCCTGGCTTTCTTCCAGATTTTGCTGCAAAAAGACGGCGTAGCTTGGCAGGTCGGGCAGACTGCGAACGTTGATGCGACGCTCAATCCGGCGTAATAGCGATGCCTGTTTATAGTTCGAGAAATCATGCCCGGTGCGCACGCGCAAGTGGGTGAATATTTCGCGCAGGGCTACTTGTTGCTGCTCTGCCCGGTCCTCCACGGCATTTGGTATTTCTACCGTGCCTAGGCTATTGCGGTACGCCAGTATCCGGCCGGGGATTTCCGCCACCGGCAACACTTCATCAATCAGGTCGGTGGCAATTGCGTTGCGGGGCATTTCGTTAAATTCCGCTTCCCGAGGATTTTGCACGTACGCAACTCCTCCTCGCTCTTTCACCCGTTTCAGCCCCATCGACCCATTCGCCCCCGTTCCCGATAACACCACGCACACGGCGCGCGCGCCGTACGAATCGGCTAGGGTCCGGAAAAAAATATCCACGGGCGCCCGCCTTTCTTCCACGTACAGATTGAGAGAAGGCACAATAGTGTCTCCTTCCATCATCAGATGCTGGTTGGGGGGCACCACATAGACGTGATTTGGCTCTATGGTCACTTTTTCCGTCACTTGCGTAACGGGAATGCGAGCTACGGTCTGCAGTACCTGCGCTAGCTGACTGTCGTGGTCGGGGGAGAGGTGGAGAATGACCACATATGCAAGAGCGGAATCTGCGGGCACGCGCTGAAAAAACTCCTGCAGTGCCTGAATACCACCGGCCGAGGCTCCCAGGCCCACAACAAGGAAGTTTTGGGGCTGTTCGGCCATAAAGTCGGTAGATTCGATAGATTCCATATTGGTTGTCTTTTGTTTCAAACGCCCACCGGCCCGTTACCTCTGCAACTGGTCCGAATGGTCAGATAGGTGCTGTAAAGTATATAGTACCCTTGCTCATCTCTCACTTGCTGGCTGATGCTAGTGGTAGTCAATTGCTTGTGGTTGAAAAACGATCTGGCGTTCGGCTGCTTGCGCCTTTTCAAAGTACAGAGCAGCTAGTTTGGGCTGGTTTTGTTCGGCGTAGTCGTCGCCCAGGTTGTTAAGCGGTAAGATACTTTCTTCCACGTCCCGCATGGCACTGCCTAGCGTGTCTTCAATTCGCTCGTCTCGGTCACTGCTTCGGCAATTCGCCGTACCAGCAACGAAGCCGTTTCGGCAATCGGCACTTGATAGTCCACCTCTACGACAGCTAGGGCACTTTCGGGCATAGAGGACACGCTTAATTCCTGCACGATGGCAATGCCGCCCCGGCTTTTTACTGTCCCTAAGCCGGCCATACCATCATCCAAGGCGCCAGATAGTGTAATGCCAATGACCTGGGAACCATAGCTAAAGTCTGCAGAACGAAATAGCGGGCCAATCGCAGGCTGTTCCCCGCACAGGCGCCGATAAAGACGATATTTCGTTTGTACAAAGTCTGAATTACTCTATAAGTTGAGCAAATATTGCAATAAGCGCTGGCTTCTAGCCCGTAAACTACCCGAAAGCAAAACACCAGGCGCTTTGAAACGCTACGGTAGAGCAATACTCTTTCAAGTGGTAGTTCGATTTGTTTGCACCGCCTTTAGGCTGGGCAGGTTGAAAAAGAACCCTTATACGGGTTCTTGCGCCTGCAATAAGGCTGTTGCTTTATCCGCCGTAAAGTTCCCAGCTGTATACTCGTCAAGTAATCTCAGTTCGTAAGCAGTGGGAGCAGGATTGTGCCCTCCTTTATAGCTGCATCAGAAGCACCAGCAGGAACGGGACTAGCGTTTGCGGCCTCCCAACGGCCATGCGCGCAGCTTGGCGCAGTTGTTTATTCGCTATGGGCGAGGCGAGTGGTCCTTGACCGATTATCTGTGTGAAGTCGAGGATCGTGCTGAGCAGGTGCGTGCAAGCGACACAGGCTTTTTCTGGCCTTGGCTGGCCTCACAGACTGGCTACTTGAAGCGAAGGGCCACATATCCGTATTTCTAACGTATGAATCCGGCTTTATTGCGTGCGGGTTGCTCGTATACACCGTAATGGCTGACCCTACTTTCCCCTATGAGGCGGCTCGCCGTCGCGCCGTTGCGGCCATGATTCGCTTTCTGGCAGACACCCCGCTGGCTCCCTCACGCTATGAACGGCAACTGCTCTTGCGCTACCAGGAAGGCAAACTCACGATTGACCAGGTGCTGGCCTTGCTCGAGACGAGCACCTATCACGTCTTCTACCGCAGCCGGGCGACGTTTGGCGTGACGGTGGCCGACGTGGAGGCCCTGGTTGAGTGGTCGCGCAACTATAACGCGCAGCATCAGCTCACGGGCCTGCTCTTGTATAGTGAGGAACAGTTTGTGCAAGTGATTGAAGGCGAGGAAGCCGCGGTGCGCGCCCTTTTCGCCCGCATCCAGCAGGACGCACGCCACCGACAGGTGGTGACTTTGAGCGAAGGCCCGGGTCCGCAGCGCCTGTTTGCCGAGTGGAGCATGGCCTGGGGCCAGGTGGATCCCGTCGAACTTACCCAAGTTCTCGGCGCCGTGGAAAGGCAGATCCTATTGCCGGAATCCATCACGGACCCGCACCTGCAACTGCTGCTCCATGCCTTCCACCTAGTTGAACCGGATGCGGAGTAAAGGAATGGCAACAACGATCGTGTCCCAGTTCCTGTACCACCGGCCACGTAAAAAGCGCATTCCGCCGACTGCTGTCACCCCTTTTTATATGTATATGGCCCTTTGGGGAACATGGCGTATGCTGGTCCCCACTTTTCCCTGCACCGAGCACTACGAGACCGGCCTGCAGGTGTCTTAAGACCACCACTTTACCGTGTAGTTTGAATATAACCCCGCCTGTGCTCGGGTGCACCTGTGCGGCCAACACGGGGACATCTACTTTGACTCGGAGCAGAAAGTGCCCCAAGAAGCAGTAGAGATACCAAAACTCGTCCTGGCGTTCTTGCGACAGGCCTAGCGCACTTCTATGGTATGTTTTCCAAATAGGATAATGGAAAGCAACAGCATGCGAGCCAAGGGCAGCTTAAAATGGCTATTCAGTAAGTCATAGTCGCTGTCGCAGAACGCTCTATCCTACTTGTGGCGGTGCTCGTAGCAGGTAAATACCGGGCCAGAAGTAGGGCCTAGACCAAGAAGTAACGCGCTTTCGCTTCTGTGTGCGCGTGCCGCTACCCAATGTCCATGGCCGGTCGGCCGAACTGGTCGACTGGCGTTTTCTCTACCCGGAGCCCAAGCCCACTACAGCCCCACGGGGCAGCCCTCGCTCGACCCGGTCGCCTTTCTCAACCCCTGTACTGGTAGGGCGGCTGGAGAACCTGGTCCGTGACCGACGGCTGATTGAGCACGGTGCCGTGCGCCTCGATGATGAGGTAGACGAGGCATTGCCGAGCATTCCATCTTGAAAGAGATTAAGAGCGAAACCGAGCGAAAAGGCCTATCTTTCGTACACATCATTGTCAACTTCATGTCGGACTTCGCCGCCTTGTACTGGGAACAGGCGGAAGCCAGTCCCCAGGTGCACTTTGTCTACGACGTGGCCGCCGCCCGCGTCCTGTTTGTCAACGCAGCCTACGAAACAGTCCTAGGCGGCCATCGGGAGGCGGTCAACGCCGAGCTGCCCGCCTTGCTCGATCGGTTACACCCCGACGACCGAGCCTATCTGGTGCAGTATTGGCAGGTGCTGGTGCGCGGTCAGGTCACGGACGAAGTGGAGGTGCGGTTCTTGCGTCCCGGCCAGCCCGAGCAGACCTTTTGCCTAACGCCCTACTGCTCGGTCAACGGTGCCGGTTCTGTCCTGATCTGCGGGGCGTTGCGCGATATTAGCGCAGCCAAGAGCTACCAGCGCAACGCCGACGCCTTCAACGCGCGCAAGAACGCGGCCCTGGAAATCCTCTCCCACGACCTGGGCGGCTCGTTCGCCATGGTGCAGCAAATTACCGACTACCTCGTTATGGAAGTGGCGGTGACAGCCGACAGCCAGGCCGCTCAGCTGCTGCAGGTGCTGGCCACCACCAGCCGCAACAGCCTGAAGCTGATCCGGGACCTAGTGGCCATCGAATTTTTGTCGGGCACCAGCGCCGCCCTCCAGCTGGAGCGGGTAGAGGTGGGCGCGGTGCTGCGCGAACCGTTAGCCCAGTTGCAGCTGGGGCAGGGGGTACTGGGCTTTCACTTCCAGTACTCCCTGCCCCCCGAGCCGGTGTACGCCCAGCTTGATGTGAACAAGTTCAATCAGGTGCTCACGAACCTGGTCAGCAATGCGTTTAAGTTCACGCCCGACGGCGGGCAGGTCACGGTGCAAGTCGAGGCGAGTTCGGGGTGCGTGCGCTTCCACGTCCACGACGACGGGGTAGGCATTCCGGCGGCTCTGCAGCCCCACTTATTTGAGCGCTTTACTCCCGCCCGCCGCCCGGGGCTGCGGGGCGAACCCACCACGGGTCTGGGTTTATCCCTGTGCAAGACGATTGTTGACTGGCATCGCGGCACGCTTACGGTCGTGAGCGCCGAGGGGGAAGGCAGCACGTTCACCGTGGAAATACCGCAGGTCGGATAGGTCTCTAGCGGCGAGGAGAGTAAATACCTAATGTGCCCCCTCTAGAGCGCAAGCGCTTGCTTTTCGTGCTTACGGATCCGGTCTTGTCTCACTCGCTGCTGGCGGGGGCATACTACTCAAGCTGGAGAGGAAAGGCAAATTTAGATCAAGGTCGTCTCCCGATGCTTTGCGAACTGAGATGTCTTTGAGCGTAGTATAGCCCATCAGGCTGGCTCATTCTTGAAAAGCACGAAGCAGCACGGCCAGCAGCATGAGGAGTCATCGTGCGCACTAAATGGGTTTGCAGATACGTCGAGCGGTTCTCGGAAACCAGATTTCTCGGGAACAGTTTCTGGTGAATATTCTAATACGTACCCTATTTGAATGCGGTAGTTGCCATTCTAACGGTCCCTAAGGGCATCCAAAATCTCATAGGTTTTAGAGCCCGCGGGTTGAACTACCTATTCAGGGACATGGCTTAGAATCGGGGCTAAAACGTGGGGCCAGAAAGAAAACCGGGGGTGTCTTTCTGGCCCTCGCTTTCTGACCTGCTATAACGAAGCCCGTTGATTCTGCCCGCGTTTCGACCGTCGACCCGAAGCGGGACCCGCTGTCTACGGCCGGGTGCCACGGCCGCGGTAACCGCTTCCGCAACCCCCCGCAGGCCGCGTGGCCCTGGCCCGAGAGTGGAGTTACTTGCCCTAGGTTGGCAGGCCTACCAGCCTAATGGCTGGCCATCTCGAAAGAACCCCCCGGTGGGACCGTCATCGGGCAGGGTGGCCGCCCACACAATGCTGGCCGCGCCCTCCGGCACGGGCCGGGCGCCGTAGTCGGCGAAGCCCGGCTGCGTGGCCACAAAGCCGGGACACACGGCATTAACCAAGATGCGGTCGGCCCGCAGGTCTTTGGCGAGCTTGGCGGTGAGGCCATTGAGGGCTAACTTGGTCAGCGCGTACACGTTGACCGTGGGCTGGGCCGAGTTCGTCAGGCCCCAGACCGGATCCGAGAAAGAACCCATGCCGCTGGAAACATTCACAATGCGCCCGTGCGGGCTGTGCCGCAACAACGGCAATAGGGCCTGCACCACCCGCCAGGGGCCGAACACGTTGGTGGCAAAGCGCTGCTGCGCCGCGGGCAAGTCCACCGGCGCGGCCGGGTCCTCCGCCGGCAACAGCACGGCCGCGTTGTTAATCAGCACATCCAGCCGCCCGACGTGTTGGGCTACCGCAACGGCTAGTTGCGTCGCACTGTCGTCGCTGCACACATCCAACGCGTGCGCCGTAACGGACAAGCCTTCCTGCTGGAGTTGGCGGGCTAGGGCGTCCGCTTGGGCGGCGTGGCGAGCCGTCAGCAGAACGTGATAGCCGCGTTGCCCGAGTTGGCGGGCGGTTTCATACCCTAGGCCCATGGCCCGGCTTACGCCGGTGATCAGGGCAACTGGTGAAGTGTGCATCGGTACGGAAAAAAGAGGGGTAGATAAGAGAGAGCAACGCAGTTTGGGCTCTCCGACGACGAAGGGGCACCGTGCTATGCCGACTCGCCGCGTAGTTGTCACGAACTGCAGTTGCGTTCACAAACCTACGCGCCTACTTTTGCTGGTGCGAGTACTGCGAAAATTGTTAGGTACTAACAAAAAAGGAAGAAATGCGCAAACAGACCTCTACGAACACCCTTAATCGACAGCGCACCATTGACATGTGCGGCATGGCCTATGCCTTAACCGTGGTGGGTGGGCGGTGGAAGCCCAGTATTTTGGCCCGGCTGCTGCACGAAAAGCTTCGCTACAGCGCGCTACGTGACCAGCTGACGGGTATATCCGAACGCATGCTGGTGTTGCAGTTACGTGAGTTGGAGCAGGACGGCATTGTCCGGCGCATTGTCCATGCCGAGGTGCCCCCGCGGGTAGAGTACGAGCTGACCGAGCGGGGACAGTCCTTGGGGCCGGTGTTGCGCAGCCTGGCCGACTGGGGCCGCGCCAATCGTCCCGCTCCTGAACCGGTGGCCGCTACCTGAAGTAACGGCTGGCAAAGGGTAGACCTTTGGCAGGTCGGCTAACAGCAAGTGCCAGAACTGTTCATCGAGACACCCCGACCGCAAACGCGTAGTGTTATTTTATTTCCCCCGCTGCAAGAAGGCCTTTATGCGTACCGTTCATCTAATTGAAGCGCCTAGTAACCTCGGCCTACAAGAGTTGATTCCTGGGGTGCCACCGGCTGTGGACCGGCTACCCGGGTGGCTCCAGCAGTGGGGTTTTTACGACCTGCTCTCCCCGCGCCACGTCCATTCTGTCTCGCCGCCGCCTTATGCCAGGGAGGTAGACCCGGTAGGCGTACGCAACGCCGATGCGATTAGCCACTATTCTCAGCAGTTAGGGGCTTGCATCACGCAGGTGATTACGCAGCCGGGGTTTGCCGTCGTCCTGGGCGGAGACTGCAGCATCTTGCTCGGCATCGCGCTGGGCCTGAAGGCGGCCGGCACGTACGGGCTGTTTTTTTTGGATGGGCATACGGACTACGCCACCCCGGAGCGCTCAGCCACGGGGGGCGCGGCGGGCATGGACCTGGCGCTGGTGACCGGCAGCGGCCCTGCTAAACTCAGCAACCTGGACGGACAGTCGCCCTACATTCAGCCCCGTCACGCGTGGAGTGTTGGCAACCGGGATGCCGACGAGGCCGATGTGGCCGCCCTGCAGGCCTCCCCGATCCAGTACGTCGACTTGGCGGCCCTGCGCCAGCAAGGACCAGCGGCCTGGGCGGCCGCTTTTCTAACGGACATGGCCCAGCAACAGCTTGATGGCTTCTGGATTCACTTCGACGTGGACGTGCTCGCCGACGAGCTTATGCCGGCGGTAGATTCCCCCCAGCCCGGGGGGCTCACGTACACAGAACTGACTGCGCTACTCCTTCCTTTGCTGCACTCCGGGCACGCGGTGGGGCTCGACATCACTATTCTGGACCCCAGCTTAGACCCGACGGGCGCCATCACCCGCCGGTTTGTGGAGGCGCTCTCCCCCCTTATGGCGGCCCTAGCGTGCGAGTAGATTGCGTGGACAGCACTCCCAGCAAGCTGCACCACACCCTCTTCGACAAGTTCAACTCCAGTCGCCGCGCCGGGCTGCAGGGCGAAACCACTACGGGCCTGGGCTTGTTCATTGCCAAGCAAATCGTGGAGCTGCACGGCGGCCACATCTGGCTGGAGAGCCGGGAGCAAGAGGGCACCACGTTCTTCATTGAAATAGCGTAAGCGCGGGGTACTCTATGGCTACAAACGGGTGCCTGGAAGCCTGTGGGAACGACTAGTTGCTTCTACCCTACCCGTATTTCATGTTGGCCGGGGTTGCTTTCTTCGCTTGCTATGCTTCCTGGTTACCGCCCCCCGTCCACTCAATGGTACAACGACACGGTCCTGGTGCTGTTGTTGTGCGTGCTCGTATTGCCTCTGGGGCTGTACGGGCTATGGAAATCGAGCGCGCTGCTGCCGCCGTTCAAAGCCATTGTGGTGGGCTGCTTGGGCTATCTGGTATATTATCTTACGGTTTGTGGCCCGATGTAATCTGTTCTCGGGCTGTTCGATGCGCACCGAATGGCTGGCAGGTTAAGTACAGAGGTCTTGGATAGTTCGTAAAAGGTCCCAGTAAAGTGTCCAACGAGAAGCTACCTTTCTTCCCTACTGTCCCACTGTCTGATTACCCCACGTAGGCTGTACCAAGCCGGCGCTCATCGGTCGCATAGCAGATGTTGAGCCGGCACGTTGTTTTAGATATAGTCGCTCAACGAAACAAGCTGCTGTATAGCCTAGTGGTAGTGAAACGGCTGCTACACTCACTGAAGGAGTAGGTGTAGCAGCGTTGTCATGGCCGCGTGTAACGACGTCGGTGAGGCAGCGCGTGCTCAGGGGGCGCTGGTCGGGCAAGCGCAGCAGGGCGCCCGCGTAGAAGCGCAGCTCGTTGCCTTCGGCGGCGGGCAGGCCCTTCGAGCGGCAGCCCCCTGCCTGGCCGGCCAAGAGAGCTACTAGGACAAGCAGGTGATACGTTGGGACCCCGTGAGGAGGCGTCTGGGGTAAAACGCCGAGGCACCGTGGCACGTTATACCCCGAAACTCCCGTATAACTCCTTCCCATGCCTGCCCTCCTTGGCACCCTGCGCACTGGCACCAGCGGCATCGTTGTGCCCGGCCCAAAGGCCACCTTTCCCGAGGCCTACCAGGCGACGAGCCGCCTTACCTATTATGCCACCCTGTTTAACTCGGTGGAGATTAACAGCACTTTCTACCGCCTACCCCAGCCCAAAACGTTTGCGGCCTGGGCCGCTGAAACCGGCCCTGGGTTTGACTTTACCCTCAAGCTTTGGCGCGATATCACGCATACTAAGGCGCTGGCCGAGGACCTCTCCGGCCTGGTCCGCTTTCTAGAGGCCGCACGGGAGTTGGGCCCCAAAAAGGGCTGCCTGCTCCTTCAGTTCCCGCCCAGCAACACCATTCGCCAGCTACACGCAGTCAGGGCCCTCTTGCAGGCGCTTGCCGCGGCAGACCCCGCCCACGAGTGGCGCAAAGCGGTGGAGTTTCGTCACCCAAGCTGGTATGCCGAGGATACGTTTGAGCTGCTGGACCACCACGGCGCCAGCCTAGTGCTACACGACAAAGGCCCCGCCCGAAACGCCCAACTCAACGAGGGGGCAGACTTTGTTTATATGCGCTTCCACGGCCCGCAGGGAAACTACCGAGAGTCCTACGAGCGCGACTTTCTGCATGACCAGGCCGAACAGATACACGACTACCTCCAAGAAGGAAAAGACGTATATGCCTACTTCAACAATACCATGGGCGCCGCTTTTGACAATGCCCAAGACCTGTCCCGGCTGGTAGCGGAGCGGGCGTGAGCCGTACGACTCGCGTCCGGGGCAGGATGGCGCTGGTTTCCAGGGCCAGGTCGCGGTAAACCACGGCACGGGCTTTCTCCTGCGTGAATCTGCCCCTTCCTCGAACAGCGAGTCCACGAAAGCCGCTATTTCGTTGCTACGCTACCGCACGCAAACGCCGGCCGCCCGCGCCCGCGTGCTGTTGCCACAGCACATGTTCACCTTTCTGCTGACAGGCGAAAAAACGGTGCACTTTGCCGGCGCCCAGGTCACCATTCAGCCGCAGCAGTTTGTGCTCCTGGTGGCGGACAACTGCCTGATGAGTGAAAAGGTGGCGGCTCCGGCCACCGAATACCATAGCCTGCTGTTGCTCTTCGACCACCAATTGCTCACTGATTTTTATCACCGCCATGCTGCATGGCTTGGTCCGCCCACCAAGCAGGCGGCGAGCCAGCCGTTTCTGCGGTTCGAGCAAGATGCCTTTCTCACCCATTTTGTGCAGTCGCTGGACTGCTTGCTCAGGGAGGGAGCTCCGCTACCCCCCCCGCCCTTGTAACGCGTGAAGCTGGAGGAGTTACTGCTGTACCTGGCCCTCCAGTGCCCCGGGCAGCTCCAGCAACTGCACAGTGTAGGCCAGGAGGCCCACGAGGAGGTACGGGTCCGGCAAGTCGTTACTGCGCATATCGGCAGTCCGGTTGCCGTCGAGGAACTGGCTTTTCTGTGCCATATGAGTCTGTCCACCTTCAAGCGCCGCTTTGCCTAACTCTACGGCAGTAGCCCGCGCCGCTGGCTGCTGGCGCGGCGGATGGAAAAGGCGGCCACCCTGCTGCGTCAGGCAGACCGCACTGTGCAGGAGTTGTCCGACGAGCTCGGCTACGAGCATCTGTCCAGCTTTAGCCAGTCCTTCAAGCAATTCTACGGCGTGACCCCCAAGCAATATCAAGGAGCAGGGTAGCGGCCTCGTCCAGCAACGCGGCTCACCTCGAGCGTCACCATCCTGGCAACCCGATGCCTTCGCGTGTACATCCGCCCATTCGGAAGAAGAACTGCCCCACTTCTAGTGGAAAACACTTGCCTGCTGGGCTACCCTTCGTGCGCCTATAGCTGGCTTTAATTACACTAGGTAATCTACAAGTCGCATCTGGGGTTCTCTTGGTAAATGGACATACTCTTACGCTAAGCGTTCGGGCACCTGCCGCCCCGCGCTGATGAGCCTAGAATTGTTAACGAAGTAGCCTTACGCCAGCCGCTGAAATAGATAGGCTCCTGCCGACGGGCTGAACTCCACAGGGTTGTCGGTCGACCTTGCGGAGTTCAGCCCTTACGCACCTTTAGACCACGGGCACAGTACCCCCATCAATCAAATAGTTGGCGCCGGTCAAGTAAGATGCGGCGGGGGAAACCAGAAAATGGACCAGTGAAGCAACTTCCTCCGGTTCCGCCATGCGCCCCATGGGGATGCCGCCGGCTTGCGTCGCCATTCGCTGAAAGGCTTCCTCCGGACTGAGGCCGGAACTGGCCGCAACCTTCTGCACAAGTCCCTGCATCAGCGGCGTGTTGGTCGCCCCGGGCGAGACGGTCAGCACGCGGACGCCTTGGGGGGCCAGTTCGTTCGAGAGGGCTTTGCTATAGGCATTGAGCCCCGCTTTGGACACGGCGTACGCCAAATTGTGATACCATACGGGCTTTACCCCCGCCACCGACGAAATGTGGATAATCACCCCGCTTTTTTTCGCCAGCATGGGGGGGAGCAGCGCGCGGTCCAGCCGAATGGTAGCCAGCAAGTTAAACTGCAACTCCTGCTCCCAATCGTGGTCCGTTAAGCGGCTAAAGCCCCCACTAGGCGCCGTCACGCCACCGATATTGTCGACGAGAATATCCAGGCCGCCAAACGTGTCGTGGATGGCCTGGGCGAGGTGCTGTACCTGTTGGGGCTGGGTTAGATCGGCTTCGATGAAGTGATGGCCCGAATTAGTCTCCCCAGGATGCTGGCGGGCGGTGATGATCACCCGGGCTCCTGCCTCACTTAATTTGTTGGCAATGGCTTTGCCAATGCCTTTGGTGCCGCCCGTAACCAACGCCGTTTTACCGGCCAGGTCGTGGTACTGCTGGTGGTTGCTTTCCATCTGATTCATCCGGTGTTTGCTCTAATACAGACGCAAAGTTCCGGGCCTTCACCACCAAGCGGGTAACAGCAATCAATCGAAAAAGTATACAAAACATGCCAGGCCCACCCCTTCCCGCCAGCTGCCCCACCCCAGCCAGCTATGGTGCGCCGAAGAGCCAGCAAGACACGCGGCGCGCTTAGGCCTTGTGGCGGAGGGAGAGGGGCGTAACGCCAGTGTGCTTCTTAAAGAAGGTATTGAAATAGGTAGGATATTCGAAGCCGAGGCAATAGCCAATGCTGGCCACGCTCCAGTCGGTGTGCTGCAGCAGCGCCTTGGCCTCGTCTAGGATGCGGCCGGCAAGGTGGGCACTGGTCGGCTTGCCCGTCACCTGCTTGACAGCTTTGTTAAGGTGATTGACCTGCACGGCCAGCCGGTCGGCAAATTCCTGCGGTGTTTTCAGGGGCAGCTGCTGGCTCGGCAGTTCGATCGGAAACTGGCGCTCGAGCTGTTCCAGAAACAGCGCCGTGAGGCGGGTCGCGGCGTTCTGCGGCTGGAAAATCGGATCCGCCGGCTGCAAGTGCAGCGCCTCGTGAATGAGCAGCTGCACATAGGTGCGCATCAGGTCGCCCTTGAACGGATAGTCCCCGGCCTGTTCGGCCAGCATCTTTTGAAATATCCCCCGGACGTAGTCCGCTTGTGGGGCCGGGAGTTTAAACAGGGGCGACTGGTGCCGGCTTTCCGACCGGTCGGCGCCTTTCACAAACTCCTCGGTAAACAAGCAGGCGTAGGCGTGTAGCCGGTTGGTGCGCAATTCCAGCGAATAGGGAATGTGCGGATTGGCAAAGAACAGGTATGAACCATCCAGCTCCAGACGGTGGTGCGCGTAGCGCAGCACACACGTACTCTCCAGCCACAGCACTTTGTAATAATCACGTCGGTTGAATATCTGCGCCGCTAGCAGGGGCTGCTGCGCCGGCGGCAGCGTCAGGTTTTTCTCGTACACCTTAAAGCCTTTCAACTGTAAATCGATGAGGGAAGAAAGGGTAGGGTTCATGCGGTAAAAGGACAGAAAGGGCTAGATAGGTGTTGTGAAACGACTGGGACAGCACCCAGCGTAGGGCAAGAGTCAGGACCCGGTCTACGATCCAACATCTACGAGCACGCTGAGGCGTTTTGTAAACGCCTAACCCTCTGCCAAAGTACCACAATGTAAGGCTAGGGCAGTCGGAACAAATACCGTCATTATTGCAAGGTGAGTCCGAGAACCCCTATTATAGTCAATAGAAGATACTGAGAGCCGGCCTAGCGAGTCTGCTTGGACATTTTGTAAAGGACGCCTTATAAAGAGTCCAAGGCTGTTGTGTGTCGGATTAGGTAACGGGATACTGGCAATAAGGGGCCCTTATCGGGTGCAGTTGATACACCAGCATTTCGGCAGTTGGGACATGCGACGCACGCCAACCGGTGTCAGGGTCGGTGCCACTGCCAATGAAAGCTTGATGAAGCAGCTCAGAATGTGCCTTATCCATTTACGAGATCAATCCCTGCCTTTTCTCGATGATAAGGAGGGCTCTTCAAGTTAATGGCTACCCGCCTATTGCTATATCTTTTTAGATGCGCTCTGCTGGATGATTACTCAATTTTAAACATTTATGACTAACAGTCACTTTATGAATATTAGTAATAACCGTTAATCCTTTTATGTCTGCCTTTCTCATGTTTATCCCCATCCAATCGCCTCGTTGGCTCTTATTTGCACTGCTACTGGGCATCACGGCCTGCTCGAAGCCCGTAGATACAGCAGAAGTGACTGCCGCCTCTGCCGTCTCGTCCCCAGGTCTTGGGGAAATAGCGGTGCAGGTGCAAGCCGTGGGCACGGCCACTAGGCCGCAAACCCAAACCTACAGCGGCACGATTGAGGCGGAAAACACAGCTGATCTCGCGTTTAGCGTAGCTGGTTCGGTACGCCGGGTGCTCGTGCGTGAGGGTGATCAGGTCCGCGCCGGCCAGCTGCTGGCTGAGCTAAACGCGGAAGAATACGCCAGCGCGCTGGCAGGGGCCAACGCATCCTTGCAGGAAACGCGCGACCACGCCCGCCGCGCGCAGCAGCTCTTTGCAGGCCAGAGTTTAACCGAGCGGGAACTGGTGCAGGCTACTGCGGGGTTGCAGCGGGCCGAAGCCACTGCCCGCGTGGCCCGCAAGCACGTCGCGGACACCTATTTGCGGGCCCCGTTTGCGGGCCTGATTGCGGCCAAGCTGGTGGAACCCGGCGTGTCGGCTGCGCCCGGCGCGCCCGCCTTCCGCCTCATCAAAACCGAGCAGGTGTTTGCGCAGGCCGTGGTGCCGGAAGTTGAGATTGGGTGGATGCGCCGGGGCACCAGCGTGCAAGTGCTGGTACCGGCGCTGGGCCGCGAGTTCCAGGGCCGGGTGCAAGTCATCAACCCAGTGGCCGACCCCGCTTCGCGCAGCTTTCAACTGAAAGTGCTGCTGCCCAACCCGGGCCTACGTCTGCTGCCGGGCATGCGGGCCAGTTTGCAGATTCCGCTGCCGGCCGGGCAAGGAACACCCGTGGTAGCGGTCGCCCCGCAACTGGTCGTGCAGGAAGCCGACGGCGCGAGCGTGGTGTATGTAGCCGATGCCGCCGGCCACACCGCCCAGCGTCGCCGGGTGGTACTCGGGCCAGTACAAGGCAACCAGGTGGTGGTAAGCCAAGGCTTAGCCGCCCACGAGCAAATCATTATGGCGGGGCAGCAACGCCTGCACGACGGGCAGGCCATCCGCATCATTCACTAGTTCTTCCTACCCCCCCTTATGGAAAACAAGCAACCCCCGCGCCGCCTCAACTTGATTGAGGCGGCCATGAAATACCAGCAGGTCACGTTTGGCCTTACCCTGCTGCTGGCGCTAGCGGGCATCTGGGCCCTCTACAGCATGCCCCGGATGGAGGACCCGCGCATCACCATCCGGCAGGGCCTGGTGCTGGCGGCCTACCCCGGCGCGAGTGAACTGGAAGTGGAAAACCAGGTAACCAAGCGCCTGGAGCAGCAGCTCTTTAGCTACAAGGAGGTGCGCAAGGAGAAAACCTACTCCACCACCAAGGCCGGGGCGGTGGTCGTGAACGTGACGCTGCAGGACTGGGTGACCGACACCGACAAGTTCTGGACCAAGCTGCAGGATGGCCTCAATGCCAGCAAGCAGCAGTTGCCGCCGGCCCTGCAGGGGCCGTTCGTGAACGGCGAGTTTGGCGACGTGGCGGCGCTAATGGTCGCCGTAACCGCCCCAGACCGCAGCTACGCCGACCTCCAGGAGTACCTCGACAAGCTGGAAGATGCCCTCAAGACCCTGCCGCAGGTGTCGAAGATTCGGCGCTACGGCGAACAGCGCGAGCAAGTCTACGTGACCACCTCGGTTGACCAGTTACGCCAGTACGGGCTCGATTTCGGGCTGATTGGGCAGGTGCTCCAACGCCAGAACAACGTGCGCTACTCCGGGGAGCTGAGCTTGCCTAAGGCCAACGTACCCGTCTTTACCGAAGGGCTCTACCGCTCACAAGAGGCCTTGGCCAACCAAGTGGTGTACGCCGACCCGGCGTCGGGCAGCCAGGTGCGGCTACGCGAGGTGGCCCAACTGGAACGTCGCAACGAAGACGTAACCTCGCACATCAAAATCGACGGGCACTCGGCCGTGATGCTGACGGTGGAAATGCAGCCGGGCAACAACATGGTGTGGTTCGGGCAGCAGCTCGCCGCGCGCATCAAGCAGGTGGAGGCCACGTTCCCGGCCGGCGTGCAGGTACAGGAAATTGTAAGCCAACCGCGGGTGGTGGACCACAAATTGCGCGACTTTTTCGTGGAACTCAGTATTGCCGTGGCCGCCGTCATTGCGGTGGTTTTGCTGCTGCTGCCGCTGCGCATCGCTCTGATTTCAGCCATTGCCTGCCCGCTGTCCATTCTTATCACGTTTGCCGTGCTGCACATGCTGGGCATGGAAATTCATCAAGTGTCGCTGGCGGCCCTAGTGATTGTGCTGGGCATGGTCGTGGACGACGCCATCGTGGTAGTCGACAACTACGTGGAGAAGCTCGACGAGGGCATGGACCGCTGGCAGGCGGCTTGGCGCTCGGCTACCGACTTATTTGTGCCGGTCCTGGCCGCAACGGCCGCCATCATCTTTGCCTTCCTGCCCTCGGCCCTCGTGTACACGGGCCTGACGCGGGAATTTTCCATGCACATTCCCGCTACCGTGGCCGTGGCGCTCACCACCTCGTTGCTGGTGTCGATGCTGCTCACGCCGTCCTTGTGCTACTTCGCCATTCGCAAGGGGCTGCACACCCAGCAGGCCGAGGCCCCGGCAACCAAGTTCTCGGTGCTCGACCGGGTGCAGCAGCGCTTCAACCGGGCCGTGGACTGGAGCTTTGCGCACCCCAAGCTAGTGCTTACGCTGGGTTTCTCGTCCCTGGTCCTGGCCGGCGTGTTCGGCTCGCAGGTGAAGTTCGAGTACCTGCCCTACTCGGAGCGCGACCAATTCAACCTGGAGTTGTGGCTGCCCGAGGGCACGCCCGTAACCCAGACAGAAAAGGCCGTGGACCGCGTGACGGCCGCTATCAAGGACGACCCACGCATCCGCCAAGTGGTTAGCTTTATTGGCACCGGTTCGCCGCGCTTTTACTCGAGTTACGCCCCCGAGGCTCCGGCCGAAAACTACGCCCAAGTGTTCATCAACACGGTTAGTGGCGAAGCTACCGTGGAATTGGCCCAGCAGTACACCCACTCGCTCCAGCAACTAGTGCCCGAGGGCTCCGTGCGGGTCCGCCGCCTAAGCTGGAAAGAAACCAAGGCCCCGCTGGAAGTGCGCGTGGTAAGCGAAAATACCGCCGATTTACGCGCCGTGGGCCAGCAGGTGGCCAAGATTTTTGCCGCTACTCCCAACACCCACTTTGTGCGCGACGACTGGCGCAACTCCTATTTGGGCGTGGCCGTGCAGGTGAAGCCAGACGAGGCCGACCGCCTGGGCGTGAGCAAGGAAGCTGTGGCGCAGACCCTGGGCGGCAGCCTCAAGGGTTGGCCCGTATCCACGCTCTGGGAAGGCGACAAGCCCCTGGACATCGTGCTGCGGCTTGAGGAGGGCGACCGCCAAAACCTGAGCGACGTGCGCCAGGTGTACGTGACGACGGCGTACAACACGAAAGTACCCCTGCGGCAGGTGGCCGACGTAGTGCCCGCTTGGCACCTGAGCAACATCGTGCGCCGCAACGGCCGGCGCACGCTCACCGTGAGCAGTGACACCGACTTTGGCCGGGTAGCCGCCCAGATTCTACGCGACGTGAAGCCCCAGCTCGACGCCCTCAAGCTACCGGCCGGCACGCACCTCGAATACGGCGGTGATGACGAGTCGGGCCGCGACGCGACCCCCAACTCCAACCTAGCCCTGGGTTTGAGCTTTCTGCTGATTTTCCTCACGCTGCTGCTGCAATTCCGCCACGTGGGCCGGGCCTTGATTGTGTTGTCTACCTTCTTTCTAAGCTTGCCGGGCGCCATGTTTGGCCTCTGGATCACCGATAACCCGCTGGGCATGACGGCTTTCCTGGGCATCAACAGCCTCTTGGGCATTGTGGTGCGCAACGGCATCATCCTGGTCGATTACGCCGATGAGTTGGTGCGGGAACACAACTACTCGGTAAAGGACGCCGCCATTGCTTCGGCGCAACGCCGGATGCGGCCCATTTTCCTGACCTCATCGGCCGCCGCCGTGGGCGTGATTCCGATGATCCTGAGTAAGTCGCCTCTGTGGTCGCCGCTGAGCAGCGTGATTGCCTTTGGCATTATGGTCGCCATGGTCATGACCCTGTTCGTGGTGCCCGTCCTCTACTACCAGTCCCTGAAAGGCCAGCGCCAGGTGACGCCGGCCGCGACGCCTGACGACGACCAGCCCGCCTTAACGCTGGCCACCAATTAGCTTTTCCCTACATGAAAGTCATATTCTACGTGGGTCTGGTGCTGGCAGCCCCGGGCCTTTACGCCCAATCAGGGCCCGCCCTTGCCCCCATTTCGCCGCCCATTGCCCTGGCCCCGCTTTCCCTGGCCGAGTGCCGGGCATTAGCCCTAGAACACAACCAGCGCCTGGCCGCCGCGGGCCGGCGGCAGCGGGCCGCCGAAGCCGGGCACGAGGCCACAAAAACCAACCGCTTGCCCAAGCTGGATTTCAGTGGCACCGGCTACTATGTGCACGGTTTAGGCAACACCTTGAATACGCAGGGCGTCACGGCAGGCGTAGGCCTCACCCAGACCCTCTACTCGGGCGGACGCCTCCGCGCCCAAACCGCCCTCGCGGACGTAACGGCCCAGGTGGCCACCGCCGCCGTACAAGCCACCCGGCAGCAGCAGCTAACCGAAACCGACCAGACCTACTGGCAAACCGTTGCCCTGCGCGACCACGTAATGCTGGCCGAGCGCAACCGGACCCAGCTGCAAGCTCTGGTGCGGGACGTTGACAACAAATACCGGGCGGGCCTGGCCTACCAAGCCGATTTGCTGCGGGCCCAAGTCCAGCTGCGCGACGCCGAAGTACGGCTGCTGCGCACCCGCGACGACGCGCTTCTCATCCAGTTGGTGCTGCGCCAGCTGATCGGGCGACCGGCCGGCGACTCGTTGCGCCTAGCCGATTCCGTCGAGGGCGAGTTTGCGACGGTTAGCCCCGCCGACTACGCGGCCCGGGCCCGGGCGCAGCGGCCGGACCTGCGCCGACTCGCCCTCGCCAACCAGGCAGATTCCCTGCAACTGGAGGTGGCCCGCAGTGCCCGATGGCCGCAAATCAACGCCAGCGTTAACGCCTTGTACCTGCGGCAGAAGCCCGGTTTTCTGCTGCCCGAAGCCAACAATACGCCCGCCTACGCCTTGGTCAGCGTGAATCTGCCGCTGGTGCACTGGCAGGAAAACCGGCTGCTGGAAAGCCAGCGGCGCTACCTAACCCAGGCCAGCCGGGCCGACCTGGCGGAAGCCCACCAGCAGGTAACGCTGGAAGTGAGCCGCGCCCTGTTGCGCCTCAACCAGGCGGCCCGGCGCATCGAGTTGCAGCGCCTCACGCTGACGCAGGCTCAGGAAAATCTGCGCCTCAACGACAACCGCTTCCGCGCCGGCCTGCTCCCGCTCGTTGATTTACTGGAAGCCCAAACCCTAAGTCAGCGTGCCGCCACCGAGTTGCTTGATGCGAAAGTGGAATACCGCGTTGCCGAGGCGGCCTTGGCGCAAGCAACAGGGGAGCAATTCTAGCGACGGCCTGATCACCAGAACCAGAAAGCAATTAAGGGTAAAAAGAACATATTGTGACTAATAGTCATTTTTTAACTGTTAGTGCAACTAGCTACTGTTTTCTCCGTTATTGCAACCAAGTAAGCTGTTCTTACCGCCACCTAACTTTCTTTTCTCATGGAATCCCAAGCCCTCAAAGAACTAATTAAACAAGGATTGGCCGCCGATAAAGCCGGCAGCAAAATAGGCGCTGAGTCCACCGCCGACATTCAGAACAATGCCAGCCACCCCGACTTATTGGCGCTGCTCGACAAAGGCAATACCACGTCGAAAGAATGGGCGCAGCGTATTGACCGGGCCATAACCGAAGTAGGGGGCGTCGCCGAACGGCCCAACGAAGTGCTGGAAGCCCACTACCGGGTAAGCAAAGAAATCAGCAGCGAGGCGCAGACGGACGAGGTGCGCGACCTGGGAATCATTGCCAGCGGCCAACTGGCCCTGCATTATTGGATTGCTTCTTTCGGCACCCTCAAAGCCTACGCGGAGGCCGTCGGCCTCTCCCAAACGGCCCGGGAGATGCAGGCCTCGGTTGAAGAAGCAAAGCAACTGGATGAGGAATTCACGGCGCTGGCGCAAAAAATGCTGGCGGTAAAGTAGGGCGCAGCCCCACTCGTAGCGGCTGCCTAGCGGTTTTAGGCTGTCCCATTCTTCGCTACGCTAGTATGTTACGCCCCCTATCGTGCGGGGGCTCGTTCGGCCGGACGAGTCCCCGCACGATAGGGGGCACTTCGTTTCTGCCTTATGCATAACCGTTCAGGTCGGCCGGCGAGTAGGCTGCGCTTCGGGCCTGGTCCACAAGCTACCGGATGGGCCCCGGACGAGCCATAGCAGCTCCTTCCCACGCCCCTCTGGGCAACGGGGTAGAGTGGTTAACTGATAAACTCTTACCTGCTGGGTCAAAAGACCGTACTTTTGACTTACTAGTCACAAACTGACTATTCTGACTTATGGGAGTAGCAGAGCGAAAACTGCGCGAGAAAAAGCAGCGGGAAGAGGCCATTCTAGCGGCAGCCAAGCAAGTGTTCCAACAAAAAGGCTTGGTCGCGGCGACGATGGATGATATTGCCGCCGTGGCCGAGTTGGCGAAGGGCACCCTCTACCGGCACTACCGCAGCAAAGAGGATATCATGCTCCTTATCAATGAGCGGGCGTTACAGGAAATGCACGGGCAATTTGTGCAGGTAACGGCAGCAGCCGCCACGGGGCTGGAAAAGATTTTGCGCTTGACGCAGGCGTACTACGCATTTTGCCTGGCTCACCCCGCCTACTTCGACTTCATCGCCTTCTTTGAATCCCCCTTTCCTAGTACGAACGTAGCAACGTTGTATGCCACCAACACGGCTATTCGGGAGTTGGTCATGCACCTCTTAGAGCAAGGCATGCAGGACGGATCTATCCGGACGGATCTTAAAGCCGAGCTGCTGACCAATATCATGTGGGCGAGCAGTTACGGGATTATGCAGCTCATCGTGAGCCGCGGCGGACACTTAACCGAAAACCAGGAAATCAACCTCGATGAGCTCTTCGCGACCTACCTGACGACCTTGACCGCGGGGCTTCGGCCTTGAGAGGGCCCAGTAAAAGTGACTTATTTGGGGCGTAAGGATGGCTCAGATTCTCATAGTGGCTGTTGCAGAACTCTCGCCTGTTAAGCGCCGTGACAAGTAGTAATTCGTCTATCAACCAATAGTCCCTGATTCAGGGCTGGAAAAACCAGTTGGAGGCGGTGCCGGGGGCCTGGGCAGGACGACGGCGAGACCTACCCGCTGTTGGGACCGATATGTGAGAAGCTTTTCTTAGATTGTAGGCCATCGCGGCCAGCAACATCGTCTTGTGGGCACTAGCCCGGCTGCGCGTGTTGACCTGGCGCAGGCCGTAGTGCTGGAGCAAGCTACCAAAGACGGGCTCCACCGTGCTTTGGCACACAAGCCGCATCCGGTGCCCTTATCGGCTCTGCTGGCGGGCCAGCGCCCGGCGGTAGTGCGGGTCATACGCTGTGCGTGTCACCTTGCGCTTGTTGGTTTTAGGGGCACGGATGGCTTTGCGCGGACAGAGCCGGCAATCGCGGGTGGAGGCGCGGTAGGGCTTGAACAGGCCACCATCCAGACTCGTCTCGTAACTCCGAAAGGGCAGAAACTTACCGGCCGGACAGGTGAAGCAGTCTGCTTGGGCATCATAGGGAAAACCCTCCACGACCAGCTTGTAGTTGCCAAAGACGGGGATCCAGGGCGTGATGCCCTGCTGCTCGAGCAGAGCGTAGTTCACCCCGGTCGAGTAATTGGTGTCGGCTACCAGGTCTTGCAGGGGCACGCCCTGGGCGAGCAAGCGCTGGCGCAGGTGCGTAACCAGTTTAGGCAGGTACACACAGTCCCGGATATCGGCCAAGTCGGCCTGGACGTGGCTGATCACGCCATGGGCCGTGTCCACGGCCAGGCTGCAGTGGTAGTTCAAGGCGCGCGGTTTGCCGAGCTTGATAGAAATGCGCGCTTCCGGATCGGTCGGACTGTAGTGCGTTTTGTTGCTTATCAGACGGGCGCGGGGGCCTCGCGCACCAAAGAGTCCCGTCCAATGCTGGTACGCGCTCGGAGAGCCGAAAGCGCGTGACCTGCTGATCGGTGAACTGCTTCTGGCCTTGCAGCTGCTTGCTCCGAAACCCAACGCCGAATAGGTCATACGTTCTGCAACAGCCACGATGATATTCTGTGCCTTCCTTATGGCCTCAAACGGTCCAGCGGAACTCGACCACCTCACAAGAGTCTAACTATTGGCTTTGAATAGATGCCTCATCTCAACTGCGCCTAATACGCCCGCTAGCCAGAACCATTTCGACACGCTACCAGTTACAAAACATTAACTCATGCGCATGAGGTAAAAACATTGCTTATCTTTACTTTCCATGGATACCAAGTCCCTCGTCAAGTTAGCTAAGTCGCTGAGCGACCCTACTCGTCTTCGCTTGTTGCAGGAGATTGCCAAAGGAGATATCACGGTGTGTGCCGACTTATTTCAGTACGTGCCTATCAGCCAGCCCTCCATGTCGCAGCATCTAAAAGCCCTCTGCGAGGCGGGTTTACTGGAATCGCACAAGGAAGGCCGGAACATGTGTATGTCCATTAATGCTGAAAAGCTAAAGGAGCTGGAAGATTTCCTGCAACTGCTTAAACCGGCAGTAACTCCACGTTAATTCCTTGGCCCATTCTCAGCCCGTTGGTGGTATCGCCAACGGGTTTTTATTTTTTAAAACATTATTGGTTGCTTATGCATTTATAGCCGATACCTTTGCTGATGCTTAGCAGGAAAGCTAGTGGCTGCCAGCAAAGGGCTTTACCCCGGTTTTTTTTGCCTCATTACATAATCTCATGCTTATCAGATGATGTATTGGCGCCTATTCGTAGCCTATCAACGCACACCACTTCCCCCATTACCCTCACTTGGGTTGCTTTTACTGATGAAACTATCTTCTCTTTTAGCCGGCAGCGTGCTGCTGGCGAGCTGTGCGGAGCAGCAAGCCCCGCAACAGGCCCTGGCCCCGCCGGCCCTGCCGGTACAAGCCCTGCATACCGGTACCGAAACCACGTACCAGGATTACCCGGCTTCCATTGAGGGCGTCGTCAACGTGGAGATTCGGGCGCAGGTCGCGGGGGTACTCGACCGTGTCCTGGTCGATGAGGGCGCAGCGGTGCGCAAAGGCCAGCCACTGTTCAAAATCAACGACGCGCCCTACCGGGAGCGGCTGAATAATGCGTTGGCGGCCCAGCAAGCGGCCGCTGGGTCGGTGACCAGCGCGCAAGTGGAGGTCGATCGATTCGCTCCGCTGGTGCAGAACAAGGTCGTATCGGAGGTGCAACTGCAAACGGCCCAGGCGGCCCTGGTCGTCGCCAAAGCCAACTTGCAGCGCGCCAAGGCCGAGGTTAGCAGTGCCCGGATCAACCTTGGTTACACGACCATTACGGCTCCAGTGAGTGGCTACCTGGGGCGGCTGCAAACCAAGCAGGGTAGCCTGGTAGGCCCCACCGATGCTCAGGCCCTAACGCAACTCTCCGATGTGCACGAGGTGCACACCTACTTCGCGTTGGGCGAGGACGATTTTGTCACCTTCCGCAAACAGTACGCCGGCCGGACGCTGCAAGACAAGCTCGCGCACCTGCCGCCGGTGGCCCTGGTGCTGGCCGACCAAAGCACCTACCCCACGCGCGGCAAGGTGGACATGGTGGACGGGCAGTTCAACAAAACGACGGGGGCCGTGACCTTGCGCGCCACCTTCCCCAACGCCAATGGGCTGCTGCGCTCGGGCAACACGGGCACCATCCGACTGGCCCTCCAGCACCCTGATGTGCTGCTGGTCCCCACTGCCGCCACCGTGGAGTTGCAGGACCGCGTGTTCGTGTACGCGGTGGGCGACAGCAACCGCGTCAGCCGCCAGGCCATTACCATTCAGGGCAAGAGCGGAGCCAACTACCTGGTGAGCGAGGGCGTGAAAGACGGCGACCGGATCGTGCTGCAAGGCATCGACCATTTGCAGGAAGGCCAAATCATCCAGCCCACCCAAGCTTCCAAGGCCAGCGCCGCCGTGCCGGGCAAGGCAGCCACCCAATCCGTTCAGAATTAACTGTTTCCGGTCATGTTTAAGGTATTTATTGAACGGCCCGTACTGGCCACCGTCATCTCCATTCTGCTGGTGATTTTGGGGGGGCTGGCCTTGTGGAAGCTGCCACTTCAGCAGTTTCCCGACATTGCGCCCCCCGCGGTGCTGGTGACGGCTACCTATCCGGGGGCAAATGCCGAGACGCTGCTGCGCTCCGTGGCGCCCTCGCTGGAAGAGTCTATCAACGGCGTGGAGAACATGGTGTACATGAGCTCGACAGCCAGCAACGACGGCTCGCTGGCGATTACGGTGAGTTTCCGGCTGGGCACCGACCCCGACCAGGCGGCCGTGAACGTGCAGAACCGGGTGGCGCAGGCCACCAGCCAGCTGCCCGCCGAGGTGGTGCAGCAGGGCGTAACCGTGGCCAAGCAGCAGAACAGCATGGTGGTTGTGCTCAACCTCTATTCCGATGATGCGCGCCAGTACGACCAAACCTTTTTGACGAACTACGCCCAAATCAACCTGGTGCCCGAGCTCAAACGCATTCCAGGCATCGGGTCGGCGGTGCTGTTTGGGGGCAACCGCGCCTACTCCATGCGCATCTGGCTGAACCCGGCCCAGCTGGCCAGCTACAACCTCACGCCGGCCGA
Organism: Hymenobacter tibetensis; assembly: GCF_022827545.1. Lineage (NCBI taxonomy): Bacteria > Pseudomonadati > Bacteroidota > Cytophagia > Cytophagales > Hymenobacteraceae > Hymenobacter > Hymenobacter tibetensis. Next base: position 3,673,765 of record NZ_CP094669.1, read on the forward strand.
GGTAATGGCCGCCATTCAGGACAAAAACCTGGAGGCTGCCCCCGGCCGCCTGGGCGAGAGCAGCCAGGAAGCCTTTGAGTACGTCATCAAGTACAAAGGCAAGCGCAGCCAGCCCACGGACTACGAAAATATGATTGTCCGGGCCAATGCCGACGGCTCGATGCTGCGCCTCAAGGACGTGGCGCGGGTGGAGTTCGGCTCGGCGACCTATAACGGCGACGTGCGCATTTCGGGCAAGCCGGGCATCAACATCGGCATCTTCCAAACGGCCGGCTCGAACGCCAACGAGCTGCAGATTGCCGTGGCGCAGGTGATGCAGAAGCTGGAAAAGGACCTGCCCAAAGGCGTGAAGCAACAGACGCTCTACACCACTAAAACGGCGCTGGATGCCTCCATCGAGCAGGTGGAACACACGCTGGTGGAGGCCTTTATTTTGGTGTTCATCGTGGTGTTCATCTTCCTGCAGGATTTCCGCTCGACCTTGATTCCGGCCATTGCCGTGCCGGTGGCCATCGTGGGCACGTTCTTTTTCATGCAGCTGGTGGGCTTTTCCATCAACCTGCTCACGCTCTTTGCGCTGGTGCTGGCCATCGGCATCGTGGTCGATGATGCCATTGTGGTGGTGGAGGCCGTGCACAGCAAGCTGGAGGAAGGCGCCCACTCGGTGAAAGCGGCCACCACGCAGGCCATGAGCGAGATTACCGGGGCCATCATTTCCATTACCCTGGTGATGGCGGCCGTGTTTCTGCCGGTGGGCTTAATGGACGGCTCGACGGGGGTGTTCTACCGCCAGTTTGCCTTTACGATGGCCATTGCCATCGTCATTTCGGCCGTCAACGCCCTGACATTGAGCCCCGCCCTGGCGGCGCTCTTTCTCAAGCACACCCCGCACGACGGGGAACATGCCGCCCCGAGCACGTTTAAAACCCGCTTTTTTGCGGGCTTCAACCGCAGCTTCGAGCGGCTGACTACTCGCTACGTGGGTAGTATTAAATTCCTGATCCGCCACAAGTGGGTGGGGCTGAGCGGTCTGGTGCTGGTGGCCGTGCTCACCGGCTGGCTGGCCAAGCGCACGCCCTCCGGCTTTATCCCGTCGGAAGACCAGGGCTTTGTGGCTATTGCCATGTCCCTGCCGGCCGGCGCGTCGCTCGACCGCACCAACCACGTGGGCTTGCAGTTGGAGGAGCAACTGCGTACCATGCCGTCCGTCGAGAAAATCAACCTGCTGACGGGCTTTAGCATCCTGACTTCGTCGAACAGCGCCTCGGCGCTCACGGCGTTCGTCATTCTGAAACCCATCCCGGAGCGGGGCGCGGTGCAGGACATCAACGCCATCATGGCCACCATCCGCGAGAAGGCGGCGGCGACCATCAAGGGGGCCGATACCTTCGTGTTTACCACGCCCACCGTGCCGGGCTTCGGCAACGTGGAAGGCCTGGAAGTGGTGTTGCAGGACCGCACCGGCGGCGAGCTGCCTAAGCTCGGACGGGTGGGCCAGGACTTTATTGCCGAGCTGATGAAGCAGCCAGCAATCGGCGTGGCCTTCACCTCGTTCCGGGCCGACTACCCCCAACTAGAGGCGGAAGTGGACGAGGTGAAAGCGGCCCAATTGGGCGTGGGCGTGCAGCGCGTGCTGCAAACCATGCAGGCCTACTTCGGCAGCGCCCAAGCCTCGGATTTCAACCGCTTTGGCAAGTACTACCGGGTGGTGGTGCAGGCCGACAAGGCCAACCGCGCTGACCCCTCGGCCCTGAACGGGGTGTTTGTGAAAAACGACCGGGGCGAGATGGTGCCCCTGGCCACGCTGGTGCGCCTCAAGCGGGTGTTCGGGCCGGAAACGGCCTCGCGCTACAACCTCTTCAATGCCTTGACCATTAACGCGGTGCCCAAAAAAGGCTATAGCTCCGGCGATGCCATCAAGGCCGTGGAGCTGGTGGCCGAGAAGTACTTGCCCGCGGGCTACACCCACGAGTTTTCGGGCTTGACGCGCGAGGAAATCTCGTCGGGCAATCAGTCGACTGTCGTGTTCCTGATGTGTTTGGTGTTCGTGTATTTCCTGCTGGCGGCCCAGTACGAGAGCTACATCCTGCCCTTTGCCGTGCTGCTGTCGCTGCCGGCGGGCATGGTCGGGGTGTTCGCGGCCATCGGCTTTGCCGGCATCACCAACAACATCTACGTGCAGGTGGCTTTGATTATGCTCATTGGCCTGCTGGCCAAGAACGCCATCCTCATTGTGGAGTTTGCCTTGCAGCGCCGCCACGCGGGCGAGCCGCTGGTGCAGGCCGCGCTCAATGCCTCGGCTTCGCGCCTGCGCCCCATCCTGATGACCTCGCTGGCCTTCGTGGTCGGGCTGCTGCCCATGATGCGGGCCCAGGGTCCTTCCGCGCAGGGCAACCATTCCATCAGCATCGGGGCCGCGGGCGGCATGCTCACGGGCGTGGTGCTCGGCCTGTTCCTCATCCCGCTGCTATTCGTGATTTTTCAACGCCTGAACGAGCGCCTCAGCGGTACGCCCGGTTCCCAAGCGCCCAGCCCGGCTTCCGCTGAGCTGAAGCGGGTGCCGGCCCACGCCACGGTTAGCTAACCCCCATGACTACTTCTAGAAAAACTCTCTGGCACCAACTACCGCTGGTGCTGGCCGGGCTGCTATTGGCAGCTTCCTGCAACGTGTCGAAAGACGTTCCCCTACCCTCCCTGCCGCTGCCGGCCACCTACCGCACGGCGACCAACGCCGATACAACTTCCGTGGTCAATTTGCCCTGGCGGAGCTTTTTCACCGAGCCGGCCTTGCAGCAACTGCTCGACAGCGCCACCCGGCGCAACAACGACTTGCAGCTGGCTATTCAGAATATCGCCTCGGCGCAGGCTACTCTCAAGCAGGCTCGACTCGGCTACTTTCCGGCCGCGACCTTGCAAGCGGGCGTAACGACCAATCGGCCCTCCAACAACAGCCTGAACGGTATTTCCCTCAGCCAGTTTCTGGGCACCAAGCACATCGAGGATTACAACCTCTCGCCGGCCATCAGCTGGGAAGCCGACATTTGGGGCAAAATTCGCAGCCGCAAGCAGGAGGCGCTGGCCGCCTACCTGCAAAGCCAGGAAGCCCGCAAGGCCGTGCAAACGCAGGTGGTAGCGCAAGTGGCCCAGGGCTACTACAACCTGCTCATGCTGGACACCCAGCTAGCCGTGGCCCGGCGCAACTTCGCCCTCACGGACAGCACCCTGCGCTTCACCCGGCTGCAGTTCACCGCTGGCCAGGTGACGGCGCTGGCCGTGCAGCAGGTCGAGGTGCAGCGCCTGACGGCGGCCGGCCTCATTCCCGAGTTCGAGCAGGCCATCACGGTGCAGGAAGATGCCCTAAGCATCTTGGCCGGGCGGATGCCGGGCGGCATTAGCCGCACCGGCAACCTGCTGCGGGTGCAAGTGCCGGTCGTGGCCGCGGGCGGGGTGCCGGCGGCGCTCCTGGCCCGGCGGCCCGACGTGCGCAGTGCCGAACTGGCCCTCGACCGGGCCAACGCCACGGTGGGCTACACCAAAGCCCAGCTCTACCCCACGCTGGCCATCACGGCCCAGGGCGGCCTCAACGCCTTCCAGGCCAGCAACTGGTTTAGCGTGCCGGCCTCGTTGTTTGGCACGGCCGCCGCGGGGCTCACGCAGCCGCTGTTTCAGCGCGGGGCGTTGCGCACGCAGTACCAGCAGGCCCAAATTGACCGCGAGCGGACGGTGATTCAGTTTCGCCAGCAGGTGCTGGTAGCGGTGGGTGAAGTGTCGGATGCCCTCGGGCAAATCACGCGCACGCAGACCCAGCAGGCCCTAGCGACGGAGCGCGTCAGCACGCTACGCCAGGCGACGACTAATGCCAACCTGCTGTTCCGCAGCGGCCTGGCCAGCTACCTGGAAGTCATCACGGCCCAGAGCAACGCGCTGCAAAGCGAGCTGGAACTGGCTTCGCTCAAACGCACCCAGCTAGGGGCCAATGTGGAGTTGTACCGGGCCGTGGGCGGCGGCTGGCAGTAGGAAACAGCCTACAAGCCGCTAATCACGCTACGCACGCTCCCTACTTCGGCCAGCGAATGCCAAGCAAAATCCTCCTCTCCCCACCCTCCTGTTATGGATACCAAGTCTCTCGTCAAGCTAGCCAAGTCGCTGAGCGACCCCAGCCGCCTGCGCATGCTGCAGGAGATTGCGCGGGCCCAGCGGCTGGGATGCGCCAATCTGTATGCGTTTGTGCCCATCAGTCAATCTTCCATGTCGCAGCACGTCAAGGCGCTGGTAGATGCGGGGCTGGTTGATTCGTGTAAGGAGGGCCGCAACATGTACTTGACTATCAACACCGAAAAGCTGCAGGAGCTGGAAAGCTTTCTGCAGTTGCTGAAGATGCCTTAGCTCTCCTGTAGCAAATCACTGCTGCACAATGCCTTTTGCAGGGCGGGCCGCAGGAGGTTTTCGTCGTGGAAACAAGCAACTACTTAACCCCCATCCCATGAAAATCGGAATCATTGGCACCGGCCCCGTCGGCGGCTCCCTGGCCAAAAACCTGGCTGCCCTCGGCCACCAAGTGAAAGTAACCAACACCCACCAGCCCGCCGAATTAGCCCAAAAAGCCCGGGAATTGGGGGCTAGCCCCGCCACCCTGCACGACGTGGTGCAGGACGTGAACCTTGTTTTTATCGCCGTGCCTTTCAAGGTACTGGACGAGTTTCCGAAAGACCTGTTCCGGTCGTTGCCCCCCGAGGTAATCGTGGTGGACACCGGCAACTACTACCCCTTCCGCGACGAGAAAATCGAGGCGCTGGAGCAGGGCACGCCGGAAAGCGTGCTGGCGGCCAAGCACCTAGGGCGCCCCCTCCTGAAAGCCTTCAACAACCTGCTGGCCGAGACGATTGCCAGCGGCGGCACCGCCCCCGGCACGCCCGGCCGCATTGCCCTTTCCATTGCGGGCGACGACGCGCGCGCCAAACAAATCCTATCCGACCTCTGCAACGACCTCGGCTTCGACGTGGTGGACGGGGGTAGCCTGGCCGACTCGTGGCGGCAGCAGCCGGGCACGCCGGCCTACTGCACCGAGCTCACGGCCCCCGAGCTGACCCAGGCCCTGGCCAACGCCGTGCCCGGCAAAGCCCCGCAGATACGCGACCAGATTATCTCGGAGCTGCTGCAACGCGAAGCTTGGCCTACCCGCGAAGAAGTAGTGGCCGGCAACCGCGCCCGGCAGCTAGGCAAGGCGTAGCCGGACCACGCTTTTCCCTAGGTTCTTTTTTAAACAAAATTTCAAGCTACTATCATGGCAACTACCATCATGCACTCGGCGCAAGCCAAATCTATCGGCGGCCGCGACGGTCGTATTGAATCAACCGACCACGTGCTCAACCTGGAGCTGACCATGCCCCGCAGCCTGGGCGGCCGGGCCCGCGAAGGCGCCACCAACCCCGAGCAGCTCTTTGCTGCCGGCTACGCCGCCTGCTTCGGCAATGCCGTCATTCACATTGCCCGCCAAGCCAAGGTGAACGTGGGCGACATCTCCGTGGACGCCCAGGTAGAACTGTTCATGAATGAAGAAAACCTGCCCACCCTCGGCGTAGCCCTGCACGCCAACCTGCCCGGCGTAGACCAGGCCCAGGCCGAAGAAATTGTGGATAAGGCCCACCATACCTGCCCCTACTCGCGGGCCACGCGCGGCAATATCGACGTGAAGCTCACCGTCACCACCGACGCCGCAGTAGCCGCCTAGGCCGCCCCGTTTGGCAGCGCGAACCTAGCGCCCGGCTCCAGAGCGATTCTAGACCGAGCGCCAGGTTCTCCATGCAGCTCGGCCCGCCTGTTGGGCTAACTGATGTAACCCCCTTCTTTTCACGATTACGCATTCTCTTTATGAAGATTGGCATTATCGGCACCGGTTCCATCGGGGCTACCCTCGCGCAAAAGCTGGCCGCGGCCGGCCACCAGGTGAAAGTCACCAACACCCGCCAGCCCGACGAGCTGGCCAAAAAAGCCCGGGAGCTAGGCGTAGCCCCGGCCACCCTGCCGGAAGTAGTGCAGGACGTGGACGTGGTATTCGTCAGCATCCCCCTGCATGCCATTCCGAAGCTGCCCGCTGGCCTGCTGCGCGACCTGCCCCCGGCGGTAGTGGTAGCGGATACCAGCAACTACTACCCGCAAAGGGACGAGAAAATCGACGCTTTAGAAAACGGGCAAGTCGAAAGCGTGTGGGTGGCCGAGCAGCTGGGTCGCCCCATCGTCAAAGCCTACAACAACATCCTGTCCCAGACGCTGGTGGCGGGTGGCACCGCGCCCGGCACACCCGGCCGCATCGCCATTTCGGTAGCCGGCGATGACGAGCGGGCCAAGCAGGTGGTGGCCGCCCTCATCAACGACACCGGCTTTGACGTGGTAGACGCGGGCTCCTTGGCCGACTCGTGGCGGCAGCAGCCCGGCACTCCGGCCTACTGCACCGAACTCACGGCCCCCGAGCTGACCCAGGCCTTAGCCAATGCCGTGCCCGGCAAAGCCCCGCAGATACGCGACCAGATTATAGCCCAGCTCACGCAGCGAGGCACGCCCCCCACGCGCGAAGACCTCCTGGCCCTGAATCGCTCGCTGGGCATGTAGGGCCCTGCGCCGGCCGCCCCGACCCTAGTGCCTTCGTAGCCGCTCCCGGCCCCACCAACCTATTACAAATTCAGCGCAACCTCCCATGGAAAACAAGCAAAATCCGACCGTCCTGGTCCTAGGCGCCAGCGGCACCATCGGCCGTCAAGTCATCAAAGACCTGGAAGGTCAAGCGGTCAACGTGCGCAGCACCTCGCGCAAGCAGGAGGTAGTAGACCAGCTTACCCGCGAAGGCAAAGACTGTAAATACTTGGACCTGGATGACCCCAGAACCTTTGCGCTGGCGCTAGCTGGGGTGGACCGGGTATTTCTGCTAACCGGCTACACGGTGGCCATGCTCACGCAGAGCAAAACCCTGGTGGATGCGGCCAAAAAGGAGGGCGTCCAGCATATCGTGCATGTGGGCGTGTTTGCGGAGTGGGACACGACCGATGCCCACTTTGCCTGGCATCAGCTGATTGAAAAATACATCGAGACCAGCGGCATCGCCTGGACCCACCTTCACCCGAACATGTTTATGGAGGTGTTCACGGGGCTCTACATCCCCAAGAATCTAACCTACACCAGCTACTGGGACGATAGAAGAGTCGGCTACATTGCTTCCAGTGATATCGCGGCAGTGGCCGCCAAAGCCCTCGTGGATGGTCCAGTGCGGCACGGTGGTCAGCACTACTGGTTAAGTGTGGAAAGCTTCAACGGACAGGAAATTGCGGCGCTGTTGAGCGAGGTCACTGGCCTAGAAATCAAGCACGAGAACAAAGGGCTTGAAGGGTTTAAAGAGCTGATTGCAACGCTGCTGGCGAATGGGGCGGAGAGCTGGTACGCGAAGGCCAATATTGACTTTGTGACGCAGATGCTCGACGGCCGGATGTCCTATATGTCGATGGTGCAAAACGATATTCCCTACGTGCTGGGCCGGCCCGCCAAGACCCTGCGGGAATTTTTGGAGGAGCACAAGTCTGCGATTGTGGAGTCAGCCAAGTCGATATAAAGGACATGCGGCGCTGGATAGCATCGGCTAGGGCCAAGGCCTCGGAGAAAGTTCTGCCGGGAAAAAAAACACGCATGCACACTCCAACGTGATGAACAACAGAAAAACGCTAAAGCTGGCCGCGGTCATTGACGGGCCGGGGTGGAATTTCTCCTCCTGGCGCCACCCCGCCATGCCCGCCGACGCCGGCGAAAACATCGATTTCTTCATTCAACAGGCGCAACTGGCAGAGCAGGCCAAATTTGAAACCCTGTTTTTGTACGACGTAAGCCACGTCGGCCCTGGCAACATTCCCTACTACCTAAGCATGTTCGAGGGGGGGACGCTCATGGCGGCCCTGGCCATGAAAACGGAGCGCATCGGCCTCTCGCTGACCGCTTCGACCTCCTACACCGACCCGTATAACCTGGCCCGGCAGGTCTTGTCGCTAGACAAACTCAGCAAGGGCCGGGCCTCGCTGAATGCCATTACGTCCAACCCCGGCGGCATGGTGAACTTCAGCCGGGGCCACCTCGGCAAAGTTGACCAGTACCCCATACACCGGGAGTTTCTGGAAATTCTGCTGGGCTTGTGGGACACGTACGAAGACGACGCCTTTCCCCGCGATAAGGAAAGCGGCGTGTTTCTGAATCCGCGCAAGATGCACCCTATCAACTACCGGGGCCAGTATTTCTCGGTGGATGGGCCACTGAACCTGAGCCGCTCGGTACAGGGCCGGCCCGTCCTGTACATGGCCGGTAGCTCCCCCACCTTCGTGGACCTGGCCACGTCCTACACCGACGGCGTCTTCATGGCGGGCAGCACCTTCGAGGAAACCGTATCGCTTGCCAATGCGCTGACTGCGAAGCTCCTTGAAAAAGGCCGGCTGCCGGAACACTTTGTGCGGGCGGTGTCGCACAACCCCATCGTGGGCCGCACCGATGACGAGGCCTACCAGAAGTACCAGGAAATCCTCGCGCTGGGTCGGTACTCGCACACCCCCGTCCCCTTGTTTATGGGCTCGGCCGAGCGAGTTGCTACGGAAATACAGCGCTGGTATGAGGCCGGGGCAATCGATATGTTCATGGTTCGCCAAGACCATCCCTATGGGCTACATGATTTTATCGAGCTGGTGGTGCCCATTCTGCAGGAACGCGGCCTCTTTCACACGGAGTACGAGGCCGAAACCCTGCGGGGCAATCTGGGCTTACCAAAACCAGCCTTCCGAACCATTTAACCTGTTCCTCCTTCCGTTGCGCTTTTTCCAGCACCCGGTCTGCTACTACCAGCAGCCACTTATCTAAAGAAGTTATGCCTACTCCTGTGAACGAGTTTAACCGTCTGGAAAAGCAATCGGTCGCTTATTCCATTTTAGACCTAGCTATCGTCTCGCAAGGCGAGACGGTGAAGCAAACCCTCAACAATTCATTGGCGCTGGCGCAGGCCGCCGAAGCCGCCCACTACACCCGCTACTGGCTGGCCGAACACCATAACTCCGATAACATCGGCAGCAACGCGCCGCCCCTGCTCATCGGGTACGTGGCGGAAAATACAACGACCATCCGGGTGGGCTCCGGCGGCATCATGCTCCCCAATCATTCGCCCCTGCTGGTGGCCGAGCAGTTTGGCACCTTGGCGCAGCTCTACCCCGGCCGCATCGATTTGGGGGTGGGCCGGGCGGTGGGTACCGACTCGCCGACCGCCAAAGCCATCCGGTCGGATTTCATGCAGGCAGCTCAAGCCTTCCCGCAGGAAATCAGCAAAATTCAGCAGTACTTTTCGCCGGCCAACAAACAGGCCGCCGTGCGGGCCCCCATAGCCGAGGGCATGGAAGTGCCCCTCTATATCTTAGGTTCCAGCACCGATAGTGCGCACCTAGCAGCCAAGCTGGGCCTGCCTTACGCGTTTGCCAGTCACTTTGCTTCCACGCACTTGCACCAGGCGCTAGAGATTTATCGCGACGAGTTTCAGCCCTCGACCGTCCTGCAGCAGCCTTATACTATCGTCGCCATTAACGCCTACGTGGCCGATACCGACGAAGAAGCCCAACGGCAGTTCACCAGCGTCATCCGCATGTTTGTGGGCATGTTGACGGGGAAAGCGAAAGAGCCCTTGCTGCCGCCGACGGACATGACCGAAGAACTGCAAGACCTGTGGCAGCACCCTTCCGTCTACCAGATGCTCAAGTACTCCTTTGTCGGCAGCAAGCAAACCGTCAAGCAGCAGCTACAAGCCTTTCTGGTTGAAACGCAGGCCGATGAGCTCATCACCGCGTCCAGCATGTACGCCCTAGAGGATCGGCTCACTTCCACCCAATTGTTTGGGGAAATTATGAGAGAAGTCAATGAAGCAGGGTGAAGTATGAATTGAAATTATAGCAATACAGCAAGTGACTTCCTTGAATAGGAGAACACAATAATCGTGACCTAAATAAAGCAATCGCCTTTTTACATGTTGTAATTCACCGTTCAACAAACGTTACGGGCTTTTTATAGTAGAAATAGTCTGTCGTAATCACGGCAGATGGCCACCACGGCATGCCGGTCTATTTCTGCGGCTGCCCCCACCTTCATGTCTTGTGTGAGAACAGCCGATATGGGCCGCCCCTGCCGGTACATAAAGACGTAGCCCTCTGCTCTTAAATCCAGGAATGTGGCCTCTGCTTGTAGCGCACTGCTTAGGTTGAGAAACCAATTCTTGATGCTAAGCGAGTGTTGAAACAGCCAGCTCATTGCAGAAGTGGCGGCGTCAAAGCTGAAAAAGGAGTATTTACTTGATTCAAGTTGCTTGGATTTCAAAATAGATATAACTAAAGCGCCCCCTCATGTCTGTAGGGAAGTAGTCTTGGTATTCACTTTATTAAGCAAGAATCTAGTTTTGCCTATATCTGAGTATGCCTCATAGGTACCATGAATTGAGCCCTGCAGATACCACAGTAACGCGTCATCACGCGGGAAGGTGAGCGTAAGACATGTACCGAATGGCTCCGGTAGCTGCCGGATGGATCCTGCTTGCAAGAGGTGCGTTAGTAGACGCTGCTCCTCTGCTTGCTGGATAAGCATCACATATCTAAAATTAAGTCCCACAAAGTGGAGGAGCCAAAGAATAGAGGCTGTTGTTAAAGTACAACGTTAATAGTAGAGTTAGAATGAATATTGTGTCTATTCCTTTTCCAAGGTTGGCCCGAGAAAAAATCTTGTGTTGAGAGATAAAAGGAATATATCCTAGATGATCGTATGAGAAGATACGAATTATACAAAAACATGTACCTGCCCAACTTAGTAAGTAGCCTACTCTTGGTGCGGTAAGCTAATGCAGTTTTGGCGGAGGCGGTGGAGGGGCCAACCGAAGGAAAGGATAGGCGGAGGAAGAGTAAGGGACTTGTCGATCAATGTGGGTTACTTTCTGGCCGCGCACCTCAAGGCGCCAACACCGAAACGCGGGAGACCATATCTTGCCCCTATTCGCTGCTTCGGTTTCACGGATAAGATGCTGGTACGTGGTATCACCCCCGGTGGCCACGGCTTCTAAGCCGGTAAAGACAAAGATGATTTTCTGCTCCACCTGCCAGGTGGTTAGTGGTAAGATCTTGATATCACCATTCGAGTTATACACGTCCAGCAAGTAAATCGATAGATCACCCGCCAGCATCCCTTGCCGAAGGAAGGCCACGTGAACTTTAGGCGCCTGGTTGAGCGTGTCAGCGGCCAGAAACTGCTGCAACACCGGGTACACCTCCTTGGTGGGAGTGGAAAAGTGCAAAGCAGACTGTGTAGGCGCGTGTTTCGCCACACAAGACAGGAAGGCGAGCGTGCTCAATGCCAAAGCAAAAGAAGAAAGTCGGGACAAGTAGTTACAAGTAACCCTCATTACGGTAATCAAGTGAATCGATTAAGCTAAGCTATATGAGAGCGACAAGGTGAATAAAGGCTTTGCTACGATTTAGAAAGCTCGTTACGTAAAGCTTATATTCAATAGGATTTCGCCCTCAATCGATGGTTGCCTGAAAAGTAATCTTAGCGAGTTTCTCTTGCTGGAAAAAGAGGGTTGCCCGCGCCATCCCCTCGAGCTCGGTCACCTGTAGGGTATTGCGGCTTTTCGCAAGTCGAAGTTGACGCAAGACCTCCTTTTTGGCCATACCTAGTGTGAGGAGCGGGGCCAGTACTGGCTCGGCACGGCTAATGGTAAATGAGACGGTGAAGGTATTGTCCGGGCTGTGGAAACAGGCGAATTGATTAACGCCGTGCGAAAAACGCACAAATCCACCCGAGCCGACTGGGGCACGCTCTTTCACCACCGGATAGTTGGCGGCGACGAGTCGTTGATAGGACACCTGCGCAAGCAAGGAGGCAATAAAGCGCTCATTCACTACCGCAGTAGGTTGCTGCTGTGCGGAAGGGAGGTAGGAGGTACTCGTCCAGCTGAGCGATAACCAAAGGCTCAGGGACAGCATAATGTACGTCACGTTGGCTTAACTGAATAGGTAGATAAAAGGTAGCTATAGGTTTAGCTGCCAATCTAATTACTTTGTAGTGAAAGCTGCTTTACATGATAGGTGTATCGGACAACGAGAAGCATTACTATTTTCTTCCGGTCTTAGAAGTGGACTTATGTGAGTTGAGCATGTTGTAAACCCACCGGTGATACTAGCATCTGTTGCGTTCGGAAGCAAACAAAACAATAGAAGTATAGGAAGGCTAAAGAAATAGGGCTCTATAAACCGATCAATAACCTGAATTGACAGCGGTTGATCTGTAAAACCTGTTTCATAGTCATCGGTAACCCTTTGGCCTGGAATGCGGGGGTTCCCTTCTCCAAGTAGCGCGAGCAGGTTACACCCGTACCTCCGCTTCTTCTGCCAAGACTACTCTCTTCTAGCGCTGCTCCTTGGGACAGGGGCATTGGGCGCCCCTACGCCTATCTTTAGGGCCATGAAATACTTCCTCCCCACGCTGCTCATGGCTCCTTTACTAGGGTTGGCCGCTAGTAAGGTCCACGCCCAAACCAAGCTCGTGCTGCCGCAGGCGAGCCCCGCGGTCAAGATTCGCCAGGCGTTTTCCACCTCGTTTGTCGAGTTGAGCTACTGCCGCCCATCGCTAAAGGGACGCCAGGTCTTTGGCGGACTGGTTCCTTATGGTCAGGTATGGCGCACGGGGGCCAATACCGCTACCAAAATCCGCTTGGGCGAAGCGGTGCAAGTGGGCGGCCAGGCCGTGCCCGCCGGTACGTATTCGCTGTTCACCATCCCGGGCAAAACGGACTGGACGATTATTCTCAACCGCGACACAGCGCAGTGGGGGGCGTATGAGTACAACCAACAGCTCGACGTCGTGCGCTTTACTACCCACGCGACCCCGCTGGCCGTGCCGCACGAAAGCTTGACGCTCACCCTGGAAAACATGCGGCCTACCGCGGCGGACCTCACCCTGAGCTGGGAGCGGACGCAGGTCAGTATTCCTTTGCTGGCCAATCCTGACCAGCTGATTCTGAACCAGATTCAGGAAGCGATGCAGGGCGAGAAGAAGCCCTACTTCACGGCAGCCCTCTACTACTACCACTCCAACCAACCCAACCTTACGCCCGCCGTGGGCTGGCTCGATGCTTTCCTGAAAGCGCACCAGGCTAGTCCCAGCGACCAATACGAAGGCTATTACTGGAAGGCCAAGCTGCTGCAGAAGCAAGGCAAAAAGCAGGAAGCGGCGGCGGCGGCCCGTCAGTCGCTGCAGTGGATAAAAGCCGACAAAAACGAAGTAGCCAAAGCCGAGTATACGCTGCTCAATCAACAGCTATTGACCGAAGTGGGCGCCAAACAATAAAGATGCATTACGACCGTATAATGCTCTTCTCAAGAAACAGAGAAAAGCGCACGTAAAGACAGTGAGAAGAGCCTTATAGTCCGGAAGTTAGATAGCTACTTGACATAAAACGACTTATACGACATTGTAGAACTATAGCAACTAGGTATGCACCATCCCCTTCTATTCGATATTCCCCTTATTCTCTCTTAGTGAAGACGTTGGCCTGCTTGCTGCTGGTCTGCCTGGCTGGGCAAGTCGCGTTGGCGCAACAGCAGCCAGCCGTGTCCTTGCCACCGACCGGTAGCTCCCTCACAGAGTTCATTCCTGCGCCTTACCCTTCTGGCGGGTGCGCCTGGCCAATGCGCACTGCCAACGAATCGTGTTTATTGGCCCCGTTACGTGGGACCCAACACTCCGCATGTTGCGCCAATCTTTTGGCCCCCCACCGATAAATAAGGGCAAGTAGGTTATGGCATTACTTGATATAGGGAGAGGTATTTTCCGGTCGGGCTCGTTTTCAGCTCTCCGTTCTTGACTTATATCATCGGAGAGGGCACTCAGTTCACGCATATTTGCACCCTTACTTTTCTGGGCTACTTTTTCCTTTGCTATGACGCCACACCTGTACGTGTTGCCCGACCACCGTGACCTCACTATTGCCCCTGGGCAAAGCATACTGGTGGCCACCCTGGCGCAGGGCATTGCGCACGTGCACGCTTGCGGGGGCAAGGCGGAGTGCTCTACCTGCCGGGTGCAGGTGCTGGAGGGACTAGAGTACTGCTCGCCCCGCAACGCCTGCGAGCAAGAATTGGCTACGCGGCTGAATCTCCCCGAAAACGTGCGGCTGGCTTGCCAAACCACCGTAGCAGGCGGTAACGTGCGCTGCTCGCGGCCCATCCTCGATGCCCTGGATGTGGAACTTACCGTTCAGGAGCTTGAAAACCCCAGGCAGCAGTTGGGCCAGCAGCAACGCGTGGCCGTGCTGTTCTCCGACATCCAGGACTACACCGTTTTTGCCGATATTCTGCCTCCTTATGATGTCATCCACATCCTGAACCGCTATTTCGGGGTGATGAGTGAAATTGTTGCAACCCATAATGGCTACATCAGCGACTTTATCGGCGACGGGTTGATGGTGGTGTTTGGATTGGAGCACCCGGCTACGGCCGTGGTCGATGCGCTGGCGGCGGGGCAGGCCATGCTCCGCAGCGTCGAAAAACTGAATCCCTACCTGCGCCAAATGTACAACTGCTCGTTCCACGTGCGCATCGGTTTGCATTATGGCGAGGCCGTGGTCGGGCATATCGGTGCCGGTGGTTTCCGCAAGCTCGCTACCATCGGCGACACGGTGAACGTGGCCGCCCGAATTGAAAGCGCCAACAAGGAGTACGGCACCCAGTTCCTGGTGTCGGAGGCAGTGGTGCAGGCAGCGGGGCCAACGCTACAGGTGCGCCAGGCGTTCCTGACCCCGCTTAAAGGCAAGAAAGGCCTGCACCGCCTCTATGAGGTCGTTGCCGAGGAAGCTGTTGAACCAGCTACCGGCAGTACGGAGCCACTACCGGCGACAGGTAGCGCGTTGCCCAACTAAAAGAAGAACCCCACCCGCACCAAAGGCAGCCGGTCTTCGCGAGAAATTCCGTAGAGCCCCAGCACAATCACCTTGGGGAAGGGTTGCAACCACAGGCCGCCCCCGTAGCCGCGGTGCCAGCGGGCCGAGTTCTCCCCATCCGCCCAGACCCGCCCCACGTCGTGAAAGCCAAACAGCCCATAATCAGCGGAGAAAAGCAGACTATGAAAGCGGCCGAGGCGGGCGCGCGCCTCCACGTTGTTGTAGAGGGCGCTTTCGCCGGCGAAGCGGGTGCGCCGGTAGCCCCGCAGGTTGCTGAGCCCACCCAAGGTAGCGGCCTGGAAGAACTCATAGCGGCGGAAATGGGTAGCGCCGCCTACCCGCGCGCCCAGGGTAAGGCGGGGCCAGGGCGTCCAGAAACCTGCCGCTTCCGATGTGAGCTGCGACACGGGCATAGCCGCGGCATTCAGGGCGCCCAGGGCCGTGTACTCCGTGCGCCAATACAAGCCCTTGGTAGGCTGCCAGGTGATATCTCGGGAGTCGTAGATGTAGCCCAGGCGGGCCCCGGCGTAATGTTTGGCTTGGTAGAGCGACGTTGCTGGGTTTTCCGGGGAATGCTCATCCAGGTAGCGTCCCGGTGTGCGCTCCACCTTGACCGACTGATACATCGGCCCGGCGTACACTTGCTGGCGCGGCCCCAGGTGCCGGCGCAGCAGCGCCTGGAAGGCTATATTGCGGAACCGCACCCGGTAGTAGCGGATGCTCTGCTGGTTATTTCGGCGGGTGTCATTGCCCAGCCCGAAGAAGTTGCGCACGTAGTTGGGGGCCTGCACCTCCGCTTTCAACAGTAGATCCTGGCGGCCTAGCAGCTGGGAGAAGTCCCCTTGATAAGCAAAGCTGTAGGCGCCCGTTTGCAGGGCTACGTTGCCTTGAAGACGGTGCACACTGGCCCAGGGCTCCTTGCGAAACCCAGGCCGCCGCGCTTCCAGGCCCAGCCCGAGAAAAACGCCGTCGTCCGGGTTATAGCCCAGGGGCAGCAGGGGCCCCAAATAGGGGTAGCGGTACGCCCGGCGGTTGTACTGGTTAACGGCGGAATCCGTGGCAGTCCGGTTACGGGCTTCGGTACCCAGGCGCAACGCATTGTCCGGGCGCGTGTCGTACACCACCGTCTTGCGGGCCCACCCGCCTACCCGGGAGCTGTCTTGGATAGTGTCTTGCCCCAGTCCCCCAATAATGCGGACCCGAATGCCCCGCGAGGCCCGGCCCCGTACCTGCACTACATCGTCGCCCGGCCCGGCATACAGCCGGATTTCGCGGGTTTCGGCCGTCAGCAGTACCCGCTCATACACCGGGGCCGCGCCCGCTGGAGTGCCAAGCAGGTGCCGACGGACGCGGGTGCGCGCCGCATCTAGCCGCTCCACTTCGAAGCGCTCGGCTTGCTCGGAGCCGATGATGTCCACTTCGTGGGCCAGGAAAGCGTAATACTGCTCCGCGTAGGTGGGCAGGGCGTTCCGGTGCGCTTTCAGTAGGCGGGCAATCCGGGGCCCCGACCACTGATACACCGAATCGGGCAGGCGGTGCAAGGCGGCATCAATCACCGAATCCGACAGTCGGGTTTGCAGCTCCCGGGCCAGCGCTACCCACTCGGCCCGGGGCAATTCGTTGAGAAAGCTTCGGTCGAAGTAGCGCCCGTTGAACATGAATGTGTTTACGTTGCGCAAGGTCCCGTCGAAGCCCTGCACTTTCGGCATCGCCCAGTCCCGGCTGGCCACATTCGGGAGCAGTCCCTGGTTGACAAAGTACACTTGGTCCCGGTCGCGAGGCAGGGCTCGCAACAGCAGGCCGCCCTGAGGCTGGGGGTAGGCCAGCCAGCGCCACTGGTCGTCGTGCCGGTCCCAGTCGGCCAGCACCATGTCCAGCAGGCGGGCGCGCAGCAGTTCGCGCTGGTCGACGCGGTTGCGCGCATCCTTGCGCAGCAGCCCCAGTACCTGCTCCGTGCTATAGCCTTTCACGCGGGAGGAGTTGCCGAAGCGGGCCGGCGCAACAGGGTCGCGCTCTTCAAGCAGGGCTAGGGTATTGGCAAACTCCGCTTGAAACTCACCTAGGCGCACATCTTCGGGCACATACACCAGCACCGGATTGGTATGGCCCACGCCGGCGGCTTCCGCCAAGAGCGGCACCGTCAGGGCCGCGTACGGGTGGGAAGCCGATATCTGGTCCTGCACAATCTTGGCGGCCAGCGTATGCCGAAGCTCCTGCTGCAACACCTGCTCGGTGCTTTTCTCCACGGAACGCAGTACGTATTCCTGGCCGCTGGCCGCCCGCAAGCGCAGCGACTTAGTTTGCTGCCCGCCACCCCGCCGCAGGGGGGTGAGCCCGCCCTGAGCTGTGCTTAGGTTGAGCAGCGGTACCCGCACCGGCTGCTGCCACTCGCGGCGGTAATTGGCACCCAGTAGCCACGTTTTGAAGGTCGTGGCTTGGTATTGGGAGCTGGCGCGCACCTCTATGCTGTCCTTTACCTGGAAGGGCGGGACCGGGTCGGCGGTTTGGGCCCGCGCCGTAAGCAGTGCCCCCGGAAGCCAGTGTAGAGTTAGCAAGAGAAGTAGCCTTGGAGCCATAGACAGATGGAAACAGATGGAGAAGAGTGCCTACCCGCCCGACAAAAGCCCGGAAACTGGCAGCAGCGCGGAAGCATACCCCGCCGCCGCAACCAGTTGCTTGCCCGCGTTGAGTGTTAGCCGGCTGTTCAGCCCCGCTAGGACGAGCTGTAGTACCGGGCTCCGGAAAGACAGACCCCTTAAAATATGGTTAATTTGTTTTATTTAATAATTCTGCTAATTTCTTGGGTAATTCTTCCCCGAACAGGTTGACGGCCAGAATGCGGCCTTGCGGGTCGAGCAGAAAGTTTTGAGGAATGGCGTTTACCCCGTAGGATAGGGCTACCGGGTTGGGCCTAGTTAGGGAGCTTACCTGGGGCCACGGCAGGCCGTCCGTCTCAATGGCTTTCAGCCAGGCGGCCCGCTGCGAGGCGTTATCCAATGATACCCCGAGCACGGTAAAGCCTTTAACTTTATAAGCATTGTAGACCTTGATCAAGCTGGGATTTTCTTGCCGGCAGGGGCCGCACCAGGAGGCCCAGAAATCAATCAACACGTAGTTGCCGCGCAAATCCGAGAGCTTCAACGGCTTGCCGTCCGGGCCGGCTTGGCTGAAGTCTGGTGCCAGGGCCCCAACGGCTACGCGTTGCAACTGCGCAATGCGCTCCTGCAGCACCTTGCCATAAGGCGAGTTGCGGACGCTGGGAGCTAACTCCCCGAACAGGGTGGCGTAAGCGCTGGCTTGGGGTCTGGGCCCGACGTAGCTTTCCAACACGTAGAGGCTGTAGAGAGTAGTTGGATGCGCCTTGAGGTACGCCGCGTAAACCTGCTGGCGCTTTTCGTAGATGGCATTTGCTTCCTGGGTTAGCTTGGCCTCAGCCACGGGAGTAGCACGTTCGGCCGCGGGTAAGGCTTCGTAAGCAGCATACAAGGCATCGAGTTGCGCCCGGAAGGTCCGGACCTGAGTTGCTAGACTAGTGCTTTCGTGGTTGAGCGGGGTGCCCTCAACGGCTGCGTTCTTCACTTGCTTGGTGCCGACCACCGTAATGGTCCCCTTTTCCAAGTACACGGGCAGCCGTTCCTCCGAACGGTCGGCGGGCGTACCAGGGGCCGGCAATACTAGCTGGGCCTGCGGCAAGGCCGGTACCACTCCTTTAAATTGAAAATACCCCTCGTGCACGGCAGTGGAATCAACGATTGATTGCGTACCGTTTTTGTAGTATAAATACGCCATCCGGGCCGTGGTGCCCGGTAAGCGGCCTTGCACGAGGAAAGTAGCGGGTAGCGCTGGCTTCGATTGGGCCGTGGTAGTTAGCGGGGCCAAGGCGAGTAGAAAGGGCAGTAAGCGGCGCATACGATAGAGGAAAGTGCTATGATGGAGTGGTTGAGGTGACCAAGTGAGCATGCTGAGCCGCTCACCCGATGACTAGCACAAAAGTGGGCGCCTCCTTCCTGTCTTATCCTTGATTTTTATCAAGAACTATCAACCGCAGCCTTGAAAAAGGCGGCCCATACGAGCAGGCCCTCGTTCTTGACAAAAGTCAAGGCAAGCAATGCGCCTGAACTATACTTTTGCCAAGTGCAGGTGGCCCCAGCCGGTAAGTTGTAACTGGCAGGTTGGCAAAACGAACCTTAAGCTGCTTGCAGACTGGTAACTTAGAAATGCGGGTGCTCCGGTTGGTTGCTGCCCTACCACCCTACTCCTTGTCCTGTGAAATACCTGTTGGTACTTCTTTCGTTGCTGACCTTCACTGTGCAGGCGGAGCCCCCCTACCCGCTACTGAGCAAGGGTAAAGCCGATAGTCTGCGCCGCCGGCTTTGGCAAAGTCCGCCCGATACCAACCGCGTGAAGCTGCTTGTGCAGTTGAGCTTCGACTTGATTACCAAGCAGTATTACTCCAACAAGCCCATCGACAGCGCTGCGGCCTACATCCGCCAAGCCCAGGCGCTTAGCCAGTCGTTGCAGTACCCGGCCGGTCTGATTGATAGTGACTACGCCCGTGGCTACCTGCTAGACAGGGACTGGCAGGAAGACGAGGCGCGAAAAGTTATTGGGCAGGCGGTGGCGCGCAGCCACGAGCAGCACGACCGGTACCGCGAAGGCATGGGCTGGTTTCTGCTGAACACTACCTCGGGCATTACGCTACCCACGCGCATTCAATATTGTGAGCGTGCCACCCAACTCTTTCGGGCGGTGCATAACCAGCTGCGGGAAGCCCAAACCCTCAAGGAAATAGCTGATATCCACCTGCTCATGGGAAAACCAGCCCTGGCCCGGGAGGAATTGTTCCACGTGCTGGCCCTCTACCGAGCCTGTGGCCACCGCGAATTGCAGTACACGTTTGATTTGTTAGCGGGGGCTAGTGATGCCCTCAGCAACTACAAAGAGGCCTTGCAGTATGCGCAAGTCGGTGTTCAGTGGGCTAAAAGTCGCCAGGACACCACGATGTTGCAAGCGCTTTATATGCGGCTAGGCGGCGTGCACCAACAGCTAAACCAGCCCGAAAAGACGATTCAGTATTACCAGCTGGCCCTGCGTCACGCCACGCACTACCAGAATCAGAATGATAACACGGTGCTGAATCTGAATCTTGCTATTGCAAAGAACTTACTTACCCTGCATCGGCCTCAACAGGCGTTGGCCTTGGTGCAGCAAACCAACCAAGCTCTGCCAACCTCCAATGATTTTTCCCGCGCTTCGGTAGCCAATGCATTTATTTCTTGCTACTTGGCCACGAAGCAGTACCAGCTGGCCAATGTGTGGCGCAGGCAGTTAGAAGTCCTTGCAACCCGTCCTGCCGTCCGAGAGAACAGCCGGTTGCAGGAGGGGGTGTACAATTATATTGGCCGCTGCTACTTGGCTTCTCACCAGTACCCGCAAGCGCGAACGTACTTCGCCCGGTCGTTGGCAGTTGGCAAGATTACCAGCAATAGAACGCTGATGGCCAACTCGTGCCTATCCTTGTTCCAGGTGGACTCGGCGCAAGGCAATCTATCCTCCGCCATTGCGTATTACAAGCGCTACAAAGCCATTCAGGATAGTGTCTTTAATGAAAACAACAGCAAGCAGATAGCCGCCTTGCAGATTCAGTACGACACCGAAAAGCGTCAGCAACGCATTGCCTTGCTGACCAAGCGGAACCTGATGCAGCAGATGACCATCCGGCAGCGCGAGTGGCAGCGCAACGCCGTATTGGGGAGTGCAGGCCTGCTGTTTTTAGTGCTAGGGCTGGGTTACAACCGCTACCGCCTCGAGCAGCGCAGTTCCCGCTTGCTGGAGCAGAAGCAACACGCGCTGGAAACGCAGCAGGTGGAAATCAACCGTAAGAACGAGGCATTGAAGCAAGTGCTGGGCGAGAAAGACCAACTGCTGGAAGAGCGGCAAGAGCTCCTGGTAGAGAAGGACTGGATGCTCAAGGAAATCCACCACCGGGTTAAAAACAACCTGCAAGTGGTGAGTAGCCTGCTCTCCACCCAGTCGCGTCACTTGCATGACCCACAAGCGGTAGCCGCTATCCGTGAGAGCCAGAACCGGGTGCAGGTCATGGCCCTCCTGCACCAGAAGCTCTACCAAGCCGACAACATTGGGCGGGTGAACATAGTCGACTACGCCCGCGAAATTGTGACCTACCTGGTCGAGTCCTTCGACCGCCAGCAGTCGGTGCAAACAAAGCTGGAACTGGCTCCCATCGAGCTGGAAACCACCTTGGCGACGCCCCTGGGCCTGATCATCAATGAAGCCGTAACCAATGCCCTCAAGCACGCCTTTCCCCCACCTCGGCGCGGTACGCTCACTGTCCGCCTGGCCATGCTGGCGCCGCAACTCTACCAGCTCACCATCACCGACGATGGGGTGGGCTTGCCGCCGAGCTTTGATCTCAAGCGCAGCCGCAGTTTGGGGATGGTCATCATCAAAGGCTTGAGCCGCCAGATGGACGGCCAACTGGCCGTGACCACCGCCGATGGTGTGCACCTGAGCCTGCAATTCAGCACCCGCAAAAAGCCCATGTACGCCGAAACGGCAACCTAGGCTACCCTACTCCGCTTGGCTTTCCTTGCGGGAAGCAATGCCGAGCTTTTTCATGCGGGCTTCAAGGGTCGTGGCCTTGACACCCAGTAATACGGCGGCCCCGCGTGGCCCCCGAATGCGGTAATTGGTTTGGGTGAGGGCCGCCAGGATGGTCTCGCGCATGGTGTCCTGCATAGGCTTTATCTCGCTGCGAGGTGCGGCACTCAAGACCAAGGGTTCGGCCAACACCAAAGTCGGCGGCGCGGACAGAATGGCGGCTCGTTCCAACACATTTTCCAGCTCCCGAATGTTGCCGGGCCAAGCGTAGTGCTGTATCTGTTGCAGAGAGGTGTTGGCAATGCTGGTGAATGGCTTGCCTAGCTTCTGGCTGAGCTTGTGCAGAAAGTAAGCGGCCAGGGGCAGCAGATCGTCGGGCCGGGTGCGGAGTGGCGGCAGCACCAGCGGAAACACATTGAGCCGGTAGTAGAGGTCGGCGCGGAAACGGCCGGCGGCCACTTCCTCCTGTAAGCTGCGGTTGGTAGCGGCAATGATGCGCGCATCCACCGGGAATGGGCCCTTACCGCCAATACGCTCAATCTCCTTCTCCTGGAGCACGCGCAGTAGCTTAGCTTGTAGCTCTAAGGGCAATTCGCCGATTTCATCTAGAAAGATGGTGCTGCCGTGGGCTAGCTCAAACTTGCCCACGCGCCGCTCGGTAGCGCCGGTATAGCTGCCCTTTTCGTGCCCAAACAGCTCCGACTCCATCAGCTGCGGGGGTAGAGCCGCGCAGTTTACCTTGATCATGGTGCGGGCTTTGCGCGTAGAGCGGTTGTGCACGGCCCGGGCAATCAGTTCCTTGCCGGTGCCGGTTTCGCCCAGCAGCAGCACGGTGGCATCGGTGGGCGCCACCTGGGCCACACCCCGCAGCACGGCCAGCAGCGCTGGGCTCGTGCCAATGATTTCCTCGAAGTTGTGGCTGGTTTTCAGCTCTTCGCTGAGGTAAGTATTCTCTTGTTCCAGCTGCTCGCTCAGCAGGCGAATGCGCTCGTAGGCCAATAGATTGTCTAGCGCTACAGCGAGCTGCTCGGCTAACTCTTGCAGCAGCCGCAAGTCCTTGGACGTAAACGCGTAAGCCGCCTTGCTGGCTATGATGAGCACAATGGCGGGCTGGTCCTTCAGCCTGATAGGCACCGACATAGAGGACTTAAGTTGCAGCAAGTTGCCGTAGTAGCGGGTCACCGGGTTTAGCTCACGCGCTTGCGCGGCAGCCTCCCCGACGTTGAGCAAGGGTTCTTGCAGCCAGGAGTCCATGCCAGCTAAGAGGCGGGCGGCCTGCTCGGCACTGTCGGGCAGGGGCATGGCTTCCAAGGGCAGCAGCTGGAAGTGGCCACCTAGGTTGCCTACGGTGGCATCCATTGCGCTTGGGTGCCGCAACACGCGCCCTACCCGGTAGAAGCTGAGCAGGTCGAGGGGCAGCAATTCGTTGATGGCCGCCGCGACTTGGGGGGCTATGTCGGCAATGTCGCGGCCGTTGCGGAACGCACTGGCAATGGTTAACTCGGTAGCCTTCACCTGCCGCCGGCTTTCCAATTCCTCGTACGCCAGGAGGTTGTCCAAAGCCAAGGCAATTTGCGGGATGATGAGGCTGATGGCCGCGTAATCATCGGCCGTGAACCCAGCGGCGGCCGTGGTGCCTAGTTGCAGACTGGTGAAGGTGCGCTGCTGCAACACCACTGGAAAAAACGCCATGGATTGAATCCCAAAGTTCTCGCTTAGCGCCCGGGCCATACTGAATTCCTGCCTCAAAGTCTCGAAAGCCACGCCACTGAAAATTCCCTGCCGCTCGCCTAGCTCGGCGGCCGTGGGGTGCGCGAGCATACTTAGCCGTTCCGAGGAAGTAGCCAGACCGAGTAGTTCCGGCAGGCGCACCCGCTCGAACGTGCCAAGGGAGGTGCGGCGCAGTAGCATCCAGTAAAAAGTCTGCTCCTCGGGCTGGCTGAGGCACAGATTGAGTACGTCGATGGGCACGAACTGATTGACTTGCGTGGCAATAGCCCGGCAGAGCTGCTCCCGGTCGTGGAGCGTGACAATCACCTCATTGACGGCAATCTGGGTTTGCTGCTGTTGGCGCAGTCTGGCTTCTTGGCTATGGGCGTGGCGGTAGCGCGCTATTTCGAGGGCCGCCAGCACGTCCCGCTCGCGGAAAGGCTTGTTGAGAAAGCCAAATGGCTCGGTCACCTTCGCCGCGGCCAACACGTCGTCGGTTAGGTTGGCCGACAGGAACACAAAGGGTATGTGCTGCTGGTTGAGCCAGTGCGCCAGCTCGATGCCGGTTTCCTCGCCTTTCAGATAGATATCCAGCAATACCACACTAGGTTGCGCTTGAGCCACCAGGGCCCGCGCCTCCGCGCCCGACTCAGCCAACCCCAGCAGCTGGTAGCCCGCGCTTTCCAGGATGTCGCCTAAGTCATTGGCAATCAAGAATTCGTCTTCCACAACAAGGACCAGGGCAGCGGATTCGACGGGTGCAAGCATAGGCGACTGGTGAGGCGTAGCAACTGGCTACTTAGGGCGGCTGGAGCTAAAAAGATGCGTTGGGTTGAAGCTTCATAGCCAGAAAACTTCAATGGTGGAAGGTACACCGCAAAGCTGCCGTTTACAGGACTTTTGTCCAAAAAAAACTCCAATATATTGTAGAATCCAACGCAATGGAGAATTTCACAACCTAGCCAAGACGTTGTTTTTGCAGCTATAAGTAGCTGTTTATAAGAGCATTATATTGTAATATCACTAGCCAGTCACAGCATTGGCACCTGTTTGGCAACTAGGCGAGTAGCTATGATCTTTTCCGCTCCATTACGCATACTATGCAGGCACTACGCAACTACATCGACCAACAAACTCGCTCAACCATTTCTGACGCTGATTTTGCTTTAGTTACGGCGGAGCTGCTGCCTTACAAGCTCCAGAAGAAGCAGTATCTGTTGCAAGCGGGAGAAGTGTGTCGGTATCAAGCTTTCGTTGTGGAAGGCGCGCTCCGCCTCTATACCGTGGATGCGCGAGGTACCAAGCAAATCCACGTATTAGGAGTAGAAAACATGTGGCTAGGCGACCGGGAAAGTTGGTCGCAACTCACCCCTTCGCGCTACTATATTGATGCCGTGGAAGATTCACAGCTCTTGCTCATCAACTGCCCGCAGGCGCAGGAGCTTGTGCGCCGGGTGCCGCTGGTGGCCGAGCTGGTGCGTATCCAGGACGAGCGCAATGCCATTGCCGCTCAAAAGCGCCTGCACGATGCCATAGCCTGCTCAGCCGAAGAACGCTACGCCGCCTTTGTGGCGCAGCACCCTGCTTATGCACAGCGGTTTTCGCAACTCATGATTGCCTCCTACTTAGGCATTTCGCCCGAAACGCTTAGCCGCATCCGCACCAAGCTGCCGCCCGTCCATACTCCAGCCGCAGTGGGCAACTCCTGACCTAGCCCGCTGTACCAAGTGCTCTACTTGTCCTGTATTCCCTTACCACTTCGCCATGCAAGCTTTTCGTACTTACATCGACGTTGCCATTTCCTCGCCCGTTTCCGACGAAGATTTTGCTTGCATCTGCGCCGCGTTTGTGCCGAAGAAGTTAAAGAAAAAGGCATTTCTGTTGCAAGCGGGCGAGGTGTGCAAGCACTTCGCCTTTGTGTTAACGGGGGCGCTGCGGCTGTATAGTGTGGACGACAAAGGCGGCGAGCATGTGCTCAGCCTGGGCGTCGAAAACTGGTGGGTGGGTGACCGGGAAAGCTGCGTGTTGCTTACTCCCTCCCGCTACTACATTGATGCGCTGGAAGATGCTAGCCTGTTGCTGATAACGCACGCGCACATGCAGGAGTTGATCCGCACTGTGCCAGCCATGGCCGAGCTGATGCGAGGGCTGGACCACCGCCACGAGATTGCCACTCGAAAGCGTTTGGAGGCCGCCATCACCAGCACGGCCGAGGAACGCTACGTGGCTTTTCTGGCGCAGCACCCCAGCTACGCCCACCGCTTTCCGCAGCACCTGATTGCCTCCTACCTAGGCATCTTGCCGGAAACGCTGAGCCGTATTCGCACCAAGCTGTTGCAGGCCAAGACCCAGCCCGTTGAATTGCTTTCTTGATAAAAGTCAAGGAAACACCCTGGACCTGCCCGTCACCTTTGCAGCAGCAGTACCCGAGCAAAGGCACTGCGAAAAAGCACGCACGCCATGACCAAAACCATCATCGCGCAGGTTGGGGGCACCAACGCCAAAGTAGGGAAGTTGCTCGTCAACCGGCTGCTGCCCAGCCGCATGGTAGCCGCCGTAGGCCCCTTTGTTTTCCTGGACCACGTGTATCCCGTCCGGTTCGAGCCCCAGGTGCCCAAGGCGCCCACCGGCGAAACGGCCCACCCCCACCGGGGCATTGCCACTTTCACCTACGTGCTAAGCGGCGCCGTGGAGCACTACG
Organism: Hymenobacter tibetensis; assembly: GCF_022827545.1. Taxonomy (NCBI): domain Bacteria; kingdom Pseudomonadati; phylum Bacteroidota; class Cytophagia; order Cytophagales; family Hymenobacteraceae; genus Hymenobacter; species Hymenobacter tibetensis. The sequence goes on from NZ_CP094669.1 coordinate 3,699,783, forward strand.
ACAGCGCTGGCCACCACGGCGTGGTAGCGGCGGGCGGCGCGCAGTGGATGAAGGCCGGCTGGGGCGTGCTGCACGACGAAAATCCCAGCCTGAATTTTCAGGCTACCGGCGGCGTGCTGCACGCCTTACAGTTCTGGATCAACCTGCCGGCTCGCCACAAAGCCGAGGCTCCCGCCTACCTAGCCCTGCAGCCCACGGCGGTGCCCGAAATGCTGCTGCCGGAAGGAGCCGGTAGTTTGCGGGTGCTGCTCGGGACGCTGGGCGATGCCGCCTCGCCGGTGCCCACCAGCAGTCCGCAGTTTCTGTACCACTTGCAGCTGAGCCCGAAGGCTACGTTTTCCCTGGCTACCAAAGTGGGCCTCGACTATGCCGCCTTCGTGCCGGCCGAACCTATCCTCATCAACGGGCAGCCCCACGGCCAGAGCGAACTGGTACTGTTTGGCCCGGAGACGGGTCCCATCACCTTCACCAATCCCAGCATCGGGCCAGTTAGTGTGCTGGTGTTTGGCGGGGAGCCTTACCCCGAACCAATAGTAGCCCAGGGGCCCTTCGTGATGAACAGCCACGCCGAAATAGCCACGGCCTACGAAGACTTTTTCGCCGGCGACTACGGGCAGATTCACTACGAGGCCGTTACGTCGCCCCAGGATTTATCGCCCCGAATCACCCTATTATGAATCCAGCATATCAAGTTCTACCCCTTATCGACAACGCCTACGACCAGCAATTCGAGCTGGAAGTAGCGGCTGCTACCGCGTTGGTGCAGTACCAATTGCATCACCAATATCTTAGCCTGATTCACACCGAAGTGCCAGCTGCCTTGCAAGGCCAGGGCGTAGGCAGCGCCCTCGTGGAAAAAGTGTTGCACCAGGCAGCCGAGCGCCACCTAACCGTTGTTCCGCTATGCCCGTTTGTGGCGCACTACCTCCACCAGCATCCCGACTGGTACCGGCTGGTGGCCCCTGGCTACCGACCCGCCAGCGCGCAGTAACAGCGTGCCGCCGACCAAGCCCCATTGCAAAACCTTAACGTTTTACCTCAACCTAACTGTCCATGAAAATAGGAACCATTGGCGCCGGCAACATTGCCCAGGCGTTTGTTCGCCACGCTGCCCACGCCGGCTACGAGGTGGTTATCAGCAGCAAATCCGGGCCGGCCGCGCTAACTGAGTTGGCCGCTACGCTGGGGCCGGGGGTGAAGGCTCGCACGGTAGAAGAAGCCGCGCAAGCCGACCTCGTGCTATTGTCGGTGCCGTGGGGTGCGGTGGCGGATGTTTTAAACCGGGTACCAGCCTGGAAAAACCAGATTGTCGTGGACACAACCAACGCCATTCATTTCCCCGACTTCAAACCGCTGGACCTGGGCGCCAAAACTTCTTCTGAAATCGTGGCCGAGCAAGCCCCCGGGGCACGGGTCGTGAAGGGTTTCAACACCTTGGGCGCGGCCCTGCTGGCAGCTAGCCCAAGCGAAGGCAGCGGCCAACGAGTCATCTTCATTTCCGGCGACGATGCGGCAGCTAAAGCCAGCGTGTTGGAGCTAATCAACAAGATAGGCTTTGCTGGTATCGACCTGGGTGGGCTAGCCGCTGGCGGCCAACTCCAGCAATTTAGCGGCGCCTTTTCGGGAATTAATCTAGTAAAGCTTCCGGCCTAGCGCGGCGTATTGCCATTGCTTTTATCTCACATTGCCAACCACTTACTTAACCCCCTCGCGCATGCAGGCACCTCCTTTCGCCACCGACCAACACCTCGACCCCCAGGTAATCGAGTTTCTTGAAGTTTTGAACACCGGTGGTCCTGGCCTTGAAACTCTGCCCATACCGGACGCCCGCCAGGTGCTGGTCGGCGCGCAGGCCTCTGCTACCGTGGACATCTCGGGCGTGGAAACCACGCAGCGCACCATCGAGCAGGACGGCTACACCGTACCGCTGCACATCGTGCGCCCCACGGGTACCGCCGACACGGTGTTGCCCGTGTTCATCTTCATCCACGGTGGCGGCTGGGTGCTCGGCGACTTCCCCACTCACCAGCGCATGGTGCGCGACTTAGTGGTGGCGTCGGGCTACGTGGCCGTGTTCGTGGATTACACGCCCAGCCCGGAGGCGCAGTATCCGCAAGCCATCAACGAAATTTACGCGGCCACCAAGTGGGTAGCCGAGCACGGGGCCGAAATCAACGTGGATGGCAAGAGCCTAGCCGTGGTTGGTAACAGCGTGGGTGGCAACATGACGGCCGTTACCTGCTTGCAAGCCAAAGAGAAAGGCGGCCCGCACATCAAGCTACAGATTCTGCTGTGGCCCGTGACCAACGCTGATTTTACCACCGAATCGTACCAGCTCTACGGCCAGGACCGCTTCCTCACTTCGCCGCTGATGCAGTGGATGTGGAGCACCTATACCACCGACCCCGCGCAACGGCGGGAAATCTACGTGTCACCCCTCAACGCTACCCGCGAGCAGCTGGCTGGCCTACCCCCCGCCCTCATTCAGGTAGCCGAAAACGACATTTTGCGCGACGAAGGCGAAGCCTACGGCCGCCAGCTCAGCGAAGCCGGCGTGCCCGCCACCACCATCCGCTACAACGGCATGATTCACGACTTCGGTTTGCTGAATGCCTTGGCCGACGTGCCGGCGGTTAAGTCGCTGTTTGTGCACGCGGCGGCCGAGCTCAAGAAGCATCTCGGCTAGGCTCCCAGCGTTGCTTCCGCGTTTCTCAGCCCCTGCTTTTCACCCAAGTTAGGGCGAAAAGCAGGGGCTGTTGCCTTAGCGGCGGGCAGCTACGCAGTGCGTCCGTGCACTGCCTTCAACAATCTAGCATCTGTAACTCATGAATCAGTCTTTCTGGCTGTTAGGCACGCTCACGCGCATTCTGGCCAACCACGAAACCACCGAAGGCCGCTACGACCTAATTGAGGGCACTTTCCAGCCGGGAGTGGCCACGCCGCTGCACCGCCACACCACGTATTCCGAGCACTTGTTTGTGCTGGAAGGCGAGTTTACCGTGCACACCGAAACCGAGGTAGTGGTGCTGAAACCAGGCGAAAACTTCCTTGTCCCGCGCGGCACGGTCCATGCCGTAGTGAGTGGCCCGGCCCTTTCGCGCGGGCTGGTAGTGGCCTCACCCAGTGGCTTTGCCCGCCTCATTGAAGCCGCGGGTACGGTGGCCGATGCCACGGGTCTACCGCCCACTACCCCCCCCGATGTGGCGGCGTTTGCCCAAGCGTCGGCCGAGGTAGGCGATGAAATAATAGGACCGCCCCCAGCCAGTAGTACGCCGCTGGCGTAGCCACCATCCTGCCCTGCACTCCGGGTGGGCAATCTGCAAATGGCGCATTATCTACACTTTTAAACCACTTGCTTATGACCCTCACCCTAAGACACTTGTCGTTACTTTCGCTTTTGGCTGCTACGCCAGTGGTCGTAGCGCATGCGCAAACGCCCGACCACCACCGCATGCCAGCTGCCAAGCGTAACGAACCGCACACTATGACCGACATGGCCCCGGCCGCTTTACCTCCCGGTTCGCCCGCGGCGACTTTTCACCAGCAGATGGATTCGGTGATGACGGTAATGGACCAGGGCATGCACCAGATGGGTGGCGTGCCGCCTACCGATATCGACGCCAGCTTCGCGGCCATGATGGTGCCTCACCACCAGGGTGCCGTCGACATGGCCCGCTTGCAGTTGCTCTACGGCAAAGACCTTGAACTGCGCCGGCTAGCCCAAAGCATTATTGCCGAGCAGCAAGTCGAGATTCAGCAGATGACTGCCTGGCTGCGCAAGCACAGTGCCGCCGCGTCTAGCCCGCCCGCCGCGGCGCACCACTGACTTTCTTTCAAGCCCTTTCCTATGAAATACTTGCTTTTAGTGCCCCTCTTGGCGGGGAGGCTGCCGGGCTATGCGCAAGCCGTAAGCCACCGCGACCGGGTGTACACTGCCGACCAAATTTTCAACACGGTGTCGGTAATAGACCCAGTGGATAACAAGCTGTTGGGGCAGATCATCCTGGGGAAGCCGCAGCCCGATATTCTCACGCCGCTTTACCGGGGCCAGGCGCTGGTGCACGGCCTAGGCATGGCGCCCGACCACAAAACACTGGCCGTAGTGTCGATTGGCTCCAACAATGTGACGTTCATCGACCCCGCCACCAACGCCATGAAAGGCAGCGTGTACGTGGGGCGGGCCCCGCACGAGCCTACCTTCCGGCCCGACGGCAAACAGGTGTGGGTGACGGTACGCGGGGAAGACTACGTGTCGGTGATAGACGTGGCTACGATGCGCGAAACCCGCCGCGTGCCGGTGCCCAATGGCCCTGGCATGGTCGCCTTCAGCCCCGACAACAAACTAGCTTTCGTGTGCTCCAGCTTCTCGCCCGAACTGACGGTGGTGGATGCCGCAACGTACAAAACAATCAAGCACCTACCCGTCGCCAGCCCCTTCTCGCCCAACATCTTCGCCACCAAAGATGGTCAGCAAGTGTGGTTTACGCACAAGGACGTGGGCAAGGTATCGGTGCTGGATGTGAAGACGTTGCGCATCACCAAAGTGTTCGATACCGGCCCCATCACCAACCACGTCACCACCCTGGATACCAAGCTGGGCAAGGTGGCCTACGTGAGCGTGGGCGGCGAAGACGTGGTGAAAGTATACTCCCGCGAGCCGGGCTTCAAGCAACTGGCCACTATTCCAGTAGGCACGTTGCCACACGGCATCTGGGCCGCCGGCGACGCCAGCCGGGTGTACGTGAACCTGGAAAATGGCGACTCGGTGGTCGCCATCAACACCGCGACCAACCAAGTAATCGGGAAAGTGAAAGTCGGTCAGGCGCCGATGGCGCTGGTGTACGTGCCAGAGGCCGTGCCCGCGGGGGCTACGGGCCTCAGCAACCTAGGTCGGCAGCTCATGGACCAGCCCGCGGTGGTACGCGAGCTGAAGGCCGTTGGGGGCGGGGCAGCAGCTGGCTCGCTGGTTACGCGCTCCGAAGGCCTGGTTGACCTCGCCTCCTTCTCGCTGATGCACCTGGAGCCCGATACCGAATACGACGTGTACTTGAGCCGCGCCACCCAGGCCCCCTATTCTCGCGATTACCCCCTGCTCACGGTGCGCACCGACGCCAAAGGTGGCGCCATGGCCCAGACCCTGGGCCCGGTGCAAGACGTGAAAAACGCCGACTTAGGCAGCACCAGCAAAGCGTACCATCGGGTGGTCGTGGCCCCCAAAGCGTCCGGCAGCGCCCCGGTGCTGCTCAGCGAGTAGCGCCGGCAACGCGTCGAGCGGCGCAGTAGCAACAGCCGATCGGCGTGTTCAACCTTGCTTAAAACCCTGCTATGCAACACTTCTTAGACGTTTCGTACCGGCCGCAGGAGCACGTGCTCGTGGCCCGCTGGATACAGCAGATGCGCACCGATACCGACTTCGCAGCGGGTTACCACTACCTGCTGCAAAAGGCTCGCCAGTATAATTGCCCGTTCTGGCTGCTCGATGTGCGGCGGTGCCCGCCTAACTGCGCCCGGCAGGCCCGGTGGCTGCTGGAAGAGTTCTGCCCGCTTGTGCCCTCGGCCTTTCGCTCGGCGGAGCTCATTTACAGCGCGCACTTGGTTTTTCCGTCCCACTTGGTGCATTACACCGACATCGTGCTGCCCATCCTAGCCCACCCGACCAACCAGCATTACCAAGCCGCCGCGTTCATCGACGAGGGTCCTACTATCGCTTGGCTGCACGGCCAGCAGCCCGCTTAGCTAAGCTGTTTAAAAACAGCCGCGGGTCGCGTTAGCGAAACAGCATACGCCACAGCTAGGCTAACGCAGCGCTTCTAGCCGTTTTCTTGACAAAAGTCAAGGCAATGCGGGCAGGACGGCAGGCACCTTTGCTAGTCAAACAAGACAGCTAAAATCAACCTTCATCTTGCTTATGAAAACTACTATTGGCATTTCCGCCGAAAACCGGGAGGTAGTCGCGCACCAGCTGGCCAAGCTGCTGGCCGACGAATTCGTGCTCTACACCAAAACCCTGCGGGCGCACTGGAACCTGGAAGGCCCTGATTTTCATAGCGTGCACTTGTACTTCGAGGAGCTGTATAAGCAGGCCGCCGACCGGGCCGATGATGTAGCCGAGCGCATCCGGCAGCTAGGCCACTACGCGCCCGCTTCGCTAAAGAATTTCCTGCAGCTCACCCACCTAACCGAGCAGGACACCGCCGGCACCGACAGCCTCAACTTGATTCGGGTGCTGCTGCAAGACCACGAAAGCATCATCGAATTTATTCGGGGCACCATCGACGAGTTTCAGACTGCGCACAAGGACGCGGGCACCAGTGACTTCGTGACTGACCTACTGGAAAAGCACGAAAAAACCGCCTGGATGCTACGGGCCCACCTGAAGTAACAAGGCTGGCAGAGCGGTTTTCCGCTAGGATACTTAGTTAGAAGAGAAGGGGTAAAAGTTAGGGCTAGCTGCTTTACAACTTTTACCTCTTCCCTTTTTAACGCTACTCAGAAGGGTACACCATTCAGAGAACCGTACCAGAGATGATGCTTGATAAAAGCTTGGGTGGAGTTGTAGCAGCGTAGCACTTATGAGTAGGCACTATGACTACCTAGTGAGGGCCAGACAGTAACCTTGACATTTATCAACGGCTTTTCTTGATAATTGTCAACGAGGTTGGGGAAGGGGGAATAGGACCTTTGACTTGTCGAAACAGTCCAGATAAACAGGACCGACAGTTTCCTACAACCCGCAGCAAGCCACTGGAAATGCTTGCTGCACCTACCCTTTCCTCTATGAATCGCTTGACCGATAAAATTGTTTTTGTAACGGGTGGCAGCCGCGGTATTGGAGCCGGCATTGTGCGGCGGTTGGCTGCGGAAGGAGCCGATGTGGCCTTCACTTACACCAACTCCGCCTCCCAGGCTGACGCCTTGGTAGCCGAGGTAGCCGGTACGGGCCGCCGGGTGCTGGCTATTCAAGCCGACAGCGGCGATACAACCGCTATTCGGGCGGCCGTGGCCGAGACGGTGGCGCAGTTCGGGCGCATTGATGTGCTGGTAAACAATGCGGGCGTGTTCATCACGGGTACCGTCGACGATGCCGGCGCCGATCTGGCCGCCTTCGATCGACAACTGGCCGTCAACGTGGCGGGCGTGGCTACTACCGTGCGGGCCGCCGTGCCCTATATCGGGGAGGGGGGGCGCATCATCTCCATCGGGTCTACCGGCGGCAGTCGGGCCCCCTTTCCCGGCATTGCCGATTACGTAGCCACCAAAGCCGCAATAGCGGCCTACACCCGCGGCTGGGCCCTCGACTTAGGCTCTAAAGGCATCACGGTGAACGTGATACAGCCCGGCAACATCGACACGGAGATGAACCCGGCCACGAGCGACTTTGCGCCTGCACAAGCCGCCGGCACAGCGCTGGGGCGCTACGGGCGGGTAGAGGAAATTGCCGCCACGGTGGCTTTCCTGGCCAGCGCCGAAGCCTCTTACATCACCGGAGCCACTATCAATGTGGATGGCGGGCAAAGCGCTTAGCCAGCGCATACATCGGTTCCAAACTTTTGCTTTTAAGTACGTTACGCATGGGCTCCCTTTCGTCAGACGCGCCTACCGGCGTAGTATATATGCAAGCGCCCGGACCGCCCTCGGTCCTGGTGTATGGTCAGGAGAAAGTTGGGGCACCCGGACCGGGGCAGGTGCGCGTGCGGCAAGCGGCCATCGGCGTCAACTTCGTCGATACCTACTTCCGCAACGGCAGCTTCAAGGTGGGCTCTTTTCCTTTTGTCCCCGGCGTTGAAGCGGCGGGTACCATTGAGGCCGTCGGCCCGGGCGTGACCGGGTTCCAAGAAGGTGACCGGGTGGCGTATCACTTTGTAGTGGGCGCCTACGCCGAGGTTCGTCTGCTGCCTACCGACAACCTGGTCCACCTGCCGGATGGCATCACTTTACCCCAGGCGGCGGCCGTAACCACCAAGGGGCTGATGGCGTGGGCCTTGCTCCGGCGCGTTTATCCGGTGCAGAACGGCACCGTGGTTTTGGTGCACGCCGCAGCCGGCGGGGTGGGCGGGTTAACGGCGCGCTGGGCCCGGGCGCTGGGGGCCACGGTTATCGGCACGGTAGGCGCGGCGGCGAAACTGGCCGTTGTACAGCCCTACCTCGACTATGCCATTGCCACCGACCAAGAAGATTTCGCGGCGCGCGTGCTGGAAATCACCGCTGGACGAGGCGTTGACGTCGCGTATGATGGGGTAGGGCAAGCCACGTTTGCTGCCTCCGTGCCCGTGGTGAAGCCCGGCGGCACCCTCGTGCTGTACGGCTCGTCGTCGGGGCGTCCGCAACCGCTGGCGCCCGCCGAACTCGCTCAGCGTCAGCTTACTGTGGTGTCGCCCGTACTGGGCACCTACCTGCCTACTCAAGCCACGCTAGAGCAAGCCGCCGCTGACGTGTACGGTGCCCTCCAAAAGGGCTGGTTTGGAGAACTAACCACCCAGACCTACCCCCTAGCCGAAGCCGCCCGAGCCCACGCGGATTTGGAAGCCCGGCGCACCACGGGCTCCGTGCTTTTGCTGCCTTAGTTGGCTGAAGTTCCTTTGTGTGAGAGTAGGCCCTAGGAGTTACTTAGGAAGGCAGCCGTTCAGTAAATCAGAGTGTGGGCTAGGATGATGCCAAGCAAAAAGTACTTTCTTTTGCGCTTGGTACCATCCTAGCCCACGCCAATGTTTGCCGTGTTCGAGCAGTATCTGCAGAGTAAAGCGTTGTTCACTCTAAGCGAAATCGAGCAGATAAAAGCAGTGAGTGTAGTGCGTACGCTGCGCAAGCGGCAGTACCTGCTTCAGGCCGGCGATGTGTGGCAGTCAAATGCCTTTGTAGCCAGCGGCTGTTTGCGCACCTACTCTGTCGATGCCAAAGGCTTGGAACACATCATCGGGTTTGCGGTGGAAAACTGGTGGGCCAGCGACCAGGAAAGCTTGGTTTCCGGCCAGCCCTCGCGCTATAACATCGAAGCCACGGAAGACTCGACGGTAATTGTGGTGAAAAACGACGATTTCGAGCAACTGCGCCGCGACGTGCCAGCCTTCGACCAGGTAGTTAAGGCCCTGGTGCTGCGCAGTTTTATGGCCTCGCAAAGTCGGGTGCACTCGGCTATCAGCTATTCGGCCGAGGAGAAGTACCGCGAATTTCTGCAAAAGTATCCGGGCTTGGTCCAGCGCATTCCCCAGCACATGGTGGCTTCCTACCTGGGTCTCACGGCCGAAACCCTGAGCCGCATCCGCCGCCAGTTGTAAACGTTGCTGCTTGGGGGCCACCTTCTGGCATTCCAACAGGCCGCTTTCGTCGGCCGTTACTGGAGGTTGTTAATCTAACTGTCCTAGATACGCACGGTAAGCCGGAGCCCTCCGTAATACATATCAGTTGTCAAGCCTGGTTGCTTGAGTAGGTACGGTCCCCGGCGGAAGTACACGCCCGTGGCTTGCAGGGTAAGGGCCGGCGTCGGGCTGTAGGATAAAACGGTGTCGTACATGTCCCCCACCAGGCGGCCGGAATCAACGGCGGGCAGCAATAGCACGCCAGATGGCCCGTACACTCCATCCGCGAGGCTGGTGCGCCAGAAGCAGTAATAGCCTGTCAGCAACCGAACGCGAGGAGCTAGATTCACATCGGCGCGGGGATGTATGACTAAGACGTTGGAAGAGCCTACATTGTCGACAAACCCGTAGTAGATAGCCCGTGGATACAAGGGGTTGAACGTATGTAGCTCGCTGTCCGAGGGGTTATGGTCGCCGCTGGCAACGGCCCCTTGCAGGGTGAATACGGGCTGGCGTTTCAAGTCCGGGACGGTGTAGGCCACCAGTTGGGCCACCTTCCACGCCTTGATTGTGGTGCCGGCAAACCGGCCGAGCTGCCCTTCAACTACCGTGATACCGTTCCAGCGCCCGCGCTTGTAGTACAGGGAAGCGCCGGCGGTGTGCCGTTTTTCCGAGCCAGTGCCTTGGTTGAAGCGAGTCGGCTCGCGGTTGACGTAGAGGTAGAACGCGTCCAGGCGAGTGAATAAATGGTGCTGGTAGGTATGGGTCAGCCAACCGCCTAGCAGATACTGCGACCGGTCACGCTCATCATCTAAGAAGCCAGGGTTGTTGCGTACCAGCCACAGGGCTAGGCCGTCGAGCCGCGTGGTGCCTAGGTAGGCCATTGCTTTCGCGCCTATAAAAGAGCGTCGCACGTTGGCGTCGCGGATATCCAGTAGCGTGCCCTGCCCATATTGTAATAGCTGCTTACCCAGGCGCAAAACCAAGTGCGCCCGGGGAGCGGGCGACCAGGAGAATTCGGTGAAGAGTTGATTGAAGCTGAGCTTGTTGATATCCTGTACCGGTCGTGGCCCGCCCGTGCGCCCCGAAATCAAGCTGCTATTGAGTTCGGCATAAGCGCGTACATGCCGGCTCCAGCGCACATCGGCGTAGCCGATAACCCGGTGCAGCAGGTAGCCATTCTGGTCTTCCGGCCCCAACCCCCAGTAGTAAGTTTGGTAGTTGTCATACGTCTCGCGCAGGTGCAAACCGTAACCCATAAAGCCCCGGTTAGCGCGAATGGGCAAGTGTTTTAGCCGGGAGACAAACTGGTTGGACAACGAGTCTTTCGCGGCTGGCCAGTACTCCTCGGCTGAGTTAGCGAGGTGGCCCGTCGCCGTGAAGTCCCCCCTATTGACCTGCGCGGCTACCTCTCCTATTCCGACCAGCTGTAGGGTGGCGGCTAGCACGAGCGGCGCTACCCGTTTTGGCTTACTCTTGATTCTTGCAGCCATCATCTTTTGGGCACACGGGTGCTGGTTAGCTCAGCGGCAAAGGTGACTTCTGCGCTCTGCTTGGTCATTGATAAATATCAAGACTGGCTTCCCTCCCAGCTGATACGTGAGAAGCCATTCCCTTTCCGGTCACGCTGCTGGGCATGCTATAGCGCCAGGGCAGCAGAACACGCGAGGTATCTGCCGTACCGCTGCCCTCTACAGTGCTACTGCTACAAGGAGTGACGCTGGAGTGCAATGTTGACAAAAGTCAATGCTAGGGCTTGGGGGAAGCCCCACTTTTGGCTCGGTTCTACCGCTATTTCTTACTTTAAAAACCCTAAAAGCATGACCGCTAACCAATACCCGAAAACGGGCTACGATGCCCTGCTGACCCCACAGAACAGCCTGCTGCTGTTGATTGACCACCAACCCTTTCAGTTCACCAACCTGCACAGCCACGAGCCGGTCATGCTGGTCAGCAACGTGGTGGGCCTGGCCAAGACGGCGAAAGTTTTCAACGTCCCCACCATTCTGACGACGGTGGTGGAAGAGCGTGGGGGCCTGCTGCTCAAAGGCATTCGGGATGTTTTCCCTGGGCAAGAGATAATCAACCGCACGACGATCAACACTTGGGAAGATGCGCGCGTGGTAAACCTGGTGGAGCAGTCAGGCCGCAAGAAGCTGATTATGGCGGGCTGGTGGACCGAAATCTGTTTAGCCATGCCCACCATTCAAGCCTTGGGCGAGGGCTACGAGGTATTTATCGTGACCGATGCCTCGGGCGGCGTATCCACCGAATCGCACGAGCGGGCCGTGCAGCGCATGGTGCAAGCCGGGGCTGTGCCCATCACGTGGATGGCCGTGCTGTCGGAGCTGCAGCGAGATTGGGCGCGCACCGAAACCACCGAAGGGGTAAGCGAAATCTTGTTCGAGCATGGGGGCGGCAGCGGGGCGGCGCTGCAATGGGAGCGGCAACTACTCGGTGTGGGAACTGGGGCGTAACGTGGTAACGGCCCCAAATCAATTACTGCTACAGCAAGCTTACCGGACTTCACGGCCCTAACCCATTACGTGGAGCTGATAATGCATCAGCAAAGTTTCTCTTGACAAAAGTCAATGCCAAGGAGATAGAGTGCGTCAGACCTTTATCGAAAGCCGCTACGTGCCTGCCGAGCTGCTCGCAATAGCGCTGCTCAGCAGGCACGTAGCGGCTAGCACCTTCCTTATTTGGCTTTCACCACTATAGGTTCTACTCAATGGGCAATACCCTCTTCGACAAGCTCCCCGACGACGGGTCCCGTCGCTCCTTCATGAAGCAGGCTGGCGGTATCGTAGGTCTAGCCATTGCCCCCCCATTTATTGCCCAGGCGGAACGCCTGACGGCTTTCTCGAAAACGGTGGCTGGCGTCTCAACCATGCAGCTAAAGGTGAACGGCACCGTGCGCACCATTCAAGTGGAACCTCGCGTGACGCTACTCGACGCCCTGCGCGAAAACCTGCACCTGACGGGCACCAAAAAAGGTTGCGACCATGGCCAGTGCGGGGCCTGCACCGTGCACGTGAATGGCCGCCGCATCGTAAGCTGCCTGACGCTGGCGGTCATGAACCAGGGCAAGGAAATCACGACCATTGAAGGCCTCGCCAAAGCCGACCAACTACACCCACTGCAGGAAGCCTTCATCAAGCACGACGCTTTCCAGTGCGGCTACTGCACCTCGGGCCAGATTATGAGCGGCGTGGCGTGCGTGAACGAAGGCCACGCCACTACCGACAACCAAGCCCGGGAGTGGATGAGCGGCAACATCTGCCGCTGCGGCGCCTACCCCAACATTCTGGCCGCCGTGCGCGAGGTGGCCGGTCAATCCGCTAAAGGCTAACGCTATGAACAACTTCACGTTTACACCCACTAATTCCAGTAAGGAAGCCACCCGCCTGCGCCGGGAAACGCCCACGGCCACCTACGTGGCGGGCGCTACTACGCTGCTGGACATGATGAAAGTCAATCTGGCGGAGCATCCCCAATTGATTGACATCAACGCGCTGCCGCTCACCGGTATCGAGCAGACCAAAGACGGGCTGCGCATTGGCGCCTTGGAGCGCATGAGCAATGTAGGTGAGCATCCGTTGGTGGTGCAGCAGTACCCGGCTGTGTCGGAGTCGCTGCTGCTGGCGGCCTCGGCCCAGTTGCGCAACATGGCCAGCATCGGCGGCAATATCCTGCAACGCACCCGTTGCGGCTACTTTCGCGACGCGGATTTTCCGTGCAACAAGCGCGTGCCCGGCTCGGGTTGCCCCGCCCAGCACGGTGACAACCACGGCCTAGCGGTCCTTGGCACTTCCGAGGCTTGCATCGCCCAAACCTACCCCGGTGATTTGTCAGTGGCTCTGATGGCGCTTGATGCGGTGCTGACGCTAGAAAATGCCAAGGGCAAGCAGCGCCGCGTGCCCCTCACGTCGTTCTACGTGCTGCCCGGCCAGACGCCCCATCAAGAAAACATTCTGGAACCCGGCGAACTAATCGTGGCCGTTAGTATTCCGGCGGCGGTCCACGCTCAGCGCTCCACTTACCTGAAAGTGCGCGAGCGAACCAGCTATGCCTACGCCCTGGCCTCGGCGGCCGTCGGTTTAGACGTGCAGGGCGGTACCATCCGCGCGGCCCGCGTGGCGCTGGGCGGAGTGGGTACCATTCCGTGGCGCTCCCCCGAAGCCGAGAAAATTCTGACCGGCGCCCCGGCTACCGAAGCCACGTTCCGGGCTGCTGCCGCGGCGGCTTTGCGCGGAGCCCAGCCCCGGGAACACAACGGCTACAAAGTGCAACTAGCCCAGAACACGCTGGTGCGGGCCCTGCAAAAAGTTGCTACCACTTAAGCTGCTGCCTTGTTATGAACGATTCTCCTTCCTTCGAACCGTCCAAGGCCGGCGTAGTGGGCCAGCCCGTCAACCGTGTGGACGGCCTGGCCAAGGTGACGGGCCGGGCCCACTACGCCGCCGAGTACGACTTGCCCGGCCTGACCTACGCCGCCCTAAAAACCAGCACGATTGCCAAAGGCCGCATCAAAAGCATTGATACGGCGGCAGCCCTGCGCGAACCCGGCGTTCTAGCCGTATTCACTCACGAAAACCTGCCCAAGATGGCGCAGACGCCCAACACGCTGGCCGGCAAATACGCCATCTACGGCATGCACATGGGCTATATGCCAATGACGGGCAACGAGGTGTTCTACGCCGCGCAGCCGGTGGCTGTGGTCGTGGCCGACACCTTTGAGCGCGCCACTCAGGCCGCGGCCCTGGTCCAGGTCACCTACGAAGAGGCCCGCCCCGTAGCTTCCTACCAAAGCGCGAATGCCGAAGTGTTTGACCCCAACGGGCAGGGCTTTGTTTTTGACTTGAAAAAGGTGACCCGCGGCAACCCCGGAGCGGCCCTGGCGGCCTCGGCGGTGCAAGTGAAAGCCACCTACGTGCACGCCCTCAACCACCACAACCCTATGGAGCCGGGCGCCACTATCGCCCACTGGGAAGCGCCCGATCGGGTGACGGTGTATGACTCGACGCAGGCGGTGGCCATGTCGCAGTCGTCGCTGGCCACGGTGCTAGGGTTGCCGCAGGAGCAGGTGCGCGTAATTACCAAGTTCATCGGGGGCGGCTTCGGCTGCAAGTTCAATTTGTGGCCCCACACGGTGCTGGCTACGCTGGCCGCCAAAGCCGTAGGTCGACCCGTGAAGCTGGTGCTAACCCGCCCGCAAATGTTTACCAGCCTCGGCCACCGCGAAGACCAGGAGCAAACCATCACCCTGGGTGCCACCAAGGAGGGCAAGCTGACCGCACTGATCCACGAGAAAACCTCCACAACTTCGCCTTGGGATATTTTCGCCGAGCCTAACGCCGCCATCCTCAACTGGCTCTACGCCTGCCCCAGCTACCAGTCGTCTCACCGGGTAGCCCGGGCCAACGTCATGACTTCGACGTACATGCGGGCGCCGGGAGAGTCGCCGGGCTCGGTGGCCATGGAATGCGGCCTCGACGAGCTGGCGGCCAAACTCCACCTTGACCCCCTCGAAATTCGCCTGCGCAATTATGCTGACGTTGACCCTGGCACCGGTCAGCCCTGGTCGAGCAAGGGTCTGAAAGAGTGCTACGCCCGCGGGGCCAAGCTTTTCGGTTGGAGCAAGCGCAACCCCCAGCCGGGCGCAACCCGCGACGGGCGCCTGCTGGTGGGCTGGGGCATGGCCACGGCCTCCTATCCCGTGCGCCCGGCACAGGGTCGGGCCCGCGTCCGTCTCTACGCCGATGGTCACGCCTTAGTGCAAACCAGCGCCACCGACCTAGGCACCGGTACCTACACCGTCATCACGCAGGTGGCCGCCGACGCGTTGGGCTTACCAATGCAGAACGTACGCTTCGAGCTGGGTGACAGCACCTTGCCCACGGCACCGGCTTCGGGCTCGTCGGTGGCGGCGGCCACGGTGAGTTCCTCGGTGTATCTGGCCGTGCAGGACGTGTGGCAGCGGCTGACTGCCCTGGCCGTGCGCGACAGCCAGTCGCCGCTATTTCGGGCCAAACCTGAAGATGTGCAACGCGAGCAGGGCCGTCTGGTGCTGCGCCAAGACCCAAGCAAGGGCGAAACGTTTGACGCGCTGCTTCAGCGCCAGGGCTTGGCCGACATTGAAGGCGTGGGCAACAGCAAATCGGGGGAAGGCTACGAGGCTGATCAGATTGCCTTCGACAACAAACCGGGTACCAAGCAAACCAAACGCTCGATGTACTCCTTTGGAGCGCACTTCTGCGAGGTGAAAGTAGACCCCGACCTCGGTACCGTGCGCGTCACCCGCTGGGTAAGCGTGATGGATGGCGGCCGGATTCTGAACCCGAAAACGGCGCGCAGCCAGATTATCGGCGGCAGCATCATGGGCATCGGGGCCGCGCTGATGGAAGGCACCAACCGCGACGAACAGTTTGCTCGTTACACCAACGCCGACCTAGCTGGCTACCACGTGCCCATCAACGCCGACATTCCCGACATGCGAGTGGAATTTATTGACGGGCATGACCCCTACGTCAACGCTATGGGCGTCAAGGGCATTGGTGAAGTAGCCATGGTGGGCAGCGTGGCTGCTGTGGCCAACGCCGTCTACCACGCCACCGGCAAGCCGGTGCGCCGCTTCCCCATCGTTCCCAGCACCGTGCTGGGGGGCAACGCAGTATAGTGCCCATTGCGCAACCTAGGCGTTGCCCTAGCGGCGGCAAGCATGAATTTTCCCGAGTGGGGCAGTTGCCTAGCCAAGGTGCTGCTTCACCTTTTATTTCTTCTTTTTATGTTGAATTCTATTTTGGTGACGGGCGCCACGGGCACCGTCAGCTCTGAAGTCGTGAAGGCCCTCGCCGGGCGAGGTCTGGCCGTGCGGGCCGGAGTGCGTTCAATCGACAAAGCCGCGCCGCTCCAAGCATTCCGCCCAAACGTGCAGCCTGTAGAGCTGGACTATACCCGCCCCGAAACCGTCCATGCCGCCTTCGCGGGAGTTAACCGCGCGTTTTTGCTTACGCCCTTCACCGAGGATCAAGTAGCTATTGGCAAGCAACTGGTGGCGGCGGCTCAGCAAGCCGGTGTACAGCAGGTGGTGCTCTTGTCCGGCGCCGGCGCGGATGCGCAGCCGGGCACCCAGATCAACCACTGGCACCGGGAAGTGGAAGTGCACCTCGAGCAAAGCGGCCTGTCCTACACCGTGCTGCGGCCCAGTGGCTTCATGCAGAATTTCCTGACTTACAACGGCGTCTCCATTCGCCAGGAAAACAAATTTTACCTGGCCATCGGCGACGGCAAAGTCAACTACATCGACGTGCGCGACATTGCCGCCGTAGCCGCCACCGTGCTTACCGCCCCTGTTGCCTCCCACTGCGGCCAGATCTACACGCTTACGGGTCCGGCCGCGGTTAGCTCCGAAGAAGTAGCCGCGGCTCTGAGCGAAGCTACTGGCCGCCCGATCAGCTACGTGGCCGTGCCCGAAGAAGCCGCCGTCGAGGCCATGGCGCAGGCGCCCGATTGGCTGCGCAATGGCCTTTTGGAGCTCTACCGACTCTACAAAGCCGGCGGTGCTAATTGGGTGACCTCTACGGTGGAAGATGTTACCCAGCGCCCCCCGCACAGCATCGAACAGTTTGCCCGCGATTACCGCTCGCAGTTCGCCTCCTAGGTGGTCCCGACTGCTGGTTTTTACCTGTTAGAAAAATACAAAGGTCCCGGCGAACAGCTTGCCGGGCCTCTACCTGAATTGTACTGCCAACCTCTCCACTATGCACGCCGGTCGCCGCTTCACTCTGACGGAAATTTTAGTTTGGACCCGGCGAGAAATCCTAGTGCTTTTTGGGCTCTCCCTGGTGCCTACTGTGCTTTACGCCGGGCTGGGCTGGCACTGGCTGGGCATGCCCTGGGTGCCCATCGCGCTGGTGGGCACGGCCACGGCCTTTGTGGTGGGCTTTAAAAACAATGCCACCTACAGCCGCCTCTGGGAAGCTCGGCAGGTGTGGGGATCCATCGTCAACACCAGTCGGTCGTGGGCGGTGTTCGTGCGGGACTGGGTCGGCTCTGCGCCCCCTACCGGACCGGGCTTTCTTGATGCACGTCAGCAGTTGATCTACCGGCACGTGGCCTGGCTCACGGCCCTGCGGTTTCAGCTGCGCGAGTCCCGGGCCTGGGAACACATGCACGAGCCTGCCAACGTGGAATATGCCCGCAACTACCGCATTGCCGAGCGGGAAACTATCCTGGCCGAAGAACTGGCCCCTTATCTCACCCCAGCCGAGGCCGCCTACGTGCTTGGTAAAAAGAACCGGGCTACCCACTTGCTCGCCTTGCAGTCCCAGCAACTAAAAGAACTACTTGACCATGACCATCTCAACAATCTGCTGCATCTGCAGTTGGTGCCACTGCTGGTAAACTTGTACGAGCAGCTAGGTAGGTGTGAACGCCTCAAAAACTTCCCCTACCCGCGCCAGTTCGCCACTCTCAACCTGCTTTTTGTGCGCCTGTTTGCGGGCCTCGTGCCTTTCGGCTTGCTGCCGGAGTTCGAAAAGCTGGGCGCGCATTTCGTTTGGCTTACGATTCCCTTCAGCATGCTGGTAGCCTGGATTTTCCTAGCCATGGAAAAAGCGGGAGAAACCGCCGAAAACCCATTCGAGGGCGGGCCCAACGACGTGCCCATCACGGCCTTATCCCGCAACATTGAAATCGACCTGCGCGAGTTGCTGGACGAACTGACTATTCCGGCCGCTCTGCAAGCGGAAAACAACATCTTACTCTAGCCTCGCCTACCAATGCTTGCTGCTTGGTGGCCGGCACCACCTAGTCTCTGATTTTCCAACAATTAGGGATTGACTAGCGCTTGTTAGCTAGCAACTTACCAGGTTCTGGTCACCGTTTTTACTTCACGGCAGCGAGCAGCTCGTTGCCAATCAATTTGAATTCAGATCTACATGGCGCTCAGCATATTTTCGCCTCTTACCATTCGGGGCATGACCCTGAAAAACCGGCTAGTGGTGTCGCCCATGCAGCAGTACCTCACGCCCGATGGCCTAGTGGGCACTTGGCATATGGTACACTTAGGCAGCCGGGCTGTGGGTGGCGCGGGCCTTATCATCACCGAGTGTTCGGCCGTTTCTCCCGAAGGCCGCAACACCTTGTTCGACACGGGTCTGTGGAATGACGAGCAAGTGGCCGCCTGGCAACCCATCGTGCAATTTGTGCAGGAGCAAGGCGCTAAAATCGCCATCCAGCTCTGGCATGCCGGTGGCAAAGGCAGCCACCGCCACCCCCAAGAAGGCATGACTTATCTTCCCCCCACCGAAGGCGGCTGGCTTCCGAAGGGACCCTCGCCCACAGCGCTGGGCAATGGCCTCGCAGCGGAAGCCCTGACACTGGCCGAGATGGAGACCATCAAGGCCAACTTTGTGGCGGCCACCCAACGGGCTGTGCAGGCCGGATTCGATAGTATTGAATTGCACGCGGCGCACGGGTACGTGTTCCACCAGTTCTATTCCGGGCTGACCAACCACCGCACCGACCAGTACGGCGGCAGTTTCGAAAACCGCATCCGCCTATTAGTGGAAACGGTGCAAGCCATGCGCCAAGTGATGCCCGAAGCCATGCCGTTGCTGGCCCGCCTGTCGGTGGTCGATTATTCCGATGACCCACGCGCCTGGCAGCTCGCCGACGGGGTACGGCTGTCGGCCATTCTCAAAGTCCACGGCGTGGATGTTGTTACGGCTTCGGGCGGTGGCTTTGTCACCGTTGATCCGGCCACCGTGTTTCCCTCCTATCAAGTGCCAATGGCTGAGAAAATTAAGACGGAAACCGGCGTTATTACCGGAGCCGTGGGCATGATCAACGAGGCTCAGCAAGCCAATGCCATTATTGCCAGCGGGCAGGCCGACCTCGTACTCATGGCCCGTGAGTTACTGCGCGACCCTTATTTCCCACTGCGGGCTTCGCGGGAGTTGCACCTGACTGCCGAGGTGCCTCAGCCCTACAAGCGCGCCTTTTAACGCTGACCACCGACTATGGGTATCCTTATTGTTGGCGGGTCTATGGCAGGCTTGTGCGCGGGCATTGCCCTGCGCTGCAAAGGCTATGAGGTGGACATCTACGAGCGGTCGGCTGTTACTATCGAAAGCCGGGGGGCAGGCCTTGTCGTGCAGCCGGATTTGCAGCATTACATGATCGAGCACGGCCTCATTCCCAAAGAGCTATTTGGGGTGCCCGCTACCTTTGGGCAGGTGCTCGATTACACGGGGCGGGTGATGATAAAATACCCTATCAGTGGTTCGTTTACCTCTTGGAACCACCTGTGGAAGAACCTGAAGGCGCATATTCCTGCCGAAAATTACCACTTCTCCCACCAATTGGCGCAGGTGACGCAGGACGACAAGCAGGCCACCGCCACCTTCACCAACGGCACGGTAGTTAGCGGCGACTTGCTGCTGGGCGCCGACGGCTATCAGTCGGCCGTGCGGCAGTACCTGCTGCCGGGTGTGGGCCCTACTTACGCCGGCTACCTGGTGTATCGGGGCTTGGTGCCCGAAGAAGATCTAACGCCTGCCGAAGTAGCCTTGTTTGCCAACGGCATTACGTTTTTCCCTTACGAGCACGCCCGTATCCTGGCCTATATGGTACCCGGCGACAATGGGGAGGTAATGCCCGGCCACCGCCTGCTCAACTGGGCCTGGGCCACCAATACCCCCGCCCCAGAGCTAGCCGAATTGCTGCTCGACAAAGATGGCCGCGCGCGCCCATCCAGCGTGCCCCCATCCTACCTCAGCGCCCGCAGCCTGGCCCGTATCACCCAACTGGCCGACCAGCATCTGCCCGACGTGTTTCGGCGCATCGTGGCTGAAACCAAGCAGCCTTTCTTACAGGCCGTGATGGAGTTAATGGTGCCCAAGATGTATGAAGGCCGCGTGGCCATTATGGGCGATGCGGCCTTTGTAGTGCCGCCCCAAACCGGTGCCGGTACCTCCAAAGCCTACAACGATGCAATTTCCCTGGCCGAGGCCCTACACTATAATGCGACTCTCAAGCCGGCCCTGGCTCAGTGGGAAAACGACCGGAATCGACAGGCCCGCAAGCTGTTCGCCCAGGGCAAGCAAATTGCTTTTCAAAGCGGCTTAGGAATGGAGTAGCCGCCGAAAAGCCAGTAACCTGAGCAGGTCCTTCACCACGTACTGGCTCGTGTTTTTGGCATTAATTGGCTTTACCAGCCAGGAAGAGCGACGTTCTCAAACCAACACAATATTCGATAAGCCATTTCACCGGGTATCACAAGTGGCTAATTTACAGACAGAAATGCTTAAAACATCACTAGGGATTTTCTAGCCATTTGCACGTTGCTTTCAACCAGCTCTACTGCTAACTCATTTTTCTTTTGCTATGAAAAACATTGCGCTGTATGGATTTGGCCGCATCGGGCGGCAGTTTTTGCGGGTAGCGCTATCTAAGCGCCTGTTCGTGCCAGTATCCGTTTCCGACATTCGGGACGAGGCCACGCTGGCGGCGCTTTTCGCCGTGGACACCAACTACGGGCGGTGGGCGGAACCCGTAGCGGGCACCACCGGTAAACTGCGTATCGGCGCGCAGGAAATTCCCTACCTCAATTCCGCCACCGAAATACCTGATTGGTCCGCCCTGGGTGTGGACCTGGTGGTGGACTGTACGGGCCGCGCCACCACCCGCGCCGGGGCCCAAGCTCATCTGGACCGGGGCGCCAAGTACGTACTGGTGAGTGCGCCCAGCAAGAGCCTTGCCGACTGCGACGCCGTGCTGCTCAAGGGCATCAACCTCGACACCTTCGACCCCGCCCAGCACCACATCGTGAGCATGGGTAGCTGCACCACCAACGCGCTGGCAGCGCCCATCAAGGTCATTCTGGAAAACTTCGGGATTCAGTACGGCCTGTTTTCGACGGTGCACTCCTACACCAACACTCAGTCGCTGACCGACCAGCCCATGAAGGACCGACGCGACTCCTGGGCGGCGGCCGAGAACATCATTCCCTCCTCCTCCGGGGCCGCGCGGGCGCTGCAGTTCATCTGGCCCAACCTGCACATCACGGGCAAAGCTTACCGCGTGCCCACCCGCACCGGCAGCATCGCCGAGTTGAACTTGGTGACTGAAAAGGAGTGCACAATCGACGAAGTGAAAGACGCGTTTCGGCGGGCAGCGCAGCAAGGGCCACTGCACGGCGTACTTGACGTGCTGGAAGAGGAATGGGCCTCTTCGCGCATCGTGGCTGACCCGCACACCGCCCTCATTGACCTGCCCCTGACGGCTAAGCAGGGCCAGCTCTTGTCGGTGGCCTCGTGGTACGACAACGAATGGGGCTTCTCCAACCGCTTGGCCGAAGTGGCGGGCTACCTGGCCGAGCGTATCTGAGTGCCTCACTTTTGTCCATTACTACCTGTCTCACGCTTTTTCTGCTTCTCTTATGGCCTCTGTTTGCTCTCACCTCTCGGCGCTCGACACGGCGCACCTGAATATAGCTCCGCAACACGTCTGCCCCGAATGTGTGGCCTTGGGCGACACCTGGGTGCACCTGCGCGTGTGCCAGCAGTGCGGCCACGTTGGCTGCTGCGACCAATCGAAAAACACCCACGCCACCAAGCACTTTCACGCCACCCAGCACCCGGTGGTATCCTCGGCCGAGCCCGGTGAGTATTGGGTTTTCTGCTACCCTGATCAGGAATTCGCGGAGTACTAGGCGGTCCGGCTCCAGCCTATAGACTCCGCAGAGCCCCTGAGCAACCAGCCGGCTTACCACGGTGCAAAAGTACCGACTCTCGATTTTTCTTCCTTACGCATGGCCCACCTCCTGCCCGCTGATCCTACCGTACTGCCCAGTATCACCGCGTTCCAAGGCTTGCCTCCCGATGTGCTGACCTGGCTGCTCCAGGCCGGGCACCTGCGCCACTATGCCGATGGGGAAGTCATCGTGCAGGCGGGGGCGCCCGCCGACCGCTTGCTGGCTGTAGTGCGCGGGGGCACCCACACCCAACTGCCGGGTGCTCCCAGCACCCGTGGGTTCCGGCTGGAAGTCGGCGACGTGGGCGGCCTGCTGCCGTATTCCCGGCTCGAGTTCTTTCCGGCGCAGGGCCTGGCTGTGGGTGACACCGTGCTGTTTGAGCTGCCCCGCTCCCAGTTTGCAACCCTGGAGCAGGTAAGCCCCGAACTGGTGCAGCGCTTGATAGGCGTTATGAACGACCGGGCGCGTGACTTGGTGCGTACGCAGGAGCGCGACGACAAGCTGCGCGCCTTAGGCAAGCTCTCGGCCGGCCTCTCGCACGAACTCAATAACCCGGCGGCGGCCATTAGCCGGGCAGCAGACTCGCTAACGACGGCACTGCACGTCATTCCGGCCCGGCTGATTGCGCTGCTGGCTACCTGCCCGCCCGCCGAAACCCTAGCCACCATTACGGCGCTAGCCGTGCTGCCGGCCGAATTACCGCGGCCCCTTTCGGCCCTGCAAGCAGCTGACCGTGAAGACGAGTTAGCCGACTGGCTGGAAACCCAGGGTTGCCCCGATGGCGCTGCCCTTGCCCCCAGCCTGCTTGATGCCGGCCTGGACGCGGCCGCCTTGACTCCGGTGGCGGCCCGGTTGCCTGCCAATACGCGGCCCGCCGCCTTTGCCTGGCTCAGTGGTCACCTCACGGCCGCTCGCCTCACGCGCGACATCAGCGAGGCCTCCCGGCGCATCAGCACGCTGGTGGACGACGTGAAAACCTACTCACACATGGACCGGGCTGGGGGCCGCGAAAAGCTGGCCGTGACCACCGGGCTCGACAGTACACTCCACCTATATGCCCACGCGCTGCGGCAGAAAAACGTGCGTCTGACCCGTGACTATTCCCCCGACCTGCCGCTGGTGCTGGGCCAGGCAGGGAGCCTCAATCAAGTCTGGACCAACTTGATTGACAACGCGCTGGATGCCATGCCTGCCACCGGTGGAGAATTGACGCTGCGCGTCGACCGGCAAGGCAGTTGCCTGGTTATCAGCGTGGAGGATAACGGCACGGGTATTACTACCGAAGTATTGGCCCACATGTTCGAGCCCTTCTACACCACCAAGCCCCTCGGCGAGGGCAGCGGCCTGGGGCTCGACATTGCCCGGCGTATTGTGCAGGAACACGGCGGCCGCCTGGAAGCTGTTTCCCGACCCGGCTGCACCAAGTTTACTGTTTGGCTGCCGCTTGGCTAGCCCGCTTCACCTTAGTTGTTACGACCCCTTATATGCCTGATTCACCCGCTTTCCCTTCTGCTTATCGACCCACGTTGCAACACCCCCTGCACTCGGGCTTCACCGCCGCCAGCACGGCCGCCGAAGTAATCCGTGGGATTGATCTCAACGGCCGGGTGGCCATTGTGACGGGGGGCTATGCTGGCCTCGGCCTCGAAACCGTGCGGGCGCTGCACGGCGCGAGGGCGCAGGTTATCGTGCCAGCGCGTGACACCAGCCGGGCGGCCCATGCTTTGCAGGGCCTGGCCGGCATTGAACTGGAAGCGCTGGATTTGCTTGACCCGGCTTCCATTGACGCGCTGGCGGCCCGGTTTGTGGCCAGCGGCCGGCCGCTGCACCTGCTCATCAACAGCGCGGGCATCATGGCGGGCCCGCTGACCCGCGACGCCCGAGGCTACGAATCGCAGTTAGCGACCAACCACCTGGGGCATTTTCAGCTGGTGGGCCAGCTCTGGCCGGCGCTGGTTCGGGCGCAGGGCGCACGGGTAGTAGCGGTGTCGTCCAGGGGGCACCGCCGCTCACCCGTGGTCTTCGACGACCCCAACTTCGAGCGCCGCCCATATGATCCGTGGGAGGCCTACGGTCAGTCGAAGACCGCCAACATTCTGTTTGCACGGGAACTGGATAAGCGCGGGCAGGCAGCGGGCATTCGAGCCTTCTCGCTGCATCCGGGTAGTATTGCGGGTACGGGCCTGAGCAAGCATGTCTCCCTAGAGCAGCTGCGGCAGATGGGGGCTGTAGACGCCGACGGCGCTCCCATTCTCGACCCCGCCCGCGGCCTGAAGACGGTGGCGCAAGGGGCCTCAACCGGCGTGTGGTGTGCCACCAGCCCGCAGCTGGCTGGCCGGGGCGGCGTGTACTGCGAAGACAACGACATTGCGCCTCTCTATACACCGGTCACCCAGTCCGACGGCTCTACTCCTACGCAGGGTATGATTGGGGTCATGCCGTATGCGGTGGATGAGACGGACGCCGCCCGCCTGTGGACCCTCAGTGAGCAGCTCACGGGCACAGTGTACCCTCGATAAGTGCCAACGGTCCTAGCCACCCTTTAGCCAGTACCCATCCCATGAAAAAACCCGCCATCCTAGTAGTTGACGATGATCCGCAGGTACTTGGGGCCATTACCCAGGACCTGCGTCGCGAGTTTCGGCAGGCCTACCGCATACTGAGCGCGAGGTCAGGGCCGGAGGCGCTGGCGACGCTCGACGAGCTGCGCACCCGAACTGAACCGCTGGCTCTGGTGCTAGCCGACCAGCGCATGCCTGAAGTGGAAGGGGTAGAGGTGCTGGCGCACGCGCTAGCGCTGTTTCCCGAAGCCAAGCGCGTGCTGCTGACCGCCTACGCCGATACGGCTGCCGCCATCCGGGCTATCAATTCGGCACAGCTCGACTACTACCTGCTTAAGCCCTGGGACCCGCCCGAGCAGCTGCTCTATCCCGTGCTGCACGATTTACTGAGGAGTTGGCAAGCTACGTACCGGCCGGCTTTTGCGGGCGTGCGGCTCGTTGGGTTTCAGTGGTCGCCGCTCTCGCACGAGCTAAAGGACTTTTTCAGCGGCTACCTAATGGGATACCAATGGCTGGATATTGAAAAAGATGCCGAGGCGGCCACGCTGCTGGCTACCACCTCCTTCGCAGTCGATGACCTGCCGGTGGTGGTCTGCCCCGACGGCCAAGCCCTGTCCCGCCCCGACAAAGCCGACTTAGGCCGGCACTTGGGCCTACTGGTTGCGGCGCAGGAGGAACTGTACGATGTCGTGATTATCGGGGCGGGGCCGGCCGGGCTGGCCGCGGCCGTGTACGGAGCCTCCGAGGGCTTGAAAACGCTCCTCATCGAACGCCAAACGCCGGGTGGGCAGGCCGGGGCCTCGTCGCGCATCGAGAACTATTTGGGCTTCCCCACCGGCCTGAGCGGCAGCGAGCTAGCCCACCGCGCCTGGGCGCAGGCCACGCGCCTCGGGGCCGAGTTTATGGCCCCGCAGGAGGTAGTAAGCCTGCACGTGCAGGACGGTTACAAGGTGTTGACCCTGGGCGACCAGTCGGTCGTCCGCACCAAAGCCGTGGTGCTGACCACCGGCGTCAGCTACCGCACGCTCGACGCGCCGGGCCTGGAGCGCCTGAGCGGGGCGGGCGTGTACTACGGGGCCGCCCGTACCGAAGCGCGCAGTTGCAGCAACCAGCCAGTGTACATCATTGGCGGGGGCAACTCGGCGGGGCAGGCAGCCATGTTCCTGTCCACCTACGCCTCGCGGGTGTTTATTGTCATTCGTGGCGAAAGCCTAGCGACCAGCATGTCAACCTACCTCATCACCCAAATTGAGCAGACGCCCAACATCGAAATTTTGCCTCACACCCAGCTGCGAGAAGCCTGCGGCGGCAACTCTCTTGAAGCCGTGGTGGTGCAGCGTGATGGGCAGGTGCCGGAGAAACACCCGGCCCGAGCCCTCTTTATCTTCATCGGGGCCAAGCCCAGCACCGAGTGGATTTGCCACCTAGTACCCTGCGACGCCAAGGGCTACCTGCTCACCGGCCGAGACCTGCTGACTGACCCGCGCCACGCTGCTTCCTGGAAGCTGAACCGCGAGCCCTATCTATTGGAAACCGGCGTGCCGGGCCTTTTCGCCGCCGGCGATAGTCGGGCCGGCGCAATGGCCCGCGTGGCCTCTGCGGTGGGCGAGGGCAGTATGGCCATCAAGTTTGTGCATCAATACTTAGCCGAGTAAAAAACTGAGTAGGGCGTCGGTTAGGCGCCCTACTCAGTTTTTTACTCGGCTAAGTAAACCTAGCTTTTGTGAACTTAACACGATAGGCAGGTGCAGGTCTAACTCAGTTTTAGGGCGTGTTGTATTCGGCTAGTTGTTCTCCAGCAATTCTTTAAGCTTATTCATTTCCTGCTCAATTAATTGCACAGCCTGGTGAAACGCCTCATCTGGCATTGCCTCCGGCTTAGTAAAGGTCATCATGAAATGTGCCCCTTCATTACCTGCTACTACTCGGCACGGCACCAGCCAATCACCCTCCACTGGGTCGTTAAATTCCTGGTCCAGGATGCCGAATTTCTTATTTGATAGCATTTTTACGTGCTGCATACCCCGCGGACCTTCCATGTTCCAGTACCCGTTTTCGCCGGGCGTCGCGCTGAACACGTTGTGAATTGCCCATTGTGGCCAGTTGGCTAAGTCATTAAGGAAATCCCATACCCGCTCGGGGCTGGTTTGGATGTTGATGGTTTTGGTGATAGTGCTGGCCATGAGAAAACAAAGAAGCTGCCGCCTGTCAGTAATAAGGCAGCAAGGTGAAAAACAAAAGGAAACGTTGCTTTTTGTCTGCTGATCAACTGATGGTTGCCCCGTAATTGATGGCACTCTGTCGCTTGGCTTGCCATCTCTGCAGTGCTACCACCCCCAGTGCCGCAACGCCAAACGCGGCCCCGGCCCACGGCAAGTAGTGCAGGCGGTGATGCAGCAGGATCCAACCGCCGACCGTCGTACCCACCGTTACGCCCAGGTTGGTGATGGAGCCGGCCAAGCCGTTGGCAAACTCCAGGGCTTCGGAGGCCGCCGCGCTGATGAGCGACGAACTGAGCAAAAACAGGGGGCATACAGCAGCTCCCACGCCGCCACAGCCAGCGTAGTGAGTATCTGTAGCGGGCCAGTAACCGACAGCGCCCCGGCCAATGGCCCCTAGGATTCATTAGCGAAGCAAGGGGGCGACGCGCGTGCCTAGCAACTCGATAGCGCGCATAAGCTTGGCGTGAGGCAAGGTGGCCACGTCCAACTGAAAGGTTACCCGCGATATTCCACCCAGCGCCTCGCCATGGCGCAGAATCTTGGCGGCTACTTCTTCGGGATTACCGACTAGCAGGGCTCCTAGCGGCCCCAGCTGCGCATTGAATTGGCCGCGGGTCACTGGCGAGCCACCCCGCTCCCGGGCTCGATTGGTGAAAGTGCGTGCGTAGCCGGGATAAAAGTCCTCCACGGCCTCGGCCGTCGTATCGGCCACGTAGCCCAAGGAGTGCAGGCCCACTTGTAGTTGTTCGGGGGCGTGCCCGGCCCGCAGGCCCGCTTCTCGGTAGAGGTCTATCAGCGGCCGAAACTGGTGCGTATTACCCCCAATAACGGCTACCATCAGGGGAAGGCCTAGCGTGCCGGCCCGCACGAACGACTGCGGCGTACCCCCTACCCCCAGCCAAATGGGCAGCACCGGCTGCTGTGGACGAGGGTAGATACCCTGCCCGGTAAGCGCCGGTCGGAATTTGCCCTGCCAGCGCACCTGCTCGTACTGACGGATGGTCAGCAGCAAGTCAAGCTTTTCTTTAAACAAAGCATCGTAATCGTCCAGGTTGAACCCAAACAGCGGAAAAGCCTCGATGGACGACCCACGCCCCACCACCATTTCAGCCCGCCCCTGCGAAATCAAATCCAGCGTGGCAAATTCCTGGAACACGCGTACTGGGTCGGCCGCACTGAGCACCGTCACGGCGCTGGTTAGGCGAATTCGCCGAGTCCTCGCGGCCGCAGCTGCTAGGATGACGGCCGGGGCCGAATCAAGGAATTCGGCCTTGTGGTGCTCGCCAATACCAAACACGTCAAGCCCTACCTCATCAGCCTGTACGATACGGTCTAGTAGTTGCCCCATAGCTTCAGTGCTACTGGGTGTGCTGCCCGTACCATTATCCAAGAGCGCCGCGGCGAAACTGTCGATTCCGATTTGCATAAAATCCTTGCATTAGCATGAAGTGCCTATTGTAAGCTGGCCGTTTGTCAAAAACTGCCTATTTACTATCGGCATGGCTATGCAAAGGTGTTCCGTAGCAGCAAGCAATTGCATTGATATTAATCAATAAAATGCGTTGACAAGCTGTCTAATTAACGGATAGGACGTGGGTGCTACGCTAACGGCTACTCCAAGAGATAATGAGGTGGTCTAGCTAAGCCGTTCATAAGTAGCAGGTGGATCGCAAATGTGTTTAAACGTAGTTAGAGTATATCAAGCGGAGAAGGATTATTGGCGCTGCGGGACATTTTACAGGATGACAATCACAAAAGGTCCAGCCCATTAGTTAGCGATTAAAAAGCTACGCCGTACGCACCCGCAGCAGCTCTCTACTTTACTTAATTTGACGTATCAGACAACTTTTCCAGTATTATCGCGAGTCTACTTTGCTGTTTTGTATGAGGTCTATCGCCTTTTGGGAAGCTAAACTATATCAGGCTCTCACTCAAGTTTTTAAAAACGATGATCTCACGCAGCTAGTCCCTCGTCTCCTGTTTGTCATTCAACTGGATGAGTCTGAAAGACAGCCCAACCAAACAACCTACGATGATATCATGCGCCTCATGGTGTTGCCGCAACAGGTCAACCAAGAGAAGACGTTGTCACAAGTGCTTGAGATACTAGTTTCGGTGAATAATGAATTCCCTCTTTTTGTCAAGATCGCAACAGCGGTTCCGTTAACTGCATTGCCCAAAGTGATTTTGACCATTAGCAAACGGTTTCGACGCTGGAAGGACATTGAAACTTGGCATCAAGGTCAAGCGTTGGCACCCTTTATCATAACCGCAGCTGGGTAGCTAAGGGAGTGTTGTTGATACTGCCCATCTTGGATTAAAGCTCTATTATCTGAGTGCCAGTAAGCAGCAGAACTCCTTGGAAAAACTGATTGTCATAACATTAGTTCCCGGACTGACCTTGGAAAAGTAGTAGTTTAGACCTCCCTGCGCTAGGTGCTGCCGGTGTGGACTTTGCCGGGGAACCACGCACTGGTTTGAGAATTTACGAAACTCATCTCTTTGGCCAGTTTTGTAAACTTTGAATCGTAGACGATTTTCTTAAACTCGCTTAGCCCTATTGGGGCCAGCTGGCTCCTGGTGCTGAGCAGCTGCTGGGTGTTCAAGGAAAGGAGTGTTTAGTTAACCTTGGGCTGACCGACAGCGCTTCAAAAAATACCCGAAACCAGGTATCGTGTACGGCTCGTCCGAATGCCAAATTTGCTGGAAGAGACCCACGGCCTCGGCCCCTTTTTGTTCCCACGATACCACCGACTGCGAATCCCCATGAAAAACCCATCCCGCTTCTTCTCCTTTGTTGCCACCTTAAGCCTGCTCTTGGCTTTGGCCGGAATCTTCATGGTGGGCTACTATTCTGGCCGCAACGACTCCTTAACGAAGCTGGGGTAGGGGCTGTGCTGGGGGGGCATCTTGCTCGTCTTCGCCTCCGTTATGTATAAAAAACAAAAGGGCGACCCTGCGCTGGACACTGGTCGCGCGCCGGCCGAGCTCATTATCTACTCCGACCTGGGCAGTCAGTACACAGCCACTCGCTTTCAGGACCTGCTGGCCCGGCACGGAGCTCAGCAGAGCATGAGCCGTCGCGGCAACTGCTACGACAACGCCCACGCCGAATCGTTTTGGAGCCGCCTGAAAACCGAGCTGCCCTCGTCTACGAATCCCCTAACTACTTCGAAATCCAATTTTAAACCACGTCTCAACTCTGGCCAGCTTAACTAAACCACCTCATTTGATTGCAGCGGCCTTCTTTCAAGAAAGTCCCGCAATGCATTGGCTATAACCGTCCCCCTACACTATACCCCTGCAAATACTAGTGCAGGTGCAAGTGCGGTCCTCAACGCTGCGGCTCGTTAACCCGATCCCTGTAATATGGCGCTAGCCTACGATACCCTACACCGGCTGCAACTGCTCCGTCAGCGAACGTGTGTTGGTGAGTACGACTTCTTCCGTACGCAACGTTTGTTTTTTCTCCAGCAGCATGATATGGCATTCCTGCTCGGTGACGGGGTTGTGCGTGTCCCCTTGGATACGACGTAGAGCGAGCCGGCTGGCAACTCGACTACGCCTTGCTCCAACTCCAAGCGCAGATGACCCTTATAGTATGAAGAATAGCTCGTTCTCCTGCATGTCTGTGCCAAGTAAGAGAAACCCAGCAAAAAGGCCCCAACGTAGGTTGGAGCCTTTTCAATGCCAAGAAGTTGCGACTGAGTAATATCTGGTTTCAGCAAAGGCTATGGAGCGACGATTAGCCGCCGGGCGGTGCGCTCGGTGCCGCGCTGCACTGTTACGGTGTACACGCCAGCGGGCAGTTTGCCTACGGACAGGTGCACCTCGTTCCAGCCGGCTCTAGCACGGTGCGTAGTGCTAGCTACGCGGCGGGCAAGGGCATCGAGTACATCTACGTGTACATCGTCGTTCGCATTGGCTTTAAGGCTCACCGTGAACTGGTCTCGTACCGGGTTGGGGTAAAGCTGCACCGCAGTGCCGTCGTTACCTATTTTGCCACTTGCCGAAGTGGCAAGAGCCGCTAGCTCACGCGCTCCGCTGGAAGCTGCTCGGAACAAAGCCGTGGCGGGGACAAGGGATTTCCCTAGGCTAGGCCCAGCATAATGTACGTCGAGCACCTGGTCGCCGCCACGCTCGAAGAAGTTAACCGTAATGGCGTGTAACCCGGCACCCAGCCCGATTTTTCCGCTCTGTTCCTGGGTTCCGTGGAGGCCGTCATTGTCCACGACCAGCGTGGAACCGATGAACAGTTGCGAGCCATCGTCCGAGGAAGTATAAAAGGTGTACTCCCCGTCGGTGGGCACGCGCACGTAGCCCGTATACTGAAAGGCAAACTCGTCGTCGCGCAGGCGGGGCGCGGCGGTGAACGTGGCCACGCGACCACTGGCCGCCGTCGTGAGAGTTGCGAAATCAGGCACTGCCGACCATTGCCCTTCATAATACGTGTAGTTTAAGCCTGCTATGGGGTTGGGTACATTATCGGGCGCCCGCAAATTGGAAGGGGGCTGTACCGGACCCGCATGAAACAGGGCCGTGCCCGGAACCAGGGTTTTGGCTAGGCCCGGCCCGGCGTAACTCACGTCTAGGATCTGGTCGCCGCCGCGCTCAAAGAACCCAACGGTGATGGCGTGCAAGCCGGCTTTGAGCCCAATTTGACCGCTGCGCTCCTGCGTGCCGTGCAGCCCGTTATTGTCCACGACCAAGGTCGAACCGATGAAGAGCTGCGAACCGTCATCCGAAGACGTGTAGAACGTGTAGACCCCGTCGGTGGCCACGCGTACGTAGCCGGTGTAGCGGAAGGCAAAATCATCTTCGCGCAAACGGGGACCCGGGCTGAACGTGGCCACGCTGCCGCGGGCGGCGGGCGTGAGGGAAGTGAAATCCGGCACGTTGTCCCATATGCCTTCGTAGTAGGTATAGTCGAGCGCGGCTACTGGATTCGAGACGATGTCCGCCACACGGAGCGTCCCGTCGGTTGGCGGCGTCACGGCATTAGTCACCGTGAAGGCGATGGTAAGCGGGGTGCCGGCATTGCCGCCCGCGCCGCCTTGGGTATAGGGTGTTACCGTGAGGGTGTGGTTGCCCACGGCGGGCGTCCACGCATTGTAGTTCGGGTTGCCGTTGACGAGGCCGTTGTCGCCGGCAATGGCGTAGGGGGCCAGGGTTTCGACTTTGTAGTCGGCGTTGCCATCGTAGGCAAAGCGCACGCTGCCTACCGTAGCTGGGTTGGTATTGGCCCGAATGTTCAGGTTGCGCGTGGGCAGGATGGCCAGGTTCAGGGTAGCGCCGTCGGGCAGCGGGTCGTAGCCGGCAATGGGCTGGTCGGTGTCGGCGTTGATAAGCGTGAGCGATGTCACCGCCTGGGCGGAAGCCGGCACCACCCGGTACGTCGCGGTGTAGGTTTCGTCGTTAGAGGGCGTGGCAATGGTCTGCGACTGCGCACCACCATTTGACCACGACACAAAGGCATAGGTTACGCCGCCCGCCGTTTGGGTTGAGGGCGCTTCGAGTGTGCGCAAGACGCCTTCAACTCCCACGATGGAGACGGGTGTGGTGCGCGCCGTGCCGTCGAGGGTAAGACTTAAGCCGGCCGGATTGGTCGCCAGAGTGAAGGTGGACTTCTGCGGCAGAATGTCGCGGAAGGTGGTGGTGGTTCGTCCGCCCGCGTCGGTTACCGTCAAGATGAGGCGGTAGAATACGTTGTCGGACAGCTCGCCGCTGTTGGGTATCACAAACGTGCCGGTGCGGGCGCCCTGGCTGAACGGGGTGCCGTCGTGCACGTGCGTATCGTGGTGCAAATTAACCTGCCACACAAACGCGCTGGCGGGCAAAGTACCGTCCTCTGCATCGGTCGCGCTGCCCGAAAACGAGATAGTGCTGCCCGCCACGTACGTGGCGCCGGTAGCTGGCGTCAGGATTTGGGCGGTAGGCGCCGTGTTCGGGGTCGTGATAGTCAGGGTGGCGGCAGAGCTGGTTACGGTGCCCACGCCGTTGCTTACCACCACGCGAAACTGGCCCGCATCGGCAGCGGCTACGCTGGCAATGGTATAGCTGCTGCCCATGGCGCCGGCAATGTTTACACCATTTTTCTGCCACTGGTAAGCGAGCGGGGCGCTGCCGGTAGCGGCCACGGTAAAGGTGGCGGAGGAGCCTGGCACTGCGGCCACGTTCGAGGGCTGCGTGGTGATGACCGGCGCGCTGACGGCGGATGTGTACACCACTTTGAACAGTGAGGCGCTGCTACGGGCCAAGTAGTAGAGGTTGCCATCGGGGCCGGTTTCCAGGGCCAGCGCATCGCCGGGCATGTTCAGGGCGAAGGGTTGGCGAGTGGGTGGCCTGGTAGCGCTATTCGGGTCGAAGTAGTTAATCCACTTGCCGCAGTAGTCCTGGTAGAAGTACTTGCCGGCGTACTGGCTGGGGTAATTCGTGGCCGCAGGATTGAAGAACGTACCGCCCGTGATGGAGCAACCCGCCCCGTCGGGAAAGCCGCTGGTGTGCGGATAGGCAAACACGGGCGCCGTTTCGCCCGTGCGCACGTTGTAGCCCTCGGAAGATGGCCAGCCAAAGTTGCGTCCGCCGGTGCTAGCGTCGTTGATTTCCTCCCAGCTGCCCTCGCCTACGTCGTTGATGAAGATTTTGCCCGTGCCGGGCTGCACCGTGAAGGTGAAGGGGTTGCGCAAGCCGGAACTCCACACCCGCTGGCGCTGGGCCGATAAGCTGCTGCCCACGTACGGATTGCCGGCCGGCACCGAGCCGTCAGCGTTGATGCGCAGCAGTTTGCCCATGTAGGAGTCCAGGTTGGGGGCATTGGTGCGGTTGGCGTTTTCACCCACGGCTACGTACAGCTTGCCGTCGAGCCCGAAGTGCATAGCCCCGCCGTTGTGGTTGGTGGCCGTGCTCAGCGGGTCCAGGTTCAGCACCAGCGTTTCACTGCCCACGGCGGCTACATCGCCGTCAGCGGTCA
Organism: Hymenobacter tibetensis; assembly: GCF_022827545.1. Taxonomy (NCBI): domain Bacteria; kingdom Pseudomonadati; phylum Bacteroidota; class Cytophagia; order Cytophagales; family Hymenobacteraceae; genus Hymenobacter; species Hymenobacter tibetensis. The sequence goes on from NZ_CP094669.1 coordinate 3,733,592, forward strand.
GCCGGCTGATGCGGTTGTTGGCCCCGCTAGCCAGGGTATAGTACACGTAGACGTAGCGATTCGTGGCAAAATTGGGGTCGAGTGTAATGCCCACCAGTCCCCGCTCGCCGCTCGAATTCACGGATAAGCTTACGAAAGGCGTGGGCAGCAAGGCTCCGTTTTTGATGACGCGCACTTGGCCCGTTTGCTGGCAGACGAAAATCCGCCCATCTGGCGCGAAGGCCATGGCCGTGGGGTTACTGATGCCGTTGGTTACCAGCACAGCATTAAAACCTGCTGGAAAAGAAGGGGTTTGCTGGGCGGCGGCCGACCAGCTGGCCAGCCAGCCGACAAGAATCAGCAGCACCGAGCGGAAACGAGCCCGCACCTCGTCCTGCCGATGTCCGGCATAACGTATTAGCATAGAACGTGTTTTCATGGATGAATTGGTGAAAGGATGAAAGTAGCTCTGCGCAATAGGTTGTGCGGACTCGGTCGTTTCCCAGAAAAAATGGGAAAGCGAAAGGGCGCAAATAGAGTAGTGTGGTAAAGGGCTTGCGGTATCCAACCAGGTTTTTTAAGCCTGCAGCATTTCGAAAAACCATAAGGCATTTTCTGAGCTATGCAGTGCACGGGCAACCAGAAGGAGGCCGCGTACTGCATAGCTCAGGTTCTAAATATGGCGATTCAGAAAGTAGGGTGGCTCAGCCAGCAAGCGGTGTTACTGCTTGATGAACTGCTGTACCGTAACGACGCCGTTAGCGCCGCGCAAGGTCAGGAAATAAAGGCCCGGCTTCAGGGACTGCACATCCACTTCCGCCACCGCCTGCTGGGCGGTTACGCCTTGGGTACGAGCCACCCGGCCCAGGGCATCGGTGATGGTGAGCACGCCCGCGCTGGCCGTGGGCACCTTCAGCAGCCGGCTAACCGGATTCGGATAGAGCCGCGCTTCAGGTGCTATAGCGCGGGTATTTGCCAGCGCCCGGTTGCCGGATGCAGCCGTCCCGTACACCTCGAATTCGTAGAGGGAATAGCCGTAGGGCAAGGCCCGCGTCTGGCAGTAAATGCGCACGAATTTGCCCGTGCCGCTCAATCCCGTGAGGTCGTTGGTGAGGCTGCTGTTGCCGGTCACTGCTCGCAAGGGAGACCAGGTAACGGCATCGGAGGAAATTTCCACCCGGTAATCGGTGGCATAGGCGGCCTCCCAGAGCAGCTTGACGCGGTTCACGGCGTACGTTGCTCCCAGGTCGACGTAAATCCACTGTGGAGCGGCACCCGACGCGCTGCTCCAGCGAGTGGTGGTAGTGCCGTCTACGGCGTTCGGAGCCGGAGTACCTACGTTTTCAACCGAAGAAACCGTTACCGGCTTGTTGAGCGCCAAGTTTATAGTAGCTGGCGGAGTTGCCCCTACCGTCACGCTCACGGCGGCCGAGGTGGTCACGGCGCCAGCGTTATCAGTAGCGCGGGCCGTCAGCGAATACGAACCGGCGGGCACGTTGGTCCAGCTGAACGTGTAGGGGCTGCTCAGGTCCTCACCGAGCTTGGTGGTGCCGTTGTAGAACTCGACCTTACTCACCGTACCGTCGGTGTCAGCGGCGGTGGCGTTGAGGGTGATGCTGGCCGGAGCAGTGAACGTTGCGCCACCCGTTGGGCTGGTCAAACTCACGCTCGGGGCCGCGTTGGTGGGGGCGGCGAAAGAAATCCAGTTAAGATTCCAGCCACCGGTGGCAACGTACACTCGCAACGTTTGGGCGCCAGCCGGTAGGGTGGCCGTGGCGTTGACCGTCGACCAGGTCTGCCAGCCGCCAGTAGCGGCAACGGATGCGGTGGCGTAAACAGTACCGGTTGCGCTGCGCAACTGTATTTGCCCACCGCCGGGCACGCTGGCTACGCGGAAGCCCACGGTATACGTACTAGCCGTTTGCACGTTCACGGCGTAGTCGAGGTAGTCGCCGGTATCAATCCAGCCCACGTTCTGGCCACCGCCCGTATCGCCGGTGGCCTCCAGCTGCACGCCCGACATGGCCGTGTAGTTTTCGGCTTCAATAGTGCCGGGAATTGTCAGGCCCGATGGCGCGGCCCCTACCGTCATACTCACGGCAGCCGAGGTGGTCACGGCGCCAGCGTTGTCGGTGGCGCGGGCCGTGAGCGAATAGGCGCCGGCCGGCACGTTGGTCCAGCTGAAGGCGTAGGGGCTACTTAAGTCTTCGCCCAGCTTGGTGGTGCCATTGTAGAACTCAACCTTACTCACCGTGCCGTCGGCGTCGACCGCGGTGGCGTTGATAGTGATGCTGGCCGGCGCAGCAAACGTTGCGCCCCCGGTTGGGCTGGTCAAACTTACGCTCGGGGTCGCGTTGGCTTGGGTGCTGACGGCCGTTAGGCTGCGCAGGTTATCGATGTAGAACACCGAGCCGGTGAGGCTGTTCGGAGCGAACAATAGCACCACGTTGTCCACGTCGGCGTCGGCCGTGCCCGCATCCGGCGAGCCAGCATAGGAGAAGGTGAGCGTGTGCCAGGCGTTGGTTTGCTTCACTACGGATTGGTAGCTGCTGTGGCGGCCGGTGGGATAATTGCCGGGGGTGGTAGAGGTGCTGTTTTCCAGCTGCCACGATATGGGGGTGCCCACCGGAGCCGACGTGTACACGTCCATGGCAAACACTTTCTGGCCGCTTTCATAGGCAGCCCCGTCCTTGATTTGGGTGCTAGCCAGGGTCAGGGCGTCGTATTGCGAGGCGGGGTTGCGGGTGTACTGGGCAACTTTAGCCGAGGTGTTGAGGCCCGTGGCCGCCGGGTTGTTGGCCGCGGCTACGTACGTGCCGGTGGCGGTGCGCAACGGCAGATTGCGCACGGTGTCGTAGTTTTCGAAGGTGGTACCGGCAGTGTACGTCGGGGTAGCTCGTTTCGCCACCCGGATGTTGTCGATGTAGTACGTATCGCCGGAGGCCACGCCGCTGTTGAACAGAACGGCTAGCTGGTCGATGCTCACGTTGGCCGTGCCGCCGTCGGGCGTAGTGTTGTAGGCAAATGTCAGCGTCTCCCACTGGTTTTGCCGGGTGGTGTTGGCCAGGTACGTGCTGTTGCGGCCGGCCGGGTAGGCGCCCGCCGCGGCCGCCTTGTTTTGCAGCGTAATGCCCACCGGCGTGCCCACCGGGGCTGTCGAGTACACGTCGAATTGCAGCTGATAGGTCTGGTTCTTGAACAGGGCCGCGTCTTCAATCACGGTGCCCGGCACGCCGGCGTCGAAGAACAACACGTCGTACTGCTCGGCCGGATTGCGCACGTACCGGGCCACGTTGGCCGAGGTGTTCACACCGTTAGCGGACGGATTAGCGAAGTTGGGCGTGTAGGTGCCGCCGGTAATGGCAGGGTCGAAGCTGATGCGCGCGGCGCCGTCGTAATTCAGCAACACATCCGTGGCCACCACGGGCGCGTCGGGCTTTTGCTTGATGAGCAAGTTGTCGAAGTAGAACGTGGCGCCGGAGTTGGTGGCTGGCTGAAACAAGAAGGCCACGTTGTCAATGGCGTAGATGTTGGTGCCCGCGTCCAGGCTGCGCTCGAATTCGAATTCGAGGGTTTCCCAGGCGTTCTGACGAGTGGTGAAGGCTCGGTAGGCACTGTGGCGACCGGTCGGGAAGTTGGTGGCCGTGGTGGCCTGACTGTTCTCGAACTGCATGGTCACTTTACTGCCCACCGGGGCCGTGGAATACACATCCACGAACACCTTGCGGCGCCCCGCCACAAAGTCGTTGGCGTTGCGGACACCCAGATTGCGCACGTACAACACGTCGTACTGCTCACTGGTATTGCGCACGTACTGCCCCACCTTGGTTGACGTATTACCAACGGTGGCCGCCGGGTTGTTGACGGCCTGCGTAAGCGCACCCGTGACGACCCCGTAAGTGATAACACGGTTGCTCTCAAAATCTTCGTACACGCGGTCCAGTTGCAAAGCGGGCAGCACCGTCACGGCCTTGGAGTAAGTGCCCGTGGGACAGTTGTTCACCGTCACCGTGGCCGAAATATTGCCCGTAGCCGCGCCGCTGCCAAAGTTCACTTGCACGGCATTGGTGCCTTGCCCACTCACGATGGTGGCCCCGCTGGGCACTGTCCAAGCGTAGGTGGCGCCGGCAATGGGCTCGAGGCGGTAAGTTTTGTTGGCGTCGCCCTGGTAAACCTGGCCGGCCCCCAGCACCGCGGCGCTGAAAGAGCCTTTGTAGACTCGCACGTAGTCCACCTGGGTGGTGGTGGGGAAGTCGGAGGGCGTGGGGTTTTGGTAACCGGTGAAACCGGTGCCGGGCCCGCCCACGGCCGCATTCAGGATGATATAGAAATTGTTGTCGTTGAAAGGCCAGGAGCCGCCCACCGTAGTATTGGGCGAGGCCGTGTTAAACAACACGCCGTCCACGAACCATTGAATTTTCTCGGGGCTCCATTCCACCGCGTACACGTGGAAATCCTGGGACAAATCCACTGCCGAGGTGTAGTCGCGGCCAGAATAGCGCCAGCCGCCCGCATCGTAGTGGATGGTGCCGCTTACCGAGGTAGGGTTGCGGTGCTTGGCCTCCATAATGTCAATTTCGCCCGTGGTCGGCCAGTTGCCGGGGTCGGCCAGCATCCAGAACGCGGGCCACACGCCCTGGGCCGAGGGCAGTTTCATGCGGGCTTCAATCCGCCCGTACTTAAAGGTTTGGAGCGCCCCGCTGGCTTGCTTGGAGTAGAGCTTAGCAGAAGTGTAATTGTAGGTGCGCCCGCTCTGCACCGTGGGTTCGTAGCGGGTCGTGATGGTGAGGTTGCCACCCGTCACGGTGGCGTTGGCGGGGCGGTACACTTGCAGTTCGGCGTTGCCGAAGTTGCAGTTGCCGGTTTCGCAGCCGTCGCCCTCGTACACCTGCCACTTGCTTAGGTCGCCGGGGGTGTTGAACTCGTCCTGCCAAACTAGCTGGGTACACTGGGCTTGTGCCGGGGTGGTCTGCAGGAGCCAGCCGATGCCCGTGGCAACGGCCAGCCGGGTCCAGCGACCCTGAAACGTAGATAGTGCTTTCATGGGTTGGTTGTGGAAATTGTGGTGGAAAAGAAGAGTAAGTGAGCTGCTTAGCAAGCAGCGACCAAGCACTACTTGACAAGCAGGAAAAAGCTATTGGAAGGCGCAGCCCACATGGCGCAGTCAGGGTTAGGTTCGGGCAGGGCAATACCAGTGTTCGAGAAAAGCGCCTAGCTCACGGCAGCAAGCCCAACCGGACGAGGACAATGACCAGCGACTGGGGCGCAGTTCGGGCTGGCCCGCGGGGATTCGGGCGGTACACTGGTCCTATGCTAGCCTTGGCCCGCAAGGAGTAGCGCGGCTTACAGATGCCCGAAACAGCAGGCAGGCCCCCCTACTGCTTCGCAATGCCGCCGCAACTTATTCCAGCGTCAAGCGGCTCGATTTGCTGCCGCACCGTACCAAGTACAGTCCCCGAGCCAGCTCGGCTGGCAAGGCGAGTTCCAAGGGAGCGTCGTTCAACACGGTTTGCTGCCTCACGACCCGGCCCTGGACATCCAGCACCTGCACTACCTGCCCCGGCGTTGCACCCGCGACTCGCACCCCGGAATGGGCAGGGTTGGGCCACACCGTGAGCGACGTGGCACTATGCGGGCGTTCCTGTCCTCCGGCGGTGGCCAGCGCCGTGCGGGCCGCTGTACCGCTGCAAGTGGTCAACTCGAAAATGGAATACCCCCAGACCGTAGTGCGCGCCGTAGCGGCCATGCGCAGGTAGCGATACGAGCCCGTTACGGACAGCACGTCGGTGCGGCGGAAGTCCACCGCCGCGTCGGTGCTGACTGGCAGGTTGGTGCGCACGGCCAGCTCCTGCCAATTAGTGCCATCGACGGAGCCTAGAAGCCGGTAATCTTTGGCACTGGCGCGCTCCCACACAATGGTTACCGTGGTTAAAGGAACGGTCCGGCCATAGTCCACGGTGAGGTCTTGTTGGTCGGAAAAAGCGCTTTCCCAGCGCGTAGCTGAATTTCCGTCGGTAGCGTTGCGGGCGGGCTGTGAGGCCGTAGAAGCCACGGTGCTGGTGGCTACCAGGTTGGTGCAAGGCCCGGTCGGCGTGGTGGGCGGGGTACCTACCGCTGGGAAGGTGAGCAGGGTCCGCGGCGGGATTACGGCCGAGGTGACAACTCCCCCCTGCGCGTTGTAGACGGTGCAGGTTTGGGCGCTGGCCGATGGATTGTAGGCCACGGCGTACGAGAAAATGCCGTTGCGCTCAAACACGCTGCTGGTGGGGAAATTGGTGTGAAACTTCGAGGAGAAGTAGCCTAGGTTTTGCTGCGCGTGGGCGTAGAAGTAAGTTATCCCGGATACCTCTTTCTCGTCCATGATGTAGCGCGGGTCGGTGGTCGGCAGCCGTAAGTTTTCGGCCAGCAGCTTGGTCACGTACTTCGGGTCCGATAGGTATTTGAAGCCTAGCGCCACATGGCTCCAGTCATCTCCCTCAAAGTCCAGCTCGGTGGCGTAGCCCTGCGCGGCTCGTGACTCGGCCAGCAGGTTGTTGTACTCGCGCCGGGCCCAGGCCGTGTCGCGGGCCAGGTAGCTCAAGCCGGGGTTCACGGGCAGGTACTGGATGCCGTGCACGTACTTTTCCTGCGCGCCGAAATAGGTGGCGTGGGCCAGCCCTTGGTTGGAGAGAATAGCCCCCATCTGGCGGCGGGCGGCGAAGGCGGCCGGGAAGTTGCGCTGCTTCCAGTCAAACCAGTACTCTAGCGTAGCGGCGGCTTCGCTGGTGTAGCCGAAAGCCCCGGCCGCGCGCATGGCCGGGTCGTTCAGCGCATCGCCGAGCAGAAACAGGCCAATCCACGACTGCATGGCTTCCGACGACGACTCCTGGTTGTTGCCGTTGCCCGAGCTGGTGCCGCCCGCGTAGCTGTGGCCCGTCCACGGGTCGAAGGTGCGCAGCCAGGGTTGGCTTTGGTTGGTTTTGTCCCAGTTGGCGTACTGCTTGGCAACAAGGCGGGCCATGCCGCCGTACTGGTTTTCCTGCAGGAAGGTGGGGTCCACCATGTTGTAGATAGCGCACGCCAGCGTGAAATAGCCGTAGTGGAAGTGGTTGTCCACGAATTCCTCGGAGCCGAAAGAAGGATTGAAGCCAATCAACGCTTTCCACCGGTCGTAGCGGGCAAAGTAGCGGCTCCTCTCCCCAGCCTGATACGTCAGCCAGTTCACCAGCGTGGCCCGGGCCATGGTTTTAAGCGCCGCGGCAGCCGGGTGGTTTAGTTCTTTAGCCAGCAAGGCGTACTTGGCTTGCAGCACCACGTCTTTGCCGCCAAAGTACGTATCCTCTCGGTTGGAAGGGTTCTGGGCGTAGGCCGTCACCAGGCGGTTCTGGACCGCGACGTTGTAGGGATTCGCATCGGCCGCGCGACTGACCGGCGCGGTGTAGGAAGGAATAACTCCTTGGAAATCGTAAGCAAAAGGAAAGCTCGTGCCGGCCACTGTTTTCAGCGTGCCGCGCGGGCTCAGGTAGTCGTAGCCAGTGAAGGCCAGGCTGTGCGCAGCATTCTGGTAGAGGTGCGGCAGAAACCCCTGAAGCGTAGGTCCACCGGGCTGGCTGGTGCGCAAGTCCTGCGTGGTCAGGCGCCACGTCAGGTTCACTTTACCAGCTACGGGGTCGTAGCCGTAGTCTACCTGCGTGTCCGTTACCTTGTTATAGGCGTAGGTTTCGTAAGCTGCCAGGCGCTGGCCGGCAGCCTGGTTGGTGGTTGCGTTCAGAGCCGACACCACAAAATAGCTGTTGGGAGTACCGGGCGTCAGCATCAATTGCGGCTGTTGGGTGGCGTCGGAGGCCCACCGGGTGCCCAGGTTGCCGTCGTTGACCAGCGGGCTGCTGAAGTTGCCCGTCGGCTGGGTGGAGGTTACTTCCACCGGCCGGCTCTGCGACACCAGCGTGCTGCCGTCGAACACCTGCATCTCAAACAGCGAATAGCCGAAGTTGGTGGCGCGCTTGTTGAACAGCAATCGTACGTAGCGCCCTGCTGCTCCGGGAGTAAGAGCGGTGATGTTTTCCGTGCCGCCGGGGCTAGTGGTGGTGCTGTACACGCGTTGCCAAGTAACTTTGTCGTCGGATACCAGCACATCGTAGGCCGAGGCGAAGGCCGCTTCCCACACCAGCCGCACCGTCGATACGGCGCGGCGGCTGCCCAGGTCAAGGGTCACGGATTGCTGCCCGCGCAACTCCACAGTGCTCCCTGGGGCCACGTGAACGCCAAAGTAGCGCCCGTCTGTGTTCACCACGAACGAGTTGCGGGTCGGCAGGGTCAGGGGGGTGCCATTGGCGGCCAGGTAGGTGGCGTCCCGCTCGAAATTAAATTTGGGGCTGATGCCCTGGGTTTCCACCCACACAAACGGCACACCGTGGGCCATGCTCACAATCATGTTCTTGCCCGTCGTGGTATCGGGCAAACTCATGACCAGGCCCCAATCCGACCAGCTTTCGGCCAGGGCCGTGCTGGGGGTATAACCCGTTGCCGTCACCCGCATGTTGCCGCCGTAGGCCATGTCGTAACTTCCCCCACTGCTGGCCGCCGTGCTCGGCACGTTGACGTTGATGCTGTTCGGAAAATTCAGGTTGAGCCCGTTGGGGTCGGGGTCGGCCACCAACGGGTACACCCATAGCAGCCCGGCATCTTTGCCGCGCACCAGCAAATCGGTCCACCAATCGTTGGTGGGAATGGGTCCATTCTTCTTGCTGCGGACCACGTACAGGGGCTTGTTGTACACAAAGTCCCGGAGCGGGCCCGGGGCAACCGCCCCGGGCGGGAACGAGGCGTAGCTGCCCGCGCCCACCGGCACCGATGTTTGCGCCCGCAGCAGAGGGGCTGTTGTCAGGAGCACTAGCGTGAAGAGAAGTTGTTTCATAGCGGTAGCGATGCGGGAAAGGATGAGCTACACAATGGGGGGCAACAAATGACCACGCTAGGCGCAAAGCCCCCGTGACGATAAAATCTGTTGCGTGGAAAGGCAGGAGCTTTGGCGTTCAGCACGGCCCCGACGAGAGCGAAGTATACAGGTCACTCTCTTCATCGAATACCCCGACTGCTAGGGCGAAACGGGGACAAACAAATGTGCCGTTCCTGGGCTAGCGACCCAAAAAAAGGGGTACGGGATAATTACGGTCCCTTAAAAAAAGCCTACCGCACTCATTAAAGGCAACAGATTTAGTATAACATAACTTATTGTAAATCAAACACTTGATATTGGTCATTCGTTGTTCACGCAACTGCCCGCCCGTAATATAATTGACCAGCCATTACTGGCTTTTCAGATACCGTATAGTTCGAATACCGTACCCCATGAGTAGCTCGAACTAGCGCCACTCCCCCAAACTCAGCTGGATTTTGAAACGAGACACCTCCCCTACCTCGACGGTAAGACGCGCCTTTTGGTGGCTCGGTAGATCAAAGGTGGAAGCTTTCTTTTCCACTGGTTGTGGCCACTGCTTTGCGGGCAACTGAACAGAAAAGGTTGTGCGAATACAACCTGTGTTATGCCGAAGTTGTGGTCGGTTCAGTGCTGGCTAAACGCGCGGCCTTGCACGCCAGGTAAGGAGAATTAGTTAAGTTGTGCCGCTTGGTCGGCATCCTCTACTACCGCAGCGTTGCCGACTACGTGAGCTTAGTATTGAAATGTAAGTTCTTCGCACCAACAAGCCGTCTTATTTCACTTAGCTGCGGTAAGCCGGAGGGCATACGTGTTGCACCCAACAGCTACCTGTTCAATAGGCTATTCTTGTCTTTGATGCTCCTTGCTTTACATTATTTCAGCCGTCTCGCTACGACTGGGAGGGCCTACTTTCCAGCACGATCAACCTGTCTGCCCATCTTCCAATTCCTCCTGATATTGGTGGCTTGGCAATTCTGGGCGCTACCCGGGCGGGGGCAGTCTTACTCTTTTTCCCACCTTACGGTGGACAATGGTCTCTCGAACAACAGCATCCTGAGCATCATGCAGGATAGCCGCGGCTTCATGTGGTTTGGCACCTATCATGGTCTCAACAAATACGATGGCTACCGCATCACGCCCTACCTAGCCAATGCCAAAGATTCATCGGCCATCAGCGACAATTCCATTACCTGCCTGTACGAAGACCGGCAGCACACCCTGTGGGTAGGGACCCACTTGGGGGGCCTCAACCGCTACGACCGTAACCAGGATGCGTTCATCCACTACAGCAGCGAAAGCCGGCTGCCTTACCGGCTAAGTGGCAACTGGGTGACGAGTATTTTCGAAGACAGCAAAGGCCGCTTGTGGGTCGGCACCGACTATGGCTTGAACCTGCTGGAACGCGGCGCCCGCACCTTCCGCATCTTTCAACACAATCCTAAGGATGCTACCACTCTAAACTCCAGCCAGGTATACGCCGTTACTGAAAACGAGCAGGGTGAAATTCTGGTGCTGACCAGTGCCGAACACTTGAACCGTTATCAGCCGGCCACCGGCACTTTCGCCCCAGCCAATGTAGGCGGCGAAGCGGGCCAGTTGCACTCGGCCCGGCTGCTAGCCCAAGACCAGCAGGGCCACTTTTGGGCCGGCACTTTCGAACGGGGCCTGCTGCGCTTTGGACGCGGACCAGCGCGCCGATACCAGCATCAGCCCACGGATTCGGGCAGCCTGAGCCGCAACCAGATAAAGGCCCTGCTGCCGACCGGCCGCGGCGAACTATGGGTGGGTACCGATGGCGGGGGGCTCGACCGGTATGACCCCCAGCACGACAACTTTACGCACCTGCGCACCGACGAAGAAAACTCCAGCAGCTTGAGCAGCAACGCCGTGCATTCGTTATTCGAAGACCGTAGCGGTACGCTGTGGGTGGGCACTTTCAATGGCGGCGTAAACTACTACAATCCCCATCACAATTGGTTTGCGCACTATACGCATCAGCCACGCATTGCCAACAGCCTCAGCAACCGCTCGGTGCTGGCCTTGCACCAGACGCCTGACGGGGGCGTGTGGGTAGGCACCGACGGGGGCGGCTTGGATGTGTTTGACCCGCAACGCCGGGCGTTCCACCACTTCCGCCACGACCCCACCAATCCCCATAGCCTGGCGGCCGACGTGGTAAAAACTTTGTACCAGGACCGGCAGGGCACGTTGTGGGTGGGCACCTACCTCGGGGGGCTCGACCGGTATGACCCGGCAACTGGTCGTTTTGCGCACTACGTTAATGACCCCACCAATCCCCACAGCATCACCAACAACTTGGTGTGGGACCTGTACGAGGACCGCCACGGACAACTGTGGGTGAGCACGCTGGGCGCCGGCCTGTGCCTACTGGACCGAAAGCGCCGCAACTTCACCCGCTTCCAGCCGCTCACCGGCCCCGGCAGTCTCAATGACTACAACGTGGTGACCATGCTGGAGGACCGCACCGGCCAGCTATGGATTGGCACCGAAGACCGGGGACTGAACCTGTATCACCCGCGTACCCGCACGTTCAGTTACGTGCAGCATAATGCTAAAAAAAGCAACTCACTGAGCAGCAACCGCATTCAAGTGCTGTTTGAGGATAGCCGCGGCCGTTTTTGGGTGGGTACGGCTGACGCTGGGCTAAACCTGTTGGACCGTCGCACCGGCACCTTTCGCCACTATACCACCCAACAAGGCCTGCCCAGTAACATCATCAACAGCATCGTGGAAGACCAAGCAGGTCAACTCTGGATTGGTACCAACCAAGGCTTGGCCCGCTTTGACGCTGCCCGCGGCACCTTCAAAATCTACAACCGGGAAGACGGCTTGCAAAGCAACGAATTCGCCATCAACGCAGCGCTGCGAGCTCGCAACGGCGAGCTGTACGTGGGGGGAGTAAACGGATTCAACGTTTTCGCGCCCCAAGCGCTGACCAGTAACCCCATTGCACCACCGGTGGTGCTCACCGGTCTGTTGGTGTTCAATAAGCCTGTGCACGCGCGGCAATCACCGAGGCTGTTGCGCCGCCACATCACCGAAGCCGATACGCTGACGCTCTCGTACAAAGAAGCTGCGGTCACGTTTCAGTTTGCGGCGCTTAACTTCATCGACCCACAGAAAAACCGCTACGCTTACCGCCTCGACGGCTTTGATGCCGAGTGGCGCTACGTGGGAGCCCGCCACGAAGCCACATATACCAACCTTGACCCCGGTACGTATACTTTTCGGGTGCGGGCAACCAATAACGACGGCGTCTGGAACCAACGCGGCGTGGCCCTGACCGTAGTGGTGACGCCCCCGTGGTGGAAAACTATTTGGTTTCGGGTAGTAGCTGCGGTACTGGCCTGGAGTGGCGTGATGGGCATGTACCTCAGGCGCACCAATCGCCTGCGCCGCCGGCTGGAGCAGGAAAAGCTGGTTGAAATCAACATCAAAAAGGCTGAGTTGCTCGAAGCAAGACTTAAATACGAGCAGGAATTAGCGGAGATGAACCAAACTCAGCTGGAAAATGAAATGCTCAATAAGAACTCGGAGCTTGCCTCCTCAGTAATGAACACCGTTCACCAGAACGAGGCCCTGCTTACCATCAAAGACCAACTCAAAGAGGCCCTCAACGACCAGGATGCTCAAGAACAGCGCAAAAAAGTGAGCCGGGTGGTGCGCCAGATAGAGCGCGCCATAACTCCCGACCAGCACTGGCAACACTTCGAACAGCTGTTCAACCAGCTTCACGAAAACTTTTTGCAGCGCCTAAAGACGACCTATCCCCAACTAACCAGCCGTGATATCAAACTGTGTGCCTACCTACGCATGAATCTTAGCAGCAAGGAAATAGCGTCGCTGATGGGGCTTTCAGTACGGGGCGCGGAAGACCTGCGCTACCGGGTACGAAAAAAAATGGGCCTGGACACGGCCACCAACTTGGCCGATTTTATTCTTCTGATGTAATTTCATTGTGTACAAAAGGGGCATTGATAGTGCTACTATCAGGGCCTTTATTACATGCTGTAGTTCACCGTGGCTGTTGCAGAACTCTGGTTCTGTTATGGTGAGGCGTTGTATTTTCCTAGCAGCAACCCGTTTATACTGGATGCGCAGCCGACAAGTAGGCTCTTGTGGTGGAGCTGGTGGCACGGGTAGGGCCAATGCGAGCCCTACTTGCTGCTGGGGCTGAGCGCGGAGCAGCTCTTTCAGATTATAGGCTATGGCCGCCAGCAGCATCGACTTGTGTGCGCTAGCTTGCCCACGTACGTTGATCCGAATTAGCAGATGTTATCAAGAAGTAATCTCCGGCCCAGATATACCTGTTGCAGGTACCGGCTTCGGATTAATAGCGTGCGCCATGCAGGGGTCTTGTTGCTTGTCGCACACTACAAGGAGAGACCCAATGTGAGGTGCTCCTCGCTCGGGACATAGGCCGTTCGATACGCGTGGCAAATGCCTGTTGGAATTCTTGTGTTTTCACAGGCTAATGATACTAAGTAGAACGCTCCATCCAAAAAAGGTTCGGTTTTTGGACGGTTTTAGCACCCACGCAGAAGGCCCCGAAAACACGATTTTTTGAGGCCTTTTTTCACACCCTTTTTTGGAAGGCCTTTTATCGCCGTTCGCGTCCTACCACTCGCTCGTACTAGAACCGGTAGCCCGCTCCTATGCCGATGAACTCCTTTAGATATACCATGCGGTCTGGATCAGACCACACGACGACCGCTACGTTCGTGTCAAGCAGCCAGCGCTGTCCCAGGGCCCAGTGCCGTCCAGCCCGCACGATTGGCCGCGCGGCCAGAGACCGATGCGTGCCAGAACGATAGGTAAGATCGTCGGACGTAAATTGATTACGGCTAAACGCTGCAATGATGCCGGCGCCAATGAACCACCCCATCAACTCGGGCTTGCGGCCTTGGAGATAGTAGTTGAGCGAGGCATCCGCGAGTAGCTCGGTATTGCGATACTTAGTAGTGCCCGTAACAATCAGCCCATTCGCATCGGCATAGGGGTAATTATAACGATAAGAGGTGGATCGTCCCCCTAAACTGACACGTCCGCCCCAGCGGGGACGCACTCGTGCTTCGTAGCCCAGGGCCGGAATGAAAGGCGCGGCAATGTGGAGGGTGTGCACCGTGAGTAGGTGACGGTGGGGAGACACGGCAATCGAGTCCGACTGAGCCCTACTCCCGAAAGGAAACAAGAGCAGCAAGGCGGCGCCATAGTGCTTGGCATTCATAAAGAAAGAAGTAGAAATAGTAGAAATAGCAGAGACGGGTGATAGACCGCACCGATGAGAAAGAAATACGGCTTAGGCAAGTAGATTATTGCGCATGATGAATATTTAACATCAGCCTCCTGTAGACGGTCCTTTACTGAAGGGCTCCCCGTCCAAAAAAAGATATAAGAAAACACTTTCGAAACGCTGTGCTTCGAGGGTGCCAGAGGTGTACAAAAGGGTGCGCGTAAACCAACCGATTAATGGACACCTAAGTCTGCTTTGACTGGTCGCCTATTGGAACACCTAACTAAAGAATCGACCGTTTCTAAACAGCCTATCTGAAGTTGTTCGCACCTATAAGGGAGTAGGAGCAACTTGCCAAGCTGAAGCTAAGAGCTGTACGCCTGCTCGCTGGTGCTCTATTTCGCTGGTGCTTTGCCAGCCGCCACTTTCTATTAGGGCAACCGCGATGTAGGCCAGCGCTTCCGTTGTCGTAGAGGCCTGCCCGCGTACAAGCACAGTGGCTTCCAGCGGAGTGATCTTAGGGCGGCAGTACTCAATTCGGTACCCGCTCTGATTACCAATAACCAGGACGCCCCAATTATCGCTGGCATTGTAATACGGTTGATCCTGCAACAGCAGATGATAGTGTGAGGTCAGTCCCCACAGCGGAGTGGTAACAAACTGTTGTTTCACACGCTCGATCAAAGCCAACATGGCATTACCAATCTGTATCGTCTCCCAAGTGTTATCGGGTACGAGTAATTCCTGGTAAAATGACTCTAACGTTTGGCTTGGCTGCGACTGACTACGGACGAAGGGCATGGCAGATCTTTTTCAGATAATCAGTGTACCTCTTTAGATAAGGACTCCGTCGGCTATCCTATGCGAAAAGGCAGGCAAACTACTGAAGTTGCGGCAAATGGTCATTTACTGGAGGGCAAACCACCCCACACAAACGGCCCGGAAACGCAGGGTTTCCGGGCCGTTTTTCACTACCGTTTATTAAAGGGCTGAGAGGACTCTTTCTTCCGCTACGCAAGCTCAACTGCGCTATTTAGGGGATAGCGCAGGCGTAAGAACAGTACTTCTTGGCTCTCGGGCCGAGCGGCTAAGGAGCGACGCTACGTGGGATTTTCGCTCACCCGCTGGGTGGGGAGCACTTCCCACGGGCTCGCCAGCAGGGGCCGCACCAATGCCAGGATACCGGGTACGGCGGGATGCGTGGGGTGGGCGGCTACGGCCTCCTCGTTGGCCCAGCCGGCCAGCAGCACGAACGCAGTAGGGTCCTCGGCCTGCACCAACAGGTGGTAATACAAGCAGCCGGGTTCGCGGCGGACGGGCTCGATGAGTTCGAGCAGGAGTCCCTGCACCCGCTGACGGTGCGCCGGCTGGCTTCGAATCGTCACGAGCAGGTGACGTTCGGCCGATTTGTCGAGGGTAGTCATGGTAAATGAGCAGTAAGTTGGGGTGTTAAAAGGCTCTTTGCTTTTACGCGACGGTGAGCACAATTTTGCCCTGCAGGTGTCCGCGGGCGGCGCGTTCGTGCGCCTGACGCGCCTCGGCCAGCGGAAACGTGCTGTCGATGACCACGCGCACCGTGCCGGCCGCCAGCAAGCGTCCCAATTCCGCGAGCTGCGCGCCATGGGAGCGCACCTGGGTCATCGAAACCGCAATGCCTTGCTGGGCGGCCTGCTCGGTAGCGGTGAAGCCCAAGAACACGGGGAATAGTGCCCCACCCCGGCGGAGCGTGCGCAGGAAACGGTCCGTGGTCGGGCCACTCAGCGTATCGAGCACCAGGTCCACGTCCTGCACGATTTCCTCGGCCGGAGCCTGGGTATAGTCGAGGAACTCGTCGGCTCCCAACTCGCGCAACAGCGCTTCGTGTTTGCTCGACGCCACGGCGATAACATGTGCGCCCTGCCATTTGGCCAGCTGCACCGCCAGGTGGCCCACGCCGCCCGCGGCCCCGTTCACCAGCACCCGCTGACCCTGCAGCGGTACCGGGCGATGCGGCTCCGCTTGGAATGGATTTGGCGCGGTGTGTCCCAACTCAATCAGGTACTGCCACGCCGTTAGCCCGGACATCGGGGCGCCTGCCGCTTGCACGTGGTCAAGGCCGGCCGGCTTATGGGCTAGGTCCGTAGCCGGTGCGGCCACATACTCCGCATAGCCTTGGCTTTCCCCTACGCTCGGAAAGCGAATCATCCCAAACACTTCCTCGCCGACGGCGAAACCCGTTACATCTGGGGCTATGGCGGCGACGACGCCCGACACATCCGTGCCCAAGATGAGGGGGAAGGAAACGGAAGGTTGCCACGTCGGCGGCAACTTCTTGTACCCGTCGCGCAGGTACCAGTCGGGTGGATTGAGGCCAATGGCGTGTACGCGCACGAGCACTTCCCCTGGCTTCAGCTTGGGCCGGGGCGCTACCTCGTAGCGCAGCACCTCGGGGCCCCCAAATTCGTACTGGCGTACTGCCTGCATCGTCCCGGCGGTGGCGGTGGCTCGTGCTACTTCGTGTGGTTGGTCGGCAATCGTCTGCTGTTCTAACTTGATTCCTGTTGTGGCCATGATAGAGGTGAGTAGGTAATGAAGCAGCGGCTGGTTCCTTGGGTCAACGGTCGTTGAGGAGACCAACCGGCTAGCGGAGCGTAAAAGTACCAGTGATTGGTATACCTTTGTAACCAGTATCACCAAGTATACCGCCTCCTATGAAACGTTGCCCACCGCTTGGCGACCCTGCCGCGCTCCGTGCCCTCCAGGACGCGCTCTACGTAGTCGGGGGCAAATGGAAGCTACCCATCGTCCAGTCTATTTGCAACGGCAACCACCGGTTCCGGGACATCGAGCGCAGTATCCCGGGCATTACCACGCGCATGCTGTCTAAAGAGTTGAAGGAACTGGAAATGAACGGCATCATTTCCCGCACGGTCCATGCCGATATCCCGGTTACCGTCTTGTATGAGCCGACGGACTACAGCAAAGTGTACGGCCCCATCATCATGGCCATGATTGAGTTTGGTCTCGTGCACCAGCAAAAGATGAAAGCGCGATAACGGCTTCTCTTGACACCACGCCGCCTACCCTGTCAACCAACCATCTTACTGGAGGCCATTCTATTCTACTCCCCGGCCTTTTTCTTCTGCTTTCTATGAGTACCGCCCGCGAACAGCAAAACATTGAATGGAAAGAGTCCTGGCGGGAAGATTACTTCAAGTGGATTTGTGGTTTTGCCAATGCGCAGGGCGGCCGCATCTACCTGGGGAAAAATGACGCCGGGCAGGTCGTGGGCTTGGCTAACAGCCGAAAATTGCTGGAAGACTTACCCAACCAAGTGCGGGATTTGTTGGGCATCCTGGTGGAGGTCAACCGGCATGAGCAGGACGAGCTGGAGTACGTGGAAATTGTCGTCGAGCCGTACCCCTACCCGATTAGTTACCGCGGGCAATATCACTACCGCAGCGGCAACACGAAGCAGGAAGGCCCCGCGTTAAGCGCCTTTTTGCTCCAGAAGCAGGGCAAACGTTGGGACGGCGTCCCGGTGCCCGGCCTTACGACCACCGATCTATCGGCGAGTGCCTTCGACCTCTTCCGGCAGCGCGCCGCCAAAAGTGGGCGGGTGGACGAGCAGGTGTTGCAAGATAGCAACGAGGCTTTGTTGGAAAACCTGAACTTGGTAGAGGGCGAGTACCTGAAGCGGGCGGCGGTCCTGCTGCTCCACCCGACCCCCGAGAAGTATGTGACGGGCGCCTACGTCAAGATTGGCTTTTTTGCGACCGACGACGATCTGCGCTACCAAGATGAGGTGCACGGGCCCCTGCTGCTGCAAGTGGAACGCACGCTCAAGCTGCTGCAGACCAAGTACAGCAAACAGCAGGTCCGGTATGAAGGCGCCAGCCGCGTAGAGGAACCGGCCTTCCCGGTCCTGGCCGTGCGCGAAGCCCTGCTCAATGCTCTGGCGCATAAAGATTATAGTGGCGGCACCCCGGTACAGATCAGCGTGTATGACCACCGCCTGTACGTGTGGAACGAGGGTTACTTACCGGATCAGTGGACGGTGGAGAATCTGCTGCGCAAGCATCCGTCCAAGCCCTTCAATCCGGAGGTAGCCAACACGCTGTTCCGGGCCGGCTACATCGAATCCTGGGGGCGCGGCACCTTAAAAATGGTAGCCGAGTGTCGAGCCGCTCGGCTACCAGATCCTAGCTTCCGCTTCGAGGCTTCGGGTTTCGTAGTGGAATTCAGCACGTACACCTCTAGTTATTGGCATGCGAAAGGCGTACGAATGGACCTGATTCCCGTGCTGCTCTATACGGGGCAACACGGCACGGTCACGAACTCACTCGTGCAGCAGCAGTTGGGCGTCAGTAAACCGACGGCCACCCGCTATTTAGGGGAGCTAGAAAAAGGGGGCTACTTACAAAAAATCGGTAAAACGGGGGTTGGCACGCAGTACACGTTAAAGGGCTCGTAAAGGGCTCAGCATAGGAGGCACCCCGTGTTGCAAAACTGTATAAGAAGTGCAGAAAGCCCGTTTTTAGCGAGCAGGCTGGTCCTACGAAAGGGCTCAGGAAGAAACACAGCGGGGGCTACTAAGAGGTTATCCTACTTCTTAGGAGGTTATCGAACAAGTAGAGTACCTCCTCCGCTTGGACACTGACGCATCGAGTGGCTCGTCACGAAGGAAAGACGCCCCAGGCGCAAGAGGAAGTACTGCTTTACCCGGACAGGGAGCCAGAAATTCGCGCGCAGCGTCATTTCAACTAAGACAAAGGGCATTTTGGTTAAACCCGCTGCTCAGCCAGCGGCGACCTTTGTCTCGTTAACCAACCGAAAATAACTACTTATGAAAGCGGTTAGAATTCATGCCTTTGGCGGACCTGAGGTTCTGCAAGTAGAAGAGGTGGCGCGGCCGGTACCGGCCGCCGACGAACTCCTCGTCAAGGTGTACGCCAGCGGCGTAAACCCAGTAGATTGGAGCATTCGCGAAGGCGGCAACGACGCGCTGCGGGCTTATCTGACCCTGCCGATGACCCTAGGCTGGGACGCAGCCGGCGTGGTGGCAGCGGTAGGCAGCGAGGTCACCGGCTTTCAGGTAGGCGATGCTGTCTATGGCGAGCCCAACTTCCCCGGCAATGGCAGCTACGCGGAGTACTGCGCGGCCAAAGCCAGCCAGTTTGCCCACAAGCCCCAACGTCTCGACTTTATCGCCGCGGCGGGCGTGCCGCTAGCCGGCCTCACGGCCTGGACGGGCCTCTTCGAGCACGGAAAGCTGCAGCCGGGCCAGCGCGTGCTTGTTCAGGGGGCTTCGGGCGGCGTGGGTGGTTTTGCGGTGCAGTTTGCCAAAGCCAAGGGGTCGTATGTGATCGGCACCGCCTCGGCCGGCAACCTGGACTATGTCAAGCAGCTGGGCGCTGACGAGGTCATTGACTACCGCAGCCAGGAACTAGCGGCGCTGGTGCACGAGGTGGACGTGGTGCTGGAAGCCTCACCGGTGCGCGATAACACCGAGCGAGTGCGCGCCGTGGCCGTGTTGAAGAAAGGCGGCATTTTCGTCAGCGTCAATGTCGATTTCCCTTTCAATGAAGCCATGCAGGCGGCGCTGACCCAGCAGCAGGCCACCGGCGCACTGGCAGCCAACCAGCCCCGGCAGGACTGGCTGCAGGAAATTGCCCAGCTCATTGATGCCGGCCAGGTGAACGTCTTGGTTAGCAGTGTCTATCCGCTGGCGCAGGTGGCCGACGCCCACCGTGAAAGCCAGACGTGGCGCGTGCGGGGCAAGCTGGTGCTGGAAATAGCCAAAGACGGCGAGCAGGCATGAGGCGCTTCTCCACAATAGGCGCGTTTCACGCCTTTGTACACCTGCCCCCGCCCCAGCACCCCCTGCTCAGCGTGGTGGACGTGAGCACCGTGCCGCATCAGTACGGCGCGGAGCCCACAAGTATGGTGCTGGATTTCTACGCCATTTCTGTCAAGCGCATGCGCAACGTGCGCGTGCATTACGGGCAGCACCCGTTTGACTTCAACGAAGGCGTCCTCTCGTTCATGGCGCCTCACCAGGTATTCAGCATGGCGGTGGCCGACCCAGCCGCGGAAGTGGAAAAATCCGGGTGGGTGGTGTATATCCACCCGGATTTTCTGTGGAATACGCCGCTGGCCAAAACCATTCAGCAATACGATTTCTGGGATTACGCGCTCAAAGAAGCACTGTTTCTGTCCGCCAAGGAAGAGGCCACCATCCTGGGCCTCATCGGGGCCATGGAGCAGGAGTACGCGGCCAATCTTGACCGGTTCAGCAAGCCGATTATCGTCTCGCACGTGGAAAGCCTGCTGCAATACGCCGACCGGTTTTACCACCGCCAGTTCCTGACCCGTGAAAAGGCCAACCACGAGGTGCTTGAACGGCTGGAAACCCTGCTGCACTCTTATTTCAATGGCGCGGATGTGACCGAACGAGGCCTGCCGACGGTGCACTACGTGGCCGACTGCCTGCAGCTGTCCCCTAAGTACTTAAGCAACCTGCTGCGCGTCGTTACGGGACAAAACACCCAGCAGCACATTCACGCCAAGCTGATCGCTAAAGCCAAGGAAAAGCTGTCGACCACCACGTTGACCGTCAGCGAAATTGCCTATGAGCTCGGGTTCGAGCATGTGCCCTCGTTCAGCAAGCTGTTCAAGGCCAAAACGAGCCTGTCGCCTTTGGCGTTTAGAACCTCTTTTACTTGACCACAAGACGAACCACCCTGGCTTAATTGCCGCTTAGCAGATGTTGATCAAGCCGGTGCAGGGCTCGGCCGGAGGCTTATCCTAGTTGTTTTCCCTACTTAGTACACCTGGCTTTGGTCACCTGCGCCACGTCGCACGCTGCCAAAAAGGCCACCGAGAGCTTGGCGCCATCCGATGGGGAAATGGCGCCATCCCAAAAAATGGTCGTTTACCCGTACAACCTATCAAGTAATCGGCCTAAACGCTGAAAGCGTCCACTAGCCTGAGCTAATGGACGCTTTCAGTTGAAACGCGAGACAAGAGTAAAAACTTAATTCAAGTAGTGGCCAGCACCTATGCCGCCGTCAACGTCGATTAAGGCACCAGTTACATAGGTATTGGTTGCAATGGCATAAATCATTTGGGCAACTTCCTCCGGCTCACCAATACGTTTCTCTCGTATTCGCCTACTCTAACGCTAGCCGAGACCCTGGAACCAACTAGTGATGGCAGTCGCGTGCCGGCCGCAACCGAGGTGGTACGGCCCTTGCAGGACTCTATGCGGGCGGCCATTCTGGCCGCGCTGGCGCAGGCAGGCAATCGGGTGCGCGGCAGCGGCGGCGCAGCAGAACTTCTGGCGATTAAACCCACTACGTTAGAGGCACGAATGAAAAAACTAGGGATTAGCGTGGCGCGGGAATAAACAAGCAGAATCAGCTGCTGGTGGCTATCACCTGATTTCATCACTAAGTGTACTGAAGGCAGCACGCTTGCCGAACCAGCACGTAAAGAGCAGTTAGCTGTGTAGGGGGTGGGCGTAGTGCCAACAGTGTAGCATGTAGTTAGGAGGCCGGGGCGCAAATGTGATAGTCACTGGCCTCAAAAAAATCCTCTATAGCAGTCAATCTTCATTTAGTCTAGCCGTTCTTCTTGGAGCGGCCGACTGTAAATACTACCTTCCTCGCCCTTACATTAGTGCTTTTTTTGTAACGTTAAACTGTAGCCGGTGCTGGCCTAGAGGAAGACAGGTGCGTAAGCTGCAGAAGCCGGCTCACGCACCTGTCGCATTAACTGGCCGGCTAGCTTATACGTCAAAAGGCCTCATCCAGCGAAAACTGGTTGTCCGCCCGGGTACTCAGCACGCCTGCTTTCTGGTAGTCGCCTACTCGCTTCTCGAAGAAATTGGTTTTGCCTTGCAGTGAAATCATTTCCATGAAGTCGAAAGGGTTGGTGACCTGATAGAGCGTACCACAGCCCAAAGCCACGAGCAGGCGGTCGGCCACAAACTCGATGTACTGGCTCATGGCCTTGGCATTCATGCCGATTAGGCTAACTGGAAGCGCGTCGGTTACGAACTCTTGTTCAATCGTCACGGCTTCGCGGATGATTTCCTGTACCCGGGCTTCGGGCAGCTTGTGTTCGAGGTAGCCATAGAGCAGACAGGCAAAGTCGCAGTGCAGCCCTTCGTCGCGGGAAATCATCTCGTTGGAGAAAGTCAGACCGGGCATCAGGCCGCGCTTCTTCAGCCAGAAGATCGAGCAGAACGAACCCGAGAAGAAAATGCCTTCGACGGCCGCAAAGGCAATCAGACGTTCAGCGAAGCTCTCGGAGTTTATCCAGGTTAGGGCCCAATGACCTTTGCGCTGCACGGCCGGCACCGTTTCCAAGGCGTGAAACAGGTAGTGTTTCTCCTCCGGGTCCTTGATGTAGGTATCAATCAACATGGAGTAGGTCTCGGCGTGAATGTTTTCCATCATGATCTGGAAACCATAGAAGCAACGAGCCTCAGGCATTTGTACTTCCTGCATGAAGTTGATCGTCAGGTTTTCATTCACGATGCCATCGGAGGCGGCGAAGAAGGCCAGCACGTGCTTAAGGAAGTAGCGCTCGTTTTCAGTCAATCCATTCCAATCTTTATGGTCCTGGGAAAGGTCGATTTCCTCGGCGGTCCAGAATGAGGCTTCCGCTTTTTTGTAGAACTCCCACACTGGCAGGTTCTGGATGGGAAAAAGCACAAAGCGGTCGGGGTTTTCGGCAAGTAAAGACTCCATGGTATGCTGAGTTTCGAAAGAAAATAGGGCGACCCTAGCTGCCTCAGTATCAGGTGATAGAAGCTAGGGTGGCCGTACAAGGGAGGATACAGCGATTAGGCCTACGAGCCTTGACCCTTGAATCCTAGGTGGCTAAAGAAGCCTAGGGCTTATTCACTCCAGGGGGAGTTGAGCACCAGCTCGCAGAAGTTCGGGCTCCGGTAACCCGGAATAAAACGCTCCGCCACATCGGCTTTGATGTTGCCAAACGTTGTCTCGGGCTTATGGGCAAAGCCGCCGAAGAAGGTTTGCAGGATATTCTCCTTGAAGCCGGTGCGGGGGAAAGCGGCCAGCACCTCCTGGCGCTGCTCGACGGAGAGATGCTCGTAGCCCTCCCCCATCACATCAAGGCCTACCCCGGAGTACAGCAGTGCTACCTCAGGCTCTTTCCATTCGGCCACACCAATCGTCGTGTGTAGAGCAATAGCATCCCAGACCACCTGCGCGTCCTGCGGCGGAATCCCATGCGACTGCAAGAAGCTGCGGGCAGCATCGGCGCCGTCCACTTCAAAGCGCTTATGCTTGCTGCAATAGTGCTTTGTTAGGCCTAGATCGTGAAAAACGGCACTCACATAGAGTAACTCCGGGTCGAAGTTTACCTTAGCCCGCTCGCCGTTGAGCACGCCGTACACGAACACGCGTAGTGAGTGGTTGTAGAGAAATTCGGTGCCGTGGTCGAGCAGCAACTCGGTGGCCTGTTGAGCCAGGGCAGAATCGGGCAGGCGCACGCCAGCGACGTGGGTTAAAGTGGTTTTAGCCATGAGGTTGAAGAGAAAAGGTGGTGAACTGAAAAGCAAAGGGGGGCCTACCCACTCCAAGGCGGAGTAGAGCCTGGTCGTAAGCCAAGAGGTAAGGGAGGGGTGGCTAGGTTAGGCGGCGCGGCCGAGGAGGCGCTGGAGTTGGCGCGGGTCGCGGAAGCCGCAGCGCTCGGCAATGGCCTGGCGCGTCAGGTTGGAAGTAGCCACGAGTGTGCGGGCCGCCTCGGTGCGAATTTTGGTCGAGAAATCGTTGATGGTCAAACCAGTGTGCTGGCGAAACAGGCGCGTCAGATTACGCGGACTGCTGTGGGCTACTTCGGCCAGTACTTCGAGGGTCGGGTTTTCGGCCAGATGGTCGAGCAGGTAGTCCTGGGCCAGGTGCACGCCCGGGTGCAGGTGGTTGCGGTGGTCGAGGTACACGCTCACCTGCCCGTGCAGACCGTTGCGGCGGTAATAGAGCACCAGTCGGCGGCTAACTTTATATGTCAGCAGGGGCCCGAAACGCTCTTCCACCAGCGCCAACGCCAGGTCGATGCCGGCCGCGATACCGGCACTGGTGTACACGCCCCGGTCGTGCACAAACAGCCGATCGACTAATACCCGGCTGTCGGGGAAGGCCTGTTGCAGCGCGCCTACCTGTTGCCAATGGGTGGTGCAAGCGCGCCCATGCAGCAGACCCGCCGCGCCTAGCAAAAAAGCGCCCGTGCATACCGAGCACAGCGCCACTCCTTGCTCGGGCAGCGCCCGTAGCCAGGCGTAGAACTCCGGGTGGGTGTCGTCTGCTGCTGAAGGCAACGCGCCATCGGCTAGGCCCGGTACGATGACTAGGTCGCCGGCCTGGAGCGTCACGGTGTCGAAAGGTGACACCGCCGCAAACACCAGCCCGGCCGAGCTGCGCGCCTGCGGTTGATACCGCACGTAGGCAAGCTCCACGGCAGCTCCCTGGGCACGGGCCTCTTCGAACACCTGGACGGGGCCGGCCAAATCCAGCAGGGTGCACTGGTCAGGGATAACAAAGACGATAGTGGCCATAAACGAACGATAAGGATACAAAGATCTGCTGCTCCACTCTTGCTCCCAAGGTCAATAGTCGGACATTTTGGGCCAACGCTTACTCAGCAAAAACTACGTAGGTCCTGCGCCAGGCGCACTTATCGCGATTCTAGGTTCTCTATAGTTCCGATAAACGACTCACCTGCTTCCCAATCAGAATCTCGGGATCCACGCGCCGCGGCTTCGTGGCGATAGGCGAGCCGAGCGACTGGAGCTGCACCCAGGCGGCGTATTGGGCGGCCACTGACTGCCCGCTGAGGATATGGAGCCGGTGCAGCAGATGCGCGTCGTCCTGGTGAAAATCGTCCAGCGTTAGCTGACCGGTTTTATAATACAACTGAATAAGCCCACGCAGAAAAAGGTTGGCCGATTGGCTTTGCGCGCCCGCAAAATAGTGTTCGGTGAGGTAGGCGTACTGTTGGCTAAACCAGTGGGCATGCTCCACGCTGCTGACGACGATGCGGCCCTCGTGCACGCGTAAGCCCTGTAAAAACCGCGTGATAGCCTCGCCCGAAAGCACGCCTAGTTGGCGCAAGTCGCGCAGGGTATAATCAATCCGGTCGGCTGCTAGGTTGGGTAAGGGTTGCTCAAGCAGCGTATACTGGTCGAGGTCGAGATAAATCGTTGTAGTGAAAGAGGTGGCAGGCCAGCGCCGCCTGAATCTCGGGGTGCGTCAGTACCGCTTCGTAACGCTGTTCGTGGTAGTCTTCTCCATCTATATCGAGCACGTAATCAATCAGGTGTGAAAAGGCTGTGTGTGAGACATCATGCAGCAAGCCCGCGAGCTGCTCGCGTATACTGCCCCCTAGGTGCCTGATAAGCAGCAGCACACCTACTGAATGGTCGAAGTGGGTGTGGTTGATGGCCGGGTCAGCCAACACAACAGCGCCGCCCTGATGAATGCCGCGTAAGCGCTGGATGGGCGCCGTGTGCAGCAAGTCAGTAAGGGCAGCGGTCAGTTCCACCAAGCCGTAGAGCCGGTCTTCGTAATGCATGGTTGGCAGGATAGGGGATACTTAAACGCCAAAGGTCTAAAAGATGACCTTATAGGATAATCGTTGTTATAAGCGCATCCTCGAAATCGTAATGATTTTCAACTAAGCTAGCCGTTACTCTTAGCATGGTACTTTACTGAAGCAGGTTCGACACGGTATCACTCAATTACCACCGCGAGACGTAGGCAACGATTCCTTCATCACCTTCTGCGAATTCAACGAGTACCCAATTAGGATTCATTGCCAGCTCCCGCACTCGAAGCGACGTACGGTACTCTACTTGATAGACAGCTATGCCCATCGCTGCGAGTTGCTTGCGCAGATTCAGTAGGCTGGCTGTAACATAATAGGTCGCACCAACCCGCAATGGCACCACAGTGCTCCTTCCTTGGAGCGGAATGGGAGCTACTTTAGAAGCCCTTAGGGCCTCGAGTAGTCCATACAACGCACCGCAAAGCCACCAGACCTAGAACATGAACCAAATGTAAGAAGGCTCTATTCCTTACCAACTTAGATTATTCGCAGTTTAAGTAAAATCAATCGCTTGCGAGCTGCGAAGCCCTTTTGCATACTGTGAACGACCTATCACGGCACATAAAAAGGCTATAACGTTTACGTAATGGCACTCTTATAATGCCAAGTTTCCCACTAAACGGTGCTTGTATCATTTTTTAAACGTCACCCTGTAAAACGTCCGAAGCAAGTGCATATAGGCGTGATAAGGGGCTCAGGCGCACCTTCTTGCGCTAGACTAATTAAGTAGCCGGGCGCAATTACCCTACGCGTACCGACTACTTTTACTGGACCATGCGCCTATGTACCCTTCCCTGCCGCTGCTCCCTGCGCCGTAACTTCATCACACTACTACTACTCGGTGCCGGTGCAGCGGCGCGGGCGCAGGAAATGACGCCCGCTGCCTAGGAGGCCGCCCAAAATTGATTGCTGGTCTTTGCTTGCTTCTCCATGCCTGTTCTCATTATTGGTAGCTATAATATCGATTTAGTTGTTCGCTGCCCCCGATTACCCGCGCCGGGCGAAACCCTCTTGGGCGGCACCTTCGCCCAGCACCACGGCGGCAAAGGGGCCAATCAGGCCGTCGCAGCGGCCCGCCTCGCCACGGCCGGTCAGGTGCACTTCGTCGCCACAGTAGGCGACGATGAATTCGGTCGGCAGGCGCTGACGCAGTTGCGGGCCGAAGGAGTGAACACCGCGGGCGTGCGCGTGGCCCCCGGTCAGCCTTCGGGGGTGGCCCTGATTAACGTGGCGACGGGAACGGGTGAAAACAGCATCAGCGTCGCCGCTGGGGCCAACGAGCACCTGAGCCCGGCCGACGTCGACGCAGCGCTGGCCGACGCCGCCGCCGGCACGGTGGTGGTGCTCCAACTCGAAACACCCCTGCCGACAGTCATCCACGCGGCCCGGCAGGCCGCGGCGCGCGGGTTGCGCGTGATCCTGAACCCGGCCCCGGCCCAGCCGCTACCGGCCGGCCTGGGCGCGGACCTCTACGCGCTGACGCCTAACGAAACCGAGGCGGAAACGCTGACCGGCGTGCGGGTAAGCGATGCGGTCACGGCCACCCTCGCCGCGGACCGCCTGCACGCGGCCGGGTTCGGCCGGGTCGTCCTCACGCTCGGCGCGCAGGGCGCCTACTGGTCCGACGGCACGGGGGCAGCGCTGGTCGCGGCCCCGGCGGTGCCGGCGGTCGACACCACGGCCGCCGGCGACTGCTTCACCGGGGCGCTGGCGGTGACCTTGGCCGAGGGCCACGCGTTGCCCGAAGCCGTGGCGTTTGCGTGCCGAGCGGCGGCGCTCGCCGTCACCCGGCCCGGCGCCCAAGCCAGTTTACCTACCCGGGCCGAACTTTCCGGCTAATTTCCTCTTCTGTTCATGGACAAGCGCCTCCTCCTGATTGACACCGACCCCGGCGTGGATGACGCCATGGCCATTCAGTTTGCCTTGGGCCTGCCCCAGTTCGACGTGCAGGCCCTGACCACTGTGTTCGGCAACGTGGCCGTGGAACTGGCCACCACCAACGCGCTCCGGCTGCTGCATTTGGCCGGCCGCGCCGACATTCCCGTGGCCCAAGGCGCCGCCCATCCCTTGGCCGGCGCGTTCAACGGGGGCGCCGCCTTTGTGCACGGCGACGACGGCCAGGGCAACACCGACTATCCCCCGGCGCCGACGCAGGCCGTCGCCCAGCCCGCCGCCGAGCTGCTGGCCGAGGTGATCAGCCGTCATCCCGGGCAGGTCACCCTCGTCGCGCTGGGCCCGCTCACCAACCTGGCGCACGCCCTGCGCTTGCGACCCGGGCTGGTGCACGAAGTGGCCGAAGTCGTGGTCATGGGCGGCAATGCCTTCTGTGCCGGTAATGCCACCCCCGCGGCGGAAGCCAACGTGTTGTCCGACCCCGACGCAGCGGACGTGGTGCTGGGGGCGGACTGGCCCCTTACCCTGTTTGGGCTCGACGTGACGCAGCAAGTCAATATGCCCGGCGCGGTGCTGGACGAGCTGGCCCGTCTCACCGGCCCGCTCAGCGCCTACGTGGGCCAGATGGTGCCGTTTTACCGCCGCTTCTGCGAGCGGATGCGCCAGATTGACGGCATCTTTGTCCACGACGCGACTCCCCTGGCCTATCTGATTGCGCCGGAGCTGTTTCGCTTCGTGCACCACCCGGTGCGCGTCGATACGTCCCCGGGCATCGGCCGGGGTAAAACCTGGCCGGCCCCCAGCGACCCTGCCCAGCTGCAACGCCCCGCCCTACGGCCTTGGCTCGGCCGCCCGAACGTCAAGATTGCCGTCGGGGTGCAGGGCAGCGCGGTGGTGAGCCGCTTGCGGGAAGAGTTGCTGAAAAGCAATCTGTGAGTCACTTGCCGGAAGCCTTGCTGCCGCCGGGTGCTTCGCGTACGTTTAGCTCCTGCTGCTACGAAAAGACCGGGGTCGGCTCTTCGCTTGCCGGAGTACTATACGAGGACGAAAGCGCTGGCAAGAGTCGGCCATAGGGGGTGCGCTGTTACATGGATAGGCGCACTTTATAGGTAGTCCCTCCACCCAACGCACGTATGGAGGCAAGCGCCTCCACTAGAAGAGGTGCGTAGGAGAGGCTAGGGAGGGAATAACTCTTCTCCTGTGATTCCTTGGAAAAGCCACGTAGCATAATACAACTTCTCGGACACGAAAAGCGTGGCCTATCACATGTTCTAAGCTTGAAAGGCCACTCTGCCTAGTGCTTTTCTTGCGCTACGTTTTTGGTCGGTATGATTCCTCCGTTACTGCTCTTTCCCTTAGATAGCTGGTTCGAAGCGGATTCGAGCTAGTTTTTTACTCGGACGTAGTGCTCAACTATTACACGATTTATACCCGCCTGCTCGACCTGCTCTTGGCCTTGCTGGATGAGAGTATCTCCCTTGAAAGCTACGGTAAAAGAAAACGTAGTTCCTTCCCACTTTCGGGCAGTGCAATAGTCCAACTGCTCGGTATACATATCGTTGCGCAAGGAATACCGGCCCCCGCCCGATACAAAAACCGCCGAATCCTGGCCTTTCTGTAGATCGTGCTGCAAGAAGGCAAAATGCGTGTCGTTGATGATTTTAATAAACGACTGCTTGCGAGTGAAATCAACAACCGTCGTGTCTCCCTTTTCAATGGTCGTTGCTCGTAGTAGCTGCCAGGTACCAACCAGCGGATGATCAACCGGTTTCAACGCTTTAGGTTCTCGGCACGAAATCAGAAAAACGCAACTCGATAAAAGGCAGCTGTTTAGTTTCATGTGCTTAGGCCTATGTTTTTGAACCTACTGCTCGCTTTATGCCAGCATGGCAGCTAGGTGGTGTTTACGCACCTGCTACTGTCCGTAGCCAGCTGCGACAGAAAGGTAGCACTGCGTACGGTTCTAGGGGCCAAGTATTTTCGTTGGTAAGAGGAGCCACACCCATCGTAGTGCTTGTTGCTGAGATGCAGATGGGTTCTATCTTCGGCAACCTTGTAAAGAGAGGTTTGCGACTGCACAGTATTCGTTCCGGGGCGTGGTAGTTGATGGTAGCCGCTGGCTCCGACTGACCACGGTGGATACTGCGCAGGGTACCAAGCGAGCGACTACCGTAATCTCCTTCCAGCCAGGGCTGCTCTACGCTCACAATGGGTATAGCGTGTCCTATATCGGGGTTGGGGGCTACCTACCCCGGGTTTACTTAACTTACCTCACTGCGCCCATACTGGCCAAAGGGAAAGTCAGGAGCTAGGTAGCCGAGACCGGGCCGTAAGTCGGCTACCTGACCGACGCTAGGCACCGCAATCCACTCGTCGATCCGCCGGAGGCCAATCGCCTTGCTCCCTACCGGCGGTAGGAACTGGGCTAATGTCGCGGGCATCGGGTATGAACTCCCAAATGGTTTGGGGATCGGCATGCGCTATACGAGGGTGGGAACTCGGCTGCACCAGGAAGAAAGTGAGCCATCCTATAACAGCGCCTTTCGGGTCCTATTTCTCCTATGTACTGACTCGCCGCTCTCCTACGGGCACCTAGCACGAGCTACCGTCCTGATGCCTTGAGATGAGGCTACGTAACGA
Organism: Hymenobacter tibetensis; assembly: GCF_022827545.1. Taxonomy (NCBI): domain Bacteria; kingdom Pseudomonadati; phylum Bacteroidota; class Cytophagia; order Cytophagales; family Hymenobacteraceae; genus Hymenobacter; species Hymenobacter tibetensis. Next base: position 3,763,891 of record NZ_CP094669.1, read on the forward strand.
ATAGAGAACGGTCCTGCACGAGCGTTACGAGGTATTTGGTATTTTACTGTTGGTGAATTATAGCATGTAAAAACCATGTGGCAGCAGTCAGCCATAATATCGCGATGCGACAGATGAGGGCGTATTCCAGCACTTTGGGGTCTTACGCTGCTCACTTACCGAACACCACCGTTTATCGTTCTAGCTCCTGTTTGGCTGGATATAGTTAAGTGCATATGTGTAGAGCGCGTGAGCCTTTCCGGGCTGCTTGACCAGCAACTCATCTCAGTTGTATGCTAGGGCTTTATGATCTCCAGCTGATTTAGATCTATCCTGCCTTATTGCCGCTTACTCTGACGACGCGTTCCCCATATCTAAGCGGTGTTGATGCTGCAGGCCCACGCTTTTAAGACCTCGGTGACGGGGTCGAGCGTGCGGGCATAGGACAGCGCGTGATATTCCATGAGCACGGGCGGGCCGCGGGTGCACCATGCGGGCAATAAAGTGATGGGATTATAAATCCTTTAACTCCTTGGCTAGCACCTTCGTGAAGATACCCGGTACGCTGCACTCTAACCCGCAAGGCAATTTTCCGTTGTAGCGCGAATTCGCACCAGGAGGGCACGTAGAAAGGAGATGACGCTTACTTCCACCCGCTACGTTGCGCTTGCTTGGGGGAAGGGCTGCCTGTTGCTCTTCCCCCAAGCAAGCACAACGCGTGCCGCACGTACTAGCTGGGAGTTCCAATTGCCGGGACCTGCCGCCCTTACAAGGTGGCCATGTCAATTACAAAGCGGTAGCGCACATCGCCTTTCAGCATCCGCTCGAAAGCAGAGTGAATATCTTTGATGTCTATCACTTCGATGTCTGACACTAGGTTGTGCTCGGCGCAGAAATCCAGCATTTCCTGGGTTTCGGGTAGGCCCCCGGCCCCTGAGCCGGTCACTGTTTTGTTGCCATTCGCTAGGCTGAAGGAAGGCACCTGCAAGGGCGCCAGCGGCATGCCCACGTTGATGTAGGTGCCGTTGGTGCGCAGCAGGGGCAGGTACAGGTTGATGTCGTGGTCGGCCGCCACCGTGTCCAAAATAAAATCAAATTGCCCCTGCACGGCCGCTACTTCGGCGGCGTTCTTGGTGACGACAAAGTGGTGCGCGCCTAACGCCTTGGCATCTTCGCGCTTGGCTTCGGAAGTGCTGAGCACAGTCACGTCGGCCCCGAAGGCCACGCCGAATTTGACGCCCATGTGTCCCAGGCCACCCAGGCCCACCACGGCCAGCTTGTGGCCGGGACCTACCCGCCAGCGACGCAGGGGCGAGTAGGTGGTGATGCCGGCGCACAGCAGTGGGGCCACGGCGGCTAGGTCCAGCTTCTCGGAAATTCGGTGGGCAAAGTCCTCGTGCACCACGTTGTGGTTGCTGTAGCCGCCGTAGGTAGGCAGCCCGTCGTGGCCGGTGCTGTTGTAGGTCTGCACCGGGCTTACCTGGCAGAATTGCTCCTGGCCATTCGCGCAGTCGGCGCAGTGGCGGCACGAATCGACCATCACGCCGACGCCGACCAGGTCACCGACCTTAAACTTGTGGGCGTGCGCGCCCACGGCCACCACGCGACCTACCATTTCGTGACCAGGTACCAGCGGGAATTGGCTGTGCCCCCATTCGTTGCGCAGCAGGTGCCAGTCGGTGTGGCACACGCCACAGTACAGAATTTCGATTTGTACGTCGTGGGGCGCCAGGTCGCGGCGCTCGAACGTCCAGGGGGCTAAATCGGTTTGCGCATCGTGCGCGGCGTATCCTTTGGCAGCTAGCATCGGGGTCGGTTAAAAAGTAGTGAACTCGACAAAGGTCCGCCTGCCCCCACCGGCTGGTTAAGCGAATACCCAACCAAAACTTGTCTTATTCAAACCTGCCTTAGCGGACCAGCCGCCCGGATGCCTCGGCCCGCCGGAATGCGTTGGGCGACGTGCCGGCGTGCTTGCGAAAAAAGTGGTTGAAGTACGTGGGGTCGGCAAAGCCTAGCGCCTCGGCTACGTCGGCAATGGGCCAGTCGGCATGCTGCAGCAAGCGCTTAGCCTCCTGCGTAATACGCGCCGCCAGGTGCGCGCTGGTCGGTCGCCCCGTTACGTCGCGCAGCACCCGGCTCAGGTAGTTGACGTGTACGCCCAGGTGCTGGGCAAAGGCCTCCGCTGTGTGCAACGGCAGGGGCCGGGCGGGTGACGTGACGGGAAACTGTGTTTCCAACGCCTGCAAAAACTGGGTGGCTAGTCGGCTGGCCGCACTCGGGTCGGCCAGCTGCGGCACGTCGGGTTGCATGCGCAGGGCTTCGTGCAGCAGCAAGTGCACGTGCGTGCGCAGTAGGTCGAACTTATAGCGGTACGAGGAATTGACCTCGGCCAACATCTGCTGGAAAAGTTGGGTCAGGAACGCGCATTGCTCGTCGGTGAGCAGAAATACGGGACTGGTACCCAGCTGAAACAAGGGTGAATCTGCCCACGGCACCCCCTGCCCCGGCGTGGACAGAAACTCGGTGGTAAACAGACAGCAATACCCGTGCAGCGGCTCGATAGGCGTGCAGGCATAGGGGGCGAGCGGATTATAGAGCAGCAGCGCGGGACTCTCAATCCGCAGTGAGTGCCCGGCGTATTGCAGCTGCGTGGTGCCGCCCGTGTAGAGGCTAATTTGGTAAAAATCGCGGCGGCCGTAGGGCAGGCTCGGCTGACTGACCCCAGTGGCAATAGGATAGACGTTGAACGGCTGCGGCACTTGCGGCAGATGCTCCTGCAAGTAGTGCTGGTGAAACTGGCTGAGGGATTCGCGAGGCGACATGAAGGGCGTTGAAAAGGGCGAATGCTACGCTACAACTACTCATTGGTCAGTATGTTGCTAGGTACAGCCGGTGCCCAGCCGAATAGCATTTATGATAGGACACGTCGCTCTCAAAGGTCGGAAATTGGTGCGGCAAGCACAGGATTGAGCTTGATAATCCGACGGAGAGCACCACCTAGGTACAAACCAGGACCACTTCAGCGTATCCTGATGAGGGGATAAGATTTCCTAACCGGTGCGGCGCAAACCGTAGGGAAATAGTGCTGTAAGGAAGCCCCTTTTGAAGGTCAACAGGTTAGAAGTGCCATTCCCCGTGACTATTGCCCAAACCATGACTTACGCCCGTGGCCAGCCTAGCAGCTTGGACATGGGCGACATTCTGGTGCGGCCAACGGCCCGGAATGGAGCCGTCATGCCACCCTGAATCATGTTGGGCAGCGAGCAGGCTTCACGGACTGTGAACACGCACGTGGGTTAGAGACGCAAGCAACATTGAGCTTTCTACGCAAACACATAGTATCAGCATTCTATGACCTTTGTTTGGTCGGTTGAAACCAGTAGACAAATGAAAACGGAACCCTCCCCTACCCTTAATCAGCCAGGCATACTCTACTCAGAGTACGCAAACCGCTACGTGGACGCGGACCAATGTGTGGCCGTGCATGGCCTAACCTATCTGCTGGCGGGGAGCCTGCGGGTCACGGAAGTCGGACAAAGTCGTGTATTCGAGGCGGGCAGTTTGCTGTTCACTCGCAAAAACTTCCTAGCCAAATTCACCAAGCAGCCGGCCGCAGATGGGCCTTTTCGAGCCATTACAGTGGCATTTGATACTCTTACTCTGCTCGCAGCCAGTCAAGCATACGGCAAACGTAGCGAGCCACTCCCTGCGAGTAGTCCGGCCATTACGGTTCTAAACACAACCCCGCCGCTCCAGCAACTCGGCGAGTCTCTCCAACCTTATTTCGCCCAGTCCTTGCCCGCGTCCCTGGCTCACGTGAAGCAACAGGAAGCCTTAGCATTGCTCCTGCAGGCCCACCCGGCCCTGCAACCGGTACTGTTCCATTTCGCGCCGCCCGGTAAAATCGACCTGGAAACCTTTATGCGGCAGCACTTCCGCTTCAATGTTGGCCTGCCACAGCTGGCGTACCTCACGGGGCGGAGCCTGGCCAGCTTCAAACGGGATTTTCACCGGATTTTTCGCACCTCGCCCGCCCGCTGGGTTTACCAACAGCGACTGGCCGAAGCCCATTACTTGCTGCAACAAGAACACAAGCGTCCTTCGGAGGTGTACCAGGAAGTGGGCTTTGAGAGCTTGGCGCACTTCTCCTATGCCTTCAAGCGGCTGTTTGGTTGCCCGCCTTCCAGCGTGTATGCGCCCGGTCTGGCCGGTTAGGGCGGGTGCGAGCTTTTACCAGCCCGTACGCCTTCTAGCTACAACTATACTACCCTCTTTTCCTTGCTTTATGCCTACCATCTTCATTACTGGCGCTTCGTCCGGCCTCGGGAAAGCCACAGCCAAACTTTTTGCCGCCCGGGGCTGGCGCGTCATGGCCACCATGCGCCACCCCGAGTACGAAACCGAGCTTGGGCAGGTGCCGGGCGTGCACCTGCTGCCGCTGGATGTAACCGACCCGACTCAGATCGAGCAGACGGTGCAACGCGCTATTGCGCTGCACCCTGTCGACGTGGTATTCAACAATGCTGGCTACGGCCTTATCGGCGCGCTGGAAGCCGTGTCGGATGAGCAGATTACGCAGTTGCTTACTACCAATCTGCTCGGCGTCATTCGGGTCACGAAGGCGTTTCTGCCCCATTTGCGGGCCAAGCGGTCTGGCCTTATTTTGAGCACGACGTCCATGGGCGGCTTCCTCACCTTTCCACTCTACTCAATTTACCACGCCGCCAAGTGGGCCGTGGAGGGCTGGAGTGAGAGCATGTCGTTCGAGTTGGCCCTGCATAACATCCGCATCAAAACGATTTCACCCGGCGGTACCGCCACTGACTTCACGGGCCGCTCGCTGCAGGTAGCTGAGCATGAGGCCTACAGTGGCTTATTTCAGCAGCTGTTGGCCGGGCAGGAAGGCGTCCAGTTTGCGCCCGCTGAGGTTATTGCCCAGGTGGTGTATGCGGCGGCGACTGATCCACAAGATCAACTTCGCTACCCGGCCGGCCCCGATGCCGTAGCCGCTTACGCCCAGCGGCAAGCAGCTGGCCCTGAAGTTTTCCGTCAAGGGGTGGCCGCTCAATTTGGGTTGCCCAAGCCAGCAATTCAACCAGCCACTTAGCGCCCGTTAGTTTGCGCTGCATTGCCTGCAGATACCACCTGGTTCCGCTCCGCCACTAGGTGCCCCGCTAACCAATGGCTAGGCACGTACCCGAAGCCGGTACAAGAGAATCCTACTTCAGGCCCTCTCTATTTCCTACAAGGGAATTGTTTGAGATGACGAGTGACTTTTGACTACAACAAAAGGCGTTTTGGCTACAGCCGCTTTTTACGTGGGATTGACCTTTGTTCTGTCACTATCACCCCACGTAAAATAGCCGGAAAATGGAATTGAAGAACAACACCGTCCTGATTACGGGCGGGACAAGCGGGTTTGGGCTGGAATTCACCAAACGCTTCCTGGAGTTAGGGAATACCGTACTTATCACGGGCCGCAATCCGGCGAAACTAGCCGAAACCAAAAAGCTGTTTCCGCAAGTCCACACCTTTCAAAGTGATATCAGCAAGCCCGAAGATATCCAGGCCTTGTATCAGCAAGTGCTGGAGAGATTTCCTGACCTGAATATCCTCATCAACAACGCCGGTGAGATGCGCAAGCTTGTTCTCCACGACGAGCATGATCTGCTGGATATCACCCGGGAGATAGAAATTAACCTAATGGGACCGATCCGGATAATCCAACAGTTTCTACCCCACCTGAAAAAGAAAAGTGCCGCCGCCATTCTCAATGTCACGTCCGGCATTGCCCTGATGGCCTTTCCCATCGCGCCCGTGTACGGCGCCACGAAATCCGGGCTGCGTTCCTATACCCAATCGTTACGGGTGCAACTGAAGAACACCAGTATCAAGGTGTTTGAATTGGTAGCGCCTGGCTCCCCCACCCCCTTGAACGATAAGTTCAAGGAGCTAGATGGCTTTAGTTCGAGCGGTATGCTGGCGCCTGAAAAAATAGTGGCAGCCGCCATCAAAGCCATGCAGCAAGACAAATGGGAGATTTATCCTGGCCTGCTGCGGGCCATTCGCTTTGTTATCCGGCTGGCCCCGCAATTTGTGCTGGCGCAAGCCAGTAAAATCGGTGCTTCCGCCATGCAAGGCAAATAACTGTAAGATACTCCAGCATGAAAAACGATACCAAAGGGGTGGCAGCCGCCATTGGGCTCACCTTGCTTAACCTAATTCCATTCGCCGGCCTTTTCCTGTACCTCAAACAGGGAACTCCATCGCCTGATGATACGAGAAGAATCTTAGTGAGTACGTTAGTTGATATTCCAGCCCGATTGGCAATGGGCTATTTGCTCAACACCTACATCTGCAACTGACATGGCCAAGAACATAATTGCCTTGCTGCTAATGGCCCTGTCGGTCAGCTTATCCTTCAAGCACGGCTGGGATTCGTTGCAGGTCAAAGACAATCCGGCACCGGCAAAAATGATGAGCGAATTGGGTATTAGCAGCGCACTAGTTCCTCTTTTGGGAGGGATTACTATCGCTATTGGCTTACTGACGCTGTTCCCGAAAACATTCTTCCTTGGCAACCTACTCAACGCGCTATCCATTGTGGCAATAATGGCGTTGGCCTTACAAGCTGGCAATTTCAAAATTGCCTTGCTGGAAATTCCTTTTTTGCTACTTCCTCTGGGACTGATCTATTTACGCTATCCTTTCCAAGGGTAATACGCCAGGGTGAATCGCCAGTGCTCCTTCAGTGGTAAAGCAACTTCAATGCTTCAGTGACGAGCAAAAAGGACAGGGCGTTTACCAACTATCCTTCAGCTAAATAATACTTAGCGCTTCAGTGCGAATTTCTATTGTAAAGAGGATCAACAACTGAAAATGCCATGACCAGCAATAAACCCCTACGAATAAAAACAATTACGGAAGGCCATCGAATTTTGGGCTTGCCCAAACCTGAACATCCCTTGATCAGTGTGGTAGAGTATGCCGCGCTGCAAACCCCCGCCGCCGACACGACGCATACTGGAGCGCTGTTCGATTTTTATTTTATTTCCCTTAAAAAAGGATTTCGCAATAAATTTTACTACGGACAACAGCAGTATGACTTTGATGACGGGATGATGTATTTCGTGGGTCCCAATCAATTAGTCAGAGGCGCTGGCCCAAGCCCAGAGGATGACCTTTCCGGCTGGATTCTGTTGGTTCACCCGGATTTGCTGTGGGGCACACCCCTGGCGAAAACAATCAAAAAATACGAATACTTCGATTACTCGGTGAACGAAGCCTTATTTCTTTCAAATAAGGAAGAACTCATCATTAACAACATAATCGCCAATATTAAAACTGAATACCACGCGAACATCGATAAATTCAGCGAAAGTATTCTTGTTTCTCATTTTGAAACGTTGTTGAATTATTCGAAACGTTTTTATCAGCGCCAATTTATCACGCGTAAAAGGAGTAATCACCAAATTCTGGATCGGCTAGAAAAGTTGCTGGCAGATTATTTTACTAGTGATGATTTAGCGGTCAAAGGGCTGCCGAGCGTACACTATATTTCCAGTGAGCTCCATGTTTCGCCTACTTATTTACGCGGGCTGCTGAAGGTTTTAACAGGGCAGAATACGCAACAGTATATTCACGATAAACTGATTGAGAAGGCGAAAGAAAAATTATCAACCACCGCTTTGTCTGTCAGCGAAATTGCCTACGAATTAGGATTTGAACATCCCCAGTCATTTAGCAAACTGTTCAAGACAAAAACCAGCGTTTCGCCTTTGGAATTCCGGCAATCATTTAACTGAAAGTTTCCCTCTCCCGATGTCGGCTCGCCTCTTCGGAAGCACGGCCAGACAGCGTACACGGGCCCTTTTTGTTGCCAAAAACCCATGCGCGCTACGAGCAGTAGTCCCGGGCCCTGGCTGGTGTACCTCCGTGAACGACTAGCTCACCTACCCGACCAGTCAGGCGCGGCATTCCACCCACTCGGCACGTAGTGGGGGTCCTTACCCGAGTAGGAAGAACAGGAAGCAGATACATAGTAGGCAACGAGCCTTGGGTAGACACCCGCCTGCTCGGTAGCGGTCGGCGCTATTCGACGACGATCTGGCTATCCACAACTTGTGCGCGGGGAGTCTTTCGTGTAAACGCGGCGCTGGGCACTAGCCGATCCGATCTGCGGACATCAGCACTGCCCCTGAAGCGGGAGCAGTGTACCGTTCTCCCTGGCACGGGGTCGGGACGCCCTTTTCACTTTTCAGCACTGAAGTTCATGGGTAATCGATTGCTAGTTTCGCTGCTAACTACGGCGACGGTCGCCCACTTGGGTATGGTGACCGGCTGCGCTCCTTCGGCGGCTCGGCGGGCCGTGTACGCCCACTCAAGTTATTACGCGCACGGTCGATTTGTCAACCAACAGCCTACCTCTTCACTCTCGGCCGGCAACCCCTTCTCCGTGCTCTGGCACTTTCTTACGACCAAAGTCCCGGACCGCGAACCCACCGCCCCGCTGCCCGTTGTGCCGCTGGACATCGCCTCGCTGACGGACCGCCGGCCGGAGCTGGTGCGCGTGACGTGGCTGGGCCATTCCTCAAGCCTAGTGGAAATTGCTGGCTACAAGCTCCTGCTCGACCCCGTGCTGGGTTTCACGATCGGCCCCGTCGCCTGGGTATCGCCGCAGCGCTACACCCGCACGGTACCGGCCACGGCCGCGCAATTGCCTTTTATCGATGCCGTCCTGATTTCGCACGACCACTTCGATCACCTGGACCGCGCAACCATTGAGTTGCTGCGCGACAAAGTGGGGCACTTTTACGTGCCCCTGGGCGTGGGGTCCCATTTAGTTAGGTGGGGCGTGGCGGTTGGACGCATCACCGAGCTAAACTGGGGGGAAGAAGCCCGATTGTCCGGCCTGACGCTGGTCTGCACACCTACGCACCATGGCTCCGGACGGGGCGGGCGCCGCGACGCAACCTTGTGGGGCTCCTGGGTTATGCAGGCCGCGACCTGCCGCCTCTTTTTCAGCGGCGACGGGGGCTACGGCCCCCATTTCAAAACCATTGGGGACGCCTACGGGCCGTTTGATTTGGCCTTGATGGAATGCGGGCAGTATAGCCCGCAGTGGGCGCCGATGCACATGCTGCCCGAACAAACCGTGCAAGCGGCTCTGGACTTGCGGACCCGCCGGATGCTGCCCGTGCACTGGGCGGCCTTTTCGGAGTCGTTGCATCCTTGGACCGAGCCCGTGGAGCGGGCGCTGGCAGAAGCCGCCCGGCGGGGTCTGCCTCTGACCACCCCCCGTCTGGGCGAACCCGTGCTTATTACCGATTCCACGCGGTGGCCCACCGCCGCCTGGTGGCGGTTGGTGAGGCCTCAGTGATACCACGGAGTCAACTCGCTGGGCTCCGGCAGCTGACGGCTCTTTTCTATCGGCTTCGAGACGACATGCGCTTTCTGCTTCAGTGGGCACCATGAGAAGCTAGACGTCACTTCCTCGCTACACCCTAAGTTTCCTGTTTCTACCCTTTACCACAACCTGTTGCAGCTTTACGTGGGGTTTGACATCCTGCCCTAACAAGGTTCGAGTCTGGAGTGCTGCCAGGCCGATATGTAGAGAGCTAGCCAAGCTACTCGAGGAGGGTATAAGGCTCCTCGACTACCAAGACCTAGCGGGGTTTCGCCACTAAGTCGCCCCCCCCTTTCATGCTACGCAAGCCGCCCCTCTTCGGGAAGTTGTCACAACCAACTTGTGTCCGCTGCTACCTATTTCTCGAGTCGGGTAGGCTAGGGCTTCCTGTACGCTGCTAATTCGAAGCCTAATCCCTTCCTCACCACGCCGCATGTATCATGTCTAGCCCCCTACACTATTATCCCGCTGATCTGGCGGTGGCTCTGCGACAGCACTGGGCTCCCGACGCCCCCCCGCTACCCACTGCAGCGGTGCTTACTGCCTTTCTCTCCACGCTCTACCAAGCTAGTATGTTGGCCGAGGAAGGCCGCCCCGTTGTATGTCACTTGGTGCTGGCGACCCCGGCCGAGCTGGAAGCCCAGGCCGTAACGCTCACCGATTTTCACTTGCTGCGCTTTGCCGAGCCCCGCGCCTACTCCGAGCAGGAGTTGCGCCGGCTCAGTCCCGCCGTGCAGCAGGCCAGCAGTTTACTGGCCGTGGCCCCCACCGCAGACGGTAATTTGCACCTTTGGGGGATGCTTTTCAGCGAACATGAGTGGGACCAGTTCGTAGACCAACCCCGCCAGAGTACGGCGGTGCCGCCGCGCGCGCTGCTGGTACAGGTAAATGGGCCAGGAAACCTCGTTTTCTATGACGGGGCGCACCGCGTCCTCACCTTACAGCGGGGCCGGATTGATGGGCACGGCTTTTTGTCCTTTCCCCTGACCTGGATCGAAGGGCGCATTGTGATAAGTCAGCAGCTGGCCGGCCAGGACCTGTCGCCGGAGAAGCGGGAGCTGTTTCGCCATCTTATCTTGCTGCTCCAGCGGCGGATACTGACCCGCGTCCGGGCCAGCGGCCATGGCGCGCTCATCGTGATGGTGCCCGCCGACCGCATTGCCCCCCTGACGGCCCCCGGCGGGGTCTTGTGCCCTAAGTACCCGGTGCTGCCCGGTGGAGGAACGAGCTCGCGCTTTGCGGCGCTAGCCCAAGCCGTGATTCGCCGCTTGGCCGCGCTCGGGGAAGTGAGTTGGGCGCACTATCAGCGGACTCACGATGACGAACTGCTGGTCCTCGCTGCCGAAATCGAGCACTTGGCCGACTATTTGGCTGGGCTTACCGCCGTTGATGGGGCCTTGGTGCTCACCCAATTCATGGATCTGGTAGGTTTCGGGGTTGAAATACAAGCCACGCAGGTTTCGCTGGAACAAGTCTACCGGGCTCTCGACCTGGAGGCCCAAGCGCGTCAGCCCTTGGCCGTTGACCACGGGGGCACCCGCCACCGCGCCGCCTACCGTCTCTGCCTGGCCGCGCCTGACTGTTTGGCCATCGTCGTTTCGCAGGACGGCGGGGTGCAGTTTGTGGGAGAGCAGGCCGGGCAGGTGGTCGTCTGGGACCAGCTTACCTACTAACCGGGAACACGCGCTCGTAAGGCAACTGCAGGCAAGAAGCTATATAGATTAATATCTCATGAGGTTCTGAGCCCTTCCTAAGCCCTCCAATGGTCCGTTTTTACTCGACCACCTTATAGGGTTTTTGCTCGTTGCTGAATGTTCTGGCGTATCGCATTGAAAAACTGATTGCGTTCCTTTTCTCCTACGCCACTGACGAGAGTGGACTTCTTCATCAGATTGTCCATGTTAGCAAACATGAAGTCGTTGAACCCTTCATCCCGAGTGCCCAGAAAATGTAGTACACTGTGGTTGAGGTACGTTAATCGGATGTCATTCAGCTCCACCAGCAAGGTGTTGTCCCCTAGAATGAGCTCGTTTACGAATAAGCGGTAGGGCAAGCGGTTGCTGTTAGGCTGCTTCAAGATGCACTTTACGCCAATTTCCGCCTGGTATTCGATGGACTCAAGCAGCTCGGCCAATTTTTCATAGAGTAGGCGCGCATCATCTGCCGAGGCAAAAGCGCCGGCTTCGTGGTAAAACTCGATCTGGCGCAGCGTGCTGTTTACACTTTCTGCATTCCAGATTTCCGTGGTGGGCATTTCGTGGTACAAGGCTACAATACGTTGGCATAGGGCGTGGCCAGCATCGTACTGCGGATCGCCGAAACGAAACCGGACGCCCTTTAGGCTGTCGTAATGCAGGATGGACTTCATCCAAAAGAACATCTTGAACTCGGCCAACTCGGGAATCTGGAAGTGATAGAACGGGGGAATGTCTTTGAGCAGGTAGTACAAGTGCCGCTTGCCGAAACTATTCATAAGCTGCAATTGGCCCAGCATGTGAGTTAGCCAGCTTTCCAGCGTAACCGGACTAGATGCTACAGGCTTGCCCGTGAATAATACCGCATCGCTTTGCAGGTTCAGCAGTTGATCGAGGGACACCTTGTAGTGGGCGGCCAACTGCTGAAGCTCGCCTAAGTCGAGGGGCTTTTCGCCTCGAATGCGGCGGTAGGCGCTGTCCGTGCTGATTCCGAGTAGCTCGGCTACCTCTTCCACCAAGGCTTTGTGGGGTGGCACGTGGCTTTTAAGATGCTGAAAAAACAGGCTCTGGCTGGTAGCGGGGTTCATGGCTGTATCTTTTGGTAAAAGCTGCTGACACGCCAGCCATTATTAGTAGATAATACTACAAAAATTAAATATTTAATAGGTCAGCTACAAAAAATGCCATTGCCAGTGTCCTGCATTACTAGGAGAAGTAAAACTCATCACTGCTAGACTACAGCCCTTATTTATCACTTAGAGAAGAGGCAATTACACCTATACTTTTATCACGGCAGCAACCGCTACCCAACTGAACTGCCTTAGAACCCGGAATTGCCCCAGCCGCCGATCTAATCTGTCGCTCATGTTAGCTAAGCGGTAACGACCAGTGCGCTACAGGTTGTCAGTCAGTTGCTTAACTCTAGGCCCCACTACGGCCCTGATGTTTGCTGCACGCTTGTAATCCATCTCTCATTTCCAGACTATGAACACAAAAGCTACGTTTCACTCGCTGCTGTTCGCTTTTTTACTGTCGCCGTTGGGCGCTTGGGCACAGCAGCAACCTCTGAGCGGCCGGGTGCAGAACGAAGCCGGGCAAGCATTACCCGGGGTGACAGTCTTCTTGAAGGGCACCTACATCGGGGGCAGCACGGATGAAAATGGTCGTTTTGAACTCCGGGAAGGCAAACCCAGCAACGCTCCGTTGGTGCTGGTGGTGTCGCTGGTGGGCTACGAAAGCCAAGAAATCCCTCTGACCTCGTTTAGCGCGGCTACCCCGGTGGTACTGAAGCCCAGCACCCTGCTCGACCAAGTGGTAGTGGCCGCGTCGCGCGTGGAGGAGACGATTGGGCAGGTCCCAGTGACAGTGGAAAAGCTCGATCAGCGGCAGGTGCAGCAACTCACCACCCCCGATTTGGTGGCAGGCCTGGGGCGGTTCAAATCCATCGACATCAGCAGTTCCAGCATGCTGACCACCAGCTTCAGCACCCGGGGCTTCAATTCCTCACGGGCCGACCGGGTCATTCAGCTGGCCGACTACGTGGACACGGCCGCGCCCAGCCTGAGCACCAACTTCGGCAACCTGCTGGGCATTCCAGTGCTGGACGTGGCCAGCGTGGAAATCGTGCACGGACCGGCCTCGGCACTCTACGGCGCCAATGCCTTCAACGGGGTGCTGCTCACCAACTCCCGCGACCCTTTCCGCGACCCAGGGTTGAGCGTGCGGCTGCGGGCCGGCAACCGCCATATGCTCGATGGCCAGCTGCGCTACGCCGTGAAGCTGGGCGAGCGGGTGGCCTTTAAAGTGGCGGGTGGCTACATTCAGGCTCATGACTTTACGGCTAATAACCAGGATGCTACGTCCCAGTTGATTGAACCCGCCAACAACCCGGTCGGCTCCAACCTAGGCTACGACGCCGTGAGCCGCTACGGCGACATTGGCAACACGTTCACGGCTACCGGCGGGGCTTTGGCTGGTAAAACGGTGTTTCTGCCTGGCTACTCCGAGGCCGACCTGATTGGCGGCGACAACAAAACCTACTCGCTGAAAGTGGCCCCTAGTTTATCGGTGCTGCTCACCGACCGGGTGAAAGCCACGGTGGGCTACAAGTACAACATCACCAGTAGCACCTACCAGGCCGGGGCGCGGTACCGCTTCGAAAACAGCGGCGTGCAGCAAGCCAAAGTGCTGGTGGAAGGTCGCAACTGGTTTGTTCGCGCCTTTACCACCCGCGACTTTTCCGGTGGGCGGGACTCCAAAACCGATGGTTCCTACAACTTAGGCTTCTTAGGGGCTTTCCTGCAAACCCAGTTGGCTCCGGGCTTCAACGTGCCTATTGGCGGGGGCAATACTCGCCCCGGTAGCTATGCGGAACGCTACTTCGGCACCTACGCCACAGTATATAATCAGGCCTTCGCTGCCAACGGAGGCAATGCTGCCGCTGCCGCTCTAACGGCTCGCACCGCGGCCAACGCTAATGCGCCGCTGCTGCAACCCGGCACGCCGGAATTTGCGGCGGCCCGCGACCGAATCATCCACAATCCCACGCCGGGTGTGGGGGCGCGGCTTGTTATCCGCTCGTTGCTGAACGACGGCAGCGCACAGTACAACTTCAAATCCGACGTGGTGGACGTGGTGGTAGGTGGGTCCTACCGGCAGTACTTGCTAGGCTCGGATGGCAGCTTGTTTCAGGACTCGCGGGAGGGAGGGCGAATCAGGAATTACGAGTACGGGGCCTACGTGCGGGCCAGCAAAGGCTTGGTGAACGAGCGGCTGCAACTGGCTGCCGCGGCCCGTGTCGACCGGTTCAAGAACTTCGGCACGGCTTTCTCGCCGCGCGTGTCGGCGGTGTACTCGGCAGGGCCGGAAAAGCAGCATAACCTGCGCGCCAGCTTCAGCCGCGCCCTGCGGGCTCCCGCGCAAGACAACCAGTACATCCGCCTCGATGTGGGGCGAGCCATCCTGCTGGGCAACGTCGAGAACGGATATAGAGGCTATACGACGGCGCTGGCTCCCCAACTGCCCGGGATTCTGGCCCCCACCCGGGCCGCCGACCTAGCCACCTACGAGTACCAAGCCGACCCCTTGAAGCTCGAAGAAGTGAACAGCGCCGAAGTGGGCTACCGCGCCCAGCTCACGCCGCAACTGTTTCTGGACGTGGATTACTTCTTCAGCGTCTACGACAACTTTATTGCCACCCAGAACTCCATTGGCAACGTGGACGGCACCCGGCCAACTCCTCAGCAGATTGCTGCCGCAGCACCCAGCCGCTTTCAGAGCCCTGCCAACCCTACCCGGGTCATCCAGATTGCCGCCAACGTCGACCAGCAGGTGCGCACCAACGGGGCCGGCCTAACGTTGAATTACACCTTCGCGACGGGCTTGGTTTTAAGCGGCAACTACAGTTACAACGAACTGCTGACCACCAAGTTTAAGCCGGGTACGCAGTCGTTTTTCAACACGCCCAAGCACAAGTTCAACCTCGGAGCCAGCGGCCAACTGCTAGAGCGCAAGCTAAGCTACACGCTCAACTACCGCTGGGTGGACCGCTTCCTCTATGAATCCACTTTCGCCACCGGCACGCTGCCCCGGGCGCAAGTAGTGGATGCGCAGTTGGGCTACTCGGTGCCTAGCTTGCGCACTACTTTTCAGGCCGGCGGCACCAACCTGTTCAACTCCACCAATTACCAGGTATACGGCTCCCCAAGCTTCGGCCGGCTGGTGTATGTGGGCCTACTGTTCGAGGTGAAATAAGGTCTGCCTTTTCAGCCTATAAAACAGCGTTAAATAACCACAATATCCTACCCAGCAATGCTATGCATACCGAAGCAGACGTAATCATTATTGGGGCTGGCTTAGCTGGTTTGGTGGCGGCAACCGAATTGGCAGAGGCTGGCAAACGGGTGGTGCTGCTGGACCAGGAGCCCGAGCAAAGCCTGGGTGGGCAAGCCTTCTGGTCGTTGGGTGGGCTGTTTCTGGTTGACACGCCCGAACAGCGGCGTCTGGGCATTCGGGACTCCTATGAGCTGGCGTTGCAGGACTGGCTGAGTACAGCCGCGTTTGACAGGTTGGAAGATGCCTGGCCTCGCCGCTGGGCCGAAGCGTACGTGGCCTTTGCTGCCGGCGAGAAACGGACATGGCTGCACCAGATGGGCGTGCGCTTCTTCCCTGTTGTGGGGTGGGCCGAGCGAGGCGGTTACGGAGCCCTGGGACCCGGCAACTCGGTGCCTCGGTTTCACCTGACTTGGGGCACCGGGCCTGCCGTGATGGCCCCATTTGCTCGCCGGGTCCGCGAAGCGGTGCAACGCGGACGCATTACGTTGAAGTTCCGCCACTGCGTCACCGAACTGACGGTTACCAACGGCGTCGTGGACGGTGCCCAGGGAGAGATTCTGGAACCCAGTGCGGTACCCCGCGGCGCGAAAAGCTCCCGCCGCGCTGTCGGTGACTTTACGCTACGAGCCCAGGCCGTCATCGTGACGGCCGGGGGCATGGGCGGCAACCACGCGCTGGTGCGCCAGCATTGGCCCGCTCGTATGGGCACACCCCCACAGCATATGCTCTCGGGCGTGCCCGACCACGTCGATGGGCTGATGCTGGGCATCAGTGCCGCGGCGGGGGGGCATCTCATCAACCAGGACCGGATGTGGCACTACCCCGAAGGCCTGGAAAATTGGAATTCCATCTGGCCACAGCACGGCATCCGGGTGTTGCCGGGCCCTTCTTCGCTGTGGCTGGATGCGTGCGGCAATCGGCTGCCTGGCCCGCTGTACCCCGGTTTCGACTCGCTGGGCACTTTGCAGCACCTGCGGCAGACCGGCTACGACTACAGCTGGTTTGTGCTGACGCAGAAGATCATCCGCCACGAATTTGCCCTGTCCGGCTCCGAGCAAAACCCGGACTGGACCAACAAAAGCTGGCGCCAAAGCCTGGGCCGTGCGTTCGGTAAAGGCGCCCCAGCTCCGGTGGAGGCGTTCAAGCAGCACGGCACCGATTTCATAGTGCGCAACACGCTAGCCGAGTTGGTGCAGGGCATGAACGCCTTAACCGCCCAGCCGCTGCTTGACCCCGTTGCGCTGGCGCGCGAAGTACGGGCCCGCGACCAGCAGATCGACAACCCTTTCAGCAAAGACGGCCAGATAACGGCCATCCGGGGCGCGCGCCGCTACCTTGGCGACAAGCTGATTCGGACGGCCAAACCGCACAAGCTGCTCGACCCCACCCAAGGCCCGTTGATTGCCGTGCGGATGCACGTGCTGACCCGCAAAACGCTGGGAGGCCTGGAAACCGACCTCTCGGGGCGGGTGCTGGGCCCGGAAGGCCAGCCAGTGCCGGGCCTGTACGCGGCAGGAGAAGTGGCGGGCTTTGGCGGCGGCGGCATGCACGGCTACCGGGCCCTGGAAGGCACTTTCCTGGGCGGGTGCCTTTTCTCGGGTCGCGTGGCGGGACGGGCCGCGGCCCAGGAAACACTGTAATTGACGTCTTGGCAGCAGCAAGCTGTGCTTGGGCCACATGACGAACGGCTCCGGGCAGTCAAAAAGAAGCAGGACCCCACCAACTTCTATCGCTTCAACCAAAACATTCTCTCAGCTGCCTAACCGCAGGAACACTCCACCGAACCGACCACTGTGCCTTTCTCTCCCACTTATAGTGGACCGGAGTTTGGGCCACACCAGTTGCAACTGGCAAGTGGTATCACTAGTGACTCATTGTATCCAAAACAACTACCTCTTGCTCCAGTGCGTTATTCTCTGCTTCTGGTCGGTGGGCTCTCGAGTAGCCTGCTCGCCTTTCCCCTGCACGCGCAAACCACGCCCGACTCTACTACCGCTCGAGCTGCCCAGCCGGCGCTGGCACCGGTTTCAACCCGCGAGGACAGCATCCGAGCAATCCACCACCTCTATAAGGCGCGTCGCCGAACCGGCACCTGGTTTATTGCAGGCGGGGCGACGGCCCTTACGACAATCGGTATGCTCTATGCGGCAACGGCAGCCTTTTCTTCTGTTGTGAGCGCTGGCTATAGCTTGACAAACCAGCCCGCACCCACAGAAGATAACACGGGCTTTATCGCCGCCGCAGGCATTGTGGGAGCCGTGACGGTGGTCCCCGCCGTTGGCCTAAAATCCAGGTTCAGCCGCCAGAAAGAAAAGGCCCTGATCCAGGACTACGAACAAGGACAACCGCTACCGGCCGAGCTGCGCAGCGCTTTGCAGGATAAGTTTTTTCGGCGCACTCGGTAAGCTGGAGCAAATATTTGCAAGGCCATTTAGTCCAACGCGCCACGGAGTTAGCCCGCGTAGGGTATTCAAGCGCTTGGCGTGGTTGTAGGCCAGCAAATTGCAGGTGCTCGTTGAACTCATCGGTGGTCTGGTAGTGGAAGCGATGGACCGTCGCGTCTTTGAGGGTACGGTTCATGCGCTCAACCTGGTCGTTGGTCCAGGGATGTGTCGACTTGGTCAAGCGATGCTCTAAGCCGTATTCGCGGCAAATGCGGTCAAAGCTGTGCCCACCCGGCAGGAATTGGTGCGGCTCGGGCGTGATTGTACCCATTTTCCGTCAGCCCGGTATGGACTTTAATAAGGCAACTTGTCGAGCACGCGCCGCAGAAACTCGGCCGTGACCACCCGCTTGGCGCGATGATGCAGCTCGGCAAAGGCCACTTTGCTGGTGCGGTCAATGGCCACGAAGAGGTACTGCTTGCCTTCTTCGGTCTGCACTTCCGCGAAATCGACGTGCAGGTAGCCGGTGGGGTAGTCCTTGAACTTCTTTTTCGCAGGTCTCTGCCCGTATTCGTTCGGTAAGTTCGTCACAACTACGCTTGCAGCAGCGTGCTCCTCATTAAATCAGACGCCGCCTTAAACGATCCCATCCAGCAGCCCCCGTCTTTTATCCTTACATTATGGAACTTCACGGCGGTCACATCCGGGTTGAAAGCCAGGAGCAAGAAGGCACCTGCTTTTTCATTGACTTGCCTTGAATGTTCCGCTCTCTCCGAGAGCATTCTACTTGAATGAGGGTGCCAAACCCGTTCGAAAAGAGCTGTACGAACGGGTTCCCATGCTCCGCTGACGCCCACGAACACGCGGTTTTTGGGGGTGTTTTTCACTAGGTAATTCGAACACCCGATGCGAGTTCGGTTACGTCAGCGACCAGGCTTGGCGCAATATATTCATGAGCAGCGCGGCAAAGTCCCAGCCAATGGCATGCGCGGCTAAGGCCGAAAGGCTGTCTTGATTGGCCCGACCCGGTCGGCCAGGACCCGTCATGTTGGGTTTCATGTTCAGGTCGAACAGGTAGTAGGTGTCGCCGTGGGCGGCCTGCCGACAATCGATGCGGATAGGCGCTTTGGCCCCGACCAGCCGCGCCGCTGTGGCACACTGCTGCATCACCTGCTGCACGGCTGGAGTGGCCAGCTCCGCGGGCGCCATTACCTGACTGTTTTCGCTCACGGCGACTGTTCCATTGTAAGGCGCAATGCCCTGGTGGTGATGAAAGCGTTTGACCGGCGGCAGGCTCCAATAGTCGGCGTACTGCTGCTCGACTCCTCCCACCAGATACGCGCCCGGCGGCAGCACCGTCACCGTGATTTCTTGGCCCGGCAGGTACTGCTCGACCAGCACAGCCTCGCCAAACTCACCGGACGCGACCAGCAGCGGTAACCGCGCGGCCAAGTGGGCCGCGCTCAGCACGCGTTCCACCCCGGCGCTGCCTCGTCCCCGAATAGGCTTGAGCACCACCGGAAACTCGAACTCAGCCGGCAGTACCTCGGGCTGCGTCATGATGCGGGCGGCCGGGATAGGCAGGCCGTGGGCGCGGAGCCACTCGTTGGCCGTCCACTTGTCCTCATACGTTTCCGCTACAGCCGGGGGCTGGCCCACCAGCCGGCCGCCGTGCTGCAAGTACGCGTCAATCGGGTGGCCGACAAAGGGCACCGTGTTCAGCCACAGGATGGTGCCCCCCTGGGCCTGGGCCTGCGCAATGCCGGCGGCAGTGTCCGGAAACACCCAGTCTAAGTCGCGCGTCACCTGCGGCGCGGCGACGGGGGTGACAATAGGCACGCCCTGTTGCCGGAGGGTCACGGCAATGTCCGCCCCGCTATCGGCGTAGCCATTGGGCTTAAGCGGTTTGCGGATGCCGTTAATGACGGGCGGTACTTGGGCCTGATACAGGATGGCGACGGGGGCAAAAGAGAAGACCATACGACTAGGTACGAAGAGCAGCGCAAAGTAACGACCGCCACACTTGCTCGACGCGTTATCCAATCAACACAGCGCGAGGATGCACGCTACATAATGGGCGTAGCACCTTTGCCAGCGCATGACTTCCTATTGAAAATAAAAATGACTTCTCGAACAGCGACAAGTCTGATAACAGGCCCTTAACAGACCCTATCCGAAAGCCGGTGGTTGCTTGCATCACCCTTTCGCTGCCCTATACCACCTCGTGCGGCAAGACGTCAAAATGCCGATATCTTTCGGTCATGGAAAACCAGCCTGAGATTCCGCCTGGATGGGAGCTAACTGTTGATGAAGTCTCTAGTAATGTGTATGAGGTGCGCTTGACGTGGGACCGGGGGCCCCTGGTCGAGACGAAAGGAACCGACGTCGAAGGCATGGTAGCATGGTGTGTACAATCCGCACGGACTATTGAAGACCTAATGCGTCGAAGGGGCTTGTTTTCGTAAGCCGTAGGGGGCCGTTTCGTCAACACACCATGTGCTCTCACTGGCAGACGAAAACAGGAGTATGGGGCAATAGGGAAGTGTACTTCTTTCACTTTGGTTCTGGAAATAGTTGCTTGACATAAGAAGGACTTATCAGACAACTAAGGCATATGCTTTTATCCTGGTGGCAACGATAAAATCATTGTCTTTTTCATCGACCTCTTGGGTTTCGTCATAGGGATCAAGTGATAAGTAATATCCTTTTTCTATGGGCAAGAATTTGTAGGATACCACATTGTAGAATGAAACCTCCATGCTGTAAGCAAGGGCATAAGCCGACACCTGCTCAAAGCAGAGCAGCAGTTTTGAGACGGAGGCAGAATGGCGTAGTAGCAAGGTGAGCTTGAGCACTAAGCCATTCTCTTCATACTTGATGAGCACGCTTTCCAGCGAAGCGTTCAGTAAGGTTTCTTTACCCGCTACTAAGGACAACACCGCGTGGTTCTCCGCCAAAAGGCGCATTGCCTGATTGTTAGGCTCGGACAAGGTGCGGGGGCTCGGCATAAATAGACTTGCTGTTCCTTGGACCAGACCTAGGCGATTTTCTCGATCAAGAGTTCACACGAAGGCTCTTCCAACGCGTTGGTCTCATCCAGATGCAGATGAGCACCTGGTGTAACATTGTCTTGCGCTAGGTTTAGAAGATGACTAGCCAAGGACACAAGGCCCTGCTTGTTGGCCTGTATCCTGATGACACCTTGCTCAACTGTCGTTTGAATCGAGAATCCTGCGGTCCACTGATATTCTATGCCGCGGCTAGGATCATACGTGGGAACCTCAAGGGTTATCTGCATAGTGATTACAAATAGTGTGTTAGCAAGATTGCACTAAATACTTTTACGCCATTCGATTCTCGGAATAGTTGCTTTACATAATCGTTGTCATACCCATGGTCTGGGAGAAGTAGTGCTTTTGACCCCACGGCTCCGAACCTCAATTTGCAGTACTTTTCCGGGGAAAAGGCTCCAATTTGCGTGTTTACGAAAAACGCACAGTTTTACTCGCCAGCTGATGACCATTCTTCACGTACCAGAGCAGCATAGGAAGCCATCTGACGAAGGAGGATTATTCTTACGAGCGCTTGCGTGGGTACTGCTTCGCGTGGTTCCAAAGGCCAGCCCAGATTATGACCGGCATTTTAAGGAAGTGGCGTATTGGTTAGTGGAAGTAGACGCCGAAGGGAAAGCAGAGCGGGAAATCGGATTCAATACACAGCATGAGCCGGTTTTTTTTGCGCCTACCAACCGCAACTGTGGCTTGTGGACGGATTCTGACCGCATCTTTTCGCGGGAGCAGTTCGAGTCCCGAGACGATTTCCCTTTTGATAGTACGTGGAACAACTTGTATGCTCAAACCCTGCAGGGCACTCGTTCACTTTGATAGTGACTTAAGTAAGGTTGACCTTACCTGCCTACCCTACCGCCACAGCTGTGCTGCTACTCGGTTTGGTGCATGCGTTGCTGGGCCACTTGACGCTACGCTTCCTGCTCTAGCTGGGGTTAAGTTCCATGGCCAGCCCGTAACAACGGCTCACTTCATGGGCTCCGTAACGGTTGTTGAACGGTCTATTGTAAAGTGCCATACCGCCCATAATGTCTGTTCGAACGCTGTCGTCAAAATGTAAAAATTCTGCTCGATGCAGGATAAGGTCGCTAGAATGAACCCTTTAGCCTAACAACTTCTCGTCGCCTTTAATCGAATCAACTACCGAACCACCTTCTTCCGGCGTGGTCGCTTGCGCGCTGCTAGCGTGCGCCCGCGTCGCCAGCATGGCACTAAGCGTCTGCGCGGCGGCGACCACTTGTGCCAGGTAGTGCAGGCGGGCCAACAAGCGAATGGCATTGCGCGTGGTGAGCGGCCCGGCTTTGAGGCGGTAGTCGAAATACCAGTCTTCCGCCGTGACGGTCTCGCAAAAGTGGTATTCGACAAAGTACGACTGCAAGAGCGCGCCCAGTTCCCCATCGTGGGTGGCGGCCACCACCCAACTGCGGGGCTGCAAGTAGGCCAGTACGGCTTTATTGGCAGCGATACGCTCCTGCGTATTGGTGCCTTTGAACAGCTCGTCGAGCAGCAGCAGGTAGCTGCTGGGGGCCGCGTCGCAGGCCAGTAGTAGCTGGCGCATGGTTTCGGCTTCGACCAGGTAATAGCTTTTGCCCGTGGGCAGGCTGTCGGCCAGGCTCAGGCTGGTGAGCACCCGGCAAAACGGGGCGCGGTAGGCGGTGGCAGGGCACGTGGCGATGGTCTGGGCCAACAGCGCATTCACGCCCAGCGTACGCATAAAGGTGGTTTTGCCCGCCATATTGGAGCCGGTCAGCAGCACGCCGGGCCCAGCCAGGGTCAGGTCATTTGGCACGCACCCCAGCACGAGCGGATGGTAGCCAGCCTGCAGCTGGATGCCGTCGGCCGCCGGCCCAAAGTGCGGCACGCAGGTGGCGTGACGCTGGCGGAAGCTAGCCACCGCTAGGGCACAATCGACGTAGCCCACGGCCTCAAAGACCGTCCGAATCGCGGGCGCCTGCTGCTGCACGGCCACCCGGCAACGAGCATACACCAGCACGTCGAGCAGTAGCAGCATCTTGACCAAGCTGAGCACCAGTAAGTTGTCTTGAACTTGAAGGAACGTTACTTGCCACATGATGGCCCTCAGCCGGGACAGGGGCGCGGCCAGCGGCTGTAGCGGCCGCAGGGGCAGGGCCGCCCGCTGGAGCGCCTGGCCCGCCCGACGCAAGCGGCCCAGTTGCAGCAGCGGGCGAACACAGTTAGTAATCCGCTGCAGCTGCCAGAAGTGAAACACGGCATTGGTGAGGGCAAACGCCAGCGTACCCACCCAGAGGACGGGGAGCCAAAAGCCTCCGAGCAATGTGGCCAACAGCCCCAGCACGAGCAGCGGCGCGAAGCGCGCACCGGGCAACGTGGGCAGCGGCTCCCCACTGAACAAATCCGTTAGGTAGTACGCCTCGTGGGCCGTGAGTTGGTTGAGGGCGAGCAACGCATGCCCGCGGACCTCGGATTGCTGCGCCAGCAGGTTCGCGGCGGTATCAAACTCGTGCAGGGGGGCCTCGTCGGTGAGCGGGCTGCGCAGGCGGTGGTAGAGGCATTGCTGGCCGACCGGGCTCACCGTCGCATCGAGTAGGTTAAAGAGCAAGTCGCCGTTCAGGTCCTCCCAGGTTTGGTCCGGCAGGCGGTGGTACGCGGGCTCGTGCTGAACGAGGTCATAGTAGCGGGCCACCAAGGGCAAGTGGGGGGAACGCGCCGCTGGCTGGTGCCAGGCCGCCTCCAGGCGGCGTAAGTGCGTGCGGGAAGAAGTCCACATAAGAAACCAGGGGAGTGACGAGTAGGCAGGGAACTGGTGCCCCTGGTAAGTAGAAGGAGCGCGAAAGGTAACTAAGGAAGGCGTAGAAGAAGCGGCCCACGCCAGTAGCAACCGGCGTCTAGCGCTAATAGCAACCTTATTCCGGGGCTTGTCCGAGAACTAGCATTATGTTCAACAGAAGCTCCTGAAAGCAGACCTAATACGGCCGCTTGGATATTTATGTAAACGCCCCTGATCCAGCGGATAAGGGGGCCGGGGAACCCGTTTCGCTAGCTGCTGGGCAGACGCGCTTACCTCTTAAGCGGGTGGTCCGCTGGCTACCCAAGCCGCCGGGCGCCGTTTATACGCGCTACCTTCCAGTGTTATTCGTGAAGCAAATGGTGTCTCCCCTACCCCATTACCCCCTGTCTCCTTTGGCGCGAGCGGGGGTGCTCGTTCGCCCCCTAGCCGACGCCGCCCGGGCCGCCGCCCACCCGCCTGGGGCGGCGCACCACGACGCTCATTATTTGCTGGTGCTGCTCACGGCGGGCGAGCTGCATCTGACGCTGGATTTCGAGGAACTCACGTTGCGCGCCCCGGCCGTGCTGCTCATCAGCCCCGGGCAAGTGCACCAGCTGCGTGGGGCTACCGCCCCCCAGGGCTGGGGGGTGAGCTTCGAGCCGAGCCTGGTGGCCGAAGACACCCGCGCCTTGCTCGAGCAGCAGTTGCGCCAGCCGGTGACCGTTCAGCCCACCTTGCACACGCGAGCCGAGACGCTCTTGGCGCTGCTCGCTGACTGTCAGCAGGACGCCGGGCCCACGACCCACCTGGGTCCGGCGCTGCAGGCCTTGCTGGCGGCGCTGCTTCACTTGTTGGCCAATGAGCTGGCGCCGTTGAGCGTGCACGCCCAGGGGGCCACCACCCGTGGGCAGGAACTGCTCGCCGGCTTTTACCGGTTGCTGCGCCAGCATTTTCGGGACTGGAAGCAGCCCGCCCAGTACGCGGCCGCCTTGGCCGTCACCGTTTCGCACCTTAACGACACGGTGAAGGCGCGTAGTGGCTATCCGGTAAGCCAGCACCTGCAAGCGCGCACAATTCTGGAAGCCAAGCGCCTGCTCTTTTACTCCGACGAGCCCGTCAAGCAGATTGGCTACGCCCTGGGCTATGACGAGCCAGTGTACTTCGGCAAGCTCTTCAAAAAGGTCACCGGCCTTACACCGCAGCAGTTTCGGCGCACGATCCGCGAATAGGACTAGCATCCCCGGCCTTACGCCTACTTTTTGGAGAGAGGACCCGCGACCTTTGCCAGGGTACTTAACTCCAGTGTTGTGATGCTATCTTCCTCCGAAATCGCCACCCTCCACGTCGCCGTGCGCGCCGCCGGCGACCAGTTTCTGCCTGATTTTCGCCGCTTGCCCGTGCCGCAAACCAGGGCCGAGCTGCAGGCCCGCCTCGCGGACATCGAGGCACGCTGTATGGCCGCCTTGCAAGCCCCCCTGGCCGCGGCCTTTCCTACCACCCCCTGGCTAGCCGCCGACGACTTCGGCCTCTCGACGGCTGCCACTACGCTCCCAGCCGAGTACTGGCTCTGCGATGCCATGGACGGGGCCATTCAGTACGTGCAGCAACTGCCGGGCTGGACAATTAACCTGGTGCTGATGCGCCAGCACGAGCCCGTCTTCGCCGCCATCTACGACCCGCTGGCCCAGGAGCTGTTTTGGGCCCAGGCCGGCGCCGGGGCCTTCGTGAATGAAACGCCGTTGCGTCCCAGCACCAAGCGCGAGCCGGACGTCATGGTCGCTGTGTTCGAGCATACCCACGGCCTGGACGAGGACGCGGCCCTGCGTCGGCGCGTCAGCCAGGGCGTGGAACAGTTGCTGGCCACCTACGGCGTGGTGCGCAACTATGGCCCCCACGGCTTGCAACTAGCCTATGTGGGGGCCGGCCGGCTCGACGTGTTTCTGCAAGTGGGTCGCGACCTGGAAAACTGGCTGCCTGGCCTGCTCATCGCCCGCGAGGCCGGCGCCGAGGTACTGACGGCGGCCGGCCAGCCTTGGCACTGGGCGGCCGACAGCCTGCTGGTCACGGTCCCGGGCCTGGGGGCCACTTTCACGCCCACTCCCCCCTCTGTTTAAAATCGTCTCGCGTATGCACCTTACCATTATTGGCGCCTCGTCAGGCGTCGGGCTGCTGGCCGTGCAGCAGGCCCTGGCCCAGGGCCACCACGTCACGACCCTCTCGCGCACTGTGGCTACCCTGCCCGAGCACCCGCACCTGACCACCGTAACTGGCAGCGCTACGTCCGCGGCCGACCTGCGCCGGGTGTTGCCCGGGGCCGAAGCCGTGCTCATCACCGTGGGCACGGCGAAGAAAAACAGCACGCCGCTCTTCACTGATACCGCTCGGGCCTTGCTCGCCGCCACCGCAGATACCCCGCTGGCGGCGCCGGTGCTGGTGCTGACGGGCTTCGGGGCTGGGGCCAGTGCTAGGTACCTCAGCTGGTGGATGCGCCTGGCCATCCGCTGGTTTATGCAGCCCGAATACGACAACAAGACCCAACTGGAAGAGCTGCTGGCGGCCAGCAGCCTGCGCTGGGAATTCGTACGGCCGGGCATGCTGACGGATGGTCCGCTGGCCCCCTACCACGTGTTGCCCGAGCTAACGCCCGACATGCGCGTCGGCCGCATCAGCCGGGCCAGCGTGGCCGATTTTCTGCTGCGCCAAGCCCAGCAGCCGACGCTGCTCCACCACTACCCGGCACTCACTAGGTAAGCCAAACGCTACCCGGCAGCAACCACGCTATGGTCGGTGCTGGCGGCTCTCTCCTCATGGCTCAGGGGCTGAACAAACCGGCACCGGTACCGGGGTTCGTTCTAAAGAGGGGAAAAGAGGGGTGGTCTAGTTAAGCTGGACAGTTAAGAGCATCGTGAAGGTCCATTTTGTCATGAGAATTTGAGCTTGCACTACGTCCTCAACCTGTCTGCATTTAGTAGACCACTTCAGCTCATTTGATGAAGCGGGTGGGTTGCGGGCAACCGACCAGAAAAGTACAGGACAGTTCGGGTCCTGTTTAGGTGGTTCTTGCCTAGCAGAAATCACCTTGACCTCCCCCACATGCCTCTTTACCCATCCCGTAGTACGACTTCCGCTAGGCGTAGCGTCCTGCTACTTGCTACAACCTTATCCGCGTTGGCCGCCAGCGCGCAGATGCCGGCCCGCACAATCACACCCTTCGATACCGATTGGCGCTTTGTGCAGCAGGATGCGCCGGGCGCGGAACAGGTTACCTTCAACGAGGCGGGGTGGAAAGCCGTGGTGGTGCCCCACGACTGGAGCATTGCCGGGCCGTACGACCGCACCAATCCTCCCGGGCGGGGCGGCGGCTACCTGCCCGGCGGCATCGGCTGGTACCGCAAGCAGTTTACGCTGCCCGCCAGCGAGGCCAAGCGCCAGGTCTGGGTGGAATTCGATGGCGTGATGGCCAACAGTGAGGTATGGCTGAACGGGCACAAGCTCGGGCAGCGGCCCTACGGCTACAGCAGCTTCGCTTATGACCTGACGCCTTACTTGGTATCGGGGAAAGCCAATGTGCTGGCCGTGCGGGCCGACAACTCGGTGCAGCCGGCCTCGCGCTACTACACCGGGGCCGGCATCTACCGCCACGTGCGGCTGGTAAGCACCGCCCCCACCCACTTCACCTACGGCGGCGTATTCGTCAGTACGCCCCAGGCTACGGCCGCCCAGGCCAAAGTGCAGGTGCAGGCCGAAGTGCAGAACCAGTCGGCCGCGGCGGGTACCTACACGCTCGAAACCACGCTGCTGGCCCCCAACGGCAAGCCCGTGGGCACTATCCGCAGCAACCAGGCCGTAGCGGCGGGCCAGACCGTTACCTTCACCCAAACCCTGCCGGTAGCTAAGCCCCAGCGTTGGAGCCCAACCCAGCCCGTGCTCTACCAAGCCACCACGCGTGTGCTAGCCGGCAAAACGGTACTCGACGAGTACACCACGCCCTTCGGGATTCGAGAAGCGAAGTTTGTGGCCGCCACCGGCTTTTGGCTGAACGGCGAGAACCTGAAAATCAAGGGCGTGTGCCTGCACCACGATGCGGGCGCCCTGGGAGCGGCCGTGCCGTTGCGCGCCTGGGAGCGGCGCCTGGAGCTGCTCAAGCAAGTAGGCGTCAACGGCATCCGCACGGCGCACAACCCAATGGACCCCGAGTTTCTGGACCTCTGCGACCGGATGGGCTTCGTGGTGATGGATGAAACGTTTGACACCTGGACCGCGGCTAAAAACCACGCCGAGAAAGGCTACAACCTGCACTTTAAGGACTGGTGGCAGGCCGACACCCGCGACTTGGTACGCCGCGACCGGAACCACCCCAGCATTGTGCTCTACAGCGTGGGCAACGAGATTCGGGATGATTTGAACAGCCCGGCGGGCTTTCAGCGCTACAAAGAGCAGCAGGACCTGGTACACCAAACCGACCCCACGCGTCCGGTGACCATGGCCTTGTTTCGCCCCAGCCAAAGCAAAGTATACGAAAACGGCTTCGTGGAAACCATGGACGTGGTGGGCCAGAACTACCGCGAAGCGGAGCTGGTAGCCGCCCACGAGGCCAAGCCCGCCCGTAAAGTCATCGGCACTGAAAACGGCCATGAACTGCCCGCCTGGCTGCTGCTGCGCGATAAGCCCTACATGGCCGGGCAATTCCTGTGGACGGGCTTCGACTACCTGGGCGAGGGCAACTGGCCAGAAATTGCCAACGGCCAGGGGTTGTTTGACCGCACCGGTGGCTGGCGGCCCGTGGCCTACCAGCGCCAGAGCTGGTGGGGCGCGCAGCCTGTGGTGCGCCTCGTGCGCAAAGCCGAAAACGCCGGCGCCGGCGAGTGGGTCGCCAACTGGACGCCCACCGATTTTGATACCTACGACGATGCCAAAGTGCAAGTCTACAGCAACTGCGACGAGGTCGAGCTGTTTCTCAACGGCAAGTCGTTAGGCGCCAAGCCCAAGCCGGCCGACGACTCGCCCCGCGCCTGGGATGTGACGTTCGCCAAAGGCACCCTGCGCGCCGTGGCCCGTAACAAGGGCAAGGAAGTAGCCACCGACGAACTGAAAACGGCCGGCCCACCGGCCCGCATCGTGCTGAGCACCGACCGCCCCCAACTGGCCCACGACTGGGACGACGTGGCCTACATCACGGCCCGCGTGGTGGATGCCAACGGCGTAGTCTGCCCTAATACCGACCAGCAACTCACCTTCAGCGCGAGCGGGCCCGGGGCGGTCGTAGCCGTCGACAACGGCAACATTGCCAGCCACGAGCCCTACCAGGCGCAGGCCCGGCAGGTCTACCAGGGGCAGTGCATTGCCCTCGTCAAGGCCAACGCCCCGAGCGGTAAAATCACGCTCAGCGCTGCGGCTTCTGGCCTCACGTCCGGCACGCTGACGCTGGAGGCCGCTCCGGCCCGCACGAAGTAGCAGCCCTGTTCACCGACCTTTTTCACCCCTGCTCCCGCCTCTTTTCATGCCCTACTCACCCGCTCCAACGCGCTACCAACATATGACCTACCGGCGCTGCGGCCGCAGCGGCCTGACGCTGCCGGCGGTGTCGTTGGGCCTGTGGCACAATTTCGGGGACGTAGATATCCTCGGTGCCTTCCGCGAGACGCTGCGCACGGCCTTCGACAGCGGTATCACGCACTTTGATTTAGCCAACAATTACGGCCCGCCGCCCGGCGCGGCCGAAACCAACTTTGGCCGCCTGCTGCGCGAAGACTTTGCTGGCTACCGCGACGAGCTCATTATCTCCACCAAGGCGGGCTACACCATGTGGGAGGGCCCCTACGGGGACTGGGGCTCGAAAAAGTACCTGGTGAGCAGCCTCGACCAGAGTCTCCGGCGTATGGGCCTGGACTACGTGGACATCTTCTATCACCACCGTCCCGACCCTGACACCCCGCTGGAGGAAACCATGGCGGCCCTCGACCTGCTGGTGCGGCAGGGCAAGGCCTTATACGTGGGCCTCTCCAACTACCGACCTAAAGAAGCCGCCGAAGCCTTTCGGCTACTGCGCGAGTTGGGTACGCCTTGCCTGATTCATCAACCCAAGTACTCTATGTTTGAGCGCTGGGTAGAGGGCGGTCTGCTCGACTTGCTCGGACAGGAAGGGGTCGGCTGCATTCCGTTTTCGCCGCTGGCCCAAGGGTTGCTCACCGATAAATACCTGCACGGCATCCCCACCGACTCGCGGGTAGCCAAAGGCGTTGGCTTCTTGCAAGAAAATCAGCTGACGCCGGAGCGCCTGCACCAAATTAGCCGGCTCCATGACCTAGCGCAGGGACGCGGGCAAAGCCTGGCGCAGCTGGCATTGGCCTGGATCCTGAAGGATGAGCGAGTGAGCTCCGTGCTCATCGGCGCCAGCCGCCCCGCCCAGTTGCTCGACTCGCTCCGCAGCCTGGACAACACCCGGTTTGCCCCTGAGGAGCTGGCCCAGATAGACCAGATTTTAACCGCCTAGGCCACTCGGCTACTCCTGCGTGGCAGCAAACGGGTTATACTGGTATCCTGCCAGTTAGCTAAGCGACAACGACTCAGGTACTCTATAGCTGATCAGAGCGGAGTTGGGTTAAGCAGGAGTTGCGGGCCTAGCGCCGGTCGTTGCCGAAGCGCCTCTGCTTAGGGGTGGGCGGCCAAAAAGGGCAGCAGCACGGAGGCCATCGCCTCCGGCACTTCCTCGGCTAGGTCATGGCCGGTGACGTGGTGGGCCAGTTGCTGCATGATCTCTTCGTTGCGCGCTCCAATAAACGCATCGCCGCCTAGCGCCAGAACCGGGAGCGCCAGCTTGGTTGTAGCCGATTCTCGATTCTGTTCGCCGTCCACGAGCATAGCGCGGTACACGGCCAGCATCGAGCGGATACCGCCGGGCAGGCTGTAGCAGCGCACGTATTCCTCGATGGCATCCGCCGTGGCCGTGTCGGGGAATAGCCGTTCGGACTTGATCATATAGGTAATCAACTCGCGCTCATGGCCGGCAATGAGCATCTCGGGCACATCCGCTTTAAAGTAAAACCCCACATGCCAGAGAAACATACCCGCTGCGTTTTCGGGAGTCAAGGCCGCGTGCTGTTCGAAGTTGAAGCCGGGCATTAACGCTTCGGTAAAGACCAGGGACTTCACCCGCTGTGGGTGGCGCGCGGCGAGCTGATAGCCAATAACGGCCCCCCAATCTTCGCCCACCACGTGATAGGCGTCGTGGCCAAGCGTAGCCATGAGCGCCGCAATGTCGTCGCTCATGGTGGCCGCGTCATACCCGCCGGCGGGGTGGTCCGAGTCGCCCAGGCCGCGCAAGTCCGGTACGATGACGGTGTACTGGTCGCTGAGCAGGGGCAGTAGGTGGCGCCAGTGATACCCGGTTTTAGGGATGCCATGCAGCAACACCACGGGGACACCCGTTCCAGCGAAGCGATAGTGCAGGCTCGTGCCATTGACCGCGGCGCGGTCTGTGTGCACCGGGGTTCCCTGGTGGTCGACCATCGTACATTTGTCTTCCTTCGTAAGCGGTGATTGTATCATGCCGTAAAGGACCCCGTTGCCCACTTCATCTACAATAACTCACCCCAAAGTGAGCCCCCTCTTCCTCTTCTCAGCCGATGGCCAGTAACGTGAAAGCCGGCACCACCAATGCGCAGAATCGGCAAGTGTTGTCGGCTTGGTGCTCCGTCAATGAGGTCTTGCGCGACATCAGCCCCCGCTGGAAGATGGTGCTTTTGCATGGCATTGCCCACGGGGTGGCCCAGTTCAGCCGGCTCAAGCAGGCCTTTCCCACCTTATCGGATCAGGTGCTCGGCCAACGCTTGGCCGAGTTGGTGGCCGAGGGGTTAGTCGAGAAGGCCGCCGTGGCGAATACCGTCCCACCGCAAATTCGCTACTCGCCCACACCCAAGGGCCACGCCTTGCTGACTATTATCGATGCCCTGCAACGCTGGGGCCAGCAGGAGTGGTCGAGCGACCACCGCGGAGATGGAGCAGCGGAGCCGGATGTTCCTAAGGCCAACTAGGGAGCTCGGAAGTCCAATAGGCCCGTTCCGTTTCGAAAGGCGTACGGGGCCGCTATCGTCTCAAGCAAGTAGTTGGGGGATCAACAGGCTGACGGAAGTAGAGC
This sequence comes from Hymenobacter tibetensis, assembly GCF_022827545.1. Classification (NCBI taxonomy): domain Bacteria; kingdom Pseudomonadati; phylum Bacteroidota; class Cytophagia; order Cytophagales; family Hymenobacteraceae; genus Hymenobacter; species Hymenobacter tibetensis. The sequence goes on from NZ_CP094669.1 coordinate 3,795,643, forward strand.
AAAAAGCGCTGGGAACATTTGTTCTCATTCCTTAGCAAGCAAGGCGTTGGAGCCAACTAACCCCGTGGTCGGGCCTTGGACACCTTCTGATAGGTCAATCACGAAAGGTTCAGGTACCTGCTGGGGAAATGAAAAGCAACTCCGTGCGTACGCGCAGCCGATCTGCTTATCATAATATCGACGTATCGGACAATTATGTCTATCGGAGAGTGCTGACATAAAAGTCGCGGGCAATGACATAATTCTGCCCAATGAGCAACAGGTTGAAAGGGGGAGGACTCTGTAGCGGTTTGGGGAAATAATACCGCGACTGTAGGAGTTCCTCCCGTTTCAGGTACGATGCTTCCACACCGTATACCCAACAGAGCGCTTGTAGCTCATTCGCTACCCATAGCGGAAGGTAAAGCGTGTGCCGATGCCCGTTTCGCAATCGTTCTTCTAACCATTGCTGGTTCCGTTCTATCCCGCTCCACACCGGTAGAAAGGCGTTCCAGTCCGCTGTTAGGGTCGCAAAGCGGTGGTAAAAGGCTGCCAGAAATCCAGAGGGCAAACCAAGCGATGCTCGAACAGTTAGGGCCGCAAGGGAAGCATTATAGTACACGAGGGCAGGGTGGTCACAGTAATAGCCTACTTGTCCACCAGTACCTCGCTTTAGAATGGCGGCTACCTTATGGTGGAAGTCAATGCGGTGGACCTCTACGGCAGTGGCCAACTCTAAGTAAGTGGTTTGGCTATAGCGGATAGTGCCGGTGGGGTACAACGCACTGAATTGCTCCATCATGTTGGTGAAGCTACTCATAGCTAGGAAGTGTACAAAAGCGGGAGCTAATCATTCACTTATGAGAACAATCTTCTTTAAAATTGTCATAGACATAATCTATACTTCTTGGACAGGCCGGTAGCAAACCACTGCCGATGTTTTGCTTCCAACGTGCGCTTGCCAGTGGCGAGTTGGTCGAGAAGCTGTCACTTGGAACGTCTGTCCATTGAGCCAGCAGGCCGCGTCAAATCCATGCTCCCTAAACGGTTCATTCTCTATGATTCGCTGACACTGATAGTCGTTTCTCCGCTTGGACATGAACACGACGTCAACCACAAACGTGGTGAGGGTCCACTGACACACCAGACAAGCCGTAAGGAGGCCATCCGGGGAGGTAAAGAAGCGCTTGCGCCCGATTTTCATCACCCACGCATTGGTTAGATTGGCCTGTACGCAGTGCGCATACGCTTCGTCGAACGGCGCATGGGACCACTCCCGCCTCTTAGCCAGTTCTAGACAAGCGGTATGGATCAGTTCGAGTTGTAAGCGACTCTTGTCGTGCTCGGCTAGGCCAACATAAAATCTGAGATCCAAAGGGCGTTGCACCGTCAACACGTTGAGCAAGAGCAATTCGTTTTCCAACTTACTGCAGTCATTTGCTGTAATGCCTGGCTGATCAAGGATGTCAACGAAGAGTTTGACAATCCCCTGCGTAGTAAATGTGGGCAACCAACTCGTGTAGAGATCTGCCAGCGCAGCCGTCGACGCATTGAATACAAGTCGGTGGTTCCTCGAGGAGGTTCCTAGTGCTATTTCTCGGATAGCCATCAGGGGGCGATAGGTTGAAACTCGCTAACATCGCAAGCTTACCAATTGCTGAGCTATTTTCACGGAAAAGTTGCTTAACGTAATCTTTGTTATAAGCTGCTCCTCGGAATTACACCAGTATTTGACTTCTTAATCAGGGAAGTTGATTTGGCACTTTTTTGACTTGGCTTCCCTATAGAGTAGGGGAAAGGCCTCCAAGTAAGGATGCTCTCGTAATGCCTGCGCCATAGCAGCAGAGCAGCCAACAGCAAGCCATTCTGCATTCTCTACTTTGTAAAGGCACCACGTATGATCGGCCGCAAACGAGTACGCTGGCAAGCCTTTGTCCCGCCGGTACACCGTAAGCAGATCCGCACTTACTCCCTGCTCCAACCAGTCAATAGGTAATCCGTCCTCGTCCCAATGGTAAGTACCTTCCTCAACAGAGCCATAAAACAAGGTCGTCATTATAGGGCCTAGCACCTGCACCAGTTGCTGCACAAACGCTTCTTCCAAGGCAGGACTACTACCCAGATGGGGTGGCCATCCCCCGTAGAACTGACGCATGGCCTCGCTACTAATGGGTTCGTGGTCCGGCATACCCGCGAGCGTAGCGGCCTGTCGATACGTAATGCGCTCTAATTGGTCAACAGGTGGCTGTCCCTGGCGGATACCGTGCGCGTCCCAGAAAGCGGCCCGCGCATTGAGATCTGCTACAGTGCGCTGGGCGAAAGAGTACGAAGCGATAGGAATACGACGGTCAATGCCCAAAGGTGGCAGGAGCTTTACATACCCCTCGTAGCCTGTTGGCAAACCAAATGAGTTTGGAGCTGCTGCTACCAGAGCAAGCGATAACCACTCCAGCTGGTTAGTTATTGGCACAGATACGAGGCTCATAAGCGGCGAAGTGAGAAAAGGGCCTGTAATCTACCCGTTTGCAAATCTCTTTTCAAACAGCAACTCTAAGCCCAGACACTCTCCACAAGGTCTAATAAGTGGCGTTTACAAGACTCGTAACGTTTTCCAAACATCCAAAAGTGTGGGGCACTCGGCTAGTGAGGATTAAGAGCGGTAGACGAGCTCATCGCTTTCACTACCAATAACGGCTTTCCAAGGTGAACTGACAGGTAGTTCACTACTACTGGCCCACACTTCTGATGCTCCCCTTAGCCAGACCAACTTAGTTCAGTGGTTGCACTGATGCGGGGATTAATCGTGTCGAGTAGTTTTAATAAGACTTTAAGAAGGGCTCTAAACATGATGTGTTGCCATTCCGATGAATTTGCTGTCGGTTGCAGTGCTGTTTAGGTACAACTTATTGCATCCGAAAACCTTGCGTGCAAGAAAAGCAGTGAACACCTGAAGACGCTGCGGCGCTTCCTGCCGTCACTGATTAAACTCTCCGAGTAGGTGCAGCGGAGTAGGACGGTGCCTCGCGGCGAAGTAATACAGGTGTGGGATCCGATGATGATTTATATGGCAGTTAGTGAAACGGTAGCAATCCATCGCCTTTGCAATTAAACCAAGACCTCCAACAAAAATTCAACCTTTTACCTAATTATATATGAAAACAGTGCTACTTCTGACCGGAATTTTTATTAGTTCATTTAACGCATTTGCGCAAGATATTAATTATAAAGATAGCCATACTATAGCGTGTCATAATTGCTTTGATCCTCAGTACGCAAATAACATCGAAGAGGTATTCCCTTATACAACAACAATAGAGTTAGATATTTGGGACACCAAGACATGGTTTGGCATCGGAGGGTGGAAAGCGTTAAATAATGATTGGTATGTCAGGCACGTAGCTACAGATAAAGTTAATAAGAATTGCTGCGGAGGGACTTTAAAAGATTGCTTAATGCGCGTTTCAAATTGGTCAAAGCAACATCCTGATCATTCAATTATTACAATTATTATAGATAAAAAGGAAAACTGGAGTAATAATAATGAAAGCAGATTGCCTAAAAATTTAGATGCTCTTATCTTATCATGCTTTGATGAGAGCAAGATATTGACGCCTTCTGTCCTGCGAGGAAAAAAAGCAAATTTACGTGACGCATTGACCTCCAATGGGTGGCCAACTTTGGAATCACTTAAAGGAAAAGTAATGCTAGTTCTTACTGACGGAACAGTAATAACAGGGCGCCAACCATTAGACGAGTATTTGCAGTCCTCCGGAGAAAGAGCACTGTGTTTTGTTGCTCCTGAAATAGCTTCGGAGCCAGAAATTTCCAGTCCCAAAGGGTTTAGCCGAGCTTCAGTAAATTCAATTGTGTTTTTTAACCTTTCAAACGAAAATAAAAGCTTGGCTACTCAAATAAATTCAGCTGGGTTTATTTCTAGAATCTATGGAATACCAGAAAATATTAATTCGGTTAATGAATTAATTAAATTAAAAGTAAATTTTATTGCCTTGTATAATTATAAGATAAAGTTATAATAAATGATTTTGCACATCACGAGTTAAATTAAATTGCTTTTAACTCTGAGGTATTAAGCTTATAAGACTCTTCACACCTTTTTAATAATAGCCATGAAATGTCTTGTTTTACCCTTGATGGTTACCACTCTCTTGTCTTTTGAGTGCAAAGGACAAAACGAATGCCTGACACTTGCAAAATTTGGCGTCCACGACACACAGGCTAATACAACTGACCACGCACGATCGGTGTCATACTTGAATATTTTTAAACAAAATAAAAGCATGACTTATGAAGAAGCTAGGACAACATCTATGACAATGGGAATCCCATTAGGGGAACTTATGGTAAGTTTAGGATTTAAAGATGACGCTTCGTCATTCAGTGAATTTAAAGAGGAAATTCAAAACTCTACGAAATACGATGATGTTTTAATTAATAAAACAACAAGTTTTATTAAAAAAGTCAATACAGATGTTTTGGGAGTAATTAGTGCATGCATTAACTCCAATGGTTTGCATACTTATTATGAAAATACTGCTGACCCAGATGTATTTTATATCATAACAAAATTCAAATGGGTTACAGGGAACCACGAACCCATTAATGTTAAAATGGCTTTTACAGGAAATAATTTTACAATCAATGGCATTGCATCAAGAAGTGTTGGACCTGCAATTAAGTCATTCACTCTTGAAAGCGGTGATGAAATGCGATTTATAATAAAAAAAACACCCAATTCGTCCGTAGCTTTTACATTTAATACTTCCAGAGGAGTGCCTAAATTTGGAGGCAATATCGTTTTTCCTGCCCAAAAACAGGTGGATACGCGCAGGGATAAATATGAGTTCCAAGTTGTTCAGGCAATGACAACGCCACGCACTGTTAAAGCAACCAAACTCGGTGGAGGAGATAGCGAGTTGAAGCGATGGGGTACTACTCAATTAGATGGTAATGCAACTTTAGTTATTGTTAATAATAGCCTTAAATTAAATGTTGACGCAACGGTAGCTGAATTGGTTAAAGATAATACTGCGTTCAAGATCAAAGATTTAATTACGCTATATACCCCTCAGCCTGGGCGTGTGATCGCGGGATACAACATTGACATTACCCCAAGTACAATCCTGCCATTAAGTTCAGTACAGGCTGACTGGGTTACTTCTGTGCCGGCCAGTAATATTGCCTTCGCCTATAGTTGGCAAGGTGATACCGGTAAAGATGATGACAGTATTGATGGGTGCTGGATAGTTTTTGATTTAAAACCGATAACTGTGCTTCTGAAAAAGCAGAATACGGACCAGACCGCAGGCGCGTCACACTAGCTGTTCTATGCCCTTGCACAGTACATCGTGACGCAATTTCAAGTCCCGGAGCAGGGCAGGATAAAGGGCCGCGCCGCACTATATGGTAAACAAGTACTCGGCCACCATCACTCCATTAACGGGGACATAGTGGCTTACGAGCTTCGTAGTTGCCTCAGCTGTGAAGCGTCAGATTTCCGCGAGTAGTTTTTCGGCAGCTACGGCGGCGAGTAACATAAGTATGAGAGTTGCATCTGAGACCATTTGGCTGAGCATCAGGCGCGGTTAAGTGCCTTTACAGATTGTTTCTCGCAGGCAGTGACCGGACGGACTTGTCAATCCCTTTCTCCCACTTGCAAACAATAAAAGCTAACTATGAAAAAGCTAATTTCTAAAATTAGAATTCTTTTGTTTCTGATGCTTTTCATTTTAATAAACCATGAAAAAGCCCGAAGTCAGGATTTTCTCACTGGTGCTGCAATACTTACGGCATCATCAAAAGTGACAACAGCCTTGGGGAATCTGTCGCCCCAACTTGGATATGCAGGTGCCAGTGTAGCAAGTGGGGCAATTACTCAACTAGGCCAGCTTACAAACGATTTGAAGGCGCTGCTTGGTCAGAACGTAAATGCCCCTATTACAAGTATGAGTTTTGAAATTCAGAACTTAGCCAGGCAGGTAACAACTGCAATCACCCAGCTCGATGCTGTGCTTGATAAACAAAGAAATTGTGGAATAAAAGATATAGAAAATCTGATTTCGACAGTCAGCACTGTGGCGTTGCAGTTAAAGGAAGGAGTTCCTCTCATTGATGCTGCAAAACCTCGGTTTAATTACTTTTCATTCGATGGACATACACCAGGAACGGTTCCCAAGGAAGGAGGGCAGGCCACGTTGATTGGGTTTAAGCTATGGCCGGAGCCAACGGTGCGACCAGTAGTTGAGCTTTTAAATGAGACCCGCACAGCGGTATTAGGAACCCTGACGGCAGCGCGTGGTAGCAGTAATGATGAAATCAGTGTGAGAATTCCCAAGGCAATCCTGACTCGTCATGCGGGACAATGCCTATACATCAGAGTTATGCCTAAAGAAATCCGAGGCAGCCTTTTTTGGAAAGAAGTAGTCACAATAAATGAGGTGACACGAGCAATGTGCATTCCTAGTGCCAGGGTTACTTCACTACAGATTAGAGCAGCAATCGAGTACTCTTGCCCGTCGGTATCAAGAACAACGCTGCCTGCTGAAGGATTTTATTTCGAAAACAATGATCCTGTGCTTGAAAGACAGGTATCTGAAACCAGAGGGATTTCCGTACCGGAAGGTTGCCGGATTATAAGTCTGACCCCGACCCAGCAGAATATAACAAGGCACTTCAGAAATGCCTCGTTCGCTTTTACTGACAAATCAATTACGGCGAATGCTCACCTTGGTGATGCAGAAGACTTTAATCCTCCTATTGGTCCACGTGTAGTAACCAGCCATGCCGTCTGGTCATATTCGGTAGTCCCAAACATTGAGTGCAATAGCAACACCCCTGTTTCTGACCCCCTCGTGGAATCGTCTTTTGTTCCTATGGGTGAAAGTATAACCCGACTATCTGTTACGCTTCCTAAGAACTGTAACATTCCAACAAGTAATGTGAGGTTTGAAGTCTGGAAAAAGCATGGCAATGAAAAGCCCACCAAAATACATGAGACCGCCTGGATCCCAGCTGGTCAAGCTGGTGTAACCAACACAGCGAACAGTGATTATGCAAAGCTCGCAATTAGTTTACAGTACAATCCCGGTGTGCTAGGTGGCACAGCGCAGGTGTTCATCACGGTCACCGCTCCCAATTGCGGCTACTGAGCGCAAGAGGGTGTTGATATGTTATCGGGGGGATATTTTACTTTTTTGATCAGAGCCTAAAACGGCCTTCTTATAGCAGCGGGGGATAAAAAGACCTCTGTATCTTATCCTGAAATAGGTTGACAGTTTTTCCCTAAAAACTGTCCATATGCAAGACCACATTCGCGATCTGATGCAGCGGAATCTATCCGGGGGTCCTCCTAAAGCCGACTATTTCACTGAAAACGAGCCATAGCCTGCTCCCCCGCCCGGTCGGGTCACAATCTTAAGCGAAACTTTCGCGGCCTGTTCCGCACTATGCCTCCTGCTGCAGTACCCACCGGCCCTGCTGCTTGCGCACTACCATCACGCTGCCCAGCGCATACTGGTTGTAATCCACCTCGTAAAAGAAGAAGCCGCTATCACGCGCCGAGTTCAGGCACACGCGTGAGAACTGCATGCCGAGTTGCTGGCCCCAGCTGCCCAGCGGCTCGGGATACTGATGGAACGGCTCATACCGCCAATAAAGCGTATACCCTTCCACAGGTGGCGCAGAAGCCGGCGTAAACTCCCGTGCTACCAGATGAGCCAGCACCGGTTCCTGTAGAAGCTGCTGTAACGCCTGGGTGCGCACTGGCAGATTCGGCTGCTCCAGCAACGACTCATACTCGGCCCGGCATTCAGCCATGGAGCGCAACCGAGGTGCCAGGTTTAGCACTTCAGGCGGCGTAAACTTTTCCGGGTGGGCGGCCACGTACGCCTCGTAGTATGCCTGCTTTTCCGCGGCGGACAATCCTGCTGCCGGCGGCGGAATTATGGGCTCCCCATCCGGCAGGTGTTGTGCCTGCACATCTCCTATATACCGCTGCCAGAGCAACTCGGCCAGCACATCGTGATAGACCTGGTCTTCTTCCTGGCAGTAGTCCGGCGTATAGGCTTGCTGGCCCGCGGTACTGCGTCTGCTCGTCACTACTTCTTCCGTTAAGCTGGCTACGAGCTCCGCTAAGCGCTTATGCACCTCCAGGTTGTAGCCATCGGTAAGCAGAATCGGGTGCAACTCTGCGCGCACCGCTTCAGCCCGCTGCATGTCGCCGCCCACTTGCGTGCGCTCCCAAGGCGTGGGTTCTTCATCGACCAGCGCCTGCACCCACAACGAGACATCCCGCTTTTGCTGCTGGTTGCGCTGGATCATGGCCGCGAGCTGCCGCTGCGCTCGCAGGTAATGGTCCAACAACGCTTTGACCTGTAGGCCTTGCTTTTGCCGGTCCTCCTTGCTGGTCAGCGCGTGCTGTTGAGCCAGCGCGTAGCACAGCCGTAAGCCCTGCCGCAGGCCTTCCAGGGCGTACCAGATAGCGCTCCAGAGTTGGTTGCGCACCTTCCCTTGCGTGTACCACTCCCCGGCCGCTTCGCCGAAGGCCTCGGCCACCAGACGTACCGAACTCACGTAGCTGACAAACCGCCACACGGTACTCTTCTCCAACGGTTGGCTGGGCGAGAGGCTACGCCAGCTGTAGCGGTACTGCTGGGCTTCCACCCGCGAGAGCCACGCTTCGGCTTGCCCGGGGTCCTGCAAACACGGCAGCAGTTGCAAGGCCATGGTACTCGCCTGCGCAAACTCAATCGACGCGTGCGTCCGGCCCTGCGCATCGGCTTGTAGCGCCAAGTAGTCCAGGCCGTCCATGATGCTCGCCAGCCATACCCCCCGCGGCGCGGGCGGGTCGGCGGCGCCCGGGGGCAGCTGATCCAGCGTAGCCCGCAGCAGGGGAAAGCACTGCCTCTGCTCGTATAGCGTGGCTAAGTGGTCAGGCGTCACATATGCTTCCCCTAACAAGCTCAGCAACAGGTTGAGGGGCCAGGGTTGACGGGCCAGCCGGGCGCGCAGCTTGCGCTGCGTCCGCTCACTGCCGAGTAGCCTCGGGAGCAGGCCACTCCAGGAGGATTCGTGCAGCTCGCCGCGAGCCAAGGCCCCGAACAGCTGGGCCAGTTCGCGCGCGGGCTCGCAGGCCGCTACCTGCGTTAGCCACAAAGTTAAGGGTAGCCGCCCGGCAAACAGGATGACGCTGGCCAGCACCAGTTCCTCATCGGTGGGCGGCGTAGCGGGAATTGCTGGGACGGCAAACCCCAGCTGCGCCTTCGCGATACCAGGTGGCGTTGGGCAATCGAATTCTAAGACCGCGCCGTATGCCTGTAACACGTGCCCTAGGTCATAGCCCACCGGGCGGGGTTTGGTTACCTGGGGCACGGGCGGGGGCAGTAGCAAGGACACTACCTGCTCAGTGAAGCCGGGATAGCGCGGTTCCAACACTTGATACGCCTTGCGGCCGTAGCCCGCGAGCAGGGCCTGCAGCAATTCGCCCTCGTACTCGCTAAACTGGTGGGCGGCCTGCTCTGGGGTTAGGGTTTCTGCCGTGACGATCTGCACGCTCGCTGGATCGCGAACCCCCCACTTTCCTAAGGGCATGGTCAGGCCTATTGCGGACATAAAGCCCGGCGCCAAGAGCCCGCCTGCGGCGTTGATACACGCCAACAACTCCCCCTGTTGGTACACAAAGTCAAAGATGGCGGAAAGATCAACTTCCCCTAGCCGCACAGAAGCAGGTACCGAAGACATAAGAACTGATCGTACTTGTTCTCAGGAAGATAAAGACTTATGCAACGAACAAAGCAGTAATATTCAGATTGTTAGATTTATTTGAAAAGCAGATGCCAGAATCCTCCCCTTCACTATCCGTAACCATTACTGGCGTCTTGGACATTTTCCAAACGTCCTACTGGAAAGTGTCCAAGGTTGATCCGTGCCAGGTTGGTAGTTGCCTCTGTGGGTATGTGTGATAAGGCCCCCTTATCGAGGGGAATCGCTAACCAGTAGTGGTGCCGATGCGACAGCTCCACTATGGTCTTGTTTTGTCCAGGACCGATACGGCACCCTAGCTACTTCGTCCGACTACTTATACGTAAATAGCTCGCCGCCTCATTGCCTGCCCCGCCCCCTGCCATCGAGTGCACGCCCGTATCCGGGAGAACTGGCCCGACTTGGCTGCCCATGGCCCGGTCCACGGAATCCACATCAATCTTAGCGTTTGCGGCCGCCACCTGCTCGAAATACACCCGTCGGGCCTTGGCTAAGGTAGCCGAGTCCATCCGCCCAAAGGTGCCCATCCCCTCCAGGACGAGCGTGTCCGTACGCCGGGTGGCCCCTTTGTAAAAGCGGAACGTAGTCGAGCTGCCCAGACAGCCGTGCCGCAGAAAGAGTGTATCGCCGTGGCGACTTAGGGTTGCTTCTTGCTGGCTATAGTAGGTCTGCAGATAAAAGCCAAGGCCCCCGCGAATAAAGCGAATGTGCTGGGGCGGCTCGCCGGGACGTGGCACGGCTGGTACCTGCTGCCATGCCCCCCGCAGATCGGCTTCGGTAGCAGGCGACGGGTGAGCGCAGCCGCTAAGGGTCAGCCAGGCCAGAGGCAAAACGGAGAGGACAGCTTTCGGCAACGGGCGGAGCAGCAGAGAAAATAGCACCACTGGTAGAGCAAGATACGAACTCTAGTAATGGGGTAAAGGCGCTACACGTCCTGTCCTAAAATAGGTTGACAAACCTGATAAGCGTTAACCTATGTTAGGAAAGGTACTCGGGCTAGATGCTTCGTAAATTGAGTGTTTAGTTGTCCTTTGGCTGACCGACAGCGCTCCAAGAAAATATCCAAAACTAGGTGTTGTGTACGGCTCGTCCGAATGCCAAATTTGCTGGAAGAGACCCACGGCCTTGGCCCCTTTTTGTTCCCACGACACCCCCGACTGCGAATCCCGATGAAAAACCCTTCCCGCGCCTTCTACTTGGTTGCCACCTTCTGCCTGCTCTTGGCCTTGGGCGGAGCCTTCCTGGCGGGCTACTATTCCAGCCGCAACGACTCCTTGGCGAAGCTGGGGCAGGGGCTGAGCTTTGGGGGCGCGCTCTCGCTCATCTTCGCCTCGGCTGTGTACAAAAAACAAAAGGGCAACCCAGACAGTCCGCGCTAAGAAGACACGGAGGAATTACGGCCTAGTGCCGGGCAGATGGGCTTGCCCGCTTTGGTTCACGGAAACGGTGGTATTAGCTCAGTGAATATCCCCCCTCCGAACGCTGTCACATTAGTTGAACGGGCTTGACAAACGTTACGTGCCGAAGATGCTGTATGTATGTTTATCAGCTAATCAACTACCTCAACTAGGGTACTTTAAGAACGAAGTAGCCCCTTAGTTTATTCCCTTCAAGCGCCTCAAGCCCGAGAAGGTGGAGCTCCTTCTGGCTACCTTGGCCGTACTGAGTTTGGTGCGTCAAACGCCGGAAAGTACTTAGACTGTCTAACTATCCACTTCGTTTTCTGACTCTTCTATGCGTATTTCTACCTTCTCTTTTTTTCCACTCACCATAAAGTGTCTGTTTTTTGCTCTGGCACTAGTGCTATCCTTGGGAGCGGTAGCTCAACCCACAGCGCCAACCTGGCAAAGTGCCGTTGCCCTCGACGGCTTGTCTGCTAATGTGAGTTCTGCTGCTTTTGATGCCTCCGGCAATCTGTATATATCCCGGCGTTTCTCAGGTACTTTGAGCTTAAGTGGCACCACCTACACCAGTAACAACGGCAGCGCCGACGTGGTGGTACTCAAATACGCGCCGAATGGCACGCTGCAGTGGGCCCGCTTGATTGACTCCCCCGGCAACGACGAGGTGACGGACTTGGCCTTGGATGCCGCAGGCAACGTGTATGTAACCGGTATTTTCACCGGCTCGGTAACCCTGGCCCCGAATATTTCGCTGACTTGGAACGGCCACACTAACGGCCAGTGCTTTATTGCTTGTTTCTCGACGCAAGGCATCCCCCAGTGGGTACAACAAAGCACCGACTTCGCCCGCGCTAGCCGCTTAGCCGTTCACAGCAACGGGCAACTCAGCTTTGTCGGCGCTTTTTTTATCAGCCAGTCGCTAACTATTGGTGGAATGTCGTTGAGCAGTAACGCCGATGCCACCGCTTATATTGGTCGTATGTCGGCGGCAACGGGGGCCATGCAATCTTTGGCACAGCTCTTCTCCTACACCGCCATAGGCTCAAGTCCGCTAACGATAACCTACCCCCGCCTCGCTCTTTCCCCCAACGGCGATGCCTACGTGTCCATTGCCTTCCCTCCCGTCACTACGCTCGACTTTCCCAATTTTAGGCCTGTCGCTCGGGGTAATTATGACTTGGTGGTGGCCAAATACAACCCCCAAAATGGCTTCGAGTGGGCCCAATCCATTGGAGGTGCGGGCAATGACTACGACGCGGGCCTAGCAATAGATGCCAGCGGCAGCCTTTACATGGTGGGCAACTATGATGCTCCCGCCACGTTTGGCACGGCCACCGTACTTGCGCATACCGGCGGCACCGATGCCTACTTGGCCAAGTACTCGCCGCAAGGCGGCTTGCAGTGGGCCGAGCGAATGGGGGGAAGTGGTGACGATGTTTGGCGAGGCGTCGCCCTTGATGGAACGGGCACGGTGTACACCATGGGCAGCTTCTCCACCACCGTTCAGTTCGGACCCAGCACGCTAACCAGTGCCGGCAATACCGACGTGGCTGTGGCCAGCTATTCGCCCGCTGGGCAGTTTCGTTGGGTACAGCAGGCCGGCGGTCCCGGGTCTGAGTCAGCCGCCACGCTAGGCTTCGAGGCCAACGGCGGCGCGTACGTGCGGGGCCAATTTTCCAGCACCTGCACCTTTAACTCAACCGTACTCAGCACGCCGCTTGCCGCCGAAAACTTCATTGCTCGCCTTGGTTCCTTGCCTTTGTCACGGCGCGCCCCTGTAGCCACGGCCATGGCTATTTATCCCAATCCAGCTTCGGCTTGGGTTTCTTTACCCGCTCTGCCTGCTCAAACGCGCGTGCACCTCATCGACGCGCAAGGCCGGGTCGCTCGTACTAGTGTTGTATCGGGCTCGGCCCACGTTTCGGTACTGGGCCTCGTGCCCGGGCTTTACACCCTGCGGGTCATCGATGTACAGGGCCGTCAGTATACCGGACGGGTGATGGTAAAATAATGTCTACTGGTCTCGCACACTTGCATCAAAGTTTATTGCGCAGAAACCTTCCCATCAGTTGCAATGAGAAAGCGGGCACTGTCAAGCACTAACACCCCCTTTTATTCCTAGACCAAGCGTGTCTTACTGTTGTACCAAGTCGAGACGTGTCAGTGGCGGTGCGTAGAGAATCTTCCAGTCGGTGGAAGTGCTGTACCCCAGCCTCTAACATAGCTAACTGCGCTTGGACATGTTGTAAAGGACCATTCAGAAGGTGTCCAAGACACTTCCGTATCCGATTTATTAGCTATGTACCTGTGACAAAGGCCCCTTATCGAGGGTAATGTTTTGCATCAGCCACGGTCCTTTTGTTACTGTAGCTGGCAGCAAGTATCGCCTGCTTCTCTAGTCCATAATTACACTATCTCTACCGACTATTTTACCTTGGTGCGAAGCAGACCCAAGCACCTAGCTGTTTGACTAGCTGTTTGAATTGTGTAAAAAGCTGTTTGATTCTCTTTTTCAGCCCTGAAGCAGGGGAAGGACCTTTGTCTTAGGAAAGGCAGTAAGCCTTTCCCCATGATACCTTCTTGAGCTGAAGAACCATGAGCGAACAAACACCAAATACCAGCAGCCCGGCCAAAACCGCGCGGGGTGCTGCCGAAAACTTCATTGGCACGGCCTGGGTGAGCCTGGTAATACCCCCTGGTAATCCCACCGATTGCGTGGTGGGCTACGTCACCTTCGAGCCGGGGGCGCGCAATAACTGGCACGCGCACCCCAGCGGCCAGCTGCTGGTCGTGACGGCCGGGGCGGGCTACTACCAGGAAAAGGGCCAGCCGGCGCTGCTGCTGCGGGCCGGCGACGCGGTCAGTATTGCGCCCGGCGTGGTGCATTGGCACGGGGCCACGGCCACCAGCCTCTTTGTACACTATGCCATCAACCCCGGCGCCAGTCAGGGATTGGGCGACTGGATGGAGCCCGTGACGGACGAGGAGTACCAAGCCGCCCACCAGGGCTCGTAAGCCCAGCTGGCGCCTTTAGCCTTGTTCAATAGCCTCCTATCCTTCCTGCAAGCAATGAAACGACTGCCTTTTCTGGCAGCAGTAGCTGCCCTTTCCCTGCTTTTTTCCATCCCTATGAACGCGCAACAACCCGAGCCGCTGACCAAGCGGCAGCAAGCCCTTGTTACCATTTCGGCTCTTACTGCCAAGGGCGATTTGCCTCAACTGCATCAGGCCCTAGGCCAAGGTCTCGATAATGACTTGACTATCAACGAAGAAAAGGAAGTATTGGCGCAGCTCTACGCCTACTGTGGCTTTCCGCGCAGCCTGCAGGGCATCAACACCCTGATGAAGGTAGTCGAGGAGCGCAAAGCCCAAGGCAAGCACGACGTGCTCGGCAAAGAGGCCTCGCCGATCACCAGCACCGAACCCAAGTACGAGCGCGGCAAGCAGAACCTGGAAAAGCTCACCGGCAAACCGGAAACGGGCCCTAAAACCGGGGCTAACGCCTTCAGTCCAGAGATCGATGTGTTTCTGAAAGAGCACCTGTTTGCCGACATCTTCGAGCGCGACGTGCTTTCGTTTCAAGAGCGGGAGCTGGCTACCATCGCGGCGTTGGTAAGCCTGGGCGGCGTCGAGCCCATGCTGCAAGCGCACCTCGGCATGGGTATGAACACCGGCCTGACCGAAGCCCAACTCCGGCAGGTGCTGACCCTGGAAGAGAAGAGTATTGGCAAGAAGGAAGCAGACGCGGGCCGGGCAGTGCTGACCAAAGCACTGGAAGCCAAGAAATAGCAGCTACCAGCATCCATCCTAATCATTTCCCTATCCACCACGCTATGTCTACGAACTCGCATAACGGGCTGCTGCAGCCTAATCAAGAACCGAGCAATCACCGCCGTAATTTTCTGAAAACCGGGGCCGTGCTCGGCTCCGCCCTGCTGGCCGCGCCCGGCCTGCTGACTAGTGCCGCCGGCAATACCCTAAGTGCTGAGGCGGCAAGCCGCGCTAGCTTGACCACGCCGCCGGCAGCCTTAACCCGTCGCACGCTAGGCCAGGGCAAAGCCGCCTTCGAGGTAACGTCGTTGGGCTTTGGCTGCATGGGCATGAGCTACCACCGCGGGCCCGCCCCCGACCGGAAAACCATGCTCCGGCTGCTACAAAAAGTCGCGGAGTCGGGCGTTACGCTCTTCGACACGGCCGAAGTATACGGCCCGTTCCTCAACGAGGAACTAGTCGGCGAAGCCCTGGCGCCCTTCAAGGGCAAAGTCAACATCACCACCAAGTTCGGCTTCGACATCCGCGACGGGAAGGACCGCGGCATTAACAGCCGGCCGGAGAACATTCGTAAAGTAGCGGAGGCTTCACTGAAGCGGCTGCGGGTAGACGCCATCGAGCTGTTTTACCAGCACCGGCCCGACCCCAAGGTGCCCATCGAGGACGTGGCCGGTACGGTGAAAGACCTTATCAAAGAGGGAAAAGTGAAGCGTTTCGGCCTGTCGGAAGCCGACGCCGCCACCATCCGCAAGGCCCACGCCGTGCAGCCCGTCACGGCCCTGCAGAGCGAATACTCCCTGATGTGGCGTGAGCCGGAAACGGCCGTATTCCCCACCCTCAAGGAGTTGGGGATTGGCTTCGTGCCCTACAGCCCGGTGGGCCGGGGTTATTTGACCGGGATGCTCAACGCGCAAAGCAAATTTTACCCCGGCAACGACAACCGCCTGGGGCTGCCGCGCTTTACTCCGGAAGCCCTGAAAGCCAACTACCCCTTCGTGCAGGCGCTGCTCGACTTTGGCCAGCCCCGCGGCTTGACGCCCGCCCAGATTTCGCTGGCCTGGCTGCTGGCCCGCCCCGAGCAGGTCGTGCCCATTCCGGGTACAACTAAGGAGGCGCATGTCCACGAAAACATGGCCTCGCTGACCAGCAACATTGCCCAAGGCGAGTGGAACCAACTGGAAGCCACGCTGGCCAAAAGCACGCTGGTCGGCAGCCGCTATCCTCCCGAGCAGGAAACCCGGGCTGCGAAGTAAACGCCCTTACACCATGAACAGGCTCCTGATTTCAACCTTGCTAACTGCCGCGGCACTCAGTGGCTGCCGCTCGAGCCAGCCCTCTGCCAAGTTGCCGGATAATGGGGGCGGTGGGCAGGTCGATGTGCGCACGTACCAGCGGGTCGATACCCTCAACTACACCGGCACAGGCTACCTGAAAATGATCACCGTCCGCAAGAATTACAGCTTGGTCAGCTTCGTATTCGAGGCTGGCGGACGCAACCGCTGGCACCTGCACCCCGGCGCCGAGCAGGTACTCTACGTGACCGAAGGCGAAGGCTATTACCAGCAGGAGGGCCAACCCAAACAGCTGCTCAGGAAAGGCGAGACGGTGGTCATACCCCCGGATGTCAAGCACTGGAATGGCGCGACCCCCACCAGCCGCGTGGTGCTCATCACCATCTCCGACCACGTCGAGCAAGCGCACGTAACTTGGTTTGAGCAAGTCTCGGAGCAGGAATTCAACCAGTAATCAGCTTTCCATCCCCATGCGCTTTCCCCATATTATCTTAAAAACGGTGCTGCTACTCGTCACCGCTGCGGCAACCAGTAATTGCAGCCTCAAGCTACCGGCGCAGTCGGCACAGGTACCGGCTCAAAAGCCGCAGAAGGTACGCTTATCCCGCATCGTGGTGGACTCCACCCAGCTCGAGAGCTACAAGGCTTTCCTGCAGGAAGAAATTGAGGCCTCGATGAGCAAGGAGCCGGGCGTGTTGTCGCTGTACGCGGTATTCGAGCGAAAAAAGCCCAATCACCTGACCATTCTGGAAATGTATGCCACCGAGGCAGCCTACCAGGCGCACGTGAAAACGCCGCATTTTTTGAAGTATAAACAGGGGACGCTCGGCATGGTGCAGGAACTAGAGTTAATCGATACCGACCCGCTAATTCCAGCGCTAAAGATTAAGTAAGGGCTGGGGCGAACGGCAGCCTTCGTTTCCTACTTCGCCTATCCGCATCAACTGTTCATCTCAACTCTCTTCGCTTCCGCTCATGACCACTTCCCGATTTAAACAAGCAATCCTAGCCCTCGGTGCCAGCGTGCTGCTGCTGGGCTTTACCGGCAAAACCATTCCGCAGCAGGGCAAATCCCCTGCAAAGGCCGGCCCTTTCCCAAAGGGGGATCGGGCGCCGGCCGAGCACTTTACGGGAGTGGTCTACATGCACCCCCTGATAAAGGAAGACCCGACCTTTAACGTGGTGAGCGGCAACGTGACCTTCGAACCGGGGGCCCGCTCGAACTGGCACACCCACGCGGCCGGTCAGATTCTGCTGATTACCGAAGGGCTGGGCTACTACCAGGAAAAAGGCCAGCCCGTCCGGCTGCTGCGCCAGGGCGAGGTCATCAAGGCCCAGCCCGGCGTGGAGCACTGGCACGGTGCCTCACCCAAGCAGGGTATGACGCACATCTCGCTCAACGTCAACACCGAAAAGGGAATTGTGACCTGGCTCAAGCCCGTGACCGACCAGGAATACAATAGCTATAAGCCCTAGCCGGCCTTTTTCTTATGCCCCAGATCAGCATCAAGCTCGCGCCGAGCCGCACCGAGGAGCAGAAGCAGCGCTAGCCGCACAAATCGTTATGAACAGCTTACGTATCACAGGGGGCGTTACGGTGCTCACCGCTACTCCGGCCGACAATCCAACCGCTCGCGACTTCGTCACGTTGCTTCTCCTGACGACGAGGCCGCACGACTACGGGGTGGCGGCACGCATCGAGCGACTATCATAGTCTGGTGTGCGTATGTCGGTAACTAATCTTATAACCTACGCGTTGGCTACTGGTACCTACTTGCAGCGTCCTTATTCCAAGATGCTCCCCTACCAGATGGCCGAAAACTTAGCTACCGCCACCAAGGCGGCCATGAACCGCCCGCCGCTGACGCTCACCATCCAGGATGTGGCGGTCATGACTATCCCGGAGGCGCACTGCGACATGGCCGCCTTTGACCGGCGCGACTTGTTTAAAGTGCTGCTGGTGACCGAAGGCGCGAATGAGTTGCACTACGCGACCCGTAGCTACCACATCGACCGGCCAGCGCTGGTGTTTACCAACAAGCTGGTGCCGTATTCGTGGGAGCCAGTGGAGAGTTCGGGCGAGCAGCAAGGCTTCCTCTGCGCTTTCACCGAGGACTTTCTGCAATCGGCTATGCGCGGGGTCAGCCTGCTGGAATCCGTGTTGTACCGCGTCGACGGCAATCCGGTGTATTTTCTGGACGAGGCGCAGCTGCGCTATCTGACGGATACGTTCCAGCGCATGCGCCAAGAGTACGACACGGACTACCCGCACAAGTTCGATTTGATTCGCAACCAGCTCTCGATCATGATTCACGAGGCCACGCGGCTGCAGCCGGCCAGCTCGCAGCACATTGCCCCGGTCAACGCGGCTGAGCGCGTCACGGCGCTGTTTCTGACCTTGCTCGATGTGCAGTTTCCGGTGACCACGCAAATCCACCAGCCCATTCTCAAGAATGCCCAGGAGTACGCCGACCGGTTGGCCGTGCACGTGAACAGCCTCAATCGCTCGGTGAAGGAAGTGACGGGCAAGTCGACGACGACGCACATCGCCGAGCGCCTGGTGGGCGAGGCCAAGGTGCTGCTGCTGCACACCGACTGGAGCATCGGCGACATCGCCGACAGTTTGGGCTTTGAGTACGCCACCTACTTCACCAACTTCTTCAAGAAGCACGCCGGCACCACGCCGCTGGCCTTCCGCAACGCGGGGTAAAAAGCAGGCTGCTAGCCGGTCTTTTCCAGTAGGAACCTGAGTAAAACCAGGTTTCCGGGCTTGCCATGGACAAACCAGATTAGTTCGGTCATCGTGCCTGATGCCGAGTAGGCAGTTAAAGCGTATGCTCCTGAAAAGTCTTTTTAACCAGTCATAGCCACGCTACTAGTACCTCACTACCCCCCCTCGCCGCTCGTCCTACTGAACCACGCCTAGCAAAGGACAGCAGGCAAGTGGTACGGGCTTCAACGCGAATACCAACCCGTAGATAAGCCCACCCTTCAAGCACGTAGGAAATGAGTTCTTCCCCAACATGGCCATGCGACGGCTACCTAAAAACGGGCCTCGTGCTCGGCGGGCTGTGCCTGCTGGCTACGCTAGCCAAAGGGCAAGCCCATCAGGCGCAAGGCAGAATTTTTCCTGCGTTGGCAACGCCAGTGGCCGTTTTTACGGGCGGGGTGGGGAGCGTCTGCGAGGGCCCGGCCGTGTCGCCGGACGGCCAGGTGCTGTTCACGGATATAACCACCGCCCAAGTTGGGGGCATTATCTGGGCCTACCATCCTAAAACGGGCCGCACCAGCCAGTTCCGCACCCCGAGCGGTAACGCCAGTGGCCTGGCCTTCGATGCGGCTGGCAACCTCTTCTTGGCCGAAGGCCCTAATGGCGGCGGTAAGTGCATTACCAAACTGCAGCTAAGCACCGGCCACCGCACCACGCTGGCCGCTTCGTTCCAGGGCAAGCCCCTCAACGGCCCCAACGACCTCACCCTAGACGCCCAAGGACGGGTGTATTTCACCGACTCCCGTTACCAGAGCACGGAGCCCCTCGACCAGCCTTGGATGGGCGTGTACCGCGTCGATGCCGCCGGCAGCGTGCAGCTGCTGGCCGCCGACTTGCCCCGCCCCAACGGCCTAGTATTTTCGCCCGACCAGCGCACCCTCTACGTGGGCAGCTACGATTCGCCTGGCGTGGGCATCTACGCGGCCCTGCCTGCCGATTACACCGGGCCAACACCCCAACGCAGCGGCGAGATTAGGGCTTACACCGTGCTGCCCGATGGTCGGCTCACTTTTCAGAAACAGTTGGTGCAGTTTGAGGGCGAGGGGCCGGACGGGCTGGCGGTGGACGCGGAAGGCCATATTTACGCCGCCGTAGCCAGCCGCTTGGTCGTGTACACGCCGCAGGGCACGCAACTAGCTGAGATGCCCCTGCCGGGGAAGACCACCAACCTGTGCTTCGGCCAGGGTCAGCACCGCCATACGCTCTTTATCACGGCCGCCAAAAGCCTGTACACGCTGCAAACCGTCCAGGAAGGCTGGCCGCTCCCAATACGGCCGACAGCAAGCAAGTAAAAGAGTAGACCCTGCCAGCAAGGCCGGACTTAATTGGTCGTGACAGTTCCTACTACCGGCCGTTCGCAGCTAGTAGGCGGAGCCTTGCCGTCCGAGAACGGACCGGCTGCCCTAGGGAGTGGTTTGAAAAGTGTAAAAAGTCGTTTGAAAACCATTCACCAGCACCTGGGAGTGGGCGATACTTTTGCTCGACTAACCCACTGACAATGAACACCTATTCTTCTGGCTTATGGCAGCTTTTTCTAAGCGGTTTGCTTCGGTTAATCGCCCAACTGCGCTCCGGCCTAAGCGTGGTCTTACTTACCGGGGTAGCCTTATTAGTGCCTCGCTGGTCGCTGGCGCAAGCCAGCAGCCCGCGCACGCAGGTGGTTACCATCGTGGTAAATGCCGGACAGCTTGATTACTATAAAGCGGCGCTGCAGGAAGAAATTGAGACTTCGCTGCGCCTAGAGCCGGGCGTGCTGATGCTTTACGCCGTCGCCAGTAAGCAAGACCCCACCCGAATCACCCTGCTCGAGCACTACGCCAGCGAGGCGGCCTACCAGACCCACCTGCAAGCACCCCATGTACTCAAGTTCAGAGCCCTAGTCAAGGACATGATAACCTCCCGGGACCTGGTGCCCAGCACCTCTCTCGTTCCGCAGGTGAAAGCCACCCGTTAAAAGCAACGATTTGCCGTTGGCGTAGTAGTCGCTGCTTGGCCCCGGCAGCCTGTTCTCTACTTCCACTTCACACCTCGAATAGTATGCAAAAGCGCGCTTTAGGTCAAACCGGCCTGCAAGTTTCAGCCCTGGGCCTGGGCTGTATGGGCATGAGCTGGTCGTATGGCCCGCCCAAGGACAAGCAGGAAATGATTCAGCTGCTACGCGCCGCCGTGGAGCGTGGCGTTACCTTCTTCGATACGGCGGAAGTCTACGGCCCGCTGGTGAACGAAGAGTTGGTGGGCGAAGCCCTGGCGCCGTTCAAAGGAGAGGTGGTGATTGCCACCAAGTTTGGCTTCCAAGCCGGCCGGGGCGACACCAACCGGTGGTCGGTCGTTACCAGCGACCCCAAGCACCTCAAGCAGGTAGCCGAAGCCTCGCTCAAACGCCTACGGGTGGAGGCAATCGACCTGTTTTACCAGCACCGCGTGGACCCCAACGTACCCATCGAGGATGTGGCGGGGGCCGTGAAGGAGCTGATTCAGGAAGGCAAGGTCAAGCACTTCGGCCTGTCGGAAGCCGGCGCGCAAACCATTCGCCGCGCCCACGCCGTGTTGCCGCTGGCGGCGCTGCAAAGCGAATACTCGCTGTGGCACCGCACACCCGAGCAGGAAATTATTCCCTTGCTCGAAGAGCTGGGCATCGGCTTAGTGCCCTACTCGCCCCTGGGCAAGGGCTTTCTGACCGGCAAAATAAACGAAAGCACCCCGCTGGCCAGCGACGATTTCCGCAGCACTCTCCCGCGCTTCCGCCCCGAAAACCGGCAAGCCAACCAAGCCCTGGTCGATTTACTTACCCGCTTTGCCGAAAACAAGCAGGCGACCCCGGCCCAGATTGCGCTGGCCTGGCTGCTGGCCCAAAAACACTGGGTAGTGCCCATTCCTGGCACCACCAAGCTGTCCCGCCTCGAAGAAAACCTGGGTGCCGTGCAAGTGGAGCTGACGCCGGAAGACGTGCAGCAGCTCACCGATGCCGCCTCACAAATACCCGTGCAGGGTGCCCGGTATACCGAGGCGCAAGAGCAGCTGACGGGTCGCTAAACTAGCTGGCTTCAACTCCTACACCCTATGCCCCTCCTCCTGTCATTCGTCAATTCAAACAAGCCGCCGGCACACCGCTTCTGCCGGCTGTTCCGCCAAGAACTTGCCCTATTTGTGGGGTTGCTGGCCACTTCCACGCTCGGCGTGCAGGCCCAGACGACGACGGGCACCACCCCTAGCCAGCCGAAGAAATACCAGGCTACCGCGCCCAAAACGCAGCCCTTCGGGGCCGCCGCTTTCGCCCCCTCCGGCAAAACCACTTTGCGCTGGCTGGGAATGGGTGGGTTCTTTCTCAACAGCCGGGGCACCGCTATCATGATTGACCCCGTGCTGGGAGGGTTCGACATGCCGCTGCTCATCTCCTTTCCCATTGCCGCGAAGGCAGTGCCCCGGCTGGATGCCGTCTTGCTCACGCACGCCGACAATGACCACTACAGCGTCCCGACTACCGCCGACCTAGCCCCGGTGACCAAAACGTTTCACTCCACCGTGTACGTCGATTCGCTGCTGCAAAACCGTCACCTGCCGGCGGCCGGCCACACCATTGGTGACACGTTCCGGGTGGGCCAGGTGCAGGTGAAGCTCACGCGGGCGGACCATGCCTACCAGAATGCCTATCCCGGCATGAGCAAACGCTTCTTCCAGCAGGAGGATGCCTGCGGCTTCTGGCTGGAAACGCCCGACGGCACGGTGTGGGCCCCCGGCGATTCGCGCCTGCTGCCCGAGCACCTGCAGTACCCCACGCCGGATGCCATTCTGTTTGATTTTTCGGACAGCGAATGGCATTTCACCCTGGCCGGCGCGGTCAAAATTGCCAACGCTTACCCTAACACCCCGCTGCTGCTTAACCATTGGGGCTCGGTGGACGCGCCTGACTTTTCACCTTTCAACGCCGACCCGGCGCAGCTGGCCAAGCTAGTCGTAAACCCCGGCCGCATCAAAGTGCTGGCTCCCGGCGAGGCGTACACCCTGAAACGGGTGAAAAAATAGCGCTCAGGTGCATGTTGCTACACGCCAGACAGGCTAGCTCCACTAAGCCCGTCTGGCGTGTAGCAACATGCACCTGAGCGAAGTCGACCACGGCAACGGTTTAACCTAGTACGTCTTGTCCGCCCCACTATATGAGCGTTTTCGTGGACAGTTAACGGGAATATTAGCCACCCGGCTATTCAAGCCGCTAGCCTGTGGCGACTCGTCTCAAAAGGCCATCTACAAAATCAACGTCCTATTATCTGGGCGTTGGTTGACTTCGCTAGACGGGGCGAAAAGGCTATTCTATTCTACTCTCCTAGGGCCTTTTTATAGCAGTGGGGGACTAAAATTACGCGAAGCACTCCAGGCAGTTGACCCACTAAGGAAGCATTGCTTGCGGGAGTACCCCCTACCTGGCGTAGCGGCCACGGCTTTCCCTCACAGAGCCGGCGAGCTACGGGGTAGCGTATGGGCGAGGGACAATAAGGCGTCGTCGCGCAGGCTGTAGTCCACCGGGTAGGAGATGCTCCCCAAAGCCGTGCCCAGTAGCAGCAGGCCCAGAAAAGCGGTTTCTTTGGCAGGGCCATACCCGCTACTGGTTGCTAGGCAGGGAGCACTTCATCAGAATATCGATCTGTTCGTCATCGCCGAGCTTAAATACGTGCTGGTCGAAGGCCACAAAGCCGTTTTTCTGGTAAAACCGGATGGCCCGCGGGTTGTCTTCCCATACCCCGAGCCACAGGCACTCAGCTTGCGCCTGCCGGGCCAGGTGCAGCGCCTGCTCGTAGAGCAGCTGCCCGACCCGCTGGCCGTGAAATTCCTGCAGCACGTAGAGGCGTTCGACTTCCAGGGCGTTGGCCGTATGCTGCTCGGTTTGCGCCGGGCCGGTGTTGACTTTCAGGTACCCAATGACGCGGCCGGCCTGCTCGGCCACATAAAAGGCCGAGTGCGACTCTTGCAGTTCAGCCGTCAGCTTTTCGGCCGCAAAGCCTTCCTCCAGGTAGGTGCGCATATTGTCTTCGGAATTGCTGGCGGCAAACGTCTCCAAAAACGTTTGGCGACCGATGTGCTGCACCTGGCTAACGTCGGCCAAGGTGGCTTGGCGGAGCGTGATGTGTTCCATACGGGGAAGTAGTAAAGTATAATGAAGGTGAGGCTCCGCCTCACCAGAAAAAGTAGCGCTTATCTTGCGGTCGTGTCCTCCCGCCTAGCCCTTGCCGAGATGTTGCTTGCCACGTACCCGTTGCCGCCCGCTTCGCTGGATAAGCTGCTGGCGCTGGCCGAATACGTGGAGCTGCCGAGGGGCGCCGTCTTGTTCCGGGACGACGCGCTGGCCCACTACGTCTACGTGTTGCAGCGGGGCCTGGCGCGGGTGTACGCCCGTCGAGCGGACCGGGAGGTCACGTTTTCGTTTCCCGAAGAAGGGGCCGTATTGGCCTCGATTCGGGGCTATACCGAGCAGGCCGTGAGCTACGAGACGATAGAGCTGCTCGAAGACAGCGGCCTGTTTCAACTCGATATGCGGGCGCTGCACGCCTTGTACCAGGAGGATATTCACCTGGCCAACTGGGGACGGGTGCTGGTCGAGCGCGTGTGGCAGCAAACCGAGCAGCAACTCATTGCCCGGCAGTTTCGCACCGCGGAGGAACGCTACGCGGACCTACTGCACCACAGCCCGCACCTGCTCCAGCGCGTGGCACTGGGGTACCTGGCGTCTTACTTGGGCATTACCCAAGTTACGTTGAGCCGGGTGCGCGCCAAACGCAAGTAAGCGCGGCTGGCCTAGGGCGCTACCGCTTTCAGGCCCAGCACGGACCCGATCAGGGTGGCGAGGAAAAATAGGCGTGGGCCGGTCAGCGGGTCCCCAAAGGCGACGACGCCGACCACCGCCGTCCCCACCGCGCCAATGCCGGTCCAGACCGCGTACGCCGTGCCCAAGGGTAGGTGCACTAAGCTCAGGTTGAGCAAGTAGAAACTCAGGATGCCACAGCCGGCGAAGGCCGCGTACCACCCGGCCGCTTCGGCGCCAACCGCCAGCCGAGCTTTGCCCAGACAAAAGACAAACGCGACTTCGGCCAACCCGGCCAGCACTAACAACAACCACGGCATGATGAAGAGGAAATGGACAGCGACAAAGGTCGCGTCTAACACTCGCCCTTCTTTTTACCAATGTTAAAAACGGCACCAAGAGCTTAGCGCAATTTTATTCCCGTTGCTATAAGAAGGTTGGAAAGCGAAAGGAGGACTACTTGATGAGCCGTGTCTAACAGAATGGGTTGCCTCTGTCACAGTACGCTTCAAAATATCATGCCATTTAGAGCCCACCCCTTTCCCCATCGATTCCGTGTCAAAGGGCATAGAAACCAGGGCTAATAAGTAGGTCCAGAAAGAAATAAGCAATTATCTTTATGAACCCAACTTTTTGAACCTTCATGAATAAAATCTTTGGCTACGCCCGCGTCTCCACCGTCGACCAGAATCTAGACACGCAACTTGACATCCTGACTAAAGCGGGGTGCGACCAAATCTTCCAGGATAAAATCACGGGCATGAGCCTGCAACGTCCTGCCTTAGATGAGATGCTGGGGTTGCTACGCGAAGGCGACACGGTGCTGGTAGCGCGCTTCTTTCGCCTGGGCCGTAGCCGAGACCATGTGATTCATCTAGTCAACTCGTTTCATCAGCGCGGCATTTACTTCAAGGCCCTGGACCTAGGCATCGACACGACCACACCGGCCGGCAAGTTCATGCTGTCCATTTTCGCCTCGCTCGCGGAGTACGACCGTGAGAGCATCTTGGAGAAGACCAAAGCGGGCCAGCAACTGGCGGCGGCACAGGGTAAGCATATCGGCCGTCCTAAGGGGTTCGATGCCGAGAACCTAGCCAAAGTGAAGAGAGCATTGGCGAGAGGTCTATCTGTGGCGGAAACGGTAGCATTAACGGAGATCAGTCTCTCTAGTGTTAAGCGCTATCGGAAGCACTTACAAGCTTCAATTGAACAACGTGGCATTTAGAGTGATTCTACTCTCACTATATCCTGTTATAATAAGGGTCCTTAATTTCTATTACACTCCGCTTTTTCACAATAGTACCCCCTAAGTAAGATGGCCTCTACGCATGCGTAGAGGCCATCTTACTTAGGGGGTCATCAAGCGTAACAGTTGTTACACCGTATCAATTTAGGCGATATTTAAGGCTAAATGCCGTTACTGTAACTGATACGCTTTACTCTAGTAGTCTATCATATAACTGCTTTTTCCATTTTTTGGTAAGCTCATATCGACCCATGTGACCTGTAAGCCATTTAGTCCGCGCTTCTTGCATGGTATCGGCGAACACCTTAGCCGCATCGCGCAAATCGTTGATTCGCTGCCGAGCTATACTATTTGGCTGCCCCAGATAAGGATGCTCTTTATAGTCTTCTAAACAGTCTATCGCCATGGCCCACAGCTGACTTAACTGGTCGGCCTTCAGGTGCTGGCCTTCCCAGTGAAGTAAGGCCTCAATGGCTTTCATGTAGTACCGATGCACCTCCCGCGCTAACGCTTGATCTTTACGCTGTTGTTCTTGCGCGTCTCGTAGGGCTTGTTGTTTTCGCCACTTGGTATGGAAGTCATCTTCTTCTGGATCATCGTCCTCATCGCGCGCTACTACCGTGAGGGCAGTACTTGACGGAGGAGACACCGGAATTGGCATTTGCCAGGGTAAGAGATCTATGTCCGTGAAAAGGGACGCTTCTTCGTTTTGCTGCTCTTGCTGATGTCGATGCGCCCACACCCGGCAGGCAACACTACAGTAAATTTTGTCGGCGCGACCGGAAAACCAAGTTTCACACACAGCACATTGTTTCTCAGAAGTAGGCATAATAGGATTTGAAAAAGAAAATGGATTAAAACACAAAGGGCCAACGTGTTTTATGCAGCCTTTTAGATGCATTCTTCTCGTGCCAGGCGTGCCACTTGTTTTTATAGCCTGGCAAGGCGTATCACATGAGCAAGCGGTACAGGCTGTCACGTGACAGGAGCACCTAAGAAGACAGTGAATAAGGCCTGTGGGACCAAACACGCGGGTGGCATGCCTGGCACGAGAAGAATGCATCTAAAAGGCTTAGTGATTGGTGTTGGTACTGGGCAGCGTGTCTTCGGCCCACGTTCGTTGTCCTAGGGCCTGGACATAATAGCCTCCCACGCGCCCACCTTGCGCCAGACGTTTCTGCTGCCTGGGTATCCCTAAGCGGGCCAGAGCTTCCCCTAGAAACCTTTCACGCAAGTTGCGAACCGTAGAGCGCAGCTGCAGCTCTTCCTTAATTTGGGCCAGGGTATAAAATTCTTTTCCCGGCTCAAAATGCATCACCACCAACTCATACTCCGGCGTATCCTGCTGAAATTGCCGGTTGCGTTCGTGTAAAGCGTCCAGTTCGTCTTCGTCAAACCAATATTGGAAGCCCGTTTGCCAGAGATGATATGCTTCGCTCCACACGGCCTCTAGGTCAATTTGCCGTGCGGCTTCAATGTTGATGGCTTCAATCTGAAAGGGCAAAAAGCGCCGCGAACCCGTGGGGTCTGTGAGAAAGTCTGCCCCGTTGACACTGCCCATAAAACTTGCTCGACGCGGCAACTCCGCAATTAGTCGGTCGTAGGGCCGACGTAGCTTTACCGAGGGTTGTGTAATGAGGGTTTTGAGCGAGTTTTCATCCCGCTTGTTGATCGTGCACAACTGATCATCAATGTTGATGAAAAAGTATTCGGCCAGCATGGACTGGGTATCTTTATTCTCCACCTGAAGCTTACCCGTAAACAGGTACCGCACTGCTAACGGTGGCGGGCAAAGCAGTTCCAGCCAAGTCGTTTTATACTGCCCTTGCCCTCCTGTCAGAACCAAGCAAGTGTGATTCTGGCACCCCACAGGAGTTAGGGCATTTGCAATGGTAGCAACCAACCATTTGGTGAGATAGTGAGTGAACACGACTGAATCGACCAGCTTCACCGTAGCGGCCAGCTTCGCAATGTGGCCGGTAGCAGCCGGCTTCGTACCAAGCATGGTGAAATATTCCTGCAACGGATCTACGCGAGGTGAAAAGTCCGAAGCCAACAACCGGTTCAACCCATCCGAACCCATCGCACATTGGTTGTGCGCCAGTTCCCGCAGGATGCTGTTGAGCTGGTAATCATTCAACGGCTCGTAGAGAATAGAGCTCCCAGCTGGTCGCCATTCGACTACTCCTTTCACTACATTGAAGCGCACCTCATAGCGCTGCTGTATGTATTGCTCTGCCCGCGCTAGTTTATTGTCTGCCGAGTTCGCCTTAAGCGATTTCTGCCGTTTCGGCAACGCTGGCTTCTTCGGCGGCACTTCTTCTAGGGAAGGTCTATGGCGTTTCATAGACCTAATTCCGTTAGCGAGTGATAAATGGGAATGCGTAACGGCACCTGGTATCCTACTTCCCGCGGATCAGGACCCAGATAGATTTCGGCGGAGCGAAAGGTCGAGTCTCGCTGCCGAGCCTCAACTAAGCACTGCTCCACTGGATGCCATAGGTGTGGAAGATGAATTGGCAAAGCACAACCTTCTTGGATGGCCTTACGCAAGGCAGATTGCCCGTAACGTCGCGCGTTGGCTACTTTATGCTTAATGTACAAGCGCCGTCGTTGAGCTTCAGTGGGAATAGAGGTACTAGTCCAACCAACTAGCCAGTTATCTACCTCACTATCCAACTCCAATAGTTCGGCATCAGAAGCACGGAGGTCATTTAGCATGCAACACGCCCCTCCTTCGGCTTATGAGACTCTAGGTATGTGATCAGTTCGCTGCGCTTGTACAGTACCCGTTTATCCGACGAGTGATAGGCCGTAATATAGCCTTCACGTCTTTTTTTGTTGAATGTCGGCTTAGACAGTCGAACCAACTCTAGAGCCTGCTTAGTGGTGAGATATTCCACTGAGTCATGCTTATAAACTGCCTTGATGCTTCTTTAATTGGGCGAAGCTGTTCTTCCAGAAGGTCATTGAGTACTGCTCGAAGTTGCGGAAGCGAGAGAACGAATAGTGCCGCTTCAATTGGGGGTGATTCTTTCATATGCCCTGGTTTAGTTGTTAAACCGAGGCAAGTTTCACTCCCTGTATGCGTCGCGTACGGGACATTCGTACGCTATTTTACCTGCTAATATGATTTCTTACTAGCTTTTGCTAGTTGTACCCTCTGGTTTGCCCTTAGCTCTCAGCCACTGCTCATTTTCTATAGTGTCAAGGCCTAATAACTTAAGCTGTGAAATAACCCATTCGATGTTCCGCTTCGTGTACATCAAATGATCGTGACCATAATCCGGGGCATTAAAGAAACGGAGCTGGGTTTCACGATCTGTTCCAGTAACAATGGCTACTAGCGTGATTGTAGTTGGATAATCAAGCGTTATGCCTCCCCTATGCCGGAGAAATTCAAATAGTAGCCCCACTTGTTTTGAAGTCGGCATGGATGATTTTGAATTGTGCTTTTCCTCACTTTTTCCTACAATAGTTTTGCGTCGGTCCCACTGGCTGGCCACCCGTAGCAATGATATAGAACTATCATTTGTATTCTTAGCCTGCTCAAGCCGCTCGTTTAGGTGCACTTGGATTAGATTGTGCACATAGCGCACAAATCTATCTTTCAAGTTATTGGAGGCCTGCCGTTCGAAGTGGAAATTGAGTAAATTATGAATGTAAGTATCAGTCGGCGTATTAAACTCCGGATGATGACTATCTCCCCCATTCTCTATCCGGTAAAGAAGGCGCTCGTTAAGGTATTGCTCTCGCCACTCTTTCGATGGGTGTTCATAGCTACCGTCGGGCATTTGTACCCAGGGGTCTCGGAAAGCATATTGTAAATCGACAGGTAATGCATCATCCTGCTTTAACTGCCACTTCTCCGCAAATTCCTGCTGTAGGCGAGTTAGTACTTCTGGATTAGTCCTCAGTTCCTCTTTATCTTGCCTTAACCTCTCCCAATCTTGTAGATAAGCCGTACTAGTTTCTTCACTACGTGTATACGACCGGTAGTCACTGAACACTACTAAGCACGAATGAAGCTTTACTGGGGGCATAGATGAAAACTTTACCAGAGTTACCCAAACTTAACTGCAAAGCCCCATTTGTAAGAAGAAGGCAAATAATACACGGTCCCACTCACGGACCCACTAACAAAAAAGCCTCGTTTGCAGGTTGCAAACGAGGCTTTTGGTGATCCCGCTGGGATTCGAACCCAGGACCCATACATTAAAAGTGTATTGCTCTACCAGCTGAGCTACAGAATCAATTACTTTGCAATCAAAAACTCGCCGTATGGCGAATGGTGGCACAAAAGTAGCCGGCCTGTTTCTACGCTCCAAACGTTTTGCTGAAAAAGCTTCTACTTTTTTTTCTGATTCAGTCCTGGTTTTCTCAACCTGCTACTGCCCAGAATGTTAATTCTGCTCTCGTTAAGGCCGACTCTGCTTTCGATGCCGGGGCTTATCAGGCGGCCTATGGGCAATACCGAAAGTTGTTGCGGCAGGAAGGCCTAGTATCGCCGCGCGTACTGCTCCGCATGGCCTATGTGCAGGAAGGGCTTGGGCACTATCCGGCGGCGCTTTACTACCTGCATATGGTGCTGGTTAGGCAGCCCCGGTTGGCTACTTGGCGCAAAATGGCTGAAATGGCCCGCAACCAACGCCTGACGGGCTACCCCGAAACTTGGCGGCAGGATTTGCAGCTTACATTTCGGCGCTACTACTACCTGGGGCTGCAAATCCTGCTGATTGGCGCCGTAATAGGTGGTACGCTGTTGGTCGTGCGCCGGCACCAGGTAACGCGCGGCTGGTGGGTAACCTATGGCTCCTACCTACTGCTCACGGCTGTATACCTGAACCTATTAGGAACTGAGCGTGCGGCGCTGGTTGTACGGCCCCGCGCCGCCTTGATGGCTGGTCCAAGCGCTGGTGCCGCGTGGCTTACCACCGCCACCACCGGCGACCGACTCCTCGTGCAAGATCAGCAAGACACCTGGTATCAGGTGCAATGGCAGGGCCAGGAAGCCTACATCCGTGCGCAAGACTTGCTGCTGGTGCAGTGAGCTTATGCGGAGGCAGGTCGTGTTCAGGTGCTGAGTACATAATTCCCCAGCGTTATTCTTACAGCACGCCCTTCTCTTCCTTACGGAAGTGATTGAGGACCAGCTTATCTGTTAGGCTAGGAAGCCACTTATTGAGAAAAACGGTGAGCTTCCCTTGGCTGGTGAGCACTAAGTCGCGGCGGCGGTGGCGGACGGCATTGAGGATATGCTGCGCTACTTCCTCGCTGGTCATCATCTTCTGCTCATCACGGGGCGACTCTCCCTGCGCAGAGCCGTCGGCGGCGAGGGCCACTTGGCGGATATTGGAGGCCGTAAAGCCGGGGCAGGCCAACAGCACGTGTACGCCCTGCGGGAGCAATTCCGTACGCAGCGCTTCCAAAAAACCATGCATAGCAAACTTGGAAGCGGAATACCCGGTTCGCCCTGGCAGCCCGCGGTAGCCGGCAACGCTGCTTATTCCTACCACCGACCCTTTACTGGCCAGGAGGTGAGGTAGCGCGAACTTGGTGGTGTACACGGTCCCGAAAAAATTGGTTTGCATCAGGCGCCGGATAACATCAAGGTCCACATCCTGAAACCGGGCGCGCATACTGATGCCCGCGTTGTTGAGCAGGACATCCAGTTGGCCGAAAGCCTGAATAGTTTCGGCTACGGCACGCTCGGAATCGGCCTCTACCCCTACATCGGCCCGAACAGTATGGTGTACAATGCCCAAGTCGGCTAGCGCGCGGGCTGTCTCCTGAAGGCGGGCTTCGTCGCGGCCCGTTACAACGATGCGGGCGCCGGCTTGGCCGAAGGCTAGGGCGCAAGCGCGGCCAATGCCGGATGTACCACCGGTAATGAGAACTACTTTGTCTTTCATGCCTGGCAAAGGGTGCGGGGTCTGCTTTGATGCAGCGCTGGCAAAACTACTTATTTCGTAGGAGCTAGGCGATGAGTGGCACTAATTCCGGCTTTTCTTTCACTTGTATAATTTATTAACCTATATATTATACCACCTATGCAATAAGCTGCATTTCGTGGCGCCATTGTTCCTACATTTAGAGTTTCTTACGATTCATTTTACGCAGTATTCTATGGCCCTAACTTTACGTACGAGATACCGAGTTTCTACTTTTTGGTTTGGTGCTTTATCGTTAGTGCTGTCCATTTTATTAGCGCCAAGTAGTAGCAGGGCTCAATGTCCGCCAACGGCTAGCGCCTGTACGCCTGGCTCGGCACCGTCTTCCGCCTATGCCTTCGGAATGGGTATTCTGAACGTAACGCTTGGCTCGATTAATAACACAACGCTCGGCGTGCAGGACGGCTTCCGGGACTACGCCTGCACTATTGGCACCACCCTCACGGTAGGCCAGAGCTACCCCATTAGCGTGCGTACCAACACCGGCGTGGAAGAAAGGGTACGCGTGTGGCTGGATGTCAACAACGACGGCACGCTGAACCCTACTTCCGAGCTGATTTTCTCTTCTACCGCCTTGCAGTTTCACAGCGGTACTATCTCGCTGCCAACGGGTACAACCCTAAACACACGCTTGCGCCTTCGCGTGGCCTCCGACTGGGTGAACTCGCCAGTGCCGGCACCCTGCTCCACTCCCCTGTACTCTCAAACCGAAGACTACGCCATAACGGCGGTAGGCAACACGGCCGCGCCAGTAGCAGAGTTTGTAGCTGACCAAACGGTAACTTGCTCGGGCTGCGTGCAGTTCACCGACCAAACGCAAAATGCCCCAACCAGCTGGCTCTGGACCTTCGGCGACAATACCACCAGCACCCAGCAGAATCCCAACCACTGCTACACTACGCCCGGAACGTACACCGTGACGCTCACGGCTACCAACGCCACTGGCTCCAACGTACGCACCCGCACAAGCTATATCGTATACAACAATCTGGTGCCCGTAGCCGCTACGTGCACCCCTACCACGGTAGCCTACTGCTGCGACTATGGTATTACCAGCTTTACCCTCGGTTCTCTCACGAAAACATCGTTGAACGGCCAGGCCGGCTACGAGAATTTCACGTGTACCAACCGCGTCCAACTCGTTGAAGGCACGGCCGTTCCGATCAGCCTTGTTACTGGTGGCACCTCCCCACACGATACTCGGGTGTGGCTGGACCTGAACAACGATGGCGCGTTCACCGGCAATGAACTGCTTTACACCGCGCTAAACAGTGACAACCCCTCCGGCACGCTTATCATACCGGGGGCGGCCGTGAAGAACACCCCCCTGCGGTTGCGGGTGCTAGCCGACTTTGTAGGCGGCGTGAGTGGCCCCTGCTCGAATCCGCAGCTGGGCCAAGTGGAAGACTACACCGTCACGGTACTGCCAAACACCACCCCTCCCACAGCGAATTTCACCTCGAACTACGTACTAGGCGACTGCCAGAACCCCGTGCAGTTCACCGACCAAAGCACGAATGCCCCAACCAGTTGGCTCTGGACCTTCGGCGACAATACCACCAGCACCCAGCAGAACCCTTCGCACATCTACTCAACGTCGGGGGTGTTCAACGTGACGCTAACGGCCACCAATGCTTTCGGCAGCAACGTGGTGACGCGCAACAGCTACGTGGTTTTCATGCAGCCCTGCGTATCGTATTGCACGGCTACCGGCACTACGCCCAACATCTGGCTGACCAACGTGGCCGTACGGCGCGGCGCCACCACCGACCTCAACAACTCCTCAGCGGCCTCAGCTAGTGGCTATGGCAACTACACAAGCCAAGTGGTGAACCTGTACCAGGGTCAAAGCACCACGCTCAACCTGACCGTAAACACCGGCTTCCAACAGCACATCTTGTGGGCCTGGGTTGATTGGAACCGCAATGGCACCTACGAAGCGTCGGAACAAGTGGCAAATGGCTCAACTACGGCCGCTCTGTTCAGCACTCCAATCACCGTACCTACCACAGCGGCTAGCCGAGGCTTTACGCGGATGCGCGTGATGGTGCGCCTCAATACGTCGCCAGTGCCTACTGCCTGCCAGATCAACCAAAACAACTCGGAAACCGAGGATTACTCGGTACTGGTGAATGCGACACTTAACACAAACGAAGCCCGAGCCTTGCCGGCCCTCGCCGTTTTCCCCAATCCCACCGCCGACGGCCACCTAACCCTTCGTCTCCCCGACCCTGCGGCCGCAGGCACCTATACCGTGCGCGTTGATAACGTGGTGGGCGCACAAGTGCTCGAGACTTCGGTGCGGTTGAGTCCGAGTCAGGAAGCCGAGCTGAACCTCTCGGGTCTGCCCCGCGGGCTGTACTTGGTACGCCTGCAAAATGCCGAGGGCAAAATGGCTACGCGCCGCATTCAGGTAGGATTGTAGTTGACGCTTTGGAGGCTGCTTGCTGGTGTTTCTTGGACTTCAACAGTAAGTTATTCAGCAAGCCGCACTCCGAACTTCGACGCGCAACAAGTAAATAAGTGGTACCCCGAACATTCAGTCTATGCGCCAAACTGTACTCCGCGCCTTACTCCTGCTACTCTTACTAACGGGGCTACGCCCAGGTTCGGTGGTGGCTTCTCACTTATTGGGAGGCGAGATGACGTATCAATATCTCGACGCCAACGGCCCGACTGGCAACCAGTTTCGCTACCGCATTACGGTATTTATCTACTTGAATTCGGAATGCGCCGTGCCTGGCATACCGTCCCAAACGGTTTCGAGTGTGCCTGACGGGCGCTGCAATATCTTTCTGAACTTATACAACAAGACCACGGGTCAGCGTATCGTTAGCTCGGAGGGATCCAACAGCTTCTCGTGCGCGCAGATGGTTTGTGGGGGGCCGCCGCAGTCTGATGTGCAACCAGCCGGCACGTTTCGTCTGCCGCGCATGTCCAACCCCAGCATTACGCCTCCGCTGCCGGGCGGCTGTAGTATTCCGCCCGGCTCGATACCGTCGGTACGCTTGGCCCGCTATGAGGCCATTGTGAACCTGCCCGTGTCTTTGATTGGCTATTACGCTGTGTATACGGATGGCACGCGCAATTTCAACATCGACAACTTAAGCAACCCAAGCGGCCAGAACCAGACCATGTACGTGGATATGGCGCCACCGCTACTGCCCAACTCGTCGCCTACCTTCTCGGATACGGCCGTGGTGGTTATCTGCCAGGGCGATACCAGCATCCTAGTCAACAACGCAGTAGACCCTGACGGCGACCGACTAATCTATTCGTTTAGCACTCCCTACAACAGCCTCCAAGGAACCACCCCGACCTTTACTCCACCGCCGCCAAGCGTCACGTATGCGCAGGGCTATTCTGCTTCCACCCCCTTCGGGACGGGCCCCGGCAACTATGCGTTCCTGAATGCCAGCACTGGCATCAGTCGCTATGCCACGTCCAGGGTAGGGCGCTTTGTGGTGGCAGTGGAAGTGAAAGAGTACCGAACCATCAATGGCAACGAGGTGCTTATTGGCTCTACCCGCCGCGAGATTCAGCTGGTTTCGCGCACCTGTCAACCCAACAACTCGCCGCAGTTTACGCCCGCCACCGTAGCGACGCGTACGTTCACTATTCAGGAAGGCCAATCCCTTAGCTTCAACCTAGCGGCCACCGACCCCGATGGCAATCCGCTTCGTATACGGGCCAATAGTGTGCTGCTCGACGGGACGGGGCCCTTCAATGCCACCTTTGGCGGCAGCCAAGGCACGGTGTTGCCGGGTGCTCCTACGGGTAGTGCCACCGTGCAAGGCGCCAACGGCAGTGTCAACGGCCAGTTTGTGTTCAATAGCCAGTGCGGCAACGCCCGCAACACGCCATACGATGTGGTAGTCACGGCTACTGACGCAACCTGCGGCGCCAAAACAGTGGCCGAAGTGTTTCAGATTATAGTGACGAAAGCGGCTGGCCCGACTGGCATCACTGGCGAAGGCGTTATCTGTGACCGAACCACCCCGCGACCTTATGCAGCGACAGGTCCTACGGCTAACTCCTACCTCTGGACTGTGCAAGGCGGCGTCATTCAAGGCCCTAACACGGGCAGCACGGTGCAAGTGCTCTGGAACGGCACCGGCGCAGGCCGCATAACGGTGCGCGGTATCTCGACGCAGAACTGCCCCACCGACTCGGTGTCGCGCACGATAGATGTACGGCCTGCTAGCGCCCTGACTGTAACGCCGACTGCTGCCTCCATCTGCCAGGGCGCTTCGGCCACGCTTCGGGCCTCGGGCGGCACCACCTACACCTGGACTAGCAGCACGGGGCAAACATTCACGGGGTCTACCATCATCGTCACGCCTTCTGCCACTGTCACGTATACGGTTACCTCTACAGATGGCACCTGCACCTCTTCGCAGTCAGTGACCGTGACGGTGAACCCGCAAGCCGTAGCCGACGCCGGAGCCAATGCCACAGTTTGCTCGGGAGAAGCCACCACCTTGGGTACTGCGGCCCTTCCGGGGTACACCTACCAGTGGAGCCCTGCCACTGGGCTGAGCAACGCCACGGCCGCCCAGCCTTCCGTCACAGTTTCTACGGGCACTATGCCGCAGACGTTGACCTACATCGTAACGGCTACCACGGCCCAAAGCTGCGTAGCCTACGACACGGTACGCATCACTGTAAACCCACGCCCTTCGCTCGATAGTATTCAAGGTTCTGCTTCGGTGTGCCCTACGGTGCAGGGCGTGGCCTACTCCATTCGTAATGCGCAGGCAGGCGACTATCAGTGGATTGTGACGGGTGGCACGCTGGCAACTGGCCAAGGCACGGCGGCCATTACCGTGAACTGGGGTGCGGCTTCTACTACGGCCAGCGTCAAGGCCTTCCGGTTAAATAGCTTTGGCTGCTCTTCTGACACCATTACGTTCCCAGTCCGCGTCAACCCGGAACTCTTCACCCAACGGCCAACGGGCCCGTTGAGCGTGTGCTTGGCCGATGGCCCGTTCACGTACCAAACACCACTCACCGCCGGTTCCACCTACGGTTGGCAGATAGTAGGCGGCACGCAGGTAAGCACCAACCAGAACACGGTGCAGGTGACTTTCACGCGTGCTGGCATTGCCAAGCTCGTGGTAACGGAATCCAGCAACCCGAGTGGTGGACGCTGCCTGGGTCAGAGCGATACGCTGTATGTAACCGTGCGGCCTTCCCCAGCAGCCAACTTGGCTATCAGCGGCCCTAGCCGCGTTTGTGCTGCTCCACAGTCTAGCGTCAACTTCACGTTGCCAGGCAGTGCAGGCTCTACCTATGCCTGGACGGTAAATGGAGTACCCCAAGCAAGCGTCACAAACACCCTACTCATTTCGACATCTGTACCGAGCACTTACACTATCACGGCGCGTGAAAGCAATGCCAGCCTTTGCTCGGGCCCGGTTTACACAAAAATCCTTACGGTAGTGCCCACATTGGCTATTACCGGCCCAGCTAGCTACTGCCCCGAAGCCCGAACCGGCCTCCGCTACACCATCGCCAACGGAACAACAGGCGGGGTATACCAATGGGCTGTAACAGGTGGAACCATTGTTAGTGGCCAGAACTCGGCTACGATAGTGGTTGATTTCGCGGCGGGTACTACGCCCGCTACCATCCAAGCAAACGAAACCAGCAGCACCGGATGTACCGCTGTGTTCACCGTGCGGCCCGACAATGCTAGTATTAACCTGACGCTAGCTTCCGTTGATCCACAGAGCGATACGCGAATTGCTCTTGCCCTCAACGTTCCCAGCAACACCGGCAACAGCAACAGTGTGAGTGTCACGCGCCGGGTGTTGGGCAGTACGGGGGCTTTCACCGCGGTTGGCACGGCGGCCAACACGGCCACCACCTTCACCGATACAGGAGTTGATGCCGACGCTGCTGCTTACGAGTACCAAGTGAACCTGACCAACGCCTGTGGCACCGTCCTGAGCAGCACGCAGCATACCACTATTCGCCTGCAAGCCACCGCCACCGAGGGCCAAGCCGGCCGCGACCAAGGCAAGGTGCAGCTCACCTGGAATGCGTACCAAGGCCGGCCGGTGGGCAGCTACAGCATCTACCGCCAGGTGAACGGCGGCGCCACCGAGGAACTGTTGCAAACCGTGCCCGCTACCGGAGCTCCTACCTATAGCCTACTGTTGCCGGTGGGTGCCGCTGGGTTCAATCAGTGCTTCCGCATCCGCACCGTTGATGCCACACAGTCTACCGCGCCTGTCTCGCTCTCGAACCTGGCATGCGTGGAGTTTGCCAACGATTTAGTGTTCTATAACATCGTGACGCCAAACGGGGATGGCCTAAACGACCAGTTCATCATCAAGAACGTGGAGCTGTATAGCGGCAACACCTTCACCGTCTTCAACCGGTGGGGCAAGGAAGTGTACAAGACCAGCAACTACAACAACACGTTTGACGGCGTCAACTCCCCTGCCGGCGTGTACTATTACCAACTCCAATTAGCCGGTGGACGATTGTACAAGGGCTGGTTCGAGGTGGTAAAGTAGAACCACGGGTTAGCTGAATTATTCGGACTGCACGGATTTCTCAACCGAGTAAAGCGCAAAGAGGCTTGCCCGTGGCAAGCCTCTTTGCGTTTCAGAAACACAAATCAGATCTGAGCCTGATGGCAGTTGAGAAGGCATCGGCTACAAAATCCGTGAAATCCGAGCAATCCGGCTGAATCCGTGATTACTTTTGCCAGGTGAATAAAGCCGCTAAAAACATCCCGCCGCAAGACTTGCGCGAAGTTGAAATTCAGGACATGGTAGCCGAGGGCAAATGCCTGGTGCGCGTCAACAACCTTGTCATTTTCGTGACCCACGTAGCGCCCGGCGACGTCGTGGATTTGCGCATCAGCAAGTCGCGGAAGAACTACCTGGAAGCCGTACCAACCCGTTTCCATAAGTACTCGGAGTTGCGCGTGCAGCCGTTTTGCGAGCATTTCGGCACCTGTGGAGGCTGCAAGTGGCAGCATCTAGGCTACGAAACGCAGTTGCAGTTCAAGCACCAGCAGGTGACGGACACGCTCCAGCGCATCGGCAAAGTGGCGCTGCCCGAGATTCAGCCCATCCTTCCCTCGCCCGACCAGACATACTACCGCAACAAGCTGGAATACACGTTCAGCCACAACGGCTGGCTTACCAACGAGCAAATCAGCTCCGGCGAAAACTACGAGCGGCGCGTGCTGGGCTTCCATACCCCTGCCCGCTTCGACAAGATCTTGGACGTCAACCATTGCTGGCTCCAACCCGACCCGAGCAACCAGATTCGGCTGGCCATCCGTGACTACGCCCGCGAGCATGACCTGCCCTTCAACAACCTCGTGACGCAGCAAGGCTTCCTGCGCAACCTCATCATCCGGACGGCCAATTCCGGCGACCTAATGGTGATTTTGCAGTGCTATTACGCCCACGATGCCCTGATGCCGCTGCTCGATTATATCCACGAGCGGTTCCCGCAAATCACCTCCCTCAACTACGTCCTCAACAACAAAGGCAACGAAACTTTCCACGACCTGGAGGTGGTCTGCTACAAAGGCGAACCCTACATTCACGAGGAGATGGAAGGTCTGCGTTTCCGCGTTGGCCCGAAGTCGTTCTACCAAACCAATTCTGAAGGCGCGTACAACCTCTACAAAGTAGCCCGCGACTTCGCCCAGCTTACCGGCGACGAACTGGTGTATGACCTCTATACCGG
The DNA here is from genome assembly GCF_022827545.1 of Hymenobacter tibetensis. Taxonomy (NCBI): domain Bacteria; kingdom Pseudomonadati; phylum Bacteroidota; class Cytophagia; order Cytophagales; family Hymenobacteraceae; genus Hymenobacter; species Hymenobacter tibetensis. The sequence goes on from NZ_CP094669.1 coordinate 3,835,342, forward strand.
CGCGGGCACCATCGCCAATTTCGTAGCTCGCCAGGCCCGGCACGTTATCGGGGTTGAATACGTGGAGCAAGCCGTAGCCGATGCGCACGTCAACTCGGAAATCAACGGCACCACCAACACCGAGTTTTTCGCCGGCGACATGAAAGACGTGCTCAGCGCCGACTTCATTGCCAAGCACGGCCGCCCTGATGTGGTCATCACCGACCCACCCCGCGCCGGCATGCACGAAGATGTAGTACGCCGCCTACTGGAAATGCGCGCCCCCCGCATCGTATACGTCAGCTGCAACCCCGGCACTCAAGCCCGCGACCTAGAGCTACTCGACGAAGCGTACAAAGTAACCCGCGTGCAGCCAGTGGATATGTTCCCCCACACTCATCACGTGGAGAATGTGGTGGCGCTGGAATTGCGGTAAAAACATGATCCATCGTTGGCCCTATTTAATCCTCTTCTTACTCGGCCTTATTGGATGCCTTTTTATTGGCATCCAATACGATCCAGAGTTTCACGAACCGAGTGATTTTATCAAGGCCAGCCCTAGTCTGCAAGTGCATTACTATTCTCCCCTAGGTGAATCAGATTTTCAATTAGGCAGTCTACCAGCAGTGCAGCAACGACAGGAGCTAGCTTACCGTGATGTGCAAAGCGGTAAAAATGTCAACCAAAGTTTGAGCGCGTTACAGCCTTTTTCAATCCAGTTGATAGTTGTTCTGCTCATCATAGGAAGCGCTGGAACATTTCTAAATCCGCGAAAGAACCCTGTCTTGCAGTACCTTCTCTTTTGCTTCCTAGGCCTGGTATTGCAATTTCTTTTTAGAATTCTGTGGCGGGGACTGCCACAGGACCTATCCGGAATCTTAGGCATCTGTTTTATAGCAGCTAATTTCAAGTTGCTGTTAGCAGTTACTCGTTCATCAATAACTAGCAAAACGACTTAATGGACTACGCCAACGACCCCGAACTGAACGGTAAATACCTCGGTACTATCACCAAGGATTTCGCTACCGTTTCTGATACGCTGCTGGAAGCCTCTTCGCAAGTGCGAAAGATGGACATTTCCAAATATCCCATTTTCGTTTTTGCCCGCCAGGAAGTACCCCTTGGCAGCCTCCTTGTAAATGCCGACGAGTTGAACCTAGAATGGCATGTCTTTGCCTCGTTTTTAGAGCTGTTCGTACAGCAAGGCATTGTGAGTACAGAGGGCATTGAGGCTTTCCAATCTACCTACAAAGACGCTGACGAGTATTGCTGCCTGTTCGTGCTGGACAAGGAGTTCACCAATTTCGTGTACATCCCCTACCCAGAAGATTAAACCGTAAACGCTTCGCTTCAACGAGTACAACAGAAAAGGCCACCTGCGAGCAGATGGCCTTTTCTGTTGTACTCGTTGAAGCGAAGCGTTTACGCCTTCAGTTTAAAAGTGGTTGAAGCCTTGTGCCCGTAACGGAACCGGCTGGCCGGATTTGGTGATGAGGTTAGTGCCTTCGCTCTTCTCTACCATGTGGCCGATGATGGTAATATCGGGGTGGTTTTTGATGAGCTGATGGGCAGCAAGCGGAACAGTGAAGAGTAATTCGTAGTCTTCCCCGCCGTTGAGCATGCACATGATGGGGTCGAGGTTGAACTCTTCGGCTACTTCCAGGGTGGGGTTGGCAATGGGCAGGTTTTCCGAGAAAACGCGGGCGCCTGTGCCGCTGGCTTGGCAGAGGTGCAGCACTTCTGAGGCCAATCCGTCGGAAATATCAATCATGCTGGTAGGAACTACGCCTATCTCGCGCAGTTCATGGATAACGTCCATGCGGGCTTCCGGGCGCAGTTGGCGCTGAAGCACGTAAGGATACTTGCCGAGTTCCGGCTGGGTTTCGGGGTCGGCTTGCCATGCTTGCTTCTCGCGTTCTAATACTTGTAGGCCAAGGTAGGCGCCACCTAGGTCGCCGGTTACGCATAGCAAATCGTTGGGGCCGGCACCACCGCGGCGCACTGCTTTGCCGGCTGCCACCTGTCCCAGGGCCGTGATGCTGATGGTGAGGCCGCCGCGGCTGCCGGTGGTGTCGCCGCCTACTAGGTCTACGTCGTAGGCCTCGCAGGCCAGGCGCATCCCTTCGTACAGTTCTTCCACGGCTTCCACTGAAAAGCGGGCGCCAATGCTCAGCGCCACCACAATCTGGGTGGGAATGGCGTTCATGGCGGCCATATCCGACACGTTGACGGCAACGGCTTTGTAGCCTAGGTGCTTAAGCGGGCAGAAGGTCAGGTCGAAGTGTACTCCCTCCACCAGCATGTCGGTGCTAATTACCATATCGTGGCCGGCTAGCGGCGTCAGGATGGCAGCATCGTCGCCAATACCGAGCTTGGTACTAGGCTGGCGTAGCGTGATGGTCTGCTGAATGCGGCGGATAAGGCCGAATTCTCCTACGGTATCAAGAGGCGTGACGTCGCTCATAAAATCACTGGTTGCACTAGTTGAATTAATGCCGCTACTCCGCCTAGCTGGGTAGTGGGTTCGGCTGGGGCAAGCGGGCCGCAAAGGTACACACGCCTGGGATAGGGGTAGCTGGCTTTAACGGGTTTGAAGGCGCAGCGGCTTTCTACTCGCTCCAAATAGCCACAACGTGCTCTTTTCCGCATGGTTTCACGAGTACCTTCAGCATCGGACATATGTACGGGGCACTATCTTGCCGCTCCTTTGCGTTGTTGCGCAGATTAGGGGGCTGAAAACAGATCATCAATGATGTAGCTTCTATACAAGGCTGACCTTGTTTTCAAGCAGTTCCTCACCTGTTCTACTTCTTCATTTCTTGCTGATTTTATCTGTGAAATTCGTGTCCAAACAACCTATCTGGCTGGCCCTACTCTTATTTGCTATGGTAGCGGCTTGCAATCGAACCCCTAAAGCATTAGACCCGGCCTCGGCCACCGCCGCCAAACAGCAACTGGAAGTGCTGCGTGATTCAGTGAATGTGCGCTGGAATGCCATGATAGCCAGCGACGACGCAAAAATCACGGCTACCAGCCAAATGCTGAATGAGTTGGAACGCTCCCCAGCCGCCGACAAACAGCAGTTGCAGCAATTGACCCAGGTCAACAACCGCCTGAAGGAGTTACGCTACCGACAGCTCACCATGCAATCCAGCCAAATAGACCGCTATGATGCGGCGCAGGATTCGCTGCTTGGCGTGTTGCGCAACATAACTTCAGGTTCCAACGGTACGGCTGTCAGCTCCACTGTCCTTAACACGCTGAACACGATTGGGGAGTATGACGGGCAAGTGGTAGGCCAACGCGTGCAGTACGACCAGGCCGCCAAGAAATTCAACAATTACATCCAGCTTCACCAAGCTGAACTGCAAAGCTTAGGCGGCAAATACAAGCAGCTTGCTCCGCTGCCACTATTTGAGCTAACCAATTAGGGAGCCAACCCTTCAGAGGCCAGCCTTAGGTAATGCTTGGCATGGCCTGCTTTGGGTGTTGCTAACAGATCAAAACCCAACTCACCTGCCGGTTGAGTTGGGTTTAGCATTTTAAATCACTGTCTGTCAGCGCTAAGAAAAAAACTTGTTAGTAGCGTGCAACCGATATGTCGGTCGGAAGCTCTTCTTTTTAGTGCCAGCAACCCCTGGTGTTGCTGGTTACTGGTTGAGTTGGTTGTGGAAAGGCGACCGGAGTTTTCCGGCCGCTTTTTTTACGCCCACTATTCACTATTCCATCGGAACAAGCTTGCAACCTATTCTCGCAAGGCAGACTCCTCCTAGTATACTTAACCATGGGTTACCTATGTCACTACTTTACTATTGGCGCTTTGCCCCGCTAGCAGGGTCTATCTTAACTACGGCCTGCACCATAGAGTGTACAGAGCCCCGACCCGATAACTGCAGCATTGCAGCCACTATAAAGTATCCTACCTGCTACGTACTGGATTGCCCTTCCCATCCAACCTTGCTTGTCTTGGAAGATAGTGGAACTGAACTCAGGCCATCAGGACCTGTGTGGGAAAGTTTTAAAGCCCAAACACTAGAAAACGCTCCGCAACGAGTGAAAATAGAATACAAGCCGCTTGCTACCCAGCAAGTTTATAGTTGGAAGAACGCCGAAATCTTATGTATCCGCGGGCTAGAAACAACGCCTTCCGGCCTCTAATTATACTTACTCGCTTATAGTTACTTACTAATAGTTATCTATAAAATAGACGGCCCCAGCAGTTGATACTGCTGGGGCCGTCTATTTTTAGTATTTCAGGCAATACCTGTTACAGCTTCGCCATTTCCTCGCGCACGAAATCAGCGAGAGTACGCAGGTAGTCGGTGCTGAAGTCGAAGCGGATGCCTGCGGCCGCGTATATCTCGCCAATAGGAGCAGTGTAGCCCAAAGCCAATGCCCGCTTATAGGCTTCAAGACCTTGCTGCGGGTTTTGCCGGTAGTTGCGCCACACGGCAATAGCCCCCAACTGGGCCATAGCGTACTCGATGTAGTAGAACGGCACTTCGTAGAGGTGCAGCTGCTTTTGCCACAAGTACGGCTTGAAGCCTTCCAGCCCTTTCCAACTCACGGTGCGCTGGTTGAACTCATCAAAAATGGCCGTCCAGCACTGGTGACGTTCGTCTTCGGTGTGCTGCGGGTTTTCGTAGATCCAGTGCTGAAATTTGTCGATGGTAGCCACCCACGGAAAGGTTTCGAGTACACTTTCCAAGTGGGTCTTTTTGGCGCGGCGCAAGTCTTCGGGGTCGGTGAAGAACACGCCCCAATGGTCCATGCTCATCAGTTCCATGCTCATAGAGGCCAACTCTGCCACCTCGGACGGTGGGTGCTTGTCGGCGCCCAAGGGCAGGTTACGGGTCAGGAAGGAATGGACGGCGTGGCCACCTTCGTGCAGCATAGTTACCACGTCGCGCAAGGAGCTGGTAGCATTCATGAAAATGAACGGCACCCCCGTTTCGTCCAGCGGATAATTGTAGCCGCCCGGCGCTTTACCCTTGCGCGACTCCAAATCCAGCTGGCCCATATGGCGCATGGTGCGCAAACAGTCGCCGAGGTACGGGTCAAGGTTCTGGAAGACGGTGATAGTCTTTTCCAGTAGCTCCTCTCCGGTATCGAAGGGCCGCAGCGGCGACTTACCCGACACGTCCACGTCTAGGTCCCAGGGGCGCAGTTCCGGCAGCCCTAGGTTTTGCCGACGCTCCAAGTCCAAGTCATCAATCAGCGGCACTACGGTTTCGCGGATAGCTTTATGGAAAGCAAAGCAGTCTTGGGGTGTGTAATCAAAGCGGCCCAACGCGGCAAACATGTAGTCGCGGAAGTTGCTGAAGCCCGCATTCAGCGCTACCCGGTGGCGCAGAGTCACGAGTTCAGTGAACAGTGTGTCCAGTGGCTTGGCATCGCGCAGGCGGCGGGCCTGAATAGAGCGGTAGGCTTCCTCGCGCAGGGCGCGGTCGGGGCTTTTGAGGCGGTCGGCCGCGCGAGGCAGCGTCATTTCCTCGCCGTCGAGCGTTACCGTCATGGCCCCCGCAATGGCGGCGTACTGCTGCTGCTTGGTGCTTATTTCCGTTTTCAGCGGAATATTTTCCACTCGATAGATTTCCAAGGCCTGACGCACCGAGCGCAAAAACACGCGGTATTTGCGCGGGTCGAGTTCGGGCAGAAAATCCGAACTCATCATCTTCTCGTTCAGGGCGTGGTCGTGAGGAGCCACGTTGGGCTCAATCTCGCTCACAAAAAATTGGAAAGCAGTGGCGCGTTGCTCGTCCTGGGTGTCGCAGGTCATGCGAATATAGCGCCACGCCAAGTCTTCACTTAGGGCCGCTTCCAGCTCTGAGCGGTCGAGCAGCCAGCGTTCCAGTTCTGCACCGGACGTAATGGTCCGGTCGCGCAACTCCACAAAGAAGGGTTCAAGAGCAGCCCAGTTGGTTACGTGGAAGTCCTCGGGCAAGTAATGCCGCGGCGGACGTTGGGTATCGGTGGCCGAGGCAACAGCAAATTCAGCGGAAGTAGTAGTCATAAGTAAATAAGTTACGAGAAAACGCCCGATGAAGTAGCACGGGGTGGTCCAAGAAATTGCCGATGATACCTAGGACCGGTGCTCGCTACACCAAGTGCCATCGGGTGAGTCAGCAAATAAAAGCTAAAAAGCGTACGCACCTTAGAAGCTCAACCAAGCAGCGCATCAAAGGACTAGTCTATTTCAATTGTAACATCGCTGGTGAGCGGATGGGCTACACATACCAGCACATACCCTTGTTTCATTTCCGAATCGGAGAGGCCCTCCCGCTCGTCGAGGTGCACCTTGCCCGTGAGGCATTTGCCTCGGCATGCCGTGCAGAGACCCGCTTGGCAGGAATACGGCAAGTCGATATCCTGATCGAGGGCGGCCTCCAATATGGTTTGGGCGGGCGTTACTTCAAACTGGTATTCCGAGCCTTCATAGTTGACAGTCACGGTGCGGGTTTTTATCTGGCCGTCGTCCTCATCCACTGATACGTCGCCGTGGCCGTTGAGCTGCGCGGCGGCTGTTTCCTGGGTTTCGGCAGCGGCCACGAAACTTTCGCGGCGGACGCGGCTGTCGGGTACGCCTAGCAGGTCCAGCGCGGCTTTCGCTTCCACCATCATGCCTTCGGGGCCGCAGAGGAAATACTCGGCCTGCGCGGCCGGAAACTGATGGCGCTGCTCTAAAATACGCAGCAGCGTGGTGCGGTTCAAGCGGCCAACGTGCTGGTGAGCTGCTGTTGGGCCCGTAGGCTGGCTGTACACGTGCTCGACCTGTAAGCGGCTCGCATACTGGCTTTCCAGCCGCCGCAACTGCTCCCGGAAAATAACCGATTGCTCGTTGCGGTTGCCATACACGAGTAGTACCTGGCTCTGTGGCTCCTCACGCAACACGGCTTTCAGCATGCTCATCAGCGGGGTGATGCCCGAACCGGCGCCTACCAGCACCAACGAGCGGGCCGACCTCGGATTGGTTTCCAGCACAAAATTGCCAAGCGGCGCCATTACCTCCAGTTGCTGGCCCACGCGTACCGTGTCGAGCAGATAGTTGCTGACAAGCCCGCCCGTTACCCGTTTCACCGTCACCGACAAACGAGGGGCTTCGCTCGGCGTGCTGCTGAGCGAATACGCCCGACGTTCTTTTTTACCACCAGGACCGCAAGGCAGAATCAAAGTCAAAAACTGCCCCGCCTTACTAGCTAGTGGCTGGCGGTTGGGGTGTTCGAGGTGAAGGGTAACAGCATCATCAGTTTCCTTGGTGATTTCGACGACGTTCAGTGAAAGGTACGGTGTGCTCATTGGGGGCGGAAGGACTGCGAGTCTTGTAACTGGGAAAGTAGGTTGATAACTGTGCCTTACCCCGAAGGGTTTGCACGAGTTGCAAATTACGGGATTCTATAGCGTATGCCTTAGCTTGCGGCAGCCTCTCTGCCCCTGCGTTCGTATGCAGTGGCTCTTGGCTTCACCCGTTTAGCTCATTCGCACACTCTCATTTCAGCTGTATATGCTCGCCGAACTTCTGGAGCGCCACCAACACGAGTTTCACGCTATCTTACCCGTCGACCTGAACGCCCCCGACGTAGCTCGACTCGATTTCACCGCCAACAACCCACTAGTCCGCAATGCCGATCTGCGTGATACAGCAGCCTTTGAGGCTTTGGTAGCGCAGCTTCTAGCCGAGCAAGAGGCCCATATTGGCGTAGGCGGCTACCTAGAAAACCGCGTTATCTACCGCCGTAGCCCCGGTTTGTTCGGCGACCCGGCCGTACCAGCCCGCTCCCTCCACATGGGCGTAGATGTATGGCTGCGCGCTGGCACGCCCGTTATGGCCCCGCTCGATGCCCTTGTGCATAGTGTACAGGACAACGATAATTTCGGCGACTATGGTCCCACCGTCATTTTAGAGCACGAATTAGAAAGCGAAACCTTTTACACGCTCTACGGCCACCTCACTCGTCGCGAAACTGCTCTGCTACGTCCCGGTATGGTCATCGAGAAGGGCACGATCTTCACGGAAGTAGGGCCCGCTCCCGAAAACGGCGACTGGCCGCCCCACCTGCATTTCCAGGTTATTGCCGATATGCTAGGCCTCACCGGCGACTTCCCCGGCGTCGTGTTGCCCGCTGAGCAAGAGAAGTGGGCCGCACTCTGCCCTAACCCAAATTTGATTCTGCAAAGCCGCTGCCTATAAGTTCTGCTACCCAAAGCAGGACGCCTTGCAGGTAAACCAAGAACGGGGTACCAATGCCACACTTGCATTGGTACCCCGTTCTTGGTTTTGGTAGCTGGTGCCTTAGTCGAACTTGATGGCAGCCACCGGCTTAATGCGCGAAATGAGGTAGGTTGGAATCAGGACGGCCAGCAAAGAAGTGGCGAAGGTGGCCACGTTGAGCAGCACAATGATGGCAGGGTCCCAGAAAACGGGCACCCGGTCCATGTAGTAGTTCTCGGGGTCGAGGGGGATGAGGTGGGTGTAGTACTGCAAGGCGCAGAAGCCCAACCCCACCAGGTTGCCGAACAACATGCCGCGCACCGTTAAGCTCAAGCCTCGATAGAAGAACATACTTCGGATTTGTCGGTCGGTGGCCCCCACGGCTTTCAGGATACCAATCATGTTGGTGCGCTCCAAAATCATGATGAAAATGGTAGCAACCATGTTGAACGTGGCCACGAAAATGATCAGCAGCAGGAAGATAACCACGTTGCGGTTAAGCAGTTGCAGCCAATCGAAAAGCTGGGCGTACTGGTCGGTAATCTTGTCGAGCTTAAGGTCGTAGCGCAGATTCTCGTACATATCCTCCGCCACCGGGTCGAGGCGGTTGAAATCTTTGAGTACCACTTCCACCCCACCCACCAGTGAGTCGGGCCAGGCATTCAACTCCCGAATTTGTCGCAAATCCCCTATAACGTATACCTCGTCGAACTCGTCGAGGCCCGTTTGGTAGATGCCGCTGACCCGGAATGGCCGAACTCGGGGCGGGTTTTGGATGAAATAAAACAAGACCCGGTCTCCTACCTTAAGCCGTAGCTTGTCGGCCACCTTTCGCGAAAGCAACACGTCATTGGAGGCCGAATCGGGGAAGTTGATGAAGTTGCCCGCCACCAAGTTCTGGCGCATCGGGGAGCGGCTGCCCACTTCCGAAATACCCTTGAGCACCACTCCCAGCACTTCGTCCTGGGTTTTGATAATGGCCGTCTTGCGAGCAAACGGCTGGGCCGACTTCACCTGGGGAAACCGGTTCAGGTCTTGCACCAGCGCGGGCCCGCTAATGGGCTCAATCTCGATGGAGTTGTTGGTGTCGTACTTACTAACCGTGAGGTGAGCCCCAAACGAGAAGATTTTGCTTTGTATCTCGTTGCGGAAGCCTTCAAGGATGGAAAAGGACACGATCATCACCGCCAGCCCGAGGGCAATGCTGATGATGGCTATCTTTGTCACCGACGAAGTAAAAGACCCCGAGTCGGCTCCGTCAATCTTGTGAGATATGTACCGCGAGACATTCACTGCCGTAAAGCTACAGGTCTACGGCCAGTTTCCTAGCTTCGTTTCCTGATGCCCCTACCCAACTTCACCTTCTTGCTGAGTGTGCCCCTGCTGCTGTCGGACTGCTCGAAAGCGCCAGCTGCCACCGCGGTTCCACCCACAGCCGTTGTCTCTTCGGCCCCACAAATAATAACGGACGCCCCGCCTGCACCTGCCACCTTGCGCGTTGGTGCTGAGCAGTTTGAGCGTTACATTCCCCAGCTCAAAGGCAAGCGGGTAGGCTTGGTAATCAACCAAACGGCGCGCGTAGGGCAGGCTTTTTTGGTGGATACGCTACTGGCACTCGGGGCCCCCGTGAAGGTGATTTTTGGGCCCGAACATGGCTTTCGGGGCGAAGCAGCGGATGGTGCTCTAATTAAAAATGATAAAGACAATCGTAGCGGCTTGCCCGTGCGCTCCTTATACGGCGCCACTAAAAAGCCTACCCCTGCCATGTTGGCGGACGTGGATGTGCTGATTTTCGATATTCAAGATGTGGGCACGCGCTTCTACACCTACATCAGCACGATGCACTACGTGATGGAAGCGGCCGCCGAGCAAAACAAGGAAGTCATAGTGCTTGACCGGCCTAACCCCAATGGCTGGTACGTAGACGGACCCGTGATGGAACCCGCCCACAAGTCATTTGTGGGTATGCACCCCATTCCGGTGGTGCACGGCCTGACGGTTGGGGAGCTGGCGCAAATGATCAACGGCGAGAAATGGCTGGCCGGCGGCAAGCAATGTCGCCTGACTGTGGTACCCGTAGCTGGCTATACGCACAGCACCCGCTACCCAGTGCCCGTTGCGCCGTCGCCCAACCTCCCAAATCCGCATTCTGTGGTGCTGTATCCCACTGTGTGCTTGTTTGAGGGCACTGATGTGAGCGTGGGCCGGGGTACTGGCACGCCGTTCGAGGTAATTGGGTCCCCTACGCAGCCTACTAGCCGCCCGTTCAGCTTCACGCCCAAGCCCAATGCTGGCTCGCCTACGCCGCCTCAGAACGGCAAGACCTGTTACGGCCTTAATCTGAAGTCTGTTGACAGCCTGGGGTTCTCGTTGAAATACCTCCTAGACTTCTATCAGCAAAGCAGCGCTAAAGACAAGTTCTTCACCAAGTACTTCGAGCAGCTGAGCGGTACCTCCAGCCTACGTCAGCAAGTTGTAGCCGGCAAGTCGGAAGCGGAGATTCGGCAGTCGTGGGAGCCGGCTCTGGGGCAGTACAAGGTGATGCGGAAGAAGTATCTGCTGTATCCGGATTTCAAGTAAGGCTTGCAAATAGGATGACGCTTGACTCTCAACGAGCAAAGGGTAACCAAATAGCAAGTTCAGGACCTAATAGCATCCGGAGCCATATTTCATCCGAAGTTATCGGCTGCGCTGCCTTACCACAGTGCAGAGGGTACTAGAGTCTATTCGCTGCCAGTTGGCAACATTTTGCTTGTTCACGGCCTTTCAGGCATTACAGGCAAAGAAGATATCGGGCCACCTGCTGCTTTTCTACAAATTCTCTCTATGATCAACCCTGTTTCTCCTCTCCGTATTGTTTTCATGGGCACTCCCGAGTTTGCGGTACCCACGCTGGAATCGTTGCTAAGTTGGGATGAATGCCAAGTGGTAGCCGTCGTGACGGCCCCCGACAAGCCAGCGGGGCGCGGGCGCCAGTTGGCGGAGTCGGCGGTGAAGCAGGCGGCGGTGAAACACGGGCTGCCCGTATTGCAACCCACCAATTTGAAGTCACTGGAGTTTCAGGATGAACTACGCAGCTACGCAGCCGATTTGCAAGTGGTGGTGGCTTTCCGGATGCTGCCGGAGGCGGTATGGAACATGCCGCCCCGCGGCTCTATCAACATCCATGCTTCCTTGCTGCCGCAGTACCGTGGAGCAGCGCCTATCAACTGGGCACTCATCCACGGCGAAACCAAAACGGGCGTCACCTCTTTCTTCCTGCGTCACGAAATTGATACCGGCGACCTGATTTTTCAGGATGCGGTGCCTATCACGCCTGATGATGATTTCGGGACGCTATATGAGAAGCTGAAAACCACGGGAGCCGCGCTTGCATTGCGCACCGTGCAAGCCATTGCTACTGGCACTGCGCCCAGTTTGCCACAGATGGAAAGCGCCACCTTGCGTAGTGCCCCCAAAATTCAGAAGGAAACGGGCCGCCTCGATTTCACCCAGCCCGCTACTACCTTGGCCAACTTGGTCCGGGGCCTCTCTCCCATCCCAACCGCCTTCACGCAGCTTCCCGACAACCGCACCCTCAAAGTCTTCAAAGCCCAGCCCTTCGACGACGAGGAAGCCAGCGGCCCCGACTCTGGCAACGTTGGCTCCTGGCACACCGATGGCCGCACCTACTTGCGCGTGCAAACAGCCAACGGCTTGCTTGACTTACTGGATGTGCAGTTGGAAGGCAAGAAACGAATGCCAATAGCTGATTTTCTGCGTGGCATTAACGCCGCTGTGTTTGCTGGTTAGCAGTTATTCTCTTGTCTCATCTAGATTGCCTGTACCAGCCATGCGTGCCGGTATTGTATCTACCAAACCGTATATGAAATGGTAGCTTTTGTAGTAGCCACCGCCGATAATGGCGTCATCGGGCGTGATAACCAGCTTATCTGGCACCTACCAACCGACTTGAAACACTTCAAGCAACTCACCCAGGGGCATCCGGTGGTAATGGGGCGGCGCACGTATGAAAGCATCGGCCGGCCCCTGCCCAACCGCACCAACATTGTTGTAACGCGGCAGCCCGACTGGCAAGCAGAAGGGTGTGAGGTTGTGCACTCGGTACCGGAAGCGCTGGAGCGCGCCAGCCAGCTCGACGAGCAGGTATTTGTTATTGGAGGAGCTGAAATCTATCGGCAAGCCTTACCCGCGGCCGACGTGGTGTACTTAACTGAAGTACACCACGCTTTCGAGGGCGACGTCACGTTTCCAGAACTAGACCGTGCGGTGTGGCGAGAGGAGAATCGCCAACGACACGACCCAGACGAAAAACACGCCTATTCTTTCAGTTTCGTAACTCTGCGCCGACGTTAAGTTTTAAGTGCTGTAGAGATGATGTAGCACACCATCGTCTTTTGGGCCCCTTTAAACAGCAAACCGCCCTTGACATCCTACGTGTCAAGGGCGGTTTGCTGTTTGGGTACGAGCTTCTATTTGCTGCTCCTACCGCAACAAAACCAGCTTGCCCCACTCTTTCTTGAAGGCTTTATCGCCAGCAGTAGCGCGCCGCCCGAATTGGTCCTGCGGATCATCTAAGATGACACGGTAGAGGTAAGTGCCATTGGCGAGCCGGTCTCCAAATTCATCGGTACCATCCCAAGAATAATCGGTGATGTTGTTACCGATGCGCAGCGGACCGAGTTCGGCCATCATAATCTCTTTCACCACGCGTCCTGTAAGCGTCAACACCTGAATTTTCATGTTGCGCGGCGGCGAGGTACCAGTCAGCGTGAACACAAACTTGGTTTTGCTGGTAACAGGGTTCGGGTAGGGATACACATTGCTGATCGTGGATTCATTGACTACCTCGAACGTGATGCGGTAGGGCTCACCACCGGCCGCCCGCCCAGTAGCATCTCGCCCCTGTACTTCCAGCGTGTATACGCCATTCGCAAGCGGTGTATTTTGGCCCATTGGCAAGGTCAGCAGCGCTGTTCCCTTCGTGGAATCTGCTGCAAAACTTACATTGGTTGCGGTCAGATCCACCCGAACGGTAGTTTGGTCAGGAGAAGTCAGCAGAACGTCGAAGTTGCCTTTGCCCTGAATTCGGCGCAGTCGATCATCATCGCGCAACTGCACTGTAATAATGGGCGTTGGAGATACGATGTCGCCGTTGAGGATGTGTTGCCCGTCGAACGTTACATCCAGTGTGGGCGGCACGTTGCGGTTATCAACCCGGAAGGCATCTAGCAGCAATTCATTGTTGAAAGAGTATAGCTCAGGTAGCGCGCGCGGGCTCGGGTTCACAACCACATTGCCACTCAACGATCCTACTAAACCTATCACGTTCACTTTAGCGTCGAAGCTCACCTGGCTGTCGGCACGCAAAGCACCACCGGGCACATCTACTAAGGCCTCCCGAACATTATTACCATCACGCAGCAAGATCCGAGCCTTCATAGGGCCACTGAAATCTATGGATGATACGTTTTGGAAGACTACTGGCACCGTAACGAAGCCTGTTTCAGCAGCTTGTTTCGCTAAAGTAGCAGGCTCATAGGCCGATGCTGGAGTAGCTAAATCTCGCCGCACAATGCCCTCAGGGAGCCCCTGGTACGTGACAAGCCATTGTTCTAGTTGCGGCGCCGTACGGTTCAGCGAATCGCGCATCTCTAGTGCTAGCTGGAGGTACGGGTACTGCCGGGCCGAAATAGTGGTTAGTGCTAAGCTCCGGCTAGTAACGTTGGCATTAAGTATCTGTTCAACACCCGTACTATCAATCCCAATCAGCTTCAGCGTATAACGGTCTGACGGTTCTGAGAGGCGCACGGTATGATGCAGGGTCTGCCACTCCCGCGCTGGACCGATACGGGTTGACGTGATATTGCCGCTGCTGGCTCTGGTTAAGAGCGTGTCATTGAGGGCTACTACTTGGTTGATGCGGGGCACCGTACTGGTCGGGTCGACTGTTACTTCACGCATCACCCGCGGGTTGGAGCCCTTCTGTATGAGCAGTGCGTAAGGGTCGCCATCCTGCAACTGATTGACACGCTGTGCTCCCAATGAAGTCAGTGCAGCTTTCAGAGAAGTGGAGAACGTAGAAAAATTCACCTTGTTCATCGAAATCAACGCCACATAGTCGCCAGGGCGCACATTGGTGAGCAAGGTTTGTAATTGCGTCTGCCGAACTGGATCGTTGATATTATCGGCACCGTTGCCAGCGAAATGATAGAAGCGTAAGTTGCCTTGACCACAGGAATCGTATAGTCCGCCTGCCACATTACGCACCGGGCGTAGGGTTCGGCCACTAAATACCGCTACCATAATGTTAGGCTGGTTTGGTGCGCAGTTCGCTACGTAAGGCGAAGTGGAGGTGCTAATCCCGTCTGACAAAGCGTTGAAAGTTTGGTTGCTACCCGTTCCTCCTCCGCGGGTGGTTAGGACAATAGGTTCCCGAACATCATCAAAGCTCCAATTCCCGGCAGGAGCAGCTACTTTCAATCCCGTCAGTTGGTCGCGCTTGAACTGGCCGTGATGACTCTGAGACCAACCACTGGCACTGCCTGGCAATACGCGGAAAGAACTGGTTGCCCAGTCGGCGCTTTCGTCGCCGGTGGGTGTTTGGAAGCGCAACCGCCAATACCACACCACACTATCCTGGCCCGCAGTAGTTGGCAAAATAGGCCGCCAGTCTGGCACAAGGGTCGTTGTAACGGTACGGGTTTGCTTTAGTGTGCTATTGAAAGTAGGCACCGTGTCCAATTCCATTTCGTAGACGCGCGATGCACCTCGTGGATCGTTTGTCTGCCCTACTAGCCGCAGGTTAGTGGCGGGCACGATGGCAAACTCTAGCGGCCATACCGTTCTTACCCCTCCTTGCAAAAAGTTGAAGTTGATCTGGCCTGTGTTGTTGGTCTCACTTGTCTCCACCACTCGGTTACGGTAATCGAGTGCCACTTCGAAGCGGTTGTCGCCGAACACGTTGCCGGTATTGTTGAGCACAAACGTGTAGGTAGTGTCATGCCAGGCCTGGCGTACGGTACGAATAATGACATCTGGGGTGCGCGTACCCGTGCTGGTTGTTGGGTAGGTTCGCGTGATGCGAATGTCGAGGGAGTCGAGGGTGATTTTGCCAGGATTTTTGACGTTGACGAGCAGTTTGAAAGTGGGCGAAGAAGCCTGCACCTGCCCGGTTCCATTGGGCTGGATTTGTACATCAGCGTTGCTGGTAATGAAGTCGGGTCGTTCGGGCGCGAAGAAACGGACGGCCGGGTCTCCCAGCCACGTATTGTTCATGGCGTGTGCTATGGCTGTAGATCTACTATTGGTGATTAGTAGCATGCGCCGGGTGGCTTCAGCCTGTAACACCGAAATAGGCTTGCCATACCAGGTAGGCTCGTTGAATGCTACTTTGTAGAACTCAGTGGAAAACGCATCTAGGTCATACGTGAAGCCCAGATCAGAACCAGCCATAAACCCTATAGCTCCCTTGTTTTCCGCAAAAACCCAGTTTTCTGACAGAGTCCTGAAATTTCTATCAACAGCGTTGACGGCACAACCATTGATCAGAAACACAGGGTATTTACCTGCATTAGTGTAGCCTTTAGCCGGCTCGGTAGGATCTCCGAAGTTGAGGTCGAAAGTAGACGCCGAGCCATGACCGAAATAGGTGATGAGCGATGCACCCGTATTCACTTCTGGCGCAAGCGTAATATTCACCGGAAGGTTGGTACCACCAGAGAGACGCCGCCGGTATGTGTTAATTACCTGGCCCCCAAACAATGGCTTTTCAACCAGCCGCTTGTATTTGTCTACAAAACTCTCAAACAACGCAAACTCGTCTGCGGATTCGCCTCCGCCTAGATGGACAACGTTCTTTCGCCAAGGCTCGGCACCCAACGCTTCGTGTTCCTTGAGTTTGTTGAGGTACTGAAGTACTTCTTGAGGCGTTACAGCAGATACGCGCCCGGCTGGCATGCGTGCCACATATTGGTTGTTCTCCCAGTCTGCCGAGAGGAAATTGTCTGAGCCGCTACGGGTGGTTGAAGGCACCAAGTCGGTGGCTGGAGGCAGCCTATTACGGCTATATTCTCCTACAATCAACCCTTTACCTAACAACAGCAAATAGTTGGTTTGGGTAGGAGGAGAATTCGCCAGCTCCCAACGCACATAGTTGCGCATGGCTCCCACTGACTTTTCACCGTAGTGAAACTGGTTGTACAGTTGCTCGGAGGTTACGACTACCGTATCATAACGCCCACCCGCTGCTGAATGCCGATACTCTGCATACGCTCGAACTGGGTTTGCGACATTGCCTACAGGACGCATCAAGGCGGTGTGGCTAATTATCAAGAAATTGGAAGCTGTTGGATTCAACGTACGAAAACGTACCCGAACAGCTGGTCGAGGCGTCGAGGCCAGGGCTTCATCGGCTAGGAGCAGCTTATGGGGACGGTTTGTTGCGTCTGGAAACACATAGCCACGCTGCTGCCCACCCAAACTGGTGCCAGCAATCCGCTGTACCGAGTAAGGATCCTGTACATCAAAGCCCGCAACCGTAGCCGGAATTGTATCCAAGGCATAATAAGCCGGCCCAGCTAAAGTGGAATCGTTGAAAAATTCTAGGTGACGCCTTCCAGCGAACCAACGACTGGTTTGGGCATATACATAACGGATATATCCTACCCGAAACTTATTGTTGTTGCTTCCTGCCGGAGTACCCGTGATATTAAACACCAGGTTCACAACTCCACTAGCATTGAAGTCTGTGGCTTGCAGCGGTGCGCGCAAGACATATTTGTTGTAATTGCTTACGATAGTTGTTCCAAGCAAACGTCTGCTACCGCTTCCCGGAACAACAACGGACACATCCACTGAACGCTGCCCAACCCACCCGCCTAGCAGAAGGATTTCCACCTTGGGAACTGGCCCCGTAGTACTGCGGCTAGAGAGTGAATCGGTTCCAGCAACAGCAGTCAACGACTCTCCTCGTCCGGTTGCACCGAATGCAGCAGACAGGAATCCTTCTCCTGGCTCTCCCCACGGCTGGTATACATTGCTGACATCGTCAACATAAGAATAGGCATAGTTGACCAGTACCATTCTTTCCTGAATCCGGTGCGGATGGGGTGCTACCGTTGGAGCCACTGCTGGCTGTACCATCCTTTTGCCGTTGGTAGTCGCCGACCATGTAAGGAAGTAAGCTGCTGTATCAGTGTAGAGGCTATACATATCGTGGGGCTGCGCGGCTGCGCCTCCTTTATAGATAGCCTGGTCGAGTTTGCCATCGTTGCGCTGGCCGTAAAACTCGAAGAACGTGGTGGCGTCGAGGGTGCTTTGGTTGCCACCGCCGTAAATAGCTAGTTCCCGTCCGCGTCGCCATAACTGAATACGCTGCGGGTTAACGCCGCTAATGCCTGCCTGCGCGAGGTACTGCTGGTCGATGCGGTAAAGCGCGTCTTTGGTAATTTTTATCTTGTAGTATTGCTGACTTGGCACAATCCATTCGTTGCCAAACAAACTCGCTGTTTGAGCCGCCACCGGTCTTGCCGTCAGCACCCCAACCACTAGCATCATACACCACCCTAGTACTTGTGCTAAAGGGTATTTTTTCTTCATAGAACAAATCGTTAATCGCTCACTCCGCTATACAGATAGCTTAGCTCTTCTAGTTTTCCTCTGAAATGCCACCTGTTCACTAGCCAAGCGCTCTTGCCGCTATTACTTGATGCCGTAACCCAATGACACAATGATGTTATTGGTTTGCGTGCGCCCTCCAAGCTTTTCCACTGCTAATTGAGAAAGGGCCACGTCGAGGCGGAGGCCACTCAGCGCCACCCCTACTCCGAGGCTAGGCTGCACCTTCCATGCCTCACTACCTGTAAAGGATTGGATCTGCTGCACGTTACTAACTCCTCCGCGCAGAAATGCCAAGTTCTTATATCCAATTTCTAGCCCAGCCCGAGGGTCGATACTTGCTACTTTGCTTGATACCAAAGTATTACGCTGACCATCCGTCGTGATTTCCAAATCCACAGCTGCTAGGGCCGTAAACTCGCCGGGCAATTCTACTAGCCGGCCCACCCCCAGCACGAAAGTTGGGAGAGTAATTTCGGTGCGGTTGGTAGGAATTTCGTCGAGCGGCGCGCCAGGTGTAGGGCGCAACTCATCGGCATTAATAGCCCATGAATTATAAGTGGTGGTGATGTCGCGGGCCATGAGGCCAAGACGCCAATTGCCCTTGTCGTATTGCACGCCTGCGTCAATACCGAAACCCCAGGCGTTGGCAAACGAACCAATATTGCGGTAAATGATTTTGGCGTTTGCCCCTACTTTCAGTCCTTCTACATTCCCAATTTTGCGGGCATAAGAGAGCACAACCGCATAATCAGAGACCGAGAAATAACGAATCTTGGTGTAGTCGATGTAGCCGAATTCATTGATTAAGTCTCGGGTGTCGGCAATGTCATCAACGCCGAGACGCACAGCGCTGATGCCGATAGCGCTTTTCTCGTCGAGTGGCATGGAGAAGGCCGCATAATCGTTCTTCACAATTCCCGAGAACAACTCGGAGTGCATAAGCACAGCGTCATACTTGGCTTTTTGGCTTAGCAGACCGGCTGGATTCCAATAGCCAGCCGTAGCATCTTGGGCAAGGCTAACTTGCACTTTGCCCATACCCAATGCCCGGCCACCAACCCCAACGTTCAAAAATTCATTGCTGTATTTAGGAGTCAGGTCTTGAGCTGAAACCGTTGTAGCAGTTAGAAACAGTAAGCTGCTTGCACTAACTAGCAACGCGGTAGAACGGAAGAGGTGCATCATAGAAAATGGGCTAAAAACGAGTAGTCCGCTTTTGAACGCAAGGTACTACATATTAGTACGTCGCCCTCTAAAACAGCTCACAAATTAGGCGACTATCAAGGGGTTACGGTCCGGGTTAGGCCACCAACGCAACAGCTTGGCATTGCAAGAGTTGGGCATTCTCACCTGGATGCCCCTGCTTAGTCGACCACTTAGCAGTTTCACTCGGTGAACAAGTTGGCAAGGCCTCTTGCTGGGTTGCGACTACCTCTCTCCTCTCACTTCAGTGCTGTAAAAAGAATCTGAAAAATATTTTTCAACAGTACCTTGCGTTACATAGTACCTTCCATTATCTTTGACTCATTCTTCACCGACTACTGCCCCAAGCCCATGAAAGTAGAGAACACCCAAGTGCAGATGCGGAAGGGAATTCTGGAATTCTGCATCCTGGAGATTATCGCCCGCGGCGAGGTGTATGCGTCCGACATGCTCGAAGAACTTACCCAAGCCCGCATGATTGTGGTGGAGGGGACACTCTACCCGCTGCTCACGCGCCTCAAAAATGCTGGTCTCCTCGACTATACCTGGAAGGAATCGATGAGTGGCCCCCCGCGCAAGTACTACACCCTTACGGAAGGCGGCCAGGATTTCCTGTTGCAGCTACGCCTTACCTGGGAGGAAGTACAGGACTCCATCCGCATCATTCGCCAAAAGCCTTCCGCCAACGGGAGCAGCCTGCCGGTACCGCTGTAGCGCCCGGTTCTCTCTCGATTTTTTTCCGACTAGTTGCAGCACCTGACTGAGATGAAAAAGAACATCAGCATCAACCTCCAAGGCATCATCTTCCACATTGAGGAAGACGGCTACGAAGTTCTGAGCCGCTATTTAGCTGAAGTGAAAGCCCACTTCAGCAGTTACCGCGGCCACGAGGAAATTGTGGCGGACATCGAAGGCCGTATTGCCGAATTGTTTGCCGCCCGTCTTTCCAACACCAAGCAGGTGATTTCGCTGGACGACGTACAGGCCATGACCGCCAAAATGGGTCGCGTGAGTGACTTCCAAAGCGCCGACGAGGCCGAGGACGACGAAGAACTGCTGGCCGATGCCGTAGCTAGCGGCACAGCCGCCGGCACGTACACCAACGCTGGCATCGGCGAGCCCAACGGCCCCTTCGGTACTAAGGGAGCTTTCGGCCCCGAAGGACCGTTTGGCAAGAAAGGCGCATTTGGTCCCGATGGCCCTTTGGGAGCGGGCACTGACGCCAGCTCCACCGAGCCTCGCCGCCTCTACCGCGACATGGCGAACCGCAAAGTTGCGGGGGTAGCCGCTGGTATTGCCCGCTATTTTGCCGTCAACCCACTATGGATTCGGTTGGGCTTCCTGGGGCTCTTGATTCTGATACCACTTGCTTTCAACGACTTAGGCTGGCTGGAGGAAGTAGGCGAGAAACTAGCCGCTATATCGGTTATCTCCTACGTTATTCTTTGGATTGCCTTGCCAAAGCGCTACGATGGCACGCCAGAGCAGGAAGATAAGGGCTATAAAAAGTTCTACCGCGACACCGACACCGGTAAAGTAGGGGGCGTATCGGCCGGATTGGCCGCCTACCTCAACACCGATATTACCTTGATTCGGGTGCTGTTTATAGCTGGCTTGTTTATCGGAGGCATCTCGTTCATTCTGTACCCGCTGCTGTGGATTCTAGTGCCCGAAGCCAAGACCATCTCGGACAAGATGCGCATGCGTGGCGACGCTGTAACACTTTCGGGTATCGATAGCAACGTGCGTAATAATGCGTATGAACCTGGCACTACGGGCAACAACCGTCCTCTGGGCACCTTCTTCGAGGATTTAGCGAGTGCCTTGAACCCACTACTCAACTTCGTCGGCAGCGCCATCCGCATCGTGGCCGGAGTAATGTTGTCTATCCTTGGCTTCGGCTTTCTGATAGCCCTTGTCACGGTGCTTGGGGTTGCGATAGGCTTGATTCCTGATTCGCCTTACGTTGTAACCGGTGACGTACCCGCACACGTTTTCTTGAATGGGATACCAGGTTGGGCCTTGTTGTCAGGATTTATAGCCTTCGGAATTCCTACGCTAGCTATGCTGCTGCTTGGCATCGGGCTGCTAATGCGCCGTGCCATTCTGAGCCGGACCATGGGGTGGTCGTTGTTTGGCTTGTGGTTGCTGAGCATCATAGGTGTTTCGGTGGCTGCAGCCCGCCAGAGCCGCGAGTTTCAGTATGAGGCTGACGTTGAGCAGACCCAGCAGTATCCAGTGCTTCAGGCTCGTGTGCTGCGCCTCGAAACTCGATATGTAGACCGCCAATGGGACCAGTGGGTGGATGTAGACCTAGCCGCTACCGATAGTGGCCGCACAGTGGAAGTGGTTCGCCGCTTGTCTGCTAAAGGAGCTTCCGAAGCTGAAGCCAGCAACACGGCTGCTACCACTGTGGCATACACCGTCCGCACCCGCGGCGACTCGACGCTAATTTTCGATGACCACTTTTCTTTTCAACCTAATGCCCGCTACCGCGACCAGGATCTAGAATTGACCATCCGCCTGCCTCGCGACCGGACCTTCCACCTCAGCCAAGGCTTTGCGAACTGGCTAGATGATGACGACTTCGTAGGTAACCGTACTCCCGAAGACATCGAAGAGCGGACTTTCCGGATGCGCGGCAACAAGCTGGAATGCATCAACTGCCCCGCCGAGGAAATGGACGAGACTGACGAAGGGGACGCTACCGGGGACGGTATCAGCTTTGATGCCAGGGAAGATGAGAACGGCGACGTTAATGTCAATCTACAGTTCAAAGGCTCTCCTTCCTTCGACACCGACGAGGACCGCTACGGCTCTGGCCGCCGCACCTTCGAGCAAAATGACTTCAATGCGGTTACCGTAATCGGCCCCTACCGCGTGGTGGTGCGGGCCGGCAGCAGCTACCGAGTGAAAGCTGCTGGCGACAACCGCAACCTCGACGACCTACGTGTAGAACGTGAAGGCGACAAACTGGTTATCCGGTCTAGCAACCGCAACTTCATAGGCGGTTCCAACTGGAATGGTGCCGACAAAGTGTTGGTAACCATTGAAAGCCCAGAGCTGGATCGGCTGGAATTAGTAGGTGCTGCCCGGGCCGATGTACAAGGCTTTAACAGCGGTGACTTACGAGTGGAACAAGCCGGCGCTAGCCAACTGCGTCTGCAAGGCGAATTCAACAACCTCGACATAAGCTTGGCTGGAGCCTGCCGCGCTACGCTGGATGGCAAAGCCGACGACCTAAACGTGAACGGAGCCGGTGGCTGCGAGTTGGCAGCGTCCAACTTCACCGCACGTAGCGCCGATATCGACATGGTTGGCGGCAGCAAAGCCCGTCTGCGGGTAACCGAGAACCTGAAAGCCGATGCTGTTGGCGCCAGTGTAATCGAGTACAGTGGCAATCCTGGCGACGTAACCAAGGATGCGACGGGAGCCTCTCGGGTTCAGTCTGTTAATGAGTAGGCACAAGACGAAGGGCTCTTCGCTGTGCTTTCTTGAAAGAACAGACAGGTTGAAAATATATTTGGTGAGTAAGGCAACGCTCACTTACAAGCCGGCATCTATATTGCTGGTGAAATGAAGAAGAGGGTCGTTTTTTTCTGGTGAGTGAAAGGTAGACCCTAGAGGAAGTTCTTTCGCCGTTCGTGCTGCAACCGACCGGCGAAAGGCTTCCTCAACTTTTTGCGTAAACGCAGCAGCCCCCGGCATAAACGAAATACTCGTTTGCGCCGGGGGCTGGTGTTTTTTGTGGTTCGCTTATTCAGCTACTCGTACAAGCCCCTTCTGCTCTCCTAGCTCCAGCAATAGCGCAAAGGCCTCGTCGTGCTCGTTGCGGACTTTCCCGTCCAGAATAGCTTCCAGCACGGCGTCTTTCAACTCTCCCACCTCGCGAGAGGGCTTCAAGCCGAAGGTTTGCATAATGACTTCGCCGGTAATAACGGGCTTGAAGTTGCGCAGATGGTCTTTCTCCTCTACTTCCTTCAGCTTTTCCTCCACCACATCGAAATTGCGTAGGTAGCGGTTTTTGCGGTCGTAATCCTTGCTGGTGATATCGGCACGGCACAGTAGCATGAGGCGGTCGATGTCGTCACCGGCCTCGAAAAGCAAGCGACGTACGGCCGAATCCGTCACGATTTCCTTGGACAGCACAATGGGGCGTAAGTGCAGGCGCACCAGCTTTTGCACCTGCCGCATCTCTTCCCCCAGCGGCAGCTTGAGGTCAGTGAAGATGCCGGGAACCCAGCGGGCGCCTTTGTCTTCGTGGCCGTGAAAGGTCCATCCTACCCGCTTGTCGTAGCGCTTAGTAGCGGGTTTGGCTATATCGTGAAGGATAGCCGCCCAACGAAGCCACAGGTCACCGCCAGCCGCTACCACGTTGTCGAGCACTTGCAGGGTGTGGTAAAAGTTGTCTTTGTGCGCGTGCTGACCCACTTTCTCGACTCCATGCAGCAGCGCCATCTTCGGAAAGATAAGCTGCAATAACCCGCACTGAAACAGTAGCTTGAAGCCATAACTGGGCTTCGGCGCCATGATGATTTTGTTGAGTTCGGTGGTGATGCGCTCCTGCGACACAATGTTGATGCGCTCCTTGTTGCGAGCTAATGCGTCGAACGTGTCGGGCTCGATGTCGAAATCCAACTGCGTAGCGAATCGGATGGCCCGCAGCATACGCAATGGGTCATCGGAAAACGTAATATCTGGGTCCAGAGGGGTGCGAATCGTACGGCGCTGCAAATCGCCCATTCCGTCGTAGCGGTCCACGAGGGCGCCAAAATCAGCGGGGTTCAAACTTATACCGAGGGCGTTGATGGTGAAGTCACGGCGGGCGAGGTCTTCTTCTAGCGTGCCAGCTTCCACCTCGGGCTTGCGGCTCTCGGCCCGGTAGCTCTCCTTGCGGGCACCCACAAATTCCACTTCGATTTCGGGCGTAGGCAGCATGGCCGTCCCGAAGTTCTTGAACACCGTTACACGGGGCCTACCCGGGAGCTTGCGCCCCACCTCCTGCGCCAACCGTATGCCGTCGCCGACGCACACCACATCCACGTCCTTGCTTTCGCGAGCCAAGGCCAAATCCCGCACGAACCCGCCAATCACATAGGCTGGATAGCCTAGTTCGCCAGCGGCATCAGCAATGGTGCGAAACAACGGAAGGTCAGGAAGCTGCGGGGTTTTCATGTCGCAAAGTTCGGCAACCAGCAGTTAGCAACCATACCTGACCGCTGGAAGACCGTGCAGACCAGCAGTTGTTTGCTACGCTTCGTCGTTGCTGTGCTACGTTTCGGCAACTACTAATTGTCTGGTAGCCAAGGAGAGTGGAGGTTTGCTGCATTCCATTCAGATTCCTCACCAACAGGTAGTTTACCATGTCTTTCTCTGCCTTCTTTGCGCTGCCGACTACGGCCCTGCCTATTCGCCTACTACTGGGCGTCCACATTGCTACGGGCGCTATGGCCCTGCTCGTAGGCCTTATCCCAATGCTAGGTCGCAAAGGTGGCTTGTTGCACGTACGGGCAGGGCGGGTTTATACCTACTCTATGGTGGTGGTGGCTCTTACCGCAGTGCTGCTCTGCTTGTTTCAGTCCCTCTCGGTGGGGCGTTTGTTTCTGACTGGCATAGCCATCTTGAGCTTCTACCTCAGCTTCACTGGCTGGCGGGCCGCCCGGCGCCACAGCACCTTGCTGCCCCTCCCCGACCGGCTCCTGGCTGTAGCCGCTGTATTAACGGGGATATGCATGATCGTAGTGGGTATTCAACTGCAAGCAATACTGTTCACCTTCTTTGGGGGTCTTCTAGGCGTATTTGCTGGTGGTGATACCAAAGAGTTTTTGCGCCCCTCCCTAGCTCCTACTCCCTGGTTGCTTCGCCATTTCACCCGCTTGGGCGGCTCGTATATTTCAGCCTTTACGGCTTTCGTAGTGGTAAATTTGGGGCGGTGGTTGCCAAATGATGCTCCAGCCTGGGCTGGGTTGGTAGGCTGGCTGACCCCTACGTTCATCGGCACCTTCCTAATTTTTCGGACCGTACGACAGTACAAAGCTCGTCAGCGGGCTGCTACTTTAGCAGCCACAACGCAACCAGCGCCAGCCAGTTTCTTACCGCTGCTCTTGTTGATAAGTATGCTTGT
Source organism: Hymenobacter tibetensis (assembly GCF_022827545.1). NCBI lineage: Bacteria > Pseudomonadati > Bacteroidota > Cytophagia > Cytophagales > Hymenobacteraceae > Hymenobacter > Hymenobacter tibetensis. The sequence goes on from NZ_CP094669.1 coordinate 3,860,478, forward strand.
AGCAGGGCCAGCAGCTTAGGCTTCGAGCCTGCGTAATCCCCATGCAGCTAGGCGTTCTGACAAGAGTTCTTAGCTCCGCAAGGGTCTGTCAACCATGATAAGCGCAGCGTATGTCCCCATCAGCTGGCTTTCTCTTGTGCCTTTTAGGCACTAGTCACGCAATACTTCCAGTGCGCCATCGTCGAGCACCCGCACCACGCGCGAGGGAATGGTACGGGTGGTTTCGTCTTGCCGCCAGTTCACAACGTAGTCGGCTCCCCGGATTAGCGCGGGGTTCACCTCCGAGTACAAGCCTGGTGTAGGTTCACCGCTTAAGTTAGCTGATGTTGAAACCAATCCGTGACCCAGCCGCCGCACCACTTTATGGCAGAACTCATCGTCGAGCACCACCCGCAACCCAATGGTTCCATCGGCAGCCAGCAGGTTGGGCGCCAAGTGCCGGCTGCCTGGCACTACGTACGTGGTAGGTTTCGACTGCGCCGCCAGCAGCTTCACCAAATGCGAAGGCACTACTGAGGCGTAGCGAGCAAACATCACTTCATCAGCCACCAGCACAATGCACGATTTCTCGGGTGGGCGTTGCTTGAGCTTGTAGAGCCGCTCCACTGCGGGTGGCACCTCTGCGTCGCAGCCAAGCCCCCACACAGTATCGGTAGGGTAGAGAATTACTTGCTGAAGGAGTAAGGCATCTACCGCCGCGTCCACTTCCTGACGGAAAAAGTTGCTCATGTGTCTTCAGATTTCTGGTTGCTTTTCGATCTACCAACCAACAAGTTGTCGCCTAGCAAACAACGACGGAGGATTGGCAGGCTTCAAACTTATAACGATTGGCACAACTCTACCAATACGCCGTTGGCACTTTTGGGGTGCACGAAACATACGAGCTTGTTATCAGCACCTTGCTTGGGTTCCTCGTTCAACAACACAAAACCAGCGTCACGCAACCGCACCATCTCGGCCCTGATGTCTGACACTTCGAATGCCATGTGGTGAATGCCCTCTGGTTTTTTGCTTAGGTACTTGGTTATGGCGCTATCGGGTGAGGTGCCGGCTAGCAGTTCGATCTTCGAGCCGCCCACCTGAAAAAACACAGTATCAACAGCTTCACTGGCCACATGCTCGCGTTTGTAGGGCTCTTGCCCCAGCAAAATGGTATATAAAGCGGTGGCCGCTTCCAGGTCCTGTACGGCCAATCCTACGTGTTCCAGATTCGTCAGCATAAACGGGGCCGCTAGTATAGTACGGCTTCTTTGGATTTGTTCTACTTTTGCGGTGAAAGTAAAACCAGTTCACTAACTTTTGTGTTCTAGTTACAAATGATTGTCCATTGGTTTTCTTTGGTCACCATTCATTTTCGGAACTCCACAGAAACCTGCATTCTGCGCCATGCTCAAGCTACCTATTTACCTCGATAACAACGCCACGACGCCCATGGACCCCCGGGTTCTGGAAGCCATGATGCCTTATCTGACCGAGGTATTCGGCAATGCTGCGTCCCGTAACCACCCGTTTGGTTGGGCCGCAGAAGAAGCAGTTGACTACGCTCGCGACCAAATAGCGACGCTAATCAATTGCGACCCTAAAGAGATTATCTTCACCTCCGGCGCCACCGAATCCGACAACCTCGGCATCAAAGGCGTGTTCGAGATGTATTCCCAGAAGGGAAACCATATTATCACGGCTACTACCGAGCATAAAGCAGTGCTCGACACCTGCAAGCACATTGAAAAGCTCGGCGGCCGTGTAACATACCTACCTGTTAACTCGGAGGGCTTGATTAGCCTCGAAGAGTTGGAAGCCGCCATGACGCCCCAGACCATTCTGGTAACCATCATGTACGGCAACAACGAGACCGGCACTATCCAGCCGATCCGCGAGATTGCCGCCATTGCGCACAAGCATGGTGCGCTCTTCATGACGGACGGCACGCAGGCAGTTGGCAAGATTCCAGTAGATGTTATTGCTGATGGCATCGACCTGATGGCTTTCACGGCGCACAAGATGTATGGCCCCAAAGGTGTTGGTGCGCTATATGTACGCCGTAAGAACCCACGGGTAAAAGTAACTGCTCAAATGGACGGCGGTGGCCATGAGCGTGGCATGCGTTCCGGCACCCTGAACGTACCTGGGATTGTAGGCCTTGGCAAAGCGTGCGAGTTGTCTCGCCTGGATATGGCTGCTGACACCGAGCGTATCATGAAAATGCGCGACCGGCTGGAGAAGGAGCTGCTGACCATGGAAGAGAGCTATGTAAATGGCTCCCGTGAGCATCGCCTTCCTCACGTAACCAACATTTCTTTCACGTATGTAGAAGGTGAAGGCCTGATGATGGGTGTGAAAGATCTGGCTGTATCTTCTGGTTCGGCTTGTACTTCTGCTTCTTTGGAGCCTTCTTACGTACTGAAAGCCCTTGGTCTGAGCGACGACTTGGCACACAGCTCGTTGCGCTTTGGTCTGAGCCGCTTCACTACCGACGAACAAATCGATTACGCTATCAACCACGTAAAAGAAGCTGTAACCAAGCTGCGCGAAATGTCGCCGTTGTGGGAGATGTTCAAAGAAGGCATCGACTTAAGCAAAATCGAGTGGGCTGAACATTGATTTGCAGAGCCCAGAGCTTAATAAGCTGTAGTGCTCGCCTTTCAAAGTTCTGAGTTCTAAAAACTTGACATCTAAATTTCAAATAAAGCCATGGCTTACTCCGATAAAGTAATCGACCATTACAGCAACCCCCGCAACGTGGGCACGCTGGACAAGAGCAAAAAGAACGTAGGCACCGGCCTAGTTGGTGCCCCTGAGTGCGGCGACGTCATGCGCTTGCAAATTGAGGTAGACGAAACTACCAACACCATTACCGACGCCAAATTTAAGACTTTTGGCTGCGGCTCGGCCATTGCGTCATCATCGCTGGCTACGGAGTGGCTGAAAGGCAAGACGGTTGACGAAGCTCTTGCTATCGACAACATGGAGATAGTGGAGGAATTGGCTTTGCCACCTGTTAAAATCCACTGCTCGGTTTTGGCTGAGGACGCTATCAAGTCTGCTATCAACGACTACCGCGTGAAAAACGGTTTGCCTGCACTCGAAGAGGCGAAAGCCCATCACTAACCTAGTAGATAAAAGGTAAGAGCTAGAAGATAGAATGCATCGGCTGTGGCCGTAAGTTCTTCTCCTAGCTCTTACCTTTTAACTCCTACTTCCTTGCAGATGGACGTTTCCGCTTCCGACGTACACGTTGAAAGTGCCCGTATTCAGCAGCAGATAGAGCAACACGTGGGCATGGGCCCAGGTAATTTGCTTTTCGAGTTTCGCCAGTTGGATGGATTAACGCGGCTAGACCTAATTACGGTAAACCCGCGACACCAACAAAGCTTCTTGTTTCGCTATGAAACGGGCTACGATAAGCTGGACGTGTTGCGCAAGATGCTGGCTTACGTACAGCGCTATCGTGACGTCGAAAGCCCCTACACCATTCAGTGGCGAGCCCGCGGTGAAAAAGAGTTGCAAACCTCTTACTTCAGGGCCCACAACGTGTACGAAGCACTCGACAAACTCTATTACGGCCGCGACTTGAATACCATCACCGTATTTAGCGTGGTCTTGAACCCGAGTAGCTAGAGTATGGAACTGGGACCTATAACGACCGAACTGTTGTTGTATTCGTACTCCCTTTCTAACAGACTACTAGCTTCTAACTATTAGCTTCTTTTCACCATGATTACCGTTTCTGACAAAGCCAAAGAGAAAGTTGAAAGGCTCATGCACGACGCAGAGCTTGATGCAACTTACCGCCTGCGCGCCTCGGTGGCCGGTGGCGGCTGTTCGGGCTTAAGCTATAAGCTCGACTTCGACAACGAAGTGAAGCACATGGACCAGGAGTTTGAAGATAAGGGCGTACGTGTGGTAGTGGATATGAAAAGCTTTTTGTATCTGGCTGGCACCGAGCTCAACTTCTCCGACGGCCTCAATGGTAAAGGCTTTTACTTCGACAACCCGAATGCGTCTCGCACTTGCGGTTGCGGGGAAAGCTTCTCAGTATAAGCTTAACATATTAGCTGGTATGTGAGTGGTATTTATTTCACACAATAAAAAGCCTCGCTCCTACATGTAGGAGCGAGGCTTTTTATTGTGTGAACTCAGTCAGCTACTTTATCGTGACTTCACAACGCGCTGTACACTGCGCCCTGCTGAGGAATTGACTTCCAGGAAGTAGGTACCTTCTCGCAGTGACTGCATATCCATCGTATTGCCGCCAATAGTCTCTCCTGAAAGCATTGTTTGTCCTAGGTTGTTTAACACTCGATAATGCACTGCCCCGAGTGAAGCTGGCAAGGTCACAACTCCGGTTGTAGGGTTAGGGAAAACAGCATTGGTCAGCCCCTCCTGGTTCTGAACTACTACAACTGGCGAAAAAGCCTCGGTGCCATCATGGTCGAGTTGGCGTAGGCGGTAGTAGCTCACACCCGCCAGCGGGCGAGCATCCAACCATTCATAGCGGTGGCCCTGGCTGCTGGTACCCTGACCCTCCACCCAGCCAATGGTTTCGAACTTATTGGCCGTGGCCCCGCGCTGCATTTCGAAGGCCGCGTTGTTCTTTTCTGATGCTGTAACCCAGTGTAATTGAATGCCTGTCGCTCCGCCTGATGCTGTGAAGCTCCTTAGCTCCACTGGCAAGGGGTTTACAGCCAAATCAGTACTAGCCAAAATAAAATTACTGAATGAGTCAAACGAACCTGATACTAAAACAGAATTGGTACCGGCTGCTACTCGACTAATACTTGCCCAGCCGCTACCATTACTTTTAGCGACTACGAAGGAAGCCGCACGGGGGTCCGTCACGTCATCATCAGTTCCATAACTTAACTCAATGGTACCTGCAAAAGTCCCAACGGCAGGTACTGGACTTGGAGTCACTGAGTAATAGCGAATGCGCGATATACGTTTAATATCTCCAAGCAAGGTTTGATCCGCAGGTGCACCTTCTATTTGCTCGGCGGTGTAAGTAGTTGTACCAACAGGAGAATTCGTGATATCCAGAGCCAATGGACGATAATTGCCACCCTTGCCAATTGGGAAAACCACTCGGCCAGTTGCGTTTACTTCACGAGCGAATGGGCCGTTCACATAACTGGAGCTACTCCCACCCGTTACAGTAGCGCTCGGTACTAATGTCAACAAGCTTGCATTAGTAGTGGTAATTGTACCATTGGTCAAGGATAAACCACCCGTTCTAACCGGACGAGATAGTGTGAGTCCCGCAGGATTAGCAATTTCTAATCCACCTTCAAAAATAGGATCAGCCCCTCCTGAACCATTTACTGCTTGTGTACTAGTTCCGTTGAACCTTACGACGGAGGCTGGACCACCAATAAATGTGACGTTTCCGTTGTTGACTGTAAGATTACCACCAATATTCACGGTAGCTGCCCCTATTCTAACAGTTCCACTCGTGATTACTAAGTCGTTCAAAATAGTCAGTGTACCGGTGCTGATAGGGTTATTGGAAGCAGTTATAGGCGCAAATTCTAACGTGCCGTACGTACGGTTACTTAGTGAAGGCTGCGAAGAACTGTTAAGCACAAACCGGCTACCATTCTCGAATGATGCGATAGACGAATTAGAGTTTCCAAATGGACTTGCTGCTGCTTCTTCTTGCGTGTAAGTAGCACCGCTCCGGAAAATTACAGAATTGGTTGTACCGGTTTCTCCGAACGCATTTCCGGAAAAATTTACAGCCGCTCTAAATAAACTGCCTGCCGTAAATTCCACTGATGCTGGATCAGTGGTTTTAAGTTCATGCTGGCCTTGGGAGAAAGACAAGTTTCCGCCGATGCGTCCTTGATTACCAGTCGGTACTATTACCTTCAAATTGCCACCACCAAGGCCCACAAATTCCACAGAAGCTGCTGAACCTACGTTGCTTGATCCAGCAATTTCGAACTCTGACCCAGGCAAGTTACCACTCACTGTGAGAGTACGAGATACGCCAGCCGAAGCCAAAGAGACGTTGACTCCATTGAGAAAACGCAACTGCGCAATAATCTCACTGACAGAAAAATCGACATTCACCGAAACAGCCGAAGGCGTTCCTGCCGCTGGATCAAACACCAGTATGTCACTGACTGTAGCCGTCGAACGCGCAGGAGTCCAGTTAGTGGGGCTAGACCAATTGCCATTGCCACCTGTCCACGTATACACTTTAGAACCAAGAGCACCGCTGACAGAGAAATCATCTAGTCTATACCCAAGAGCTGTCGATGTGTTATTAGGTGTCACAACCCATCTAAAGCGAAGGTTATTTACGCCTGCGGCTGAAGCAGGAAGTGGTATTCTAGCCCCTCCGTTTACTAAGGCCCAAGTACCATTATTTGCGACCTCAGCAAATATTACTGGATTCCAAGTAGTACCGTCAGAACTCCAAGAAAATGCCACTGGGGCCTGAGTCGTAGTCCGTCTTGCACCCCATAAGACTGTAATGTTAGAATAACCTACTGTTGATAGATTACCTGAGTATTCAATGATGTTAGTGCTTGCCGCACTGCTATTCCTATATTGACTTCCACCAGAAGCACCCGCATAGTCTGATGAGCCAGTGCTAACTACTGACCAGTTTACCACTGTCCAGCCTGCGGGAGTGGCAGTACCACTTCCGAAGTTCTCATTGTAGAGCGGAACGCTATTCTGCCCCCATCCTGCTAAAGGGCTTAGAAGTAATAGCAGGAATAATAATGACTTCCAGACCTGCTGGCGTGTGTTACCCAAGGGTAATGTAAAAGACTCGGACATACCGGTAGAATTGAAATGCAACAAGATTCAGATTGTTGAGCTCTGCCTCAAAGTTACAATATAATCCGGTTTCAATCCTACTGATATGGTATTGTATAATGTTTATTGTGCACTTTATATATAAAATGCATATTCATAACAGTATGGATAGTAACACAAACAAATCTATGTTGATATAATTATATTATATCAACATAGAACAAACACTTTTTGGTCTATCTAAACAATAATGACACTACCAAATATGCCTGTGATTAAGGTTAGCGGCTGATATTGGGTGTTCTTTGCCAATTTGGAACCAGTCGCGCTAACTCCGCGAACCAGCAGTTCATTGTCCCCGCTAGCACAACTGGCAGCTTATGCAATAGTGTTAGTCCATAATCTCAGCACATTTGTGTTGCTTGTAGTACATGGGCAAATAAAAAGCTCCCATCTCACGATGGGAGCTTTTTATTCATTTTGTCAAGCTGCTTAATTTTTGATTATCCGACGTGTTACTTGCTGATCGCCAGCGCTTAGTGTAAGCAAGTAGGTTCCTGCTTTCAGCTCGCTCAAATCAATTTCGTTATCTTTTGACAAAGAAGTTATCTTGATTTCACGACCACTCAAATCAGTTACACGGACTACAGTAGCAGTCGTGTACTGTGCTTGAGGCATATTGACGATTAGCTTACCTGAAGTAGGGTTAGGATAGAAGGTAATTTCGGCCAGAGCAGCATTAGTAACTATAACGACAGGTGAATAGGCAAATTTACCATCGGAATCGCTCTGTTTGAGACGGTAGTAGCTAACACCTGTCAGAGGCCGTAGGTCGACACCATCGTAAGTGGAACGGTTAGTCGTGGTTCCTTTGCCTTCACGCGTCAAAATGGTCTGGAATTCCTTACCATCCTGGCTGCGCTGCACTTCAAACCCTTTGTTGTTCGATTCTGAAGCTGTTACCCAGTTCAATGCTACCTGGCCTTTGCGTAAAATAGCAGTAAAAGAAGTTAACGAAACTGGCAGCGGCCCGCCTGGTGCCTCAATACCGTTGATAACCGTAGGCACTGGTGGCGACAAGTAGTTTTCAGCCCCTTGCACACTGATGTTGAAATTGTTGTCGATGTTGTTGTACTCGAACGTATAGAAGTAATACGTTATCGACGAACTCAAGCCTTCCACAGTAGCCGTCTGGTTAGCACCAGAGTATACTATATAGTAGCCAGGTGCAACCTCGGGGCCTAGGCCATAGGTTTGGTTGCCAGTGGTGTATCTATTGCCATCCTGTGGTTGGCTACCAGCCGGCAGCGTGGCATTAGTGCTGGCAACGATAATACGACCTTCACCATAGCCTAGCGCAGCGTAGTTAGCGGGCAGGTTGAAGCTCACAGTGGCCGTAGTACCGTTACGGGTTACTGTAGCCGTGCTACGCAGGGTAGGTTCCGTATCTATTGAGTTAGCTCGCAACAGATCGTTAGCACCGAACACCTGAGCGGCAGTGTTTGTGAAGTCGTTGCTTTGGAACTGCAAAGTGGACTGAGCATTGCCTAGGTACGTGGGCTTGTAGCGGAAATAGATTGTCTGGTTTACGTCGAATGTTCCTTGGTTAGGAGTCAACGTTAGAGTAGTGCCAAAATCTACATTGTTGGCAGAAATCTGGAACTGCTCAGTATTACTCGGGTTAAGTGGGTTAGCCGTTAGCGCCTCTGATATCGTGATGGTTTTCTGTACCCGCTCAGCTCTAATAGCAAGGGACTGGGATGCGGAAGTACTGTTGATAACCGTATTGCTGATCAGTTGAGGAACCGTTTGGATTTGGATAGACGGCTCACTAGTACCACCTACAGGGAGGCCTACTGAGGTTGCCGGATAGCTATCTATGCGAATAAGAGAAGAAGCGGTGAGGGCTGTAGGTGGCAGGAAACGCACATACACGGTTACGGAAGGACTGATATCATTTCCGCCCGTGTTGCGTGGCACAACAATACTGTTGCCGGTGCCCACAATACCTGCGAAAGAGGCATCCAGCGAAACCTGGAAATGCGTGGGTGCTAGTACCGTAACATCTTGCAACAAATTGGAAGCTTCAAGCTGGAAGGATTGAACTGCAGAAGCAAGACCAGGTACTGTAGAGAATTGGGTGAGATTTCCAGCACTATTAATTGTGGATTCCCCGCCTATTGAGTTGTTAGCAGTAACAGTGACAACCTGAGATACAGCGCTAGTGCTCGTCAGCGTAATGTTGCCATTGAAAACCCCGTTTGCTACTGGACCGGCCAACTGCACCTCGATAGTGCGCAATGATACAGCACCGCTAACTGGGTTGATAGTCAACGGACCAGAGGTAAAGCTACCACCGACCGAAGCATCACGAAATACGATGTTGCCGCTAGATCCTGTTAGGACAAGAGGAGCCGTTAGGTTGCCAGCACTTATTTCGAACGTCAGGGTCTGGAATGAGCCACTGCTCGAAACAGTTTGGAAGTTGAGTGAAGTCGGATTGGCTGTGATATAGGGACCTGTTGGAGCCATGGTTCCAGTACCACTTACGTCTACCCCTGCGTCCAACGCACCGGCAGATGTTACCGTAATCGTGTTTTCGTAGCGCACAGCTTGAGAAGGCACGAAACGAATATCAATCGTAGCATTTACCGAGCCGCTGGAAGGGGTGAGCGTGATGTTTGCGGCGCTAAAGGCGTTTGTGCCTTGGCGCATTTGGAAACCAGCCGGCACAGTTAGTGTCACTGGATTGGTCAAATTGCTGCCCGACACAGTAAACGACTGCGTTGTTGAGTTTAAGCCAACTTGAACAGAGCCAAAGTCTGGCAGGCTAGTAGGCGAAGCTGTTAATATGGGAGCGGGAGCTTCGCCAGTACCAGATACGGCGACAGCACGCGTTTGCGCATTAGTACTAGTAAGCGTGATATTACCGCTATATGCTTGCACTAGTGTTGGAGCAAACACTACGTCAACAGTGGTAGTAGGTACCGAACCACTTGTTTGTGCTAGTGTCAGAGACGAAGCATACGCATTGTTTCCCGTACGGATGAGAAAGCCACTCGGTGCACTCAGGTTGATATTGTTGGTAAGATTCTGACCGCTTACTGTAATTGCCTGCGGATCACTCTGTGTGCCCGTAGTGGTGTTGCTGAAGATGAGCGTAGTAGGCGCTACTGTGATGGTAGGAGCTGCTGCTGCTGTTAAGGCCACATCATCCAAGCGGTATTGGTTTGTGTTACCGCTGACACGCGTAAAACGCACCCGCAGGTTATTTACCCGTGGGATAGTCGACGTAACATTATACTGGTTGAACGTGAATCCTGAGTTAGCCGGAGTTTGGTTTGTTTTGGTTGTTACGGCCACATAAGTGGCCGTAATGTAGTTGGTACCATCAGCACTGAATTCCACTGTAAACTCGGAATTCAAAGTGCCAATAGAAGCCGTAACTGGCGCGTACAAGCCAAACGTCAAGGCCGGGGTAGTTAACGCCGCCGAATTGATATTCTCAATCTGAAAGTTGTAGGGTGGCGCATCGGGCAATGACGTGCCGGCACTATTAAATGCAGGACCAAAATATATGGTGCTCGCCCCACTCGCTCCGGTGTACTGACCAGTAGCTACTGCTGTTGAGCTATTAGCCGTTACTGCCGACCCTGAATAGATGAATCCTTTTTCAGCATCATTGTTGAAGCCTCTCTTATTATAATAAGAAGCAATGCTTTCCCGAGAACCAGCTGTCGTGCCCATGTTCTCAGTGAAGGTTTGAGCCATGCTAGCACCTGACAATGAAAGCAGGAAAAGCACTAGTGCCCAAACGCGGTTATTCAAGATGGAGCACAATAGCCTTACCTGCTCGAGGTAGGGTCGTTGGCCCCGGCACGTGTAAGAGTTTTTCATAGAATTATGATAAGTTGAAAGTTGCAGACAAAGGAAAGAAGTGAAGAAGGAAAAGTGCGATTATGAATTCATTATCAAAGCTCGCTATCTAATGCTTTATAATTGAATGATTGTTAGATTAAGATTTCAATTAAAAATTGCATTTTACTAGCACAACGTATTTCATCATTTAATAATACGTAATGATACTGCTTTTTGGATCTACACAAAAAACCTGCCATACGAAGTCAAAACGCCTTTTCCAAAGGCTAAAATTTACAACACCACCCAAAACACGGCAACTCTATTCATAACACAGTACCTCCTGAATGCCTTCTATACGGCACAAATTTGCACTTATTTTTTTGATAACCAATTTCATAATAGAAAGAAAAACACACATATCTATCCCGTCTATTAATTACATAAATAGTTCAATTTCATTACTCTTGACAAGCTAAGCAATCAGCCATGGTATGACTGCATTATACCCCTATATACCGATGAGCAATCAATGCAAACTGGCAGGACTTAGCTTGTATGTATCTAGAACAAGCTCAGCATGTCGCTCACCTATACAATCCTTGTATACAGCCACTTGTGTGGGGTCATTGTTCGCTAAAGAAAGCTGGCGCTTTTGCAGAATTATATGTACTTCTTTAGGTCTGTAATGGATGGGCACGAAAGCATAAACGTTGACACACTTTCGATTTCGCTTATAGGCTTGTTTTTTAGACAATCATTACACGGCTTAGCTTAGAAAGCAATTACTTGCATGGATATAAAAGGATATTTAACTAGAAGCGCACCCACCTTAAGTGCTAAAAACCTTGCTAGATACAAATAGTAAAAAAGCAAGCTCCTATTCGGCTTGATGTGCGAGTAGGTTCTTGCTAACGAGGAGCTTAATTGCTGCCACAAAAGGGTGCACTTACTGCCTTACATTAAATGCATCTAACATTAGTGTATAACGGCTAAAGTCTAGCTGCGAGTGTTGCTATTAGCTTTTACTCTACTTGGACGACAGTATACAGTAGCTGTTGATACACTATATCTATAGTAAGGGCAGTCTGCCTCTCACTTTATATCACAATGTGTGGCACAAACTCCGATAGGTTAGTAATAAAACCAGCGTCGCGGCGGAAGCCGATGGCACTAGCGGATCCGGCCCAGAAAACGCCCGCTTGATACCGGCGGCCTTGGGTATCTTGTGGTAACTCTGCGAACCGTTGGCGCACTTGAGGCTGATCAGCAAAGTCACCAGCGACGGACTCTCCCGCACGGCCTTCGTTTACTTCCGTTACATTCTGCCCTTCCCTGCCTAGCAGGGGTTTGCGAACGTAATGGCCGGGCAAATCTTGCAATGAGGCTTCGAGTAGTAAAGGATGATACGGGAAATTCTGCCACAGCCATGCCAGAATGCCTTTACTTTGAAACAGCAGGGTGTAAGGTGGATTACCAATAATCAGGTCTCGACTTTGCAGTAATTGTGTTAAGTCAGCGGTTAGCTCTGGTTCTTCGGCAGCTAATATTTCCCAAGGCACGAGCTTGAACACAAAAGCGAACCGTTGCCACTGGCCAGGCTCTGTCTCCACCCAAGCACCTCGCTCCTCTCCCTGCACTGATACTTGCATGGCATCCACTGGGCAAACGTGCACTAGCTCGAAGCCAGCCTCGGTAGCGGCTTCGGCTACTACCGCGCAGTTTGCTTCATCCTCGCTACTATCAGGCAAGTGCACGAGAAGCAACGTAGGTTCCAAGTCCTCGTTGAGTTCCAGCCAATGAATCAGTTGGTTGCGGAGTCCTTCAAACAGACCGTTTGCCTGGCGCTCGTCTTGTCCTTGGCCGGCAGCTACCAAACTAGCCCACTGTACCACGGCAGTTTCAGGAAGGCTGGTAGCAGTGTCCGCATTGAACTCGAGGAGTTTAGGGCCGTCAGGGGTATCTGCCAGGTCGAAGCGGCCATAAAGATGCCAGTGCCGGTCGTCGTTCCAGGAATGGCGGACGGCGGCCCACAGGTTCTCAGGAATGGCCAGTAGGCGCAATAGGTCGTCGGGAATAGGATCAGGAATGCACTGAACCAGCAGATCATAGAGCGTATCGGCGGCTTGCAGAAGTGCGTCGGCGGTGGTTTCGGGTAGCTGCACCGCCTCGCGAGCTACATAATTTTGGCAGGCGTCTTCAATGGCCCAATCCCAGCCCAGGCTGCGTACCGCGGGACTAACATCACCAGAAAGAGGCAATAACTTGATAATGCTCATAGGAAGAGGCGTAGAATAGCTTTACCGGCGCCTAACTGCACGCCAGACGAACGCACCGGTCATTTTTCACTGAATTAGGAACTCGCGTTAGGCTCCAAGCCCTAGATTAACCGCCAAAACCACGGCTACCGCCACGGCTGCCAAAACCAGAGCTACGGCCCGACGGCGCAGTACCACGCACGCTGCTTCGTCCGAAACCAGTGGTGCGCGTTACGCTCGTGCTGGGCCGAATACCAGCCGACGGCGACGTGCGGCTACCTGCAAACCCCCGACCAAAGAAACCGCGGCCCTGACCGCGCTCCTGTGCGACGCGGCTACGCCAGCCGTTGTTCTGTTGCACCAAGCCAGGATTGGCGTAAGCCCCTACGTTGGGCGTAAGGAACCGGCCAGCCATGTAGCCAATACCGCCCCACATCAGGATGTCCATCATGCCAGTGCCGCCAGCACGATTTTCTGGGTAAGCGCGGCTGTAATCCTGCATCTGCTTCTGCAAAGCCTGGCCTTGCAGCGTATCTACTTTGCCATCGAAATGCTTGAGCACAGCGGCTACCTGCTCTTTGCCAGCAGGGCGCTCGGCTGTGATTTTCCACTGACCGGGCTGCACTTCAGTCATTTCAGTGATAACACCTTCAGAATAAGAATCGGAAGCACCGTTGCCGCTGGTCCAGTCGCCTTCTGCAGCAGTGGTTTCAGACTCTGAGTTGCTGGAGCAGGCCGGTAAGCCAATACCTAAACTGGCCGCCGCCGCGACCATTAGCACATTGCGACGCCAGTCGCCAATGCGGAAGTACGGTTTGTTCATGGCTGGATGATTAGTGTTGCTGGTGGGTGGATGCTGTAGCTTGCAACAAGGAATACAGAAATTTCAATCAAGCGGTTGAGACATAAGTGAAATTTCCTTGCAGAGCTTGCTATAACTTGTTTTTAATGGAAATACGAAGCCTACTCCCCTAGCCCGTTCTGCTTGTTTTCACTAACAAGCAGCGGCCCCTACTCCCACAGCGGATAATGCTCTAGGTGCACTTCTCGCTCGAAAAAGATGCGGGTGCTTTCCTCGAACGAACGGGTGAAATCGGAAACGTAAAAGTGGTGCGTGGGCGCTGTTGGCCCCGGCTGGGCTGCTAGCTGATTTTCTTCCAAGTACTTTTTCACGTGAGCAGCTACCACATCAGAGGCGTCCAACACTTCCACTGCGTCCTGGTAGTACGCGGCAATCTGCTTTTTGATAAGCGGGTAGTGCGTGCACGCCAGCACCAGCGCCTCAATGTCGGCCAGGGCGGGGTTCGTGAGGTAAGAGCGGATAATACTGTCGGAAATGGTATTGGCGAAAAACCCTTCCTCTATCATGGGGGCCAGCAACGGTGTTGCTAGGCTTTGGAGCTGCACGCCGGCGTCTAAGTCATCTATTTTTTTGCGGTATACATTACTATTCACGGTCTGTTTGGTACCGATTAGTCCTACTGTGCGCCCGGCATAGGCTGCTCCAACATGCGCTACTATTGGGTCAATAACGTTGAGGACCCGCGCCTTGGAGCCCACGTATTCGCGTACTAGCTCGTAGGCCGCCGCCGATGCAGAATTACAAGCAATGAGAATGACTTTGCACTGCTGCTTCAACAGCAAGTCGCAGATTTTGACGGAGTACGCCTGAATGGCCGCCGTGGACTTGTCGCCATACGGTAGGTGGGCGGTGTCGCCGAAGTACACGAGCCGCTCGTGAGGTAGCTCGCGGGCTACGGCACGGGCTACCGTGAGCCCACCGATGCCGCTATCGAATACGCCTATTGGACGGGTGGTAAGATGCATGGGCAGAATGCCGATAAAAGGCGTTGACAACATATACGAAGTGAGCCGCAATACTAACGTTCAGCTTCAAAATACCAGTGAAACCACAAAGTTGTTGTTTTCTAATAACTCGTCCTGAATTCCGTCTTGATGCTTAAATATTAATTGTTAATTGCTCGTCGAACATGCACAATCCTATGAGCAAAATTCTGGAAGAAATCGACCAAGCCCTCGCCGCCTTCGATTCCACCCAGGGCCGCCCGGTTGCAATTGAGTTAGGCGAAAGGAAATACACGCAGCTCATTCTAGATGTGGCTTACCTGCATGCGGACGGTGGCGAGCTAACCCATAATACCGGCCGGCCGCTCGCCTACAAAGGCTTGGAAATCCTTCGGGATGATGTGCACATGGATCGAGTGCGCGTGATATAATCTGGGTGATATCACCGCCTAAACTTCTATTTGCCTGTGTACCAAGCACAGGCACTGGGCATTGACAATATTGGTTATGTTCAACTTTCTCTCTTAAGAAGGTAAGACAAAATTGAACTATGGCGCTTCCATTCCCATTTTTGGAAACTTGAGCTCTACCGTTCCCAAACATAGAACTATGGGTTTTGTATTTGCTACCTGCTGTTCATCAAGCAGTAAAAAGCTAGATTTGTAGCTTACAGAAGTGAGTAGCCAACACGTAGAGTGCTTCTGTAGGAAAAGCTATTGTGCAATTAGTTCTATGGAGCAAGCTGGTGTTCATACCTCGATAAAAGCGCAGGCGTTGCCAGAAAAAAACGCCATCACGCCACCAGACACTCACTTGTTCGCACACTTAGAACAAGCCCTTTTGTTGGTGCAGCACGCTTTTACGGCCGTAGCCCTGCTCGATGGTGCTGGCCGGCTCATCTGGGTGAATGAGGGCTTTGTAGCGTTAGTGGGCACTACGGTTCCTCGCTTGCTAGACCAGTCTCTGTGGGCCGTGTTGCCGCCCAACGCAGGTTTGGGAGCGGTACCAGCCGACTTGGATTCCGAAGCACCATTACAATACGAAGGGCGCATGCACACCGAGGCAGGCACAACTCGGTGGCTACGAGTGAAGCTCCAACCGGCGCCTGCTACAACCGCCACTGAGCCGCGTTGCTTTTTTGCACTGCTGGAAGATATATCCACTGAGAAGGCTACGGCGGCAGCTACGGCGGCCCGTGATGCGCAGCTGCAGTACCTGACGGAGCAAGCTCCTGGCGTGCTTTTTCAGTGGCGAAACAACGTAGATGGCACTTCACGCCTAACCTATGTCAGCGCCACTTCAGAGAAACTATTTGGGTATCAGTTCACACAGCTAGAGCACTTCATTGAGGTAGTGCACCCCGAAGACCAGCAGGAGTGGGCCGCTTTTCTGCAAGCTCCCGAACACGAAACGGAGACGCCTACTTTCGAAGGTCGGCTGGTGGTGCCCGGACAGCCGTTGCGCTGGTGCAGCGGCAGCTACCAACTGTCTGCGCGCGACGCGGAGGGCGCGCTCTACAGCGGCATCCTCACCGATATAACGTCGCTGAAAACAACGGAGGAGGCCCTGCAAGACAGCGAGTATCGGTGGCTGCTGGCCATTGAACGTTTCGGGGATGGAGGCTGGGAGTTCAACTACCAAACCGGCGACGACTACTTCTCCAATGCCTACCGAGCTATGCTTGGCTATCCGGACGAAGACTTTCCGCCCGGCTTTCAGTCGTGGCACAACCATGTCCACCCCGACGACCAAGCAGCGAGTATTCAGGCATCTGACGCGTATTTGCGCGGTGATGTTCCCATCTATTCCGTGGAACGGCGGCTTCTTTGCCGCAACGGCGAATACAAATGGGTTCTTACGCGCGGCCTAATAACCAAATATGGTCCCGACGGTGAGCCGCTCATCATGACGGGCGTCCACACCGATATTTCGGAAATCAAACGGGCCAACCTGGCCATTGAAGCTTCTACGCGCCGTTTGTCGACCACTATCGCCAATTTTCAGGAAGGTATCTTGCTGGAAGATGAAAATCGACGGGTGGTATTGGTCAACGAGGCATTCTGCCGCATGCTGAACCTGGAAACAACCCCCGACCAACTGGTGGGCGTCGAGACGGTGTCGTTGCTGGCGGACGCGAAGCAAGGCGCTACAACCGAGCCGGGGTGGTTAGCGGGCAGAAATGGACGGGCACTCAAGCAGCAAGCCATTGTTGGGGAACTGCTACCGCGCAAAAACGGCCAGGTGTTCCAGCGCGACTTCCTTCCCATTTACAGCAACGACACTTCGTTGGGCTACCTGTGGAAGTTTCAAGATGTCACGGAGCAAAAGAACGCGGAGGAAGCCCTGAAACGGCGGGAAGAGAAATACCGGCGCATCATCGAGCAAATGAAACTGGGGCTTGTGGAAACCAATCTCGCGGGGGAGGTGGTGTACGTCAACCAAGTTTTTTGCGATACCCTGGGCGTTTTCAGCACCGAAGTTGTCACGCAAGAGTTTTTGGCCACCTTACTGGCTCAGGAAACTTCGCACGTGGCTCAGGAAGAGGAAGAGGCTTACGAACTACCTGTCCTCAGCCAGGATGGTAGCCAGAAGTGGCTACAAGTCAGTCGGGCCCTCGTTTACGACGACGACAAGCAGCTCATCGGCACAATTCGCATTACGCTCGACATCACGCACCAGAAGCAGCTGGAAAACAAATTGCGCAGGGCCAAAGAGCAAGCCGAGGATTCGTCGCGGGCCAAAGAGTCGTTTTTGGCCAACATGAGCCACGAGATTCGGACGCCTATGAATGCCATTCTGGGCATGAGTCAGTTGCTGTCCAAGACGCCGCTCCGCCCCGACCAAGACGACTACTTACGGGCCATTGCCACGTCGGGCGAGAACTTACTGGTCATCATCAATGATATCCTAGACCTGTCTAAGATAGAGGCCGGCCAGTTGCAAGTGGAGCAGATTGGCTTTAGCGCCAGCCAGCTTCTTACGCAAATCGAAAAAACGCTGCTCTACAAGGCCGAGGAGAAAGGCTTGTCGTTCGTTACGGAAGCAACACCTGAACTGCCAAAAGTTCTGCTCGGCGACCCGTATCGTATCACGCAGGTACTACTCAACTTGGCTGGCAACGCTATCAAGTTCACGGAAAAGGGCCTCGTGTCGATTTCCTGCGAACTTATCGGCCAGTCTGCCGACGCAGTGGAAATCAAATTCACGGTAGCCGACACAGGCATCGGGATAGCGCCGGCGTACTTGTCTAGCATCTTCCAGGAGTTCACCCAAGAAGATTCGTCCGTGACCCGCAAATTTGGCGGCACGGGCCTCGGGCTAAGCATCAGCAGGAGTTTGGTTAACTTGATGGGAGGTGAACTGCACATCACCAGCGAAAAAAACAAAGGCACGGTCAGCACCTTTTCGCTGTTTTTGCTGGAAGGTGAAGAGGTTGACTTGCCGCGCCGGGAAGCGGCCGACCCTAGTCTCCGCGAACGACTACGAGGCAAGGAAGTGCTGCTGGTAGAAGACAACAAGTTCAACCGCCAGATTGCGAAAGCCCTGCTCAACAACGTACACATCCGGGTAGAAGAAGCTGAAAACGGCGCCTTGGCAGTGGAGATGCTACGCTCCCATCGGTACGATTTGGTTTTGATGGATGTGCAGATGCCTATCATGAACGGGCTAGAAGCTACCACCGTACTGCGTCAGGAATTGTCCCTTTCAACGCCTATTATCGCCCTCACGGCTAATGCCATCAAAGGGGAACGAGAAAAGTGCTTGGCGGCGGGCATGAACGACTATCTGGCCAAGCCATTTCAGGAAGATGAGTTGCTCAAGCTAATTGGCGACTGGGTACTGGACACGCCGCACTCAGCTGCCCTCACGCCGCCACTCTTGGACGCTGATGCTATACCAGATTCCTCGGCGGCTCTTTACAAGCTCGATCTGCTGTACCAGATTGGGCAAGGGGACGAGGAATTTGTGGCCCTCATGCTCGAAACTTTTGTGGAGAGCTGCCAGGAAGCAACGCACGACTTAAGCGAGGCGCTACGCACCCAAGATGCCAGGCTTTTGAAAGCTACTACGCACAAGCTCAAGCCCAGCCTCGACCACTTACACGCGTACCAACTATTGCCCCTAATCACGCATTTAGATACGTGTACCGGTCCTTTCGACTTGCAAGTACTGGAGCCGCTCATCGAAAACGCAATCAAATTGCTGCACCAGGTCATCAACCAGATGACAATTGATTTAACCAATAGAGCAGCGAAAAAGGCGGAATAATAGCTCTACCGGACTATATAAAATACGATGATTGGGGTAAGCAGCGGGGAACATACCAGGGGATTTGTTGGGTTGTGCTTCCAGGCTGCCTAGCCCTGGCTACCTTTGCACTATGAATCTGCTTTCTGCTGAGAACCTTTCGAAGAATTATGCCGACCGGTGGCTTTTCCGGGAATTGAACTTTGGTCTTTCACAAGGCCAGCGTGTGGGGCTAGTGGGCATCAACGGCTCCGGCAAGACCACGCTGCTGCGCATCTTGGCGGGCATTGAGCCCCCTGACACGGGCGGTTTGAGCACTCGCAAAGACACCCGCGTGTCTTTCCTGGGCCAACAGCCTGTGTTCGATGAAACACTGACCGTAGAGGAAACCATCTTTGCCAGTCAGAACGATACGCTGGCCGCTATTCGGGACTACGAGCACGTAGTGAACGACCCCAACCACAAACCCGCTGATTTGCAACGGGTAATGGAGTTGATGGATTCTTACAACGCCTGGGACTACGAGTCGCAGGTGCAACAGATTTTAGGCAAGCTGGGTATCTTGGGCGAGTTGCTGCAGCGCAATGTAAGCAAGCTCTCAGGCGGCCAGCGCAAGCGCGTAGCCTTAGCCCGCGTGCTGATTGAGGAGCCGGATGTGCTGATTCTTGACGAGCCTACCAACCATCTGGACCTAGCCACTATCGAGTGGCTGGAAAACCGGCTGGCCTCCCCTTCCCTCACACTGCTAATGGTTACCCACGACCGGTACTTCCTGGACCGGGTAGCCAACGAAATTGTGGAGCTAGATCAAGGCCGGGTACACCGCTACCAGGGCAACTACGCTTACTTTGTAGAGAAGAAAGCCGAGCGCGAGCAAATGGAAACCGTGGAGGTGGAGAAGGCCCGCAACTTGCTCCGCAAAGAATTGGAGTGGATGCGGCGTCAGCCTCAAGCACGCGGTACCAAGCAAAAAGCCCGGATTGACTCCTTTTACGAAACCCAAGAAAAGGCCCGCACCAAAATCAAAGGCCCGGAAATGGAGCTGTCGGTGAAAACCACTCGGCAGGGAGGCAAAATCATTGAGGTGGAACACCTAAGCAAGAAGTTTGGCGACAAAGTGGTGCTCCATGATTTCAGCTACGTGTTCAAGAAGAAAGACCGGATTGGTCTGGTGGGGCCTAACGGCGCGGGCAAAACGACCCTGCTGAACATGCTCACCAAGCAGCTGGCACCCGACTCCGGTACGGTGGACGCTGGCCAAACCACCGTGTTTGGCTACTACACCCAGACGGAACTGGTCTTCGATCCGACGCAGCGGGTGATTGACATTGTGAAGGAAGTGGCCGAGGTGATAGAGCTAGCGGATGGCAGCGTAGTTACGGCTTCGCAGTTTCTGCAACACTTTCAGTTTCCGCCGGCGCAGCAATACACGCTGGTAAGCAAGCTGAGCGGGGGCGAAAAGCGACGGTTGCAACTGTTGCGCGTACTTATCAAGAACCCCAACTTCCTGATTCTTGACGAGCCTACCAACGACCTCGACATCATCACGCTCAACATTCTAGAAGACTTTCTGCTTCAGTTTGCAGGCTGCCTAATTATTGTATCGCACGACCGGTACTTTATGGATGCTCTGGTTGAGCAAGTGTTTGCCTTGGAGCCCGGTGGCAAGATCCGCCAGTTCCCCGGCAACTACACCGACTACCGCGAGTGGCTGCAGGAGCAACCCGCCAACACAGGTGCCCGCGACGCTGAGAAGGCATTGAAGTCGGTGAATCAGCCTGTTGTTTCTGCACCAGCGCCGGCGCCAGCCACTGCAAAACGCAAGGCCAGCTTCGCCGAGAAAAAGGAGTATGAAACGTTGGAAAAAGAGCTAGAGCAATTAGAGGTGCTGAAGCAGCATCTTATCGAAAAGCTTAACTCGGGTACTGGCTCGCACACAGAGCTAGCCGACTGGGCCGCTCAACTCAAGCGCACCGACGCCGACCTCGATACGAAGGGGGAGCGGTGGTTGGAACTAGCCGAGTTTGTATAGGCAACTGCCATCAACCTAGTTTCTAGTACCGACAAAGGACCTTGGTGAACTCCAAGGTCCTTTGTCGTTTTCAATAGTCACGTACTTCAGTGAAGAGGAACTATCAGTTGTTCCCGGCTTATATAAATCCGCTAAGGCAGTTTGTATTACATCCCTGTTCAGCTTCTACTTATCAGCTAGTTGGGTTTTGGGTTTGTCCGTGACGAAGGGAGTGAAAGAGCGCACACAACATTTTGGCATTTGTGCAAAAGCCTTAGGCAGTAGTATGCCTAACAGCTTGTTGTTTAAACGGTGTTATCACTGGTTTGCATATATAGCATCAGTCGCGCTGTAAGCTGCTGGCTGCTTTTCGACTTGTGCAGTAGGCGTACAACTCGTGCTACACTCGGAAGTCTGCATATTTTTTCGGCCATAGGAAGCGTGTGCTGTGCCTTGCATTTAGCAGATACAGTGCAAATATTTAGGTAGCACCACGTAGGGCTTTTGCTGTGCAGATGGGTTAAGTGTCTTGCATTATAAAAGGATGCCTTTTCTCCTATTAGACAAGAGAAGCAAGCATACCAATGACATCTCCTGCGCTTCCAGGCATTGTGTATCCGTGACACGGCCTTATCCCTAAAACGATCTTCTACTTACCCATTCTTATTCCCACCAACCAACCCTCAACACCATGAAAACCAGTTTACGCTCTTTACTTGGCGCGGTAGCCTGTGTGCTCCTAAGCCACGCCTCAGTGCAGGCTCAGACCTACCAACTCGTCTGGGCCGATGAGTTCAATGGCAGTATCAGTCCTGATTGGCAGTTTGAAACCGGCGGCGGCGGCTGGGGCAACAATGAGAAGCAATACTACCAAGCGGCCAATGCTACCGTAGCGAATGGCAATCTGCTTATTACAGCCAAAAAGCAAACGGTCGGGGGCATGCCCTACACTTCGGCCCGCATGATTACCAAGGGCCGCAAAGAATTCACCTACGGCAGAATGGAGGCCCGCATGAAACTGCCTTTGGGCCAAGGATTGTGGCCGGCCTTCTGGATGCTGGGTGGCAATATCAACACCGTGAGCTGGCCGGCCTGCGGCGAGATTGATGTGATGGAGCACATCAACTCGGAAAACAAGACCTATGGTACGCCCCATTGGGACAGCAACGGCCACGCCGAGTACGGCGGCAGCATCGTAACTACTCCGCAAGACTACCATGTATACTCGGTGGAATGGGATGCTAGTGCTATCCGCTGGTTTGTGGACGGCACGCAGTTCCACGTCATGAGCATCCTCAACAATGCGGGCAGCACCGAGGAGTTTCATCGGCCCTTTTTCTTGCTCTTGAACCTGGCAGTGGCTGGTAACTGGCCCGGCCAAACGGTAGACGAAAGCAAGCTACCCGCTACCATGTACGTTGATTATGTGCGCGTGTACCAGAAAACCGGCACCACTCCTACGCCCACTGCCACCCAAATTCAGGCGGAAAGCTATAGCTCCATGAACGGAGTGCAGCTAGAGAACTGCGCCGATACGGGCGGCGGCCAAAACGTAGCCTACATCGACGCCAACGACTGGATGGCGTACAGCAACGTGAACTTCCCTACTTCCGGCAACTACACCATCGAGTACCGCGTGGCCAGCCCGAGCGGCAGCCGCCTATCCGCCGACCTCAACGCTGGCTCCACCCAACTGGGCACCGTGACTATTCCGGCTACGGGCGGCTGGCAAAACTGGACTACGGTTTCTCATACGGTGTACGTGAATGCGGGCACCTACAACTTTGGCGTGTTCGCGCAGGCCGGCGGCTGGAACTTCAACTGGTTGCGCATCACCAAGCAAAGCGGGGCGCGTACGGCAGAAACCACAAACGATCAGCTTGCTCTTTCACCTTCGCCCAAACAAAGCAGCATAGAGCTTTATCCGAATCCGGTTACAGACCAGCTCACGCTCACCGGAATGACCGATGGACCCACCCAAATCAGTATTCTGGACATGCAAGGCCAACAGGTGTGGAGCGGTTCGTACACGGGCAAAGCGCTGAACATTTCGAAACTACAGCCAGGGCTATATAACTTGGTGATTATCGACAAGAACCAGAAAAAGCAAGTATCCCGATTCAGCAAACAGTAG
The DNA here is from genome assembly GCF_022827545.1 of Hymenobacter tibetensis. Classification (NCBI taxonomy): domain Bacteria; kingdom Pseudomonadati; phylum Bacteroidota; class Cytophagia; order Cytophagales; family Hymenobacteraceae; genus Hymenobacter; species Hymenobacter tibetensis. The sequence goes on from NZ_CP094669.1 coordinate 3,883,558, forward strand.
AAACGGTATTGCCGACTGCATACACCAACGGACACCCAAGAAGAGCTACCTACTGGCTCTTCTTGGGTGTCCGTTGGTTGAAAGGGCCTTGGATTTATTGCTGTGTGGAAGTGACTCTTGCCGTTGACTTGCTGGTTGGAGAGCTTACTTGCTGCGTGAAGTCAAAGCTGACCGGCCGCTCGTTGAAAAACACCACCACTCGCAGCCGGCGGGCGGCGTCGGTGCGTGGGAAATAGACCAGCCCACGCACAAACTTGCCTGGGCTGAGCAGCGTCTTGCGCAACCCTACGGTCTGCATGTTGAGGTGCTGTGTGTAAAGCGTATCGGCTTGCTGGGCATGCTGCTCGCGCTGGTAGTCGAAGTAAGCGCTGCTGCTCTGGTGCCGTTCTTCCCGTTCTGCTATTTGCTCCTCGGTTTCTTTCTTTTTGATGCTCGACACGTCTTCGGCCACGTTGGAAACCATAGTCAAGATTTCAAGCCAGCTCACTTTTTCCGACTTCGTGGTTTCTTCCTCTAAGCGGGCTGCCAGCTGCTTGAGGCGCAGTTCGGGGTCGAGGGCCGTTACCCGGGCGGTGGCAGTGGTAGGCACCACGGCCGCGCCAGTGTCAACGGGGGCATAGAAAAACGTTTCGGGCGTTACCCATACCGGCTGGCTGGAATCGTTGCCAATTTCCACTTCAAACACCAGTGTAGCGGGTTCGTAACGGACGAACCCCAGCTTTACTTCCACACTATCGGGGTGGTAGCTGAGGCTGGTGGGGTGGCCGTTTACGCTGGGACCATTTGCCTGGGCTGGCATCATGGTTAGGAAGGAAGTGGAGCCGCAACTCGCTAACCCGGCGCTTAAGCCAGCCAAACAAGTGTATAGTATAGATTGACGCATATCCCGTACAGTTAACCGGTTTCTATTGAATAGAGGAGGGCAACCGACTGATGGTTGTACTGGGTAATACTACCTATACTTTACAGCCCAGCCGGCAACGTAAATTCATCTGCTAAATCCGGGCCAAACGCCCAGTGGCGTCGCACAGCGGCCAGCGGAACGGGCGCGAAAATATGCGCGAAGTGCTCCTGCCGGGCTTCCACCCACTCTCGCTCCACCCGCACCCCTGCCGCGGCCAAGGTGTCTTCGTCCCATTCCAGCAACACCAACTCTGGGCGGCCAGTATAGTAGCGGCGGGCCGTTTCCAGAATCTGGCTGCGTTCAGAGCTATGGATGAATCCTTCGGCAGCTAAGTCGGAGCTGGCAAAAAAGCCGGTTTGCTGCGCGCGATTCCAGTCAACTAAGTCGGCAATGCGGTAGAGCATAGTGTCTGCTTGAGAGGTGGTTTCACCTATTTACTAGAACAGGCAACTACCAGTAGTAGCTGTCCGGCTTCATTTAGAAGCACTTAAATAAACGCAGCAGGGCGGACAGTACGACAAGTTAAGCTTTTGCCTGCCCTATCGTACTATCCGCCCTGCTACTCTCGTCTAGCTTTGGCTGACACTTACTGCTTCACCACGCTCAGCATACTGGTGCCTTCGGCGGTGCTGATGCGCAGCACATACAAGCCGGGCCGCAGCTTCTCACCCACGAGTTGTTCGGTTTGGCCGTCGCCTTCCTCCAGGCGCTGGCCGGTTTGGTTGTACACCTCGTAGTGGAAGTTGCCCTTCACCCGCACCCGGAAAGAACTGGTGGAAGGATTGGGAAACACGGCTGCTCCAATCAGGTTTTTCGTTTGCTTCATTCCGGCTACCACCGGCATGCCTTCGCCGAGGTAATAGCCAGTATGCGGGGGCTGATTGTAGCCTACGTTTTGCCAGGCAATACTGAGGCGGTACTGCGGATCGTGCATCAGGGTAGGAATGCGGTAGGCCGTCGGAATGGTGGTGGTGAAAATCAGCAGCTCCTCGTTGTTGGTGTTGCGCCAGATTACTTCCTCGCGCCAGTCGCCGAATAGGTCGGCGCTGAGGTTGGGGGTGGCTTTGGTGCCGTTGTTGGAACCTGCTCCAAGCGCTGCGGCATTCAGCAGCGTGTTGGTGCGGCCACCCACCCAGTCCCATTTGTTGATGGTGGTACCATCGAGCTGCTCGCGCAACAGGTCACCGTCCCACCACACCGCGAAGTTGATGGTGTTGGGCTTGGCCGTTGAAACCTGGGTGCCGGTAGCCGAGTACAAGCCGCCCCGTGTGCTCCACGACTCCGCGCCCCACGTGCGGGGGTCCACGTCCATCGTCACGCCCCGGCCCACGTCGCCTTGGTTGGCTGCTGGGCCGCCCCAAATCAGGGTGCCGGTACGTGCATCGCGGAAGTCGTTGGGGTTGTTGCCGTACGACGATGGTGATTCGTGTACTGAGAACACCTCCAAGCCTGGCCGCGCAGGGTCCAGATCCGACACGTGCATGGCGTCGCCGTGGCCGCGCCCGGTGGCGTACATACCCCGGCCATCGTCATCGACGGCGCAAGAGCCGTATATAATTTCATCTTTGCCGTCATCATCAACGTCCGCTACGCTCAGGTTGTGGTTGCCCTGTCCCCTGAAGGCAGCATTGCCGGGAGTGTTATCGTCGCTGTCGAACTTCCAGCGCTGCGTTAGCTGGCCGTTGCGCCAATCCCAGGCCACCAGCACCGTGCGCGTGTAATACCCGCGGCACATCACCAGGCTAGGCCGCTCGCCATCCAAATACGCCACGGCGGCCAAGAACCGGTCGATGCGGTTGCCATAGTTGTCGCCCCACACGGCGTTGATTTGCGCCGGCGTTGGATTGTCGCCGGCAATGGGGTGGCGTTGGGGCTGGTAGGTGTGCTAGCCATCGCCGCGCCCGTTTGCCCATTGAAAATGGTCAGGTACTCGGGACCCGACAAAATATAGCCGCCCGCATTGCGGTAGTCGGCAGTGGCGTTTCCAATTACGTTCCCTCGCCCATCAACAGTGGCATCCGACGTTTTGCAGGCTAGTTCGGCCCGGCCATCCCCGTCGAGGTCATACACCATAAACTGCGTGTAGTGGGCTCCAGCCCGAATATTACGCCCCAGGTCGATGCGCCATAGGCGGGTGCCGTCGAGCTTATAGGCATCCAGAATCACGTTGCCGGAAAAGCCGCTGCTGGCATTGTCGCGGGCGTTGGAGGGGTCCCACTTTACAATGATTTCGTATTCTCCGTCGCCGTCCAGGTCGCCGGTGCTACAGTCGGCGGGGCTGTAGGTATAGGTGCTGGCACTGGTACCCGTGCCCACTGTTCCGCCGGCGGGCTGTTGGAGCACCAAGCGCATGTAGTTTTGGTTCCAGAGAGTGGCCACCTCTGAATTGGCCTGCGAACCGCCTCCGTTCTGCACCGCCCGCACGAAGTAGGTGTTGGTTTTGGTGAAGTCGGCGGTCTGGTCCACCCAGTTGGTGCTGGAAGAAATAGGCGTGCTGTTCAACTTGACGGCCGCTCCCCCATTCTCCTGGCGGTACACATCAAATGACACCCACGTGGCATCCGTTGTCAGCAGCCGCCAGCTCACGAAAACCTTGTTATCGTCTTTAACGGCCACGATGCCGCGCTTCAGGGTTTCCATCCGCCGGGTGGTGCGGGCGGGGTCAGGAGCTGTTTGCGCCGCCGCCATACCAACAGGACCCAACAAGCAAGCCGCCAACAGTGGTGTACACCAGACCGTTAGTCGGCCCATGGTTGCTGCTCGTAGGGAAAAGGGGCCATCAACCGATGGTAAGTGAGAAGAGGTTGGACTCATAGCTGGTAGGATTTGGAAAGATGGATACTAGGAGGTGCTGTCCTGCTGACACCTGCGCGAAGCAAGCGTGTGCCGTACTGAGTGATGACTCACTTGCATATTACCTATCTCCCTTCTGCCCACCATCCTGTAGTTTCCTGTTCTCAACACCGGCCTTCTTCCCCGCCCACAGCAGCCCAAGTCTCCCCGACTTTCTACTACACTAATAACATAAACTTCACACTAGCCCAACGAAATTGGCCGTTCCGCACTTCCCAATAGGAAGCACGGAACGGCCAACACAGCATTCTTACAATCTAGTATTCGAAATTCGTTACTCCGCTTTCCATAGTTCCTGCTGCACCGCCTTACCAACCGTCAGGACAATGCGCGTGGGGTTGGGAACCAGCGTGATGCGGGCTTCCTTGCCAGGATATTTTTCCGAGTCCACCCACACACCTTCTTTGGGCGATGGTTTGCCGCCGGTGCTGGAGGGCAAGTAGGCAGTGGGCAGCAATACGTCGGTATCGGAGCTAAGGTCGGTGTGTACCTTATCGAGTGCGGCTTCCAGGAAAGTACCGTACTCATCATTGAAGTCGTCTTCCAGGTCGTGCAGTTCTTCCTCTACTTCGTCGTAGCGGGCGTCGTCGTACTTCATATCGTGTAGTACTTGCTTTTTCTCGATCAGGGTAACGAGGGCGCGGTTCAGCTCTTCCAGGTTCATAAGCGTAAGGCAATAGGTTAAGTAACAAAGGTGCGGAGCTTTTCCTAATTTTCGTGAAGAGCCCCTACCCTGCCACAATTTTACGAAGAATAGTGCAAGGTTTGCTTGTTGCTCGCTCGTTGATTTGCTGAATCTTAAGTGAGTGGCTGCCAGGGTGCTTTTCCTGCAGTATAGGGTATGGCAAAGGCCCGCTACTGCTACCTAAGCGACTCTTACCTTCCAGCAGCCAACAATCGTTGCCAAAACCTTATTTTTACCGCCCTACACCCACCCATTCCCACCCGTACCATGCAAACCATGACCTCCCCGGCCGTACAGGCCCATTCCGCCCAAGATTTTCTTCCCCTCAATGGCACCGACTACCTCGAGTTCTACGTCGGCAATGCCAAGCAGTCGGCTTACTATTATCAAGCGGCTTTTGGCTTCGAGCTAGTAGCGTATGCTGGCCCCGAAACCGGCGTGCGCGACCGAGCCAGCTATGTCCTGCAGCAAAACAAGATCCGCTTCGTACTAACCACCTCCCTGCTTCCCGACTCCGATATTACGCGGCACGTGGCCCAGCACGGCGATGGCGTGAAGGTGATGGCCCTGTGGGTAGACGACGCCCGCAAATCGTTCGAGGAAACCACCAAGCGCGGCGCCAAAGTGGCTTTCGAGCCCTACACTATGGAAGATGAGCACGGCTCCGTCACCCTGGCCGGCATCTACACTTACGGTGAAACCGTCCACACTTTTGTGGAGCGCAGCAACTACAGCGGCCCGTTTTTGCCTGGCTTCGTGGCGCGCACTAGCTTGGTTCCGCAGGGTGCTCCCGTTGGCTTGCAGTTCGTAGACCACTGCGTGGGCAACGTCGGCTGGGGCGAAATGAATCAGTGGGTGAAGTTCTACGAAGATGTGATGGGTTTCAAACTACTCATCACCTTCGACGACGACGATATCAGCACCGAGTATTCGGCCCTGATGAGCAAGGTGGTGAGCAATGGCAACGGCTTCGTGAAGTTCCCCATCAACGAGCCCGCCGAAGGCAAAAAGAAAAGCCAGATCGAAGAGTATCTGGATTTCTACCACTCGCCGGGCGTGCAGCACATGGCCCTTATCACCCACGACATTCGCGCGACTGTCACGGAACTACGCCGCCGCGGTGTGGAATTCCTGACCGTACCGAGTTCTTACTACGATGACTTGCTGGACCGCGTCGGCCACATCGACGAGGACCTAGACAGTGTACGCAACCTGAACTTGCTCGTGGACCGCGACGAGGAAGGCTACCTGCTACAGATTTTCACCAAGCCCGTAGAGGACCGGCCCACGGTGTTCTTCGAAATCATCCAGCGCAAGGGAGCCAAGAGCTTTGGGAAAGGCAATTTCAAAGCCCTGTTCGAAGCTATAGAACGCGAGCAAGGACTACGTGGCAACTTGTAAGAAGTAATAGCAAGGCACTAGCTCTTTGCTGAACAACTAGGAAAGCTGCGGCTTCAGGTATCGGTGCACAACGAGGGCTCTGCTCAGGCAAAGGGCGCCTTCCGACGATACCTGAAGCCGCAGCTTTTCTTTGTGCCTAAGGGTGAAGCTATTTCTGATTTCAATTTCTCGCTGAATAATCTTTGCCTCTCAGCCACCGTATGCTCCGCAACGGCACCAGCTACTGCAGTCAGGCATTCGTGGTTGAAAAGGAAATCTATTTTTCACCTTCAGAGAAATCTGGCTGGATTACTTGGAAACACCATCCTGCTGCTATCCCTAGATCGGGAGGTTTATGCTGACAGTCAGCTTTGTAGCCAGTACTTTTTTCAGAAAAATAATGACTCAGTAAAGTTGGGTTAGCTGTTATGCTTGTAGCAGCCTGCCTGTTTTTTCATGTAAACTTGTTTTCTTTACCCCATACCTTCGCCCCTCTTCACTCAGTTTCTCCCTTATATGGCTCTCACTTCTGAAGTTCAACAGAAAATAAATACGTGGCTCACCGGCAATTACGATGCTGCCACACAAGAGGAAATCCGTCAGTTGCAGTCTCAGAACCAGGACGAGCTTTTGTCGGATGCTTTCTATCGGGATTTGGAATTCGGGACGGGTGGGTTGCGCGGTGTCATGGGGGCAGGTTCAAACCGCATGAACCGTTACACGTTGGGCATGGCTACGCAGGGCCTGAGCAATTATTTGCTGCAACAGTTTCCTGGCCAGGAAGTCAAGGTGGCCGTAGCTCACGACTCGCGCAACAACAGCAAAGAATTTGCCCGCATTGCGGCTGATATCTTTTCGGCCAATGGCATTACCGTTTATTTGTTTGACGCCTTGCGGCCCACGCCAGAGTTGTCGTTCACTATCCGGCAGCTCGGTTGCCAAAGCGGCTGCGTCGTGACGGCCTCGCACAACCCCAAGGAGTACAACGGGTTCAAAGTGTACTGGAATGATGGCGCGCAAGTAGTAGCCCCCCACGACAAAAACATCATCCGGGAAGTGGAAGCCATTCGCTCGGTTGATGAGGTGAAGTTCCAAGCCGATGAAGCCAAGGTTCATCTGATTAGCGCCGACCTTGACGCAGCGTACTTGGCTAAGGTAAAAGCCCTAAGCATCAACCCCGCCGCTATTCAGCGCCAGCACGACCTGAAAATCGTGTTTACGCCGTTGCACGGCACGGGTATCACGCTGGTACCGCAGGCACTGGCCCAACTCGGCTTCGACAACGTGCACATCGTGGAAGCCCAGGCTACTCCCGATGGTAACTTCCCCACGGTACAATCGCCGAACCCGGAAGAGAAAGTAGCCATGCAGATGGCCCTCGACCAAGCCAAGCAACTGGATGCCGACCTCGTACTAGCTACCGACCCCGATGCTGACCGGGTAGGCATTGCTGTGAAGAATACGGCGGGCGAATGGGTGCTCGTGAATGGCAACCAAACAGCTGCTTTGCTTACGTACTACAGCCTATCGGCCCGAAAGCAGGCCGGCAAGATGACCGAGAAAGACTTCATCGTCTACACCATTGTGACCAGTGAGGTACTTGGTGACATTGCGCGCGCCCACGGCGTGAAGAGCTACCAGACCCTAACCGGCTTCAAATACATTGCTGGCCTCATTCGGGAGCTAGAAGGCAAAGAAACCTACATCGGTGGCGGCGAGGAAAGCTACGGCTACATGCTCGGCGACTTTGTGCGCGACAAAGACGCCGTATCAGCGTGCGCTATGCTGGCCGAAATGGCTGCCGTAGCGAAAGACAATGGCCGTACCCTCTACGAGGAGATGACCCAGATGTACGCCACCTACGGCCTCTATCAGGAAAGCCTGATTTCGCTTACCAAGAAAGGCCAGCGCGGCGCCGAAGAAATTCAGGAAATGATGCGCGACCTGCGGGCCAATCCGCCGGCTACCATTGCGGGTTCGGAAGTAACCGAGCTGCGCGACTACCAAACCGGCAAGATTCGGGACCTTCGCACCGGCCAGGAAAAGCCTACGGGATTAGAAGCCAGCAACGTGCTCCAGTTCATCACCGCCGATGGCAGCAAGATATCTGCTCGCCCGTCTGGCACCGAGCCAAAAATCAAGTTCTACTTCAGCGTGAAAGCTCCCTTGTCTTCTGCCGCTGATTTCGAGCAAGGCGAACAACAGCTCAACCAGCGTATTGCGGCCATCATCGAAGACATGCAACTGAAGTAAGAACTTTTTTGCGCTACCTTATGCGGCCCGTCCTGTTCGTCAGGGCGGGCCGCTATTGTATACTGCTCCGCTATGCCAACCATTCGTTCCGCTCAAAACCATGTGGTGGTTCTTAGCAAGCCCGATCTACTCCACTGGCTGTGCGTTGCTCTTCTAGCTGGCGCCTTGGTGTGGCTCGACCTCTATTACGTGGCCATTCCGCTACTTTTTTTCTGGATGTTCGCTTCTACAGGCAAAACCACATTGGAGATAGACGTAAAAGCGCATCACTATCGGACAGGCTCGCAGGTATTAGGCATTCATATAAGCGACTGGCACCCGCTGCCCGAAGCTCAACGCGTTGTTGTTCGCTACTTTTCTGAATATAACCTCACTACCACCAGAGAGGGCATCGAAGAAGCGCATCAAAACGCAGAGTTTGTAGTCTTGCTTTCCGTACCAAACGCTTCGCAGGGCTTTATTCTTTTTCGCCATTTACACCACAAAGATGCCGTGCGTGTTGCCTGCGCGGTAGGAAGCATCTTGCAATTGGAAGTAGTTGAATTCAACCGCCAGCACGAAGCCAGCACGATACAAGAGGCGCACCTACTAGATAGCGAAGCGTAGGGCGTTACTGCAATGCCGATAGGTGCAACTGCGTCTTACGTTCTGCGCCTCCATGCTGCTAACTGCCTCGTAGCGGGAGGCAAGTAGGTTAAGCTGTTGATGCTGCCATAAGTTGTAACCTACATATAGTTACAGGGCCTGGGGCCACGCTGATACAGTTGGCTTTGCTTGCCGTCGGTGCTCTTCACTTGAAAAGAAACCTAGTGTGGCGTGGCAGAGAGGTGATTGGCACCTTTGCTAGGTGCAGTACTGTGTTTACTAGTGCGGGACTTTCTTTATCTTGGAAATCCCCATGTGCTGCTCCATCAATTCCCCCAAACTTCTTTGCCGGGCGCGTGCTTGGCAATGGCTCTGGCTTCTGACCATAGCCCTCTTATCGGCCACTTCAAGCACCGGCGCCCCCGTCGTCGGTTCAGAAAAGCCCATCCGAGTTGACGCCCTCCACGACGAACTCCCGGTTGAGCTTTCCAACTACAGCGTACTAGAAGACCCCTCCGGACAGCTGACGTTGCGAGACGTACAGCGGCCCCAGCATGCATCGCGCTTTGTGTTGGCCTCACGTATAGACCCGACGATGGAACACGTTGGGTCCGCGTATTGGCTGCGCTTAGCGGTGCAGGCTCCGGGGCTGCAACGTCAGCACTGGTACCTAGAACTGTTTGATTCTCACCTAAACAACATCACGTTCTACCCGGCTTCCGATACGGAACAGGGCTTGGTACGCACTGGCGCCGACTGGCCTTTTGCCTCGCGGCCCTACAGCTACAAGAATTTCCTGATGCGCCTGCCGCTTCAGCCCAACGAGTCGCAGACTTACTACCTCCGGCTGCAATCAAATTCCAAAACCAGCTTTCTGGCCCGGCTACGTACGGAGCGGGGCATCGCAGAGCAATTCCCAACGGAGTACGGGTTGCTAGGCGGCTTCTATGGCATTCTGCTGATTATGGTGGTGTATAATTTCTGTTTGTTTGTCTTTACAGGCGAGCAAACTTATTTGCGCTACGTGGTATATGTGTTGAGTTGCAGCTTGGTGTTCTTATCGGAAGATGGGCTGGGCTTCCAATATTTTTGGCCCGACCAGCCCTTGCTCAACAAAATAGTAGCAGCGGGTTCGCCCCCCCTGCTGCTGCTCTCCTTTGGCTATTACGCCCGCCAGTTTCTGGACACCCCGCAGCGCCTACCGCAGTATGACCTTTGGCTACGGGCCATTATTCTGCTTAGCGTTGTGGCGCTGTTGCTGGATGCGCTCTGGTGGAAAACCGATGACTTAGGCATCGGGCTATACTTATTGCCGTATGGGATGTTGCTTTTGGCCGCACTACGGGTGTGGCAGCGCGGCTTTCGGCCAGCTCGGTTCATTTTATTGGCTCACTCGCTGGTGGCGGTTGGCATCTTGTTCCTGATCCTGCGCAAGCTTGGCATCAATACCTTCACTAATACCTACACCGTGTACAGCATGAACGCGGCGTTTGTGTTGGAAGTGGTGGTGCTGTCGTATGCCTTGGGCGACAAAATGAAGAGCATTCAGGAGTCGACGCTTAGGGCACAGCATAGCTTGGTGAAGCAACTCCGCAAAAAGCACGAGGTACAGGAACAACTCGTGGAACAGCTGCGCCAAAACGAAGAGCTGAAAGACCAGCTGAATTCGGAATTGGAAGGCTTGGTGACCCTACGCACCCAGGAGCTTCAGCAGCAAGGCGAAACCATAGCTGCCCAGAACCGGGAGTTGCTGCAAGCCAACGGGCTACTGGCACTACAGTCGGCGGCCATCGAAAAACTGAATGCCGAGCTGCAACTGGACCTGCAGAAGGCCCAAACTGCCCGGGTGCTTTCGCAAGAAGTGGACTTCGGGGAGTTCAGCCAAATCTACCCCGATAAAGACACATGCCTGACCTACTTAGCCGACCTGAAATGGGCCAACGGCTACCAATGCCGCAAGTGTGGACACGACAATTATTGCGAAGGCCGCGAGGCACATTCGCGTCGTTGTACCCGCTGCCGGTACGTAGAATCGGCTACGGCCAACACGCTGCTTCAGAAGTGTAAGTTCTCTATTGTGAAGGCATTTTATGCGGTGTTTTTGTTGCATACCCACAAAGGGAATTATTCGGCGCAAGAGCTTTCTCGGGTGCTTGATTTGCGCCGGGCCACCTGTTGGAGCTTCAGCCAGAAGGTAGCTGACGCCATAAGCCGGCAAACCGCCGAACATCCTGAAGATGAAAGCTGGACCCGTTTGCTGCTAGATGACTCTGGCAACGAGAACGACGAAAGCGGCGACGAAGCGGCGGCCCTCGTGACCGACACGAGACATTGAGGAGGGTTGGTACTGTGAAGTTGAAAAACTAGAAAAAATTTATATCGGGAGTTTATTTTTTTACTTGTTTTTTACCCGTCAAGGGTAGGATGGGCTGATGGGCCATTTGGAACTAATGGCCGCTAAAACTGCACAAAATACGTGTGCTCTAAGCGTACACATTTACGTGATACGTAAGCGAAAACGCACTTTGCAAACGTTTGGGGCGAGGTTTTCACTTGATTTTTAGAAATAAGGTCGGGTATATTTGGCTATTCCTACCGCCCCTCATGCCCCACCCCGTTCCTTTCTTCAACTCTTGCAATGTGAGTACCCACTCACCTCTTGCGCGATTACCCTTCCGTTCGCACCCACCCCTTCTAATTGTATCCAGCGGGTACGCGAACAATGTTGCAGTGCTTGTCTCTCTTGCTACTGCGCTGTGTAAGGGTATACTCCCAGATGCTATCGGGTAGCCTTGCTACGTAGCGTCCAGCTCTACAGTGTTTATCGAAATTGTTTGCCGTGAGCATGCTTGCTGGCTCCCTGTATCTTTTATGCGGAGCTAAGCACTTACTCACTTTGCCAGTTTGCCTTACCCATTTTTCTCATTATTTGCTTGCATTTCTCCTTTTTGAAAGGAGTCTGCTAAGTGTTTTCAATTCCCACATTCTTTCCCATCACGTATGAATCGTACTTATTACTCGTATCTGGGATTCCGACGCGTAGTACCTCTTGCAGCTTGCGGCTTACTGACTTTGGCTATGGCTCCTGCGCAAGCGAGCAGTGTAGCAGTGTCTAGCCGTACAGTTGAGGCCGATGTACCAGTATCAGGCCGCGTAACAGGCGAAAAAGGAGAGCCTTTACCCGGTGTTACCATCATCGTAAAAGGCACCACGCAAGGCATCACCACCAACTCCGACGGGGGCTTTACGCTCAACGCGCCGGAGGGGTCCACACTGGTGTTCAGCTATGTTGGCTACGGCCGCAAGGAGCTGGCCGTAACGGGCGCCACTAACAGCCTGAACGTAAGCTTGATAGAAGACACCCGGGCGCTGAGCGAAGTCGTGGTGGTTGGGTACGGCACTCAGTCGCGGGGTAGCGTAACAGGCGCTATTTCATCGGTGGGGGCCGCAGAAATTGTGCGCCAGCCCGTGCCAGATGTCACGCAGGCCATTCAAGGCAAAGTGGCCGGGGTAACTATTACCTCCGGCGGGGGTGCTCCAGGCGGAGCGGCGGGTACGGCGGTGCGCATCCGCGGTATATCGTCGGCGGGCCTCAATTCGCCTCTGTATGTAGTGGATGGCTTCCCGCTGCCCACTGGCGTGGACGGCAATGGCAACGCCACAAACAACGAATTGAACGGCATCAGCCCCAACGATATCGAATCTATTGATATCCTGAAGGATGCTTCGGCTACGGCTATCTACGGGGTGCGAGCTGCCAACGGGGTAGTTGTAATTACCACCAAGCGGGGCAAAGCCGGCAAAACCAACATCAACTTTGATGTTTACCGCGGTGTGCAGACACTAGCCCGCAAGCTAGACCTGCTCAACGCCGAGGAGTACGCTACTATCAACAACGAGTCACTATATGCAGCTGGCAAGCCGCTTGCCCTGGAGAAGCTGCGCGACCCGTCTACGTTGGGCGAAGGCACCGACTGGCAGGATTTACTGTTCCGCCGGGCTAAGATTCAGAACTACTCGTTGTCGGCGACTGGGGGCAGCGAGAAAGCGCGCTACGCCTTATCGGGCACCTACTTCCAGCAGGATGGTATCTTGCTAGGAACTAAGTTCGAGCGGTTTACGCTGCGTGCCAACGGCGACGTGCAGGTAGGCAAAATGCTGAAGCTGGGCAACAGCATCTCGCTCACCAACCTCAACGACCGCCAGATAACAAGCAACGACGGGGAATACGGAGCCGTGCAGCAACTGCTACGCATGCCCCCTACAGTACAGCCATATCGGCCGGATGGCTACTGGTACCAGCCCAACAGTGCTTCCGACAACTTCACGGAGGAAAACCCACTGGCTACTTCGCAGCGGGTCAACCAGAAATTCACGCGCAACCGGGCCATCACCACGTTCTTCGCCGAACTCGAGCCGCTTAAGGGGCTCCGCTTCCGTACCAACGTAGGTGCCGACCTGATATTCGACAACTTCAACAGCTTCGCGCCCAAAGGGCCGGAACTTGCGGGCTTCACCCAGCGCTACATTACGGCTGGGGCGCGTGCTACTTCCAGCTACGCTCCTAGCTACCTAATTGAGAATACCATCACCTACGATCATCTGTTCGCTGAAAAGCACCAAGTCACTTTCCTGGTGGGTCAGTCGGCGCAGGAGTTCAACTACAGCAACGTAGAAGCGAACCGCTCTATGTACCTGCGCAACGACTTGCAGGTAATCAACGCGGGTCCGATCAACGCCCTTCTTACCAATGCTGGCGCTATTGATCCTTCCCGGCGCCTGGCCAGCTACTTTGGCCGCCTCAACTACGAGTTTAGTGGCAAATACATCTTCCAGGCCACGGCCCGCTACGACGGCTCGTCGCGGTTTCAGCCCGGCGAGAAGTTCGGCTTCTTCCCTGGAGCATCGGCCGGCTGGCGCATTTCGGAAGAAGGCTTCTTGCAAGGCAACAGCACCATCAGCAACATGAAGCTGCGCGTGGGGTATGGCCGCGTAGGCAACGAGCTAAACGCAGGTCGTTTTGCCTACCTCTACACCATCAACTTCGGGGCGGTATATCCACTGGGACAAGATGGGGCCATCAATACGGGCGGTGCGCCAGTGCGTTTGCGTAACCCTAACCTGCGCTGGGAATACAACGACCAAACCAACATTGGCTTGGATCTGGGCTTCCTCGACAACCGTTTTGAGGCCACCATTGACCTCTTCAATCGGAATTCGCCGAACCTGATTGCCGGCGTACCTCCATCCTATGTGTCGGGTACGTACGAATCAGTGAATACCAACGCCGCATCGGCTTACAACCGCGGTATTGACTTCTCGTTCACCTCACGCAACTTCACCGGAGTTGATCAAGCGCTGAGCTGGACCACGACCCTGAACGCCTCGGCCTACAAAACCAAGCTGGAGTCGTTGGGTGCGGGGGTACCGTACAACGGATTAAGCTCTTTGAGCGGCGTTATTGTGCGCTACGACGTGAACCAGGCATTCGGCTCGTTCTACGGGTATGTGAAAGAGGGATTGTTCCAGACGCAGTCGGAGGTAGATGCTTCGCCGAGGCAGCCTGGCGCAGGCCCTGGCGATATTCGCTACCGCGACCTGAACGGCGACAACGTTATTACGGATGCTGACCGCAAGTTTATTGGCAATCCGAACCCAAACTTCACGTTCGGCATCACCAACAACTTCAACTACAAGAACTTTGATTTAAGCGTCTTCATCCAAGGTTCGCAGGGCAACGACGTGTACAACCTTAACCGCTACATCACGGAAAGCGCGTTGTACAGCACCACCAACGGTACCACCCGCGTGTTGAAGCGCTGGACCGGCGAAGGCACCAGCAACGACGTGCCACGAGCCATCAACGGTGACCCCAACAACAACCTACGGGTATCCACTCACTTCATTGAGGACGGCTCCTACGTGCGCCTCAAGAACCTAACGCTCGGTTATACGCTACCCAAAACGCTCATGAGCCGCATTTCGGCCACCCAGATGCGCGTGTACTTCACGGCCCAGAACTTAGCCACCCTCACCAAATACACCGGCTACGACCCTGAGGTAAGCATTAGCGGTGTCGACCGGGGTATCTACCCGCAAACACGGGTGTTCATGGGCGGCCTGAACATCGGGTTCTAATTCTCTTGTAATTCCCACTTACTACTCATGACTATCTCTAAATTCACCTGCGGCGCCTTCCTGCTGTCGTTAGGATTACTGACTGGCTGCGGCGAAAAGTTTCTGGAAGAAACTCCTTCCGACCAGGTTACGGACGTAAACTTCTATCAAACTCAGCAGGATGCTATTCAGGCCACTACAGCTGCCTATAGCGAACTGACCAAGGAAGGCCAGTACAACCTGTCGATGTGGGCCTTTGATATCATGGCCGATATATCGGTGACGGGCGGCGACGACGGCAACGACGGCATTGAATACAAGCAGCTCGAAGCCTTCAACATTCCTACCACCAACATCGTGGCCAACCGCCTGTGGGGCGGCAGCTTCATCGGGATACAGCGGGCCAACCTGGTACTGCAGAAGGTGCCGGACATCGCCAACATGGACCCCGACATCAAGAAGCGCTGCTTGGGCGAAGCACAGTTTCTGCGGGCCAAATACTACTTCGACTTGGTACGGGCCTATGGGGATGTTCCGCTGTTCACAGCACCACCTGCCAACCAGGCAGCTGTGAGCATTCCGCGCACGCCGGCTGCAGAAGTGTACAAGCAGATCGAGCAGGACCTGATTGCTGCTATCGATAACCTGCCGCCATCCTACAGCGGTGCTGATTTGGGCCGTGCTACCAAGTGGGCCGCCACGGGCCTGCTAGCCAAAGTATACATCACGGAAGCTTCCCAAGGCGACGCCAGCAAGAAACCACTGGCCGCCCAGCGTGCCCGCGAAGTAATCAACAACTCGGGTAAAACACTGCGGACCAACTACGGCGACAACTTCAAGGTAGCCACCGAAAACGGCGCCGAGTCGCTGTTTGAAGTACAGTACGTGAACGGCCGCAACGAGTATGAGCGCAACAACGTGGGCTCTGCTATGAACGAGTTCTTCGGGCCCCGCGGTGCCAACCAAACGCCCGGCAGCGGTTACGGTTTCAACATTCCAGAGCCCGATTTCGTGAACGGCTACGAGGAAGGCGACCAGCGCAAAGCCGTTACTATTTGGGTGCCCGGCGACACGTACCCGGATGGCGGCAAGCAGTCGGCACGCGCCACTGGCTCGCCCTTCGGCTACAACTGCAAAAAGTGGTTTGTAGGCAAAGTGAACACCAATATCTGGGATTCGGGCCTCAACGTACCGGTGCTTCGTCTGGCGGAAATGTACCTGATTGTAGCCGAAGCGCTGGGGCCAAACACCGAGGGCTTGGAAGCCATCAACAAGGTGCGGCGCCGGGCTTTCGGCCTCCCCATCAACACGCCCTCTGCTCGTGACCTGACCAGCGCTACCGCTGACTTCACAGCAGCCGTGTTGCGCGAGCGGAAGTATGAGTTGGCGTTCGAGTTCGACCGGTGGTTTGACTTGAAGCGCTACCACGGCACCCAGTACGGCCTGATACCCGTCATGACGGCGCAGGCCAACTATCTGCGCAGCCTGAACCTGGGCATCGTGCGCGGCATCCCAACCGAGAAAAACCTGGTACTGCCTATTCCGCAATCGGAATTGGATGCCAACTCCGGCCTGGTTCAGAATCCTGGCTACTAAGCCTCCCTCCCGACTTTTAGCGCGACTCTACAGATGAACTATACCTTGAACAAAGCAGCACTGGTCTTACTGGCCGGCTCGCTGCTACTCACGGCCTGCGACAAGGAAGACGAAGGCTCGTTGGACGGCCCCAAGCCCACAGCAAGCTTCACGGCTACTGCACCCAAAGTGGTTGGCCTGACTTCGGAAGTAACCTTCACCAGCACCAGCACCGATGCGTTTCTCTATCAGTGGGATTTCGGTGACGGAACCATTGGCTCGGGGCAGACCGTCACGCACGCTTACACCCGGGGCGGTACCTTCAAAGCCAAGCTAACGGCTGTGGGCCGTGGCGGGGCTACTCCGTCGGAAACGCAGGATGTCACCATTGCTTCCACGCTCAACCTTGTCAACCAGCTGCTCACGGGTGGCTCGTCGCGCACCTGGAAGCTCGACAACGCAACTGCTGCCCCTATAGTGGTGGGCACGGAAGCAGCGCCCACCACGTACTTTCCGGGCGTAGCGGCAGGTGATTTGCCAGCGTGTCAGTCGGATGATGAGTACACCTTCTCAACCAGCAACACCTTCACCTACGACGCCAAGGCCGAGACGTTCTACGCTGACAGAATGAATTACAGCTGTCAAGCTCCCCTTTCGGGCACCTCGCCGTTTGTATTTGGGGCGGCCACCGGAACTGGGCTAGCGCAGTTTACATTATCACGGGCTGGGGCTTTCATTGCGGCCACCGATGCTTCCCTGACGGAGCGCGTGTACCGCATACTAAGCATCGACAACCAGAAAATGACCCTGCGCGCCGGCAGCGGCCAGAATGGCGGCACCGTGTTTACTATCAAGATGGTAGTTAAGCCTTAGGAAGCTTCCTAACCGCTGCTTGCTCACTACCATTAAGCGTATTCCGATGACCTATCCCACCATGTGGGTGCGGCAGAACCTGACGCTCGGAGCCGGCCTCTTGCTGGCTCTGAGCGTAAGTTCCTGCACCGAAACCAAGACCAAGAATATTCCGGCGCCCACGCCCGTTACGCCCGTCGTGAACGAAGAGGCCCGCGACTACGGCCAGTACACCAACCTGGTATGGAGCGACGACTTCAATAGCAACACCCTCGACCAAACCAAGTGGACGTACGAACTGGGTGGCGGTGGCTGGGGCAACAACGAGTTGCAGAGCTACACCAACACGCCCGAAAACGTATTTCTCGACGGCAGCCACCTCGTGATTCGGGCGCGCCAGCAGGCTGGCAGCAATGTCTACACCTCTGGGCGCCTCATTACCAAAGGCAAGCAAAGCTTTCAGTTTGGCCGCATTGATGTACGGGCAAAGGTTCCGAAAGGCAAAGGCGTATGGCCCGCCATCTGGATGCTAGGCGCCGACATCGACCAAAACAACTGGCCGGTCTGCGGTGAAATCGACATCATGGAACTGCGCGGCAGCAAGCCCCGGGAAATGCTTTCGACCATGCACTTTGGCAACAGCACGGCTACCCACCAATACAAAGGCACCACCAAGCAGCTCACCGCCGACTTGTCTGATGAATTTCACGTGTTTACGGTGGTGCGCAGCAGGAACCTGATGCGTTTCTTCCTGGACGGGCAGGAATACTACCGGTTCACCAACGCCGATGTAGGCTCGTTCTCCTATCCCTTCAACAACCCGTTTTTCGTGATTTTGAACGTAGCCGTGGGGGGAAACTTCGACGGCAATCCAGATGGCTCTGCTGTTTTTCCGCAGCAAATGGAGGTGGATTACGTGCGCTACTTCCAGTATCAATAAGCGTCGCCGAGGACTAGCTTGTGTAGCTTTTTCACGCCGGTATATTGCGTGGTATGACTGAGGTAAGCCAGCCTTGAAGTTGCTTGCCGCCGGCTATACCACGCAAAGCAGGCACCCTATGTCCTGGCCGTGCGTCGTTGTGTTGCTCCAGCCCGACTTTTATTTCTCGCTATGAAATCCCCTTTACCCCGACCGATGCTATCGGCTGCCATGGGTATGCTGCTTCTGATTTGTACTTCTAGCACGGCCACATTTACTGCAGCTTCTGCCTCTAAGCCCTCCAAATACTCTTTCAAAGAGTTGCTGTGGAGCGACGAGTTCAACTACACCGGGCTACCCGACTCCGTAAAATGGACCTACGATGTAGGCGGCAGTGGTTGGGGCAACAAGGAAGCGCAGTTCTATACCAAAGCCCGCCGTGAAAATACCCGCGTTGAAAAAGGACATCTACTTATTGAGGCGCGGCGTGAAGCCCTGAACCCACAGAACCCCTACACTTCCGCACGGCTGGTGTCAAGGGCCAAAGGTGGAGGCAGCCTCACGTATGGCCGGGTGGAAGTACGGGCCCAGCTGCCAGCCGCTCGTGGCACCTGGCCCGCCATCTGGATGCTCCCCGACGACTGGAAGTACGGCGACAAAAGCTGGCCCGCCAACGGCGAAATAGACATTATGGAATACGTGGGTTACCGGCCCGCCGTGGTGCAGGCCTCCACGCATTGCAAGAAGTATTACTTCCGCACCAACAACCAGAAAACCGATTCTATCAGTGTGCCTACCGCCACAACGGCATTCCATGTATATGCCATTGAGTGGACGCCTGAAAGTATTACGGCCTTGGTTGATAATAAAGCCTACTTCACCAGCCCGAACGAGCACAGCGGTTGGGAAGCCTGGCCTTGGGACCACCCATTTCACGTGTTGCTGAATGTGGCGGTCGGGGGCGAGTGGGGCGGCAAAAAGGGTATCGACGATACCGCGTTTCCGCAGCAGATGCTCGTGGATTACGTGCGCTTCTACAAGTTAAAGCAACAGTAAGTAGCCTTGCTGCCGTGGGCAGCTCTTCTCTTATTTCTTGGTATTACAACGGCTCTTGCAAAGGAGCCCGGCTTCTTTATTGCACTTTCTAGCCGTACTATATGGGCCGCCAAAAACAGTTTTTCCGGTTGTCGGCCGCTGAGCAGCAAGAGTTGCAGCACTACTTGCAACAAGAGCAGCTTGTGCGCCGACAAGTTAACAGGGCACAAACCCTGCTCGATTGGCACGCCGGGTACTCGGCCGCCGAAACAGCGCAGCGCCTAGCCATGACCGAAGGCCGGGTGTATGCCTTACGACGAGCGTATCAGCGCCAGGGTCTCACCTCGTTCCTGAATACACATCCGCAGGGTGGTGCCCCCACCAAACTAACGCCCACCGTAGAAGCAGCCTTGCTGGCGTTGCTTTCGCGTCGCACTTCCGATCCGGCCCGGCACTGGACCCTGCGCGAGTTGGCTGCTTACTTGGTGGACAAGGGCCACGCCAAATCAATTTGCCCAGTTACCGTCGGCAAGGCGTTGCAACGGCTCCAAACACTGCTTGTTCCCGTCTCTGATACCGACAAATAAGCGCCGTCCTTGTCTCAGCCGCCAATGCGTGAGGTGTGAGTCCTGACTACTCTATCACGCTATAGTTTGTGTAGTATATTTCTATGGATAAGGAAACAGCCTAACTACTTTGGTAGCTAGGCTGTTTTTTATTCACGACGCTCTTTTTTGGTACCCAGGATAAAAAGAATCAGCAGCAAAAAGGCAGCGACGCCCAGGCTATACCACGTCACGACGGGGAGGCCGCGGTAGTAGGGCATCTGACCAGACGGATAATGCCCGAGCAAGCTCAACCCCGCAAACAGAATCATGGCTACGGAAACTGCGGCTAAAATGCTGCGGCTTACCAGTTGATCGGCCTTGTGCAACAGCAACATGTAACCGCTCAGCTCCACCCGTACTCGCAGGTCGCCGCGGGAAATTTTGCGCACAATCTGCCGGATATCAGCTGGCAGAGTCTGGATGAGCGCCAGCAATTGGGTGCCGGTATACTCGGCTTCGCTGAGGATATTCTCAGCTGAATACTGCTCGGCTACAATGCGCGCGCCATAGGGCCGCACAAATTCGAACGTGTTGAAGCGCGGGTGGAGCACCTTTCCAATTCCTTCCAGAATCACAAGGGCTCTTAGGATAAGGAACACCGCGCCGGGCACCTGCAGCTTATAGGTATAAATGACCCCTTGGAGCGCCTCCGCCAAGTCCGACATGCTCATGTCTTTGACGTCGAGGCTGGCGAAATCCTCTATCAGCTCCCCCAACGAGGCCTCGAAAGCCCGCATGTCCTGAATATCGGAGGTGATGGCCAAGCGACGGAAACTCAAGGCCATACCGCGTGGGTCTTGCCGGGCCATGCCAATGAATACGCCCGCAAAGGCGTATTTCTGCTGTTTGCTCATTTTGCCCACCATCCCGAAGTCGATGAGCACCAACGTTCCATCGGGGCGAACTAGCACGTTGCCGGGGTGCGGGTCGGCATGGAACATCCCGAACTCGAATATCTGAGTCAGGTAGATGTCCATGCCGGTTTCGGCCACCTTTTCGGGGCTGAGGTCCCACTCCAAGAGCTGCGCCTTGTCCGTGATTTTGCAGCCGCTCACAAACTCAATCACCAAGATGCGGGTGGTACTAATATCCCGGTAAGGCTTAGGAATATAGAAGGTCTCGTAGTTGGCATACAGCGAGCGAAACTGCTCCATGCTCCGCGCCTCGGAGGTGTAGTCCAGCTCCTTGGTCATGCTCCGCTCAAAGGCATCTACTACATCTTGGGGGTTGCTGAGGCCTTGCTTGCGTAGAAAGTTGCCCGTCAGGCGCACCAATTCGTGCAGCAAGGCTAGGTCGGAGCGTACTTTTTCCTGCACGCCGGGGCGTTGCACTTTCACTACCACTTCCTCGCCCGTGAGCAGCCGCGCCCGGTGCACCTGCCCAATGCTAGCCGAACCAAGCGGCACGTCATCAAACTCAGAAAACATTTCGTCGAGGGGGCAGCCAAGTTCCCGCTCGATGATACCTTTGGCTGTTTGCACATCAAAGGGCGGCACGTTGCTTTGCAGCTTTTCGAACTCGTCGATGAGGGGTTGGGGCAACAGGTCGGCACGGTTACTCATGGCCTGGGCCAGTTTGATGAAGGTTGGGCCCAGTTCCTCGATGATCATCCGGATCCGCTGCCAACGGGTGGTTTCAAACACGGCTTGCTCGCCCTCCTGCCACGAAACACGCCGGCTTTTAGACACTAGCCGCCGCAAGGGGGTACTGGTTACGGCATCTTCGAAGCCATACCGAATCAGCACCTCCGCTACCTGCCGGATGCGGGTCAGGTTGGAAATCGTGTTTTTAAACATTAAGTGTTAAATAAACAGGCAATTCAGTGTGGAAGCTTGGCGGTAGCAAGGTTGTGTTGCCTGCCGGAAGCTGGACTGGCAGTTGGCGGCCGATGCTTCGCGCAAGCTAACAGTGAAGGTCAGTAATGCGTCTGTAAGTGCTCAAGAAACGCTTGAAATGCTTCCCAGGTGCCCACCTTTTTCACTGACCTCCCTAACGAACCACGCAGCGTCTGCACAGCGGATAACAGTTTCTTGGTTGAACAGTTGAATCGAACATACAGAAAACCCCGTTCGGTGCCTCCGAACGGGGTTTTCCAACTTCTTAAACAAGAAGCTACGACAAGGTGCTGCCTGTGCTAGAGGTGTTGTCGTTGGGCGAAATGGCTTTCTTGGCCGCTGTTTTATTGGCTTTGGTTTCCTTGCTATCCGTGCTGGCGGCTTTCACTTTGCCCGCGGCGCTGGTAGCAGGAGTGGTTACGGTTTTTTTGGCCGCGGCAGTTCTGCCAGCGGAACTGCTTACGTTGGTGACTCCAACCGGAGAATTAACGGTGGGCTTGCTGGCCTTTGGTGCCGCTGCTTTCGGAGCAGGCGTTGCCGCTTTGCTACCGCCTTTCACCGTACGCTTCAGTTCTTCCACTTCCGCGTTGGGAGCTACGCCCACTGTCTTCATCACGCGCGAAGCAATGCTTTGCACCTGCTTTTCCAACTCCTTGCGCTTGGTTTCGCCGTTTTGCTTCAGCTCATCCATGATTTTGGCACCTTCCTGCTCCGACAACTTGCTTTCTTTCACCAACGCGTCAATGGTTTTTTGCACCCGGTCGGTGGTAAGAGAAACGAAGCCAACGCCTGCGTTGACAAACTTCTTAAACAAATCTTCCATAAAACTGCGTGATTAAAAGAGAGTGGGAGAAGTAAAACCGGCGTTGCGGACCTGCCTGCCGGGAAAAGTAGTATGCAAGCCGACTATATTTCGCAAACCTACGAAACCGAAGCTATATAGTTGGCAGTGAATGGAAAATAATTGCGCACCTCCTATTTCATCTGTGAGATTCACTTGACATGACTCATTTTTAACTACTCGTCGGCTTCCCTTACCTGCTTCCTGGTTGTCAGGCCGCAGAATTCACCTGGCTTTGGGCTTGCTGCTCGGCCCATACGCTGTGCGTAAATTCCCCGACCTGCTGGAGTGCTTGCCGCGCTTCGGGCACGAACCGCCAGAACAGATGCCACCAGTGTACTAGCCCTTCAAACACTTGGAGTGTAACAGGCACACCGCTAAGGCTAGCTTTGCGGCAGAAGCGCACAACGTCATCATGTAGCACCTCGGCGTTGGAAATCTGGATCAACAGTGGTGGCAAGCCATGTAATTTGCCTTTGGTGGGCGAAACCAACGGGTGAGTTTGGGGGGTATCGGCGGCGTAGAGGCTGCCCCAGGTTTGCATCTCCAGTGCCTCCAACATCCGGGTTTCCTCTTGGCATGCCTGCCGCCGCAGGGTAGTTGGCAGCGCCAAATCAATCCAGGGGGAAAGGCCGATGGCCGCGGCTGGCAGCGGCTGCCTAGCGTCGCGCAGGTGCTGCAACAGTGCCAAGCCCAAGCCGCCACCCGCTGAGTCGCCGGCGACCATAATATTGGAGGCCTCGTACCCTTGGTTCAACAGCCAGTCGTACGCAAGTCGGGCGTCTTCGAGAGCCGCTGGAAAGGGATATTCAGGCGCTTTGCGGTAGTTGATAGCCAACGTATTCAGCTGGCAACTCGCAGCCAACGCTCCTACCAATGCCCGGTGCGTGTTCAGAGAGCCTATTACATACCCGCCACCGTGCAGATACAGCAACACTCGCTCGGGCCGAGCGCCCACAGGCCGCAGCCATTCGGCCGCCATGCCCTCTACATCAGCATCTTGCAAAAACACGTTCCAGGGCACGAACTGGAAAAGCGCGGCGGCCTCTGCGGCCAGCCGAATGGCAGGGAGTCGCGGCCGACTACGGGCTAACGGGCCAGTGGCGGCCGTCAAGAACTGCTTGAGCAGCAAATGCTGGGAAGACGGCATCGAAAAAGCAAACGTGGGAACTTGGAGGGGAAGCGGGGCGGTAGCAACGGCGCGAAGCCGCAAACACTAAGCGCTGCCTATCAGATACGTAGAGCAGCTTTTGTAAGATACTGATTTGGTTAAAGATTATAGGAAACCTTGGTGCAGCCGCTACGGCTTCTTTCCAATATTGTGTCCTTTGTACCCTCGGATGGCAATAGGAATCCAGCCCAGAATAGGAATAAAAAAAGTGATGGTGAACGGGTTGCGCCACACCATACGCAGCCATGCGCCCGGTTTGTCGAGCTGCATGTCGAAGTCGCGGTGGCCTTTGTGCACGTAGAGCCGCTCGAATTCTCGGAATAGTGCGGGCCAGGCAATCGGCAGGAAAAATGGGAAATAGCGCCAGTTCTGCTTCATGCGCTGCCACAGCTCACGCCACCGGTAAGGCTGCTGGCCATGCTTGGCAACGGCGGCTTCCAACTCGGCTTGCATCAACACACGCACTTTCTCGGAAAGCGCGGTGTAATCTTCGCGGGTGAGGTCAGCCGGGTCTTTGTCAATCATTTCGTAGGGCCGGATGCGCGAGCCCAACACGAACGTGAGTTGGGCTGGATAGGCCATATAGAACGACCACGGCTGGAGCAGCACCAACAGCACTATCGGCCCGAGAGGAATGAACGGAATACCGATTTTTTTGCTAAGCGTATTCAGCCACTCCCAGCTGTAGGCGTACGGATTGAGGTATTCGCCGTTGACGGTGTAGAACGGCACCACGTCCGTACGGTGGGCAATGCTATGGCGCACCATGCTACTGGCCAGCCGCTGAAGTTTGTACTTCTTGTTGAACCCTTTGCCGATGCCAGGCACGCCCTCCGGATACAACATCAGGTTCATGTCCTGATAGTACATCATTGTATCAAAGTTGAGCGTGGTAGCATCCACACAGCCGCATTTCTTCCAGAAATCCTTGACCTGGAACGGATTCATGAGCGTGGATTGCGAGAGCAACGGCGCCGACAATGGCCGGGGCAAGCCAATCTGGCCCGGCAGGATACGCCACATGTGCGCCAGGGCCACAATGGCATCCCAGGGGAACGCCATACCGGAATGATTGGAGGCAAAGATGAGCGGGCGCTCGGGGTTGTTGCGCTCCGGAAAATCCTCGAAACCCACTAGGCGCGAGCGAAACCATACCCTATCGAGCAGCTGTAAGACGTTGCGGTCAAGTGTCTCAACGAAATCTTCCCGAAAGTAGTCGGAGTAGATATGCTGGTTGGCCTGGATGGAAGGCGGCGGCGACGGCAGCACGGGGGGCGTGGGCATCGGGGGGTGGAAGTAGCGGGGAAGCGTGGAGAAGAAAGTACACTCTGACCAGCTTCTAATGTATGAATTTTAGCTGTAGGGCAGCGAAATAGGGCATTAGAGCCAATGATTACCTGAGCATGTAGCGGGTCAAGCTCCCCAGCAGAGCACGCCAGTGGCTGCGCACATGAACGCAGGCAAACCAGCGAAAACCGACTGCTCTAAATCTGACGTTTCAGGCGGATAAACGCCGAGATAAGCTCGTCTTTGCGTTGTAAAAGCAAGAACAGCGTTTTGCCATCACCGGAATGGAAAATTCGGCTGATTTGCGTGAGGCTCATGCCTTTGACCGGAATCAAATTGATGGAAAGCAGCTCGTCGTCCGGCATCAGATCCGCTGCGGCAGCCGGCGAATTGGGCTCGATCCGCAGCACGAAATAGCGACGATAATTGGGGCCGGAAGCCAGCAGTTCCAAGCCACACATATCGTGCTCGAATGGGTCGCGGTAGAGGGAGTTGGGCCGGAGCCACAACGAATTGTGCGTGTAATCAATTATCACCTCAAACCGTTTCAGCAATTCAAACCCGATGTTGCCGTTGCGGGGCACTTCGGCACGCAGCGCCCCATTCTCGGCATCGGGGAAAGACGTAAGCGGGGCCTTGAGCCGATACTGCCCTAGCTGCATGCTTTGCACCCGGCCCAGATACCCGTTGATGGCACCGCTAAGCCCACGCCCCAGTTGGGCCCGCATCCGTTGCGCAGGCACCCGCATACGCGGGTCAGAGGATGTTTCCAAGGACAAGGCATGGCCGGCTCCGGTGTCGAGCACCAGCTTGAGCGGCAGCGTAAGTGAGTCGCTGAGGCTGATGGGGGCGTATACGTAGGACTTACGCCCCTCCAGGTCGAGGGGGAGGCGGGCCCACCGCCGGCCTTTCGGCGACTTATAGGAGTTGGGGGCATGAAACCAGAGCTGCGCGTTGGTAGGCTCTACCTGCACCACAAAGCTGTTGAACACGTCGTAGCCCAGGATGCCGTGCACGGGTATGCCCACGTAGCCCGACAGGTTGAGCACATCAGAAGAAAGCACTAGAAAGGGCAGATGAGGTGCCACCACGCCCCGCATATCCACGTGTACACTGTCGGAATAGAAAGCTTCCAGGGGCTTTTCCTGCCCGGCGCCCATCACGTTGTAGTTGACACCCCGGCGCAGTTTTAGAATCTCAATCAGTGACGGGTCGGTGATAAGCGAAATACCCACCCCGGAATCAAGCAGAAAATTGTAGGGCCCTTGCCCGTTGAGGTGGGCCTGCACGAGAATAAGGTTGCGCTGAAATTCGAACGGCACACGCACCTTCTGCTGCCCGGCCTTCGCAAATCTAAAGGCCGGCGCTTCGCCGACGCGTTGTGCGGGTGCGGCAATCGGCAGCAAAAGCAACAAGGCTAGTTTACACCACAGCCGGCCCGGCCACCAATGGCGCGCCAAAACAACGAGCGTAAAAAACCAATGGGCAAGCATAGCGGAGCGGGCGGGATGGGAAATATAGCCAAAAGCCACCTGTTTCGCCATTGTTTAGGCGGCTACGTTGTCCTCTGCCTGCACAAAACATTCCACTGCTATGCGGTACGCCGTATCTAGCTTTCTTCCAGCAAGCTAGTGTGCTCCTCTGCGGAACACAGGAAGCCTGTTTGCTTCCTGTGGGTTGCGTGGCCGAACAGCGGCAGCGCGCACAGTCGCGCCTCCAACCACTCCTTATCTTGTGGTAACCAACACATGCTACTTGTAGCCTGGTTCCTAAGCCTGCGGTTTATACGTACTGCTCGAGCATTGGCAGTTCCCAGGAGCCGCGCGGGTCGTAGTGGAGCTGCCCGGCCTCGATGCGGAGTGGGGCAGCCAGGTTGTTGTGATACAGTTGTCCGGTGCCCAAGCCTTGCGGAAAATTGGGGAGAGCATACTCGCCGGCTAGCTGGCTGATGGCGTTCAAGGCAGTATTGGATTCCAGCGCCGAAGTCAGCCACCAGCTGATGCCCCAGTCTTCGGCCAGTTGCCACCAGGTGGCTGCAGCAGCCATGCCCCCTACCAGCGTGGGCTTCAAAATGATATAAGCAGGCGCTATTTCCTCCAGCAACGCTTCTTGCAGGCCAGGGTCAGTAACGCCAATCAACTCCTCATCGAGGGCAACGGGTACCGGCGAATGGCGGCACACTTCGGCCATGGCCGCCCACTGGCCGGCTGCCAATGGCTGCTCGATGGAATGCAGTTGAAAACGCGCCAGTTGCTCTAGCTTGGACAACGCCTCAGTGGAGGAAAAGGCACCATTGGCATCTACGCGCAAGGTGAGTTCAGCAGGACCAGCTTCGGCCCTGATTTCGGCCAGTAATTGCAGTTCAGTGGCAAAGTCTAGGCTTCCTATTTTCAATTTCAGGCACGAATAGCCCTCTTCCAGCTTCTTCCGAATCTGCTCCCGCATGAAGGAAGCGTCGCCCATCCATACCAGCCCGTTGATGGGCACTCCCGCCTCGCCGCGGCTGAAAGGGTTGTCGAAAAGCTGGCGTTGGGCCCCGTGGTGTAGGTCGAGCAGTGCGGTTTCGAGTCCGAAGCGCAAGGCTGGCCACTCCGGCCCGATAAGCGCCAGCACATCCTCTACACCAACGTCCGCCTTGAATTGGGCGCGGTTGAACGCCGTACACAGCGCAGCTAGATGGGCCTCGAAATCGGGGCGGTAGTCGGGGCTGAGACCAGCCAGCGGCGCGGCCTCTCCCAACCCGACAAGATGGGGCTGCTGGCTATCCGTAAGGTGCAGATACCAGGCTACATGCTCGGTAAGGGCCCCGCGGGAAGTACGGGCGGGAAAATTGAAGCGCAGAACGCGCTGTGAATAGCGAAGCTGAAGCATGGCGTGATAATACGGCGGTTTCCAACAAACCGCCTAGTTTGGTGCAGGATGAGGGCACAAACCGAGGAGTTACATACCAACGGAAGCCGTTGCGGATAGTACGTAATGCCTAGGAAGCACTGAGACTTTTGCCAAAAAAAAGCTACTCCCAGAACAAGTCCGGGAGTAGCTTTTCATAGTAGGCAGAAAACCTGGTTGGAAGCAGGCCTGCTTTGTTACAGCGTAAACCTATGCTTTTGCCGAAGGTTTGCGGGTTGCTTGGCCACCTTTGCGGCCGGCTGCGCGGGCCTCTTCGGCGGTGAAGCGGTGGCCACGGCCACTTTCGTGCGAAGCCCGACCACCTTCGCTGGCGATGCGGCGCTGCTGCTCTGGGTCCATGGCAGCAAAGCCACGAGGACGCTTCGCTTTGGAGTCGGTGGTAGCCGCCTTGGCCTTAGCAGCAGGGCGGGATACTGGCGTAGATGGGAGATTGTTCTGCATAGCGGTATGATTGTGGAAAGGAAATACTTCGTGTTGATTTCTGTAAGCAAGAAACGCAGCTACTCGTTTCAGGACTAGCTAAATCCAATAAGAATTGGGGTAAGGGGGTCAAAATACCGCTTTCTACGGAGGAGCTTGCGCGATATACACGACCGTACCTGCGGCAAATACGGAGGAGCTTGCGGACTCAACAGTAGGTAAGCGCCGACCCGACACAAAACCTGAACCGAAGAAATGTAGTTACTTGGCAAGCAGCTTCTTTTCCTTACCTGCCATGTCCTTGTCTTCTCTCTCCGTTGCTTTGCCCGTTGTGGCCGAGCCATCCTCCCTGGCACTTCGTTTTCAAGAAGTGCGCAACCGCACCGCCACTTTGTGTGCCCCCCTACTCCCTGAGGACACTGTGGTGCAGCCCATGCTCGATGTGAGCCCGCCGAAATGGCATCTGGCCCACGTCACTTGGTTTTGGGAAACATTTCTGCTGAAGGAATACTTACCCGGCTACAGCGTGTATCACCCCGACTACGCGTTTCTGTTCAATTCGTACTATAATTCGCTGGGTTCCCGCGTAAACCGCGCCGACCGAGGCACCATTTCGCGCCCCGCACTAGCCGACGTGTACGCCTATCGGGCCCACATCGACGAGCACATGCCGCAGCTCTTGGCCCTGGCTGACACGCTGCCACCCGCCTTTCACGAGGTATTCGAGCTGGGCTTACAACACGAGCAGCAGCACCAAGAGCTACTCGCCACCGACATAAAGTACATCTTGAGTACCAGCCCGTTGGCGCCTGCCTATCAACCTGCTCCGGCCGCGCCCGCTCGTACGCCCGCGCCTCCTGCGGCTTGGCTGCCCGTGCCCGGTGGCATTTCGCGCATTGGGTACGAAGGCACTGGCTTTTGCTTCGACAACGAACTGAACCCACACGAGGTACTAACCACCGATTTCGAAATTCAAAACCGGCTGGTTACTAACAGCGAGTATCAGGAATTTATAGCGGCCGGTGGCTACCAAGATTTCCGCTACTGGTTGGGTGAAGGCTGGGAGTTGGTTCAAAGTATGGGCTGGGAAGCGCCGCTGTACTGGGTTGAAAAACAAGGACAGTGGCACCGCTTTACGCATCACGGCTTGCAATCCGTACATCCTGCGGCACCTGTCACGCACATCAGCTTTTATGAGGCGCAAGCCTACGCTACGTGGGCCGGTGCACGGCTACTGACAGAGCAGGAATGGGAAGTGGCAGCTCGGCATTTTCAAGCTACTTCAACTGCCGGCACCTTCCTGGAAAGCAACCTTCTAGACCCCCAGCCCCTTCCGCCCGACGCTGACCCAACCCACTGCCACCAGTTGCTCGGCGATGCCTGGGAATGGACGTATTCAGCATATCACCCCTACCCTGGCTACAACCGGGCACCGGGCGCGCTAGGCGAGTACAACGGCAAGTTTATGGTCAACCAGTTGGTGCTGCGTGGTGGCTCGTGCGCTACGCCCGCCAGCCATATCCGGCTTACGTACCGCAACTTTTTCCACGCTGACAAGCGCTGGCAGTTCACGGGTATCCGGCTGGCTCGCTAAGGTTTTGGGTGGATGGCACTAGGTAGTACTACGTAGTGCTATCCGCCCCTATTTTTTCATTGTGCACATTGTTTGCGTATTATCTAATGTCCTTGTCTTCCGCTTCCTCTCTCTCCGCCCCTCTTGATGTTGCTGCTGAGCAACAAGCAGAAACTGAAAACCAGGAACTGGAAACGCTTAAGAAGCACGTGGCCGATGGCCTGCGCCGTCCGCAGAAAACGTTGTCGTCGATGTATTTCTACGACGACGAGGGTAGCCGGCTGTTTCAGCAGATTATGGCCTTGCCCGAGTACTACCCCACTCGTACCGAGTTTCAGCTCCTGACCCAACACCAAGCCGCGCTGTCCGCGGCCCTGCGCCCCACCAATACCCAGGAACCGTTTTTTCTGCTTGAGCTAGGCGCCGGTGACGGATTGAAAACCAAGATCCTGCTGCGGTACCTTCTGGAAACCAACGCCGACTTCACGTACGTGCCCGTTGATATTTCCGGCGCAGCTCTAGATGGCTTATCGGCAAGCTTGCGCGACGAGTTGCCCGCGTTGCGCGTGGAGCCGATTGTGGCGGACTACTCGGCCGCTCTGCGCCTGATGGCGGCTCGGACGGGCCGCAAAGTGGTGCTGTTTTTGGGCTCGAACATCGGCAACTTCTTACCTAGCGACCGACTGGCGTTTTTGCGTACGCTGGCGGAGCCGCTGAGCCCCAACGACCGGTTGCTGATTGGCTTCGACCTCCAAAAAGACCCGCGCATCATCCGGGCCGCTTACGACGATGCGCAGGGCGTAACAGCGGCCTTCAACCTGAACCTGCTGGCGCGGTTCAACCGAGAGCTACGCGCAGATTTCGACTTGGCCCATTGGCAGCACTACACGGACTATGACCCGTTGGCTGGCACTGTCCGCTCGTTCTTGGTGAGTACCCGTGCCCAGGTGGTACACATAGCGGCCCTCAACCAAGTGTTCCACTTCGCTGCATGGGAAACCATTCATACCGAGAATTCCTACAAGTTCACGGCTCCTCAGATAAGAGCAATAGCGGCCGAAGCCGGGCTCACCGTCACGGAGCTTTTCACTGACGAGCAAGAGTATTTTGCCGATGTAGTGCTGCGTCCTGCCTGATAACGTGCGCTTTACTTTGGGTTAACCTGGGTAAGTCGTTGTGTTCGGCATACCCTGCTAAAGGCCGGAGAACCTTGTCTGCACCTACTCCCCACAGTACTTCGGGAGGCATAGTACGGATACTGGCGGAGTAGGTGGCTGGCAAGCTTGGTGGATAGTGAAGCCTTGCGCTTTTTGTGAAAGGGCAGCTACTTTACCTACCTTTTTGGCCTCTACCTCTCTTGCCTTTGCTTCATGCCACTGATCAGCCTTGCCTCTGGATATGGCAACTTCCTGCCACCACCCGAAGTTATTTCTCAGGTAGCACACCTGCTGCATGCGGGCCGCTTTCCGGTTAGTCCGGTGGAAGGGCTGCCAGCGCTGCGGGAGGCCATAGCAGCCACCTACCAGCATCCGGAAGGCCCGCCCGTAACGCCAGCCAACGTGGTCGTTACGCCCGGTACCAAAGCAGCCTTATTTGCTTTGCTCCGAGCAGTGCTTCGCCCCGGCGACGAAGTGCTGCTCCCTACTCCGAATTGGTTTGGCTTCTGGGAGCTAATCGAACGAGCGGGCGGCACCGTCCGTGAGTTGCCGCTGCACGCCGCCGATGGCTATAGCTTGTCTGCGGAGGTTCTACAAGCGGCTCTCACCCCTCGCACGCGGCTCTTCCTTTTCACCAACCCCAACAACCCAACCGGCCGCATCTACCAACGCTCCGAGGTGGAAGCGTTGCTGACCGTCACGCGCCAGCATCCGCAGCTGTTCGTGCTGGCCGATGAAATCTACGACGGCATGTGTTTCGAGCCCGTGCCCGTACCTACGCTGCTCTCCTTCCCTGACCCCCACAACCAGCACCTCGTGGTGAATGGCTTCTCGAAGTCGTTGGCCTTGATTGGCTGGAACACCGGCTACCTCGTGGCGCCCCCGACCATAGCACGAGCGTGCGCACTTCAGCAGTTCGCTACTGGTGGTGCCGTAGCTGTTCCCAGCCAGCTGGCAGCCCAAGTAGCCACCGAGTCCAAAGCCACCATCACGGCTACGCTGCGGCAACAGCTGCTTGCTAACCGGCAGCGCCTTCTCGATTTTCTTTCCTCACTCCCAGGAGCCCTGCCGCATCTTCCGGGTGGCACTTACTACGCCTTTCCTGATTTGCGCGCCTTCATGGCGCCCCACCTAGCGCCTGTTGAGGCATCAGCTCAGGTGGTGGCACGGCTGCAAGCTGCGGGGGTAGGTGTATTAGACGGAAGTACCTGCGGAGCCCCGGGCTTCGCGCGTTTGTCGTATGCAGTACCGGTAACGGAATTGCGGGAGGCCCTCAGCAAGCTCGCTACCGTTCTTCAGTAGCGCACGGGTTCCGGCAACAACCCGAAACTTCACGGTAGCAACGCTAATTGCTCGCCGGGAGGGGGCTACCTTTGTGGCGTTCTTTTGCCTTGTGTTATGTCGCTTACCGCCCTCCGCCCCCACCTCAAACCCACCCTCTTATTGGCTTATCCGGTTGTACTCAGCCAGCTGGGGCACGTACTGGTTAACGTCTGCGACTCCGTGATGGTGGGCCAGACGGGCAAGGTTCCGCTGGCCGCTGTTAGTTTGGGTGTGAGCGTGAATACGGTGGTAATGGTGCTAGGGCTCGGCCTATCTATGGGTATCACGCCGCTGGTGGCTGCCGCCGATGGGCAGCGCGACGTGCGGCAACTTGGACGCCTCCTGAGCACTGGCGTTTGGCTGTGCGCTTTGGCAGGCATTGTGCTGGGCGCAGCCGGGCTGCTGATTGCCCCCCTACTTGGGCATTTGCGCCAACCCGCCGAAGTGGTGCGCTTGGCTGCTCCTTGGGTGCGCGTGCTGTTTTTGTCGTTGCTGCCGCTGATGGTATTTCAGGGATTCAAACAGTTCGCCGAGGGCCTGGGCCTGACCCGGCAAGCCATGTACTTGTCGATACTGGCCAACCTGATCAACGCGGGCTTGTGCTACACCTTTATCTTCGGGCATTTTGGGGCCCCAGCCCTGGGCATGATGGGCTCGGCCTGGGCTACTCTTATTGCCCGTATCCTAATGGCTGTACTCATGGGGGCCTACGTGCTACGAGCAGCCCGCTTGCAGCCGTATCGGGAGGCCGTGCACTCCTGGCTTCGCCCCGACAAGGCCACGTTGCGCCGGCTAATTGGGTTGGGCTCACCTATTGGAGTGCAGATGATGTTTGAAATGGGGGCCTTCAGTTTCTCGGCTATTATGATTGGCTGGGTGGGCGCCACGGCTTTGGCAGCGCATCAAATTGCTATCAACGTCGCGTCTGTAACCTACATGGCCGCCAGCGGTATTGCGGCGGCGGCCACCATTCGGGTCGGCAATTTGCGCGGAGTAGGCGACGCCTATGGCGCACGCCAAGCGGGCTTGGCAGCGTATCTGTTGGCTTTCTTGTTTATGTCTTCTATGGGGCTGCTGCTGGTAGCTACCCGTCACTTCGTACCCCACTTCTACAACCACGACCCCACCGTAGTGGCGCAGGCCGCTACCCTGCTGCTGATAGCGGCAGCTTTCCAGGTGTCGGATGGGCTGCAAGTGGTAGGGCTAGGGGCCTTGCGGGGCCTTGAAGACGTGAAAGTGCCGTCGGTAGTGGCCCTGCTGGCGTACTGGGTGGTGGCTCTACCGCTGGGCTATGGCTTGGGCTTCGGGCTGAAAATGGGCAACATTGGCGTTTGGTTGGGCTTGCTGCTCGGCCTCACGCTGGTAGCGGGCGTGCTCCTGTGGCGCTTCCGGCAGCATAGCGCCGTGTCCGTCCCACCGCCTGCTGTACTAGCTAGCCACTAAGCGGCTGCCGGGTGCGCTCTACCACACCAGTTCAGCTATTGTCAGCGTTTTAGCGCAGCTCAAGGGAACAAGGCGCTGCCGGTTGGTGTAGCAGGAAAGCCTTTGCTCCTGTATCAGCCTTCTTCGTTTATCTTTGAAAATGACATTTTTCTCGTTTCTCCTATTTCTGCTTGCGCAAACGCTGCAGAACCCAGTTCAAACGACTCCTAAACCAGCTCCCGCTAAAGAACTAATCGACTGGTCGGCGCAAAGGCCGCTCACCTGGGCCGACTTCAAGAGCAGGCCGATGGCCGTTGACCGGCTAGCCGCGCTTACTTCCGGCACTATTGACGTTCAAGTCGGTTGCACCGACTTTGTGTTCCGGTCCACCGTACGAGCCGTTTTTATTCCGCAGGAGTCGTGGGTGCGCGATGCGGCCAAGGCCACTCCTGCCCTTCTACGCCACGAGCAATTGCACTTCGATATCACCGAGCTGCACGCCCGCATGTTGCGCCAGAAGCTTAGCTTGGTGAAGTTGAATTGCCAACACCTCAACCCCGCTTTCAATAACCTCACCAAAGCGGCTTTTGCCACGTGGCAGCGCGAGGAAGGCCGCTACGACCAGGAAACCAACCATGGCCTCAACGCCGTGAAGCAAAAATATTGGGAAGAGCAAGTACAAGTGCGCCTCACGCAACTGAACGCTTTTGCTTTGTAACATCAGTATAGCGCATTACTTCGGGGCTGCGCTGCACCACGTATTAGCCACTCTAGTAGTTTCTTATGTCTTCTACCATCACCTGGGCTGATTTCGAGCGAGTTGACTTACGCGTAGGCACTATTCTGGAAGCACGGGAATTTCCGGAGGCGCGCAGACCGGCTTATCAATTGCTCATTGACCTTGGCCCCGAAATAGGCATAAAACGGTCGAGCGCCCAGATTACGCGCCACTATTTGCCCGCCGACCTGCTCGGACGACAAGTGTTGTGCGTGGTCAACTTCCCTCCCAAGCAAATCGGCAAGTTCATGTCGGAGGTACTAGTGACGGGTGCCGCCGATGCCCAAGGTGATATAGTGCTGGCGGCGTTGGCAGGTCCGGTTCCTAATGGCAGCCGCTTGGTGTAAGGTAGCCGGCACACAGGGCATACAGCACTCTAGGTTGCATGCGTTGAATACGCACTCTGTTATTTGGCTCTACTTGGGGGCCAGTTTGGTTTGGCGCATGGCCAGCGTATCCAGCACAATGCCGTAGATGTCGTCGAGGTCTTTGCCGTGGCTGGCGTAGTACCGGTAGCTCTGCTGAAACAAAGAGTCCGTCACTTCCCGGCGCCAGAATATTCCCTTCTGCTGCTGTAAGTACAAAGCACGGGCCGAATCTGGGGAAAGCCGAGCGTTTTCCACCTGCGCTTCAAGCATGTGCAAGTCAGCCAATACGCTCACCAACTTCTCACGCGGCATAAGTGGCTGCGGTGGCGGCGTATCATCGGCGCGTTGGCAGCCGAACAACACCCCGACCAGCAGTAGGCTGATCCTGAACGAATAAGCACGAAGAAGCAGGTTTTTCACGGCGCAAAAATACAATTTCTCTAGGGTTACTGCTAGCTTTCTCTTTCTTACGAATGCCAACACTGGCATGATTCACGTAGTTTAGCTGATATGAATGCCCCCACTCCCACTCCTTTTCAGTTGCTCGTGCGGAAGCTTCGGCAGGTGGAAATCCGGATGCTGAAGGCAGTGGATGCGCAATTGCAAGGCAATTTTCATTCCGTCTTTAAGGGAACTGGCCTCGAATTTGACGATGTTCGCCTCTATCAGTACGGCGACGAGGTGCGAGCCATCGACTGGGCGGTGTCCAGCAAAGGACACGGCACGTTCATCAAAACCTACAAGGAAGAGCGTGAGCAGCAAGTATTGCTCCTCTTCGACGTAAGCGGCTCACAGCAGGTAGGTGCTGCCAACCGCCGCAAGCTGGACGTAGGCCGCGAAATTTGCGGCATTCTGGCTCTGGCCGCCGCACGGCAGGATGCACAGCTCGGTATTCTGGCTTTTTCCGACCAAAAAGAGCTGTATATGCCCCCCGGCAAAGGTGTGCGCCATGCCTACGCCCTCATCAAGCAGTTGTTCAACCTAGAGCCGAAGTCGAGACAAACAGCCGTGGGAGCTGGTATCAAACAGGCGTTGGGGCTACTGAAACGGCGCAGTATCATTCTCTTGATTTCCGACTTCATTGACTCCGCATACGAGCGTGAACTCACGATGCTGGCCCGCAAACACGACTTGGTGGTAGTACAGTTGCTCGACAAGCGCGAACGGGAGTTTCCGCCCCTAGGCATTGTGCCGCTTTACGACCAAGAATCGGGGCGCACAGTCTGGACCAACACCTCATCGGCTAGTTTCCGGGCCCGCTACCGCGCCACCTACGAACAGAACCTGTCTCAAATCGGCCAAATCTGCCGTCGGCACCGCACCGAGTACCTTTCCATTGCCACCGATGCCGACTACGTACCGCAGCTTATCCGGCTGTTTCGGCGGCGCAACTTGCGAGCAGGCCGTGGATAAGGCCGTCCGCTTTACTAGGGTATCGGGCAGCCGATTACGGGCTTCCTCTCCGTCTCGGCTGTGGGTGCGCGAGCTTCTGTGTGGCGGCATTATGGGGTTGCTGCTTTTGCTTGTGACGCCCACCGCTGCTTCTGGGCAAGACTCTACGGCCTCTCTTCCACGCGGCCGATTTTTGCAGCCCACCGTACGAGTCGGCGAAATCATAGACTTCGAGTTGAGTTACAGCCACGCGCCGGAGTTGAACGTCATCTTCCCCGATTCCACGGCTAGCTACGCCCCCTTCGAGTTTGTGGGCAAAACCTACCGCCCTACCCGCACGCGCCGGGGCCGCAGCCTCGACGAAACGGTGTATCACTTGCGCACCTTCGCCCTGGACTCGGTGCAGCGGCTTACGCTGCCCGTCACCATCTTGCGTGGCCGCGACACGCTAACAGTGCCCACCACCCCCACCAACGTTCGGTTGGAACGGGTGGTGCCGCCCCTTGTGGCCGGGGCGGTGCCCGTATTACGCCAGAATACCACGCTGCTGCCCGTGGAACCCACTTTCAATTATCCGTACTGGCTGCTGGGCTCGGGTGTAGTGGTGCTGATGCTTGGCGGCGTGGCCGTTGGCTTTGGCCGACGCTGGCGGCGTCGGTATCAACTATATAAGTTGCGCAAAAACCACGTTTATTTCCTGGCCCAATATGCCCGGCACGTCGAGCGGTTCACGCTTAGCCGTTCGCTCACCAACATGGAACGGGCTATTACCCTTTGGAAAAATTACCTCACGACCCTCGAAAACAATGTTATTAATAGCCTCACCACCCGCGAAATTGTGGCCCACTACCAGAACGATGCCGATGTAAGCTTGGCACTACGCCTGGCCGACCGCGTTATCTATGGCAATCAATTCAACGAGGATGAAACCGAAACTGACTTGGCGTTCGATCTGCTTCGGGATTTTGCCCAGCGACGGTTCGAGCTGGAACTAACCAGAATTGCCAGTTGAAGCGACGGCACGTGTAGGAAAGCGTTGGCCCCACCAGTCATACTACCAAGCTTCATTGCCCGAATCCGTCACACTTTCTCGCTTCCTTTAAGTACTCCTCCTGCATGCAGCTTTGGCAACAGTTTCTCGGTCAGATGGTGGATAGCTTGCGCTATGCCACGCTGGCTAGCTATGCCTGGGAAATGCCGCGGCTGTTGTTTTTAATTGCCGGAATTCCACTGCTGTTCCTAGGCCGCTGGCTGCTGGTATATCGCCGGCGCAGCAAGTTGGGCGTGGCGTTTGTGCACGGCCAGGTACGCCGCGACTGGACCGCGGTGCTCCGCTTTATCCCCGACGTTGTGCTGGCTTTAAGCATGGCGTTTGGCATTGTGGCGTTGGCCCGACCGCAGCGCACGGATGAGCGGGTAGTGCAATCAGGTGAAGGCATTGACATTGTGCTGGTCCTTGACGTGTCAGGGTCAATGGAGTTGGGCGACTTGCGCCCGAACCGCCTAGAGGCTGCGAAGCGCATGGCCCACGAGTTTGTGGATGGCCGCTCAGGCGACCGGCTTGGGTTGGTGGTTTTTGCCGGTGATGCCTATTCCCTTGCCCCCCTCACCACCGATTACGAGTTGCTGCGCGAAAGTATTGATGGCTTGAAGCTGGGCATGATTGCCAACGACGGCACCGCCATTGGCACCGCCTTGGGCGTGGCAACCAACCGCCTACGCGACTCACGCAGCCGCACCCGCGTGTGCATTCTGCTCTCCGACGGCGAAAATACGGCCGGTAGCCTCGACCCGCTGACGGCCGCCAGGCTGGCGCACGCCTACGGCATGAAAATCTACACCATTGGGCTGGGTCAGGATGGCGTAGTTCCCTTCGGTACTGATGGCTTGGGCCGCACCAATTACGTGAACACCCGCCTCGATGAAACCACCATGCGCGAAATTGCGGCGGCGGGCGAAGGCCAGTTTTTTCGGGCCACTGACAACGCCGCGCTACGTCAGGTTTTCAAGCGCATCAACCGTTACGAAAAATCGGAAATCAAGCAGACCCGTTTCCGCAACACCCGGGACTATTACCGAATCTATTTGTTTTGGTGTGTGGGCCTATGGCTGCTTTGGCTAGGCCTGAAAAACACCTTCCTCACCAATGCCCTAGAGGACTAATAGAGATACCCTCCCCTTTACTACAGCTTACGCGGAGCCCCAAGCGCGGCAAATGCTACATCAGCGAGATGTCTCCAACAAGCTCCGCACGACGTTCACTTCTTCATGTCCATATCCGACAACATCCACTTCTTTGAGAGTCAACTAGCCGGCACCACCTGCCGCTTGGTTACAGTTACGAAAACGCACTCCGTAGAGCGGCTTCAAGAGGCCTATGCTGCCGGCGCCCGGCTTTTTGGCGAAAACAAGGTGCAGGAAATGGCTGCCAAGCAGCCCGAGTTACCCACCGATATTGAGTGGCACCTGATTGGACATCTGCAAACCAACAAGGTCAAGTACATCGCGCCATTCGTGCACACCATCCAGAGCGTAGACAGTTTGAAGCTGCTGCTGGAGATGGAGAAGCAGGCCGCTAAGCACAACCGCATCATCCACGGCTTGCTGCAGTTCCATATTGCCGCCGAGGACACGAAAACCGGGCTTTCATTTGCCGAGGCGGAAACAATTCTGCAATCCGATGCCTTCAAGGCCTTACAACACGTGCGCTTGAGCGGGGTAATGGCCATTGCTACCAATACTTCTGATGAGGCACACTTACGACGTGAGTTCAGCGAATTGCGTGGCTACTTCCATGAATTAAAAGCGCGTTACTTCTCTGACAATGAGACCTTCCGAGAAATTTCCATGGGCATGAGCTCCGATTACCAGTTGGCTATTGCGGAGGGTAGCACGCTCATCCGCGTGGGCAGCGCTATTTTTGGCAGCAGAAACTAATGGTTGCTTTGTTACAGAGGTAGCTGATAGCTGACTTAGTTGGTCCGGCTAACGGCTTCTTGCTCTTTTCAAACATCCGTTTACTTATTCACTTTTCCATTTATGACTGCACGAATCATATTGCAGCTTGCCGCCTTGCTCGGCGCCCTAGGCGTAGGCATTGGGGCATTTGGCGCGCACGGCCTGCGTCCCATGCTGGAGGCCTCCGGACGTTTCGACACCTTCGAAACTGCTGTTCGGTATCAGTTTTATCATGCCTTGGGCTTGCTGGCGGTTGGCATTCTATTGCACGCTCGTCCGGAGCTGCGGCTGCTCAGCACTACCGCCTGGTTGTGGTTGGGTGGTATGCTCCTGTTCAGCGGCTCGCTTTACCTGTTGTGCTTCACGGGTATCACCAAGTTAGGCGCCGTGGCTCCTATTGGTGGCCTGCTGCTCATTGCCGGCTGGATTACCCTGTTGCTCGCAGCCCGGCAGGTATAACCTACCCTGCTGCCTTTGGACAGCAGGAATAGTCAAGACAAAAAAAGAGCGGCTTGGAAGCCGCTCTTTTTTTTGTCTTGACTAGAAGGAAGCTTACGACTTCTTCTTGGCTTTCATCTTGCTGTCGTCCATCTTCATTTTGGTCTTCTCGCCCGCAGCGGCCGATTCGGTTTTTTCTGCGCTAACTGTGGGCGCAGCGTTTTCCTTCACTTCTCCTACTACCGACACCATAGCGTTGCCAGCGGCGGAATTCGACTCAACGGTTAGGACTTTGTTTTGCATGCCCATTTTACCGGCCGTGTTGAAGTTGGCAGTGATAGAGCCAGTTTTACCAGGCATTACGGGTTCTTTGGTCCACTCAGGCGTGGTGCAGCCGCAGCTTACACCGATATTGGAAATCACCAACGGCTGCGTACCAACGTTCTTGAATTTGAAGACGTGCTTTACCACTTCACCTTGCTTGGCGGTACCGAAGTCGTACTTCATTTCATCGAACTGGATTTGTGGGCCAGCCGGCTTCACCTGGGCATTAGCAGGCTTAACGGCGGCCGTCTGGGCCTGGGCGGCAAAG
The DNA here is from genome assembly GCF_022827545.1 of Hymenobacter tibetensis. NCBI lineage: Bacteria > Pseudomonadati > Bacteroidota > Cytophagia > Cytophagales > Hymenobacteraceae > Hymenobacter > Hymenobacter tibetensis. The sequence continues at coordinate 3,923,789 of NZ_CP094669.1, forward strand.
CCAGCGCAGGCCAGCGACAGGGCAAGTACGAATGCTTTTTTCATGAGGTGGTGCTGCGTTAATATGTTGAGGAAAACAAAATTAGTCGTTTTGGCGGGCGTGGCAAGTTGAGTGCCAGTTTTCTATATACTGCTAAGCTACCAGGAAGATAGACATATATGCGCGCATCCTTTGTTCCGGGTCTATCATTTAAAATGCCCCAAATCAGGCAAATACCTGCTCTGGGGCATTTCAAAAAGACTAACGGGAAGCTTAACCTTTGAATTCTTTGGAATATGGAAACTGACGGGATGCCTTGCGCATGATCGTCGTTACGATGGTGTTGGTGTCGCTGCCAAAGCCTCTGGAGAGGCTCTTGTCATACTTCCAGAGCAGCTCACCCGCTTTACCGTCGTGGATGTTGATTACCAGCTTACCGGTGTTGGTTGGTGCGCTCATGCCTACCACCAAGTTCATGGCAACAGCTGCTCCGTTCGACATGGGCTGAGTGCTGGAAAAGCTGCCCGAAATGATACCATCCACACCTAACAGCTGCGCCAGTTGCTCAGGCGTTTTGGTGGCGAGTTGACTAGCCGTGAGGCCAGCCTGAGCCAGCAACGCGTTGGTGCGGGCGGGGTCTTGCACTTCCACCGTCAGATCATTGGACTCTTTCTGTTTTAGGAAGTAAGAATGCAGCGCTTGTTGCACGTCGAGTCCTTCACGCTCTTCCAGTTTGGCCACTCCTTCTGCGCCGCCATTTTTCTCTACCTCCTTCGGGCGCAGTTGCAGCTTCACTGCGAAAGGCATAATGGCTAACATCTTGTGGCTTTGCGCCAGTGTGCGGAAGTTGTTGTTGGTGTAGATTTCCCGTGTTTGAGCTGCTGAAGCGAAGGCAACCATCACGGTCAGGAGCAGGGCGAATACTAGTTTTTTCATGGAAAGGAAGGAAGGGATAAATGGAAAGAACATCGCCAGCTTACATAGCCTGGCTTAGATGGCGCTAAACTAATATCGTGCCAAACGAATATTCATCTCTTCTCTCCTAATGCTGCTCCTGCCACCCCAAACGGGGCGCTTCTAGACCTCCGGCTTCTCGGCTAGTAGCTTCTGATTGAAATTCAGCAAGAACAGCTTTTCCGATGCCCGCGTGACAGCCGTGTACAGCCAGCGCGCAAATTCCGAGTTCACCATATCTTCCTTCAGGAAACCATGATCCACGAATACCGCTTGCCACTGTCCGCCCTGCGCTTTGTGGCAGGTGAGGGCGTAGGCAAATTTCACTTGCAACGCGTTCAGGAAAGGGTCTTTACGCAGAGCGGCACTTTTGTCACGTTTGGTGGTTAAGTGGTCGTAGTCTTTGCCTACGGCTTCGTACAGCTCTTTGCTTCGGTCGGCGGGCAAGGCGGGGCTTTCGGTATGCAGGGTATCCAGCAGCAGCTTGATTTCCATATCCGGCTCGTCGGGGTAGTCCACGAGCCGCACGCGGGCATCGGCGAACCGAAAGCCAAACTCCTCAGTACGCCGGATGATTTTTACCACCTGCACAAAGTCACCGTTGGCTAGGAAGCCCATTTCCGAATCTTTGGGCAGCCAGAAATAGTTGTTGCGCACCACCATCAGATAGTCGCCCGACTCTATTTCGTCCTCCGCCTCGAACAGCACCCGCCGAATCATCTGGTTATACTGATTGGCGTTCTTATTGGAGCGGCAAATGATGGTGGTATTCTCGTGCCCGAAGTTTTTGTAGGCCCAGCGCAAGCCGTCTTCCAGCTTGTCGCCGCCCATCTGAAACAGGTCAGGGTAGCCACGCGTTACAAACTGGATGTTAGGCTCTTCCTGGCGCAGTTCTTCGCGCAGCACCGTAGCATTCATTAGGATACCCGACGCTTCGGCCTGGCGCATTACCTGGCGCAACTCCACGCCATCCACGGTGGCCCGGAAACGGTGGCGCAGCAGTTCGGGGTCGAGGGCAGGGCTGAGCAGCTGGCCTACTGGCGGCAGCTGGGCGGTGTCGCCGATGAGCAGCAGCCGGTTCGAAGTCTTCTCGAACACGTAGTTCATTAAGTCATCGAGCAAGCCATGTTCTCCGAAGGCCTTTTCGTCGGAAATCATCGAGGCCTCATCCACGATGAAGAGCGTGTCTTGGGCACGGTTGGGCTGACGCTGAAACGAAAGGCTCTGGCTAGGCGAGCCGCTGGTTTGGCGGTAGATTTTCTTGTGGATGGTGCTGGCTGCCACGCCTGCGTAGGCGCTCATTACTTTGGCCGCGCGGCCGGTGGGCGCCATCAGCACGTACTTGCGGCCCAGCTTGTGCAGCCACTGCACTAGGGCACTGACTACGGTGGTTTTACCGGTACCAGCATAGCCGCGTAGCACAAATGCTTTGCGGCCAGGCAGATCATCTTTCAGAAACACATCCAGCTTTTGAAAAAGCGTGGCCTGGTCTTGAGTTGGCTCGTAAGGAAAATGGTCGCGGACGGAGGGGGTACGGAGAGAAAGCATAGCGTATTGTCTGGTAACAAAGCTACACCCGTTTCAGGTCCCCGATGGCACAGGATTTCCGTTCGACCAACACACATAGTTATGTTACATCCCGACTGTGTGCTCTAGTACCTTCCGCTCCTGCACCTTCCACGCGGGCTTAGTAGCAAGCCACGGACCATGGTTCGCACAAAGCAAATCGAATGCACGCACACGCGTTGGAGCGTGTGTGTTTCCATTGAAAGGCGTATCAGTGGTTCCGACGCTCAAGTCACTCCACAAATACCACGCAGCTACACAAACACAATGATCATTCGGCAGCTTGTCATGATGTTATATTTGGCCCTAAACGCTACCAAGATCTTGTAGAGCAGGTTTGCTGTCTTCCCGTTTAGAATTCAACTACAACGCCAACTCAGCTACTTCCTTTGCTGTCGAAAATAATGGCACTCGTCCGTAGGCATTATTCCACTACCGTTCCTTGCTTGGAGTACCAAGCCACAGGGCATAGCCATCCTGCTTCTACCATTGGTTTAGCTTACACAATGCTTTGTACGAGCATCTTGCGTCATTTCAACGGTTAGCCTTGCGGCTCTACTACCGCCATGGTGGCAGTGGCTTTGGCAATCAGCAGGTCGTCGCACCATACTTCGGCCTCGCAGAAATGTAAGCGGCGGCCGGCTTTCAGCACCCAGCCTACGGCGCGTAGCTTCTGGCCGACGCCAGGGTGCAGGTAGCTAGTTTTCAACTCAACGGTCACTACTCCAGTGTCGTCGGGCACGAGCGTGACGGCCGCAAAGCCCGCCGCTAGGTCGGCCATGGTGGCGGTAAGGCCGCCATGCACAAATCCCTTTTGCTGCTGATGCTGCTGCCCCAGCACTAGTTCTGCCTCCACGCGGCCAGGCTCGATACGGGTGAGGTTTGCACCAATCAGGTGCATAAAGTGCTGTCGTGTAAGCTTGCGGCGGATGCGGGCCTCGAGCGAGTCGTCGGCTTGGGGGGAGGTGGTTGGCGTAGAGGGTGGGTTCATCGGGGCCAAAGGTAGTTTCTGGTTTTGGGTTGCGGGTTTTCAATCCGCTGTTTCTGGTTTTTCTATCCCTGGTTTATCAGTAAATTGATTGGCAACTACAAACCACATACCGTATGGAATACCTGTTGAGTGGCGCATTAGGATTGGCGTTGGCGGCGTGCAGCGGCTTTCGGGTGTTTGTACCGTTGTTGGCGGCCAGCATTGCCTATCACACTGGCGTGCTACAGCCGTCGGCGGGGTTTGCGTGGCTAGGAAGCTGGCTAGCCGTAGGAGCGCTGGGCACGGCTACCGTTATGGAGATACTGGGCTACTATTTTCCGGTAGTTGACAATGTACTGGACACGATAACGACGCCGGCTTCGTTTATAGCGGGCACCGTACTGATGACGGCAGCCCTCCCCGACCTCGACCCAATGATCCGCTGGGGATTAGGCATCCTAGTGGGGGGCGGCACGGCCGGCGTTATTCAAACGGGTACCACACTGCTACGAGCAGGTTCCACGTTCGGTACGGCGGGCTTGGCCAACCCAGTGCTAGCCACCGCCGAAAATACGTTGGCCGTGGTGGGCACCGTACTAGCACTGCTTGTGCCGGTGTTGGCTGCTGGTTTGGGGCTGGTATTGGTGCTGTATATTGCCACTCGGTTGCGGCGCTGGCGCCGGCAGCGTATGCACCAGCGTGCGGCTCCGCTGCCCAAAACCTGAGCTTCGTTCTTACAAATTCCATCTATTGCATGTCTGTTCTAAACTCTATTTCTGCCAGCCAACCTCTAGATGCGTACACAGGCCTGGTGCGGGTGCGCGTATGCGGGCTGCTGGTGCAGGAAGGCGCCTTGCTGCTTACCGCTCACCGCGGGCTACTCTCCGACGATGCCCCCTTCTGGTCGCCGCCCGGGGGTGGGTGGCAGTTCGGAGAAACCATCCAGGAGTGTTTGCGGCGAGAGTTTCAGGAAGAAACTGGGCTGGCCGTAACGGTCGGTCGGTTTTTGCACCTGCACGAGTATGGCAGCAATGATTTGCAGGCGCTGGAGCTGTTTTTCGAGGTAACCACCGACGACGCCACCGTATCGCCCCACCTGGGCCATGACCCTGAACACGACGCTGAAAATCAGCTGCTTACCAAGTTAGCTTTTATGGAGCCTCGGCAGCTTATCCGGCTGCCCCCCAATCAAGTTCACCCGGTCCTCCGCCAGATTATCAGCACGGATGATGTCTTTATTCCGCAGATTCGGTTTCAACGATGACCCTCTCCCATTCTGAGCGGGTGAGTAGGGGGTGAGGCACGGTTTTGTACCTTTGGCTTCCTTCCTACCCGTTTTTGCCTGTGCCTGCTGATTCACGCGTTTCCACTGCTATGTCCGTTTCTTCGTCGCACCTGCCGGCTCCTGCTGCCTTGCACTACCTCCGCGACGAAACGCTGGACCCCACCAACCTAGCGGCTTACAACCTCTACCTGACGGTTAGTCCGGCCGGGACGCGCGTAGGCGTGGCAGATGTACGCCGCAACAAATTTGTGGTGCTAGAGGACTATGTGCCGCAAGCCGCCACTTCCTACGGAGGACAGCTACAAGCCTTGGCCGCCCGCCACGACTTAGTGGGGCAGCCGGGTTGGAACCACGTTCGGCTAGCTGTCCAAAACCGCCACTTCACGCTGCTGCCGGCGCCGTTGGTGCGGCCTGGCGACGAGGGTACCTACCTGCGGCTGCATCACACGGTGGATACACAGCACGAAACGGTTTTTTCTTACACGCACAGCAGCCAGGAAATAGCCAGCGTTTTTGCCACAGAAAGCGTGCTGGCTACCTGGTTTAGAAACACGTACCCGGCTGGCACCCTGCTCCACCAAACCAGTGCATTGCTCGAAGGTCTTATTCACCAAAGCGAGCCAGGAGCCACCCGGCGCTTGTACCTCAGCATCGGCCACCACGAACTAACCATCGTCGTTATCCGCGACAAGCGGCCGGAGTTCTGCAACGTCTTCGCCTTCAGTTCGCCGGAAGACCTGATCTACTACACGATTCTGGTGATGCAGGAATTGCAGCTTAACCCCGACCAGGATTCGGTGGTGGTATGGGGCGACCTGATGCACGATTCCGAGCTGTTCACCATCCTGCGCAAGTACATTCGCCATATCAAGTTTGGCAACCGTCCCTTCGACCTAAGCTACAGCTACCGCTTAAACGAGCTTTTCGAATACCGCTTCTTCGAGCTATACAGCCTTCACCTGTGTGAATAGGTTGCTTTTGCTTCACGGATTCACGGATTGTAAAAGCGTATAACTGTCTATGTGCTAAACAATTCTTCAGTTATAATTCCTGCTTAATGAGGATTGCTCTTTTCCCTGGCTCATTCGACCCTTTCACCAACGGCCACCTTGACGTAGTGCGGCGGGGTACGGCTTTGTTTGATGAAATCATCATTGCCATCGGTAACAATAGCAGCAAAACGCGCTATCTACCGGTCGAACAAATGACAGCCATGATTGAGGACGTGTTTCGGGACGAGCCACGGGTATCGGTGCAAGCCTACAAAGGCCTTACCGCCGATTTTGCTCGCGAAGTAGGGGCCCGGTACCTGTTGCGGGGGCTGCGCAATACCACCGATTTCGAGTACGAAAACACCATCGCGCAGGCCAACCGCCACGTTAATCCAGAGTTGGAAACTGTATTCCTGATTACCTCCCCTACTCTGGCGGCTATCAGCAGCACCATCATCCGCGAAATTCACCGCTTTGGGGGCAACGTTGATGGGTTTGTGCCCTTCCAGCTCCCACCATTCCAACACTAAGCAGCCTTACTACCAAAACAGCCGCGGCCATTCAACATCCCATCAGGAATCGTTGAGTGGCCGCGGCTGTTTTGGTAGTAAGGCTGCTTAGTTCTTGCTGGATGTTTGTCCGGCCATTTCGCTCAGGTAATGGCGCATCACCAGCGCGATACTGGCGTATGATGAGTCCAGAACCGCTAGGGCTTCTTGTGGCGTCATCCAACGCACTTCTTCTATGTATTCTTCGGCCTGAGGTTTCATGAGCGTGTCGTCGAGGCAGCGCATCACATACCAGTTGGTTTTCTTGAGAATCTTGTTGCCGTTATAGGCATACGAGTGCCACGTGCTTGGCAGTTTGTCGCCTAGTTCTACCTTGATGTTGCACTCTTCTTCCACCTCACGCAACGCACCAAGGCTAGGATCCTCCTCTTTCTTAAGCTTGCCTTTCGGCAAATCCCACTTCCCTAGCCGATAAATCATCAGCACTTTCCCTTGCTTCACCACTAGGCCACCGGCGGCTTTCACAATGCGAAATTGATCTTTCAGGTGCAGGATCAGGCGGCTCTTTTTGCGGGCTAGCATGGTTAAAGAAGTGAGCTTCTTCAGCTTTTTCACTTCCATCAGCCGTAGTAGCCGGTCTACAAACACGTCTGTGACGTCGCGCACCAGCACGTCGCCTACCAGGTCTTTGGACGTGAATTCGTCTTCCGGATTCAGAATCAGGTCGTACTTGTGCTTGTATACTTTGTCGCTGTTCTTCTTGATGATCAGCGGTATATCGTTGATGAAGACGTTCATCGCGGGGTAATCTGGAGGGCTACAAACTAGGAGAAATGCAGGCCGCGGCCCGCTGCAAAGCACAACATAAATCTTGGCAAACGAAAGCCCAAGGCAGACGGGCAAGATACGGGATGCCGCCGGTTGAGTTGTTAAAGTGCCAAAACAACCAGCCCCGCAACCCCTAAACTTGACACTAGCCGGCCCCCGATTCCACGTTTGGAACGTTAAACCTACTATTTCACTGTCACATCACCTCACATGTTACCTTCGCCGGATGAAGAAAATCGGTCTGCTCTCCGACACCCATAGCTACCTCGACGAGCGAATCTTGCACCACGTAAGCGGCTGCGACGAAATTTGGCATGCCGGCGACTTCGGCACCGCTGCCGTAGCCGAAGAGCTAGCCGCCCTTGCTCCGCTACGTGGCGTGTATGGCAATATTGATGGCCGCGACGTGCGCGACACCCAGCCGCTGGTACAGGCCTTCGACATCGAGGGCTTGCGCGTGCTAATGACGCACATTGGGGGGTACCCCGGCCATTACAGCCCGGCGGCGCGGACGCTGCTACAACAAGAACGGCCCGGCCTCTTTATAAGCGGCCATTCGCATATTCTTAAAGTCATGCCGGATGCCAAGCTCGGTTTGCTGCACTTAAACCCTGGTGCCGCCGGCCGCCACGGCTTTCACAAGGTGCGTACGCTTTTACGCTTTGAGGTAGTTGCAGGCAAAGTGCAACAGTTGCAAGTAATTGAGCTCGGTCCGAAATAAATGGTGGCTTGTTGCAGCGCATTTCGGCTAGGCAGAGGTGTTTCACACCAGACAACCAGAAACACAGCCGGAAACTAAAAAAGCGTCTTTCCTATACAGGAAAGACGCTTTTTGATTCTGACCGTAACCCACCGACACCGGGGTCGGGTGTGCCAGATGGTTCGCAGCTTAGGCCGCAGCTTCCGTTTTAGCTTCGCCGGTCTTAGGGAAACGGGCTTTCAGTTCTTCAATATCCACGTTCTTGAGAACGGGAGTCAACAGCAATTGCTTGATGATAGTCTGCTTGTTGTTAGCGCGGGCAATGTTCTTGCGGTGCTTGCGCTTCAGTCGGGTAGTGCTCATTTTTTCCGGGTCGGTTAAGGTCTTTCTGTAAAGGAGGGGCAAAAGTAAGTTATAAATTTGAAACCGGGAAACCTTTCCCTTATTTCCCTTCTCCACTGATGATGAATTCATTGATTGATTTGCGGTCTGATACCGTCACGCGCCCCACTCCTGCCATGCTGGAGGCCATGTTCAAAGCACCCGTCGGCGACGACGTATACGAAGAAGACCCTACCGTACGCGCCTTGGAGCAAGAAGCAGCTGCCCGCTTCGGGCTGGAAGCCGGCTTGTTTTGCCCTTCGGGCACCATGACCAACCAAATTGCCATCAAAGCCCACACCGAACCGTTGTCGGAAGTGGTGTGCGAGCAGAACTCCCATATTTATTTGTGGGAAGTAGGCGGCATTGCCTTCAACTCGGGGGCTTCCGTGGCGTTGCTGCCTGGTGAGCGAGGCCGCCTGACAGCCGCCCAGGTGGAAGCTGCCATTCGCCCCGTCAACGTGCACTACCCCACCACGAGCCTTATATCCCTGGAAAACACGCACAATCGCGGCGGCGGCAGCTGCTACAACCTCCAAGAATTGGAAGCCATTGCCGAGGTGGCCCAGCGCCACCGCATTCCCCTACACCTTGATGGCGCCCGTATTTTCAACGCGCTTGTGGCCACTGGTCAGCAAGCTGCCGACTACGGCCGCATTTTCGATACCATTTCCGTTTGCTTGTCGAAGGGATTGGGGGCACCAGTTGGTTCGGTGCTGCTCGGTAGCAAGGCCTTTATTCAGAAAACCAAGCGCATCCGCAAAGTGCTGGGTGGTGGCATGCGGCAAGCAGGCTACTTAGCGGCGGCAGGCCTGTATGCCCTCGAGCACAACGTCGCACGCCTAGCCGACGACCATCGTCGGGCCCAGCAAGTAGGAGCCACCCTGGCGTTGCAGGCGTATGTAGCGGAAGTGCTGGCCGTTGAAACCAACTTGGTCATGTTCCGCCTGAAGCCGGAAATGCCGGCCGAGCAGTTTCTGGCGCGGCTCGAAGAACAGGGTATCAAGGCGGCTTCGTTTGGTCCGCAAATGATTCGCTTTGTGACGCACCTAGATATCAACGACGAAATGATTACGCGCTTGGAAAAAGTCCTAAAAAGTCTCTAGTTCGTAGCTATCCACCTTTAAAGTCAGGCCAGTGCGCCTTAGTGTACTGGCTTGACTCTACTAACAACTGGGCTTGCGTACTACAGATGCGCTTTCAGACAGCTGCCATTAGCAACTTTCTGTTTCAGCATTTGCCCTACCGCTCTCTTTCGTACATCTGTTTATGAACCTCTTTATAATTGGTGATGTCCATGGCTGCTTCCATACTTTCGAGAAGTTGCTTCAATACTGGCAGCCCGATAAAGAACTCCTGGTCCAAGCTGGCGACTTGATAGACCGGGGAAATTTTGCGCCGGAGTGCATTAATTTGGCCATCGAGTTGGAGGAGCGCTTTCCTGGCCGCACAGTGTTTCTGAAAGGCAACCATGAGGCTTCCATGCTCCAACATTTCGGCCCGCGGGGGCCTTTTCCGCCGTGGCTGGAATGGGGTGGCCGTTTCACCGTACAGCAATACGCTGGCCGGCCCACACTGCTTACCGCTCACTTAGCCTGGCTGGCCCGGCGGCCGTTGCTATGGGAAAATGCCTACCTACTAATCAGCCACGCCGGCATAGCTGATACCCCTGACCCACTCAGTGAAACGCATCCTGATGGTATCCTGTGGCGCCGGGGCCCCTTGCTGAACGTGGGCAAACGCCAAGTAATTGGGCACACCCCAACGCCCTACGGCGAGCCCACCTACGATGCCGAAGCCAATGTATTCAATATTGACACGGGCGCTTACCTAGGACAGTGTCTTACGGGCATTCGGGTTTCCCATGCCGGTGAGTTGCTCGACGAATTCCTCATTCCAACCGTATCCATCGACATAAATTGAGCCTCTAGCTTCACGCCTTCTATCCTATCTGCTCATGCCTGCTGCTCCGCGCAAACCTGCTTTTCCTCCTACCCTACCAACGAATTCAACGGAGGCGGCCCTGGCACACCTGCGTCAGGCCGACCCGGTGCTGGCTGGCATTATCGACCGGGGCCAGCCGATACTCCCTTCCGCGCACGAAGACCTGTATGTAGCCTTGCTCCGGGCCATTGTCAGCCAACAGATTTCCACCAAAGCCGCCGCTGCCATTTGGCGCAAAGTGCAAACGCTGTTTCCGCCAGATGGCTACCCCGAACCGGCCGCACTGCTGGCGTTGACGGAAGAGGACCTACGCACTGCCGGACTGTCGCGCCAAAAAGCCGGCTACTTGCGGGCCATTGCCGACTTCGCTCAGCGCGACCAACTCGACCACGCCCACCTCAGCCAGCTTTCCGAAGATGATTTCACCCGCCACCTGACCCAAATAAAAGGCGTCGGCCGCTGGACGGCCCAAATGCTCCAAATGTTTGCTTTAGACCAGCCCGACGTGTTTGCGGAAGGCGACCTAGGCATTCAAAACGCCATGCGCAAGCACTACCACCTACCCGAAACGGGCAAGGCCCTCCTCACCCGCATGACCGAATTAGCCGAGCCGTGGCGGCCGTACCGCTCGCTGGCATGCAAATACTTGTGGCAGTCCTTGGACAATCAGCCCGCGGCATAAACGCCTACTCGTCTACTTCACCGGTCCGCTTTTGGTCGAGATACGTCACGACCATCGCCACCACAGCCGCCAGATAGGGCACGCAGAAGCCAAACAGCAACCACCGCCACAATGACCGGTCGTTCATGTGGGCAATGTAGGCCGTGATGAGCGCGGAGGGTATGCAGAGGAAAAACAGCGCGCAAAGAATATTGACGAGCATAGCATGAACAGAGGTACGTAGTGAGGCCCTTGTGTGACCCTTGGAAGGTAGATGAACAAGCAACGGGCTGTTTTGTACCCGCAGAACAACTGTACTTTTCTTTAATTGCTAATGGCAGCAAGCTATTGATAGCGCGGTGGCACTAGCTGCAATTGCACTTCCAGTTGCCAATCGAGGGGCTTTATCTTGGGATAAAACCAGGCAGCTCCACTGGCAAGCCACTTAGCCCGATACTGCCGGGCACTATCGGGGGTGTAGTCTTCGTAGCCAAATTCCACTCCACAGCACTCACAGATGCTATGATCTGGCGACTGGCCGTCTGGTCCCCACGGTGACGCATCATAATCTAGCCCGCACACCCGGCAGTACCACACACGCATTTGATTTCAAGGTAAAACTCACAGTGCCTAAGGGTACACTTCCTTGCAACAAGACGAAGACCTGAGTCTTTAAGTTTTGTCGCTCTTAACAGTTCACTTCAGAAGCGGGTTTTGCTAAACTATAAGCAGCTGCCAGTGCATAGGTACCGGTTTAATTTTCAAGACAAAACCAACCTTCGAGAGTAGCAGCGCATCCTTATCGTCGAGAAAAGCTGCTCAGTTGAATCTGCAACTTTAAGACAACGAGCAGAGCAGAATATGTCACCGAATTCAGCTAGTTTTCAGCACTCTACGAGCTTATTTTTCTAGATTAGTCTTGGCGCCACGCCACCTTCTCTACTTACACCTACCTTCTCCGCCATTACCTGCATTTATGACGTATTCGCTACTATTTCGTTTAACTCGGATTGGGGTATTGCTGGTGCTTTTGGTAGGGATGATGAGTATTTCATTCTCAACGCAAGCCTCGCATATTCGGGCCGGCGACATTCAATCGAAAGTTGATACCACCGCCAATTACAACCCGCGGCGGATATTTTTTCGGTTGACGCTGTACTGCTCGCAGCCCGGCGGGATGATACCCGATCAACTAACTGCTGCTATTTTCTTCGGCGACGGGTCTTGCAACCGAAATGTTCCTCGAACTACGGACGTCTTGATAAGACCTGGCATCCGGCGCTACACCTACGACTTTGAGCACACCTACAATGCGGCCAGTACAAGCCCTTACGTAGTCAGTTTTATCGGTGAAAACCGTAACGGAACAATTTTAAATATCCGAAACCCCGATTCTCAGTCTTTCTATATTGCTACTACGGTTACCATTGACCCCTCACTGCTGCAAAACCGTTCCCCGGTGCTTCGGCGGCCAGCGCTCGACGACGCTACTATCGCGCAAGTGTTTCGGCACAATCCAGCAGCGTACGATGCAGATGGTGACTCCATAGCGTATCAGTTAATAAGGAGCCAGCAAGCTGGCGAGCTAACGACAGTGCCTGGCTGTGCCCCTATGCCGACCACCGCCTTGGGGTATGTCCGACCAAACAACCTTACGCCAGCCAGCGACAACGGAAGACAAGTAGCTTATCCTGGTCCGCCGGTGGGCATACCAGGAGACACTTCTACGTTCCAAATGAATCCCATCACTGGGGACATCACCTGGAATTCGCCGGGCAAGGCAGGGGAATACAACTTCGCTTTCAAAGTCAAGGAATTTCGGCGCATTCCGGGCGGGTTTTATCGGCTGATTAGTGAGGTAATCCGGGACATGCAAGTAACGGTGCGTCCAACTACCAACCGGCTGCCGAACCTTGTTATTCCACCCGACCTGTGCGTGGTAGCGGGTACGCCCGTGGTAGGCAACGTAACGGCCACTGACCCAAATGGCAACCCGATTCGGCTGTATGCGAACAGTGGCGTCTTGCCACCGGCCACCTTCACGCAAGCCTCGCCTGGCCCACCGACCGCCACCGGCACCTTCCGCTGGACTCCTAGTTGCGCCGACATTCGGGCCAGCCCCACCCAGGTGATTTTCAATGCGGAAAACCAACCTCCCGGCCTCAATCCGGTGCCGCTAACCGACATCAAAACCTGGAATATCACCGTCATTGGGCCCGCTCCGCAGAACCTGCAAGTAAGGCCTGGGCCACCCAATAGCAGATCAGCCATACTAAGCTGGCGCAGCTACATCTGCCGCCGACCTGGGGCACGAGTTCTGATTTATCGCAGAGAAAATCAGTCGGGAGCCGTTTTTGGGCCTTGTCAGACGGGCATACCAGCCTCAGCAGGGTACACGCAGATTGCGGTGCTCACCTACACTGACACCAACGATTTGGTGGAATACGTTGACAACGGAGGCCCCCAGGGCTTGGAGCAGGGCAAAACGTATTGCTACCGCATCTACGTGGATTTCCCGTTGCCGGGCCGTGGAGCAAGCTTAGCGTCCGAAGAAGCCTGCATCGACTTTGCTGGCCGGCCACTGGTAATTCGCAACGTGACCGTGGATCAGACGGCAGCTAGCAATGGCCAGATTACGGTGCGGTGGAGCAAGCCGAAGCGCATCCCAGAGCTAACGGAGCCTCGTCAGTTTCGGGTGTCGCGGGCGGCCACCAACAGCGGCCCTTTCACCCCAATTGGCTCTTTGATTGCGCTCAACAGTGTTCCGAACGACACGACTTATATAGATCGGGACCCGTCTCTGGACACTCAGAACCGTTCTTACAGCTACCGAGTAGAGCTTCTTAGCCAGAACCTAGTAGCGGAAACCGCCACTCCGGCTTCGAGCGTTCGGCTGGACGGCACTGCGTTTCAGGCAGTGAACGTTGGCGAGCAAAATGCCGTGATACTGCGGTGGACGTACACCGTGCCTTGGGACAATACCCGTAGCCCAACCATCATCTATCGCAAAGACCCAAACGCTACAGCCTTTGTACGCATCGGCACGACGACCGGAACGGCAACCGGCGGCACCTACCGCGACGAAGGCACGGCCACGCAGCGCCTGTTGAAAGGACAAACGTATTGCTACTACGTGGAAACCAATGGCACCTACAATTCCCCCCGGCTTCCCGACCAATTACTCAACCTGAGCCAGCAACTGTGTGTCACGGTACGAAATCTGCCGTGCGCGCCAGTGCTTACCCTCAGGCGTTCCAACTGTGATAGTCTGGCTAGCCGGCTGTTTGAGTTGCCCGTAACGCCTGTCAGTGGCCCCGTGTACACCAACAGCTTAAGTTGGACGCTAAGCAATACCCCCACGGACTGTAGCCGCGGCATTGTCTCGTATGACATCTATTATTCGCCGAACAGCGAAGACTCCTTGCGCTTGCTAACGTCGGTACCAGGTACGCAGCTGTCGTATCAGCACCAGAATCTACCATCAGAGGTGGGCTGCTACGCGGTGCAGGCCGTGGATTCGAGCGGGATTCGCAGTGTGCGCAGCAACCGCGAGTGCAAAGAAGATTGCCAGCTGTTTTTGCTGCCTAACATCTTCACGCCCAATGGTGACGGTAAAAATGACACCTTCCGGCCTAAGGTATTCACGCCTATTCGCCGTACGCATTTCATGGCCTTCAACCGCTGGGGCGTTAAGATCTACGATAGTAGCTCTGATCCGCTCATCAACTGGACCGGCGGCGGCAGCCGGACCGAAAGTGGGGTAGCGCCTTCGGTGGTAGAAGGTGTATACTACTACCAGGCCGAGGTCGAGTTCAACAACGTCAGTCAAACCAAACGTACCTACAAAGGCTGGCTACAGGTCACTCGCTAGCTTCTATCGGTTTCGCTTCCAACACTAAAAAGCCCGCTACAAGTAGCGGGCTTTTTGTTAACTGCGTGATACGGTCTGGTTGCTTCAGCTCATTGCTTTCTTCTACCGCACTTTGCCGCGTTTGACGAGGTAGGCATACAGCACTTTGTCGAACGGCTCCCGAATATCAACGGGCACGAAGTCGATTTTGTACTGTCCGCACCGCAGAATCAACTCGTGCTCGTATTTCTGCATGGCGGCGCGGTACTGTTCGCGCACCTGGGAGGGTTGTAGCTTCACTGTTTCGCCGGTTTCCAAATCCTCGAACACGTAGGGACGGTCCTGGAAGTCGAAATCGGATTCGGTGGCGCGGTCCATGATGTGAAAGAGCAACACCTCGTGGTTTTGGTGACGCAGGTGCTGAAGGGCAGCCAGCGTGGCGGTTTGCTCTTCGGGGGCCCGGCCCAACATGTCGGAAAAAAGCACCACCAACGAGCGTTTCGGGATTTGCTGCGCAATAGCATGAATCACGCCCGACACATCGGTAGTGGCACTGCGAGGCGGGGCGGGCCGCTCCAGCAATTGCTGCAACGTGAGTAGCAGCGTGTGGCGGTGGGTGCTGGTGCTGCGCACTGGCGTTTGTAGCTCTACCTTGTCAGCGAAGGTGACAAGCCCTACTGCGTCGCGCTGCTTTTGCAGCAACGTAGTAATAGCTGCTGCACATAGCACCGCAAAGCGCAGCTTATCATGGCTAGGGGCGGGATAATACATGCTCGGACTTACATCGAGCAGTAGGTGGCAGCGCAAGTTGGTTTCCTCTTCGTAGCGCTTTACAAATAGCTTGTCGGTACGGGCGAATACTTTCCAGTCGAGGTGGCGCGTGCTTTCGCCAGGGTTGTAGAGCCGGTGCTCGGAAAACTCCACCGAAAAGCCATGGTAAGGCGACTGATGAAGCCCGGTGATGAAGCCTTCCACTAACTGGCGAGCCAGGAATTCTAGGTTTTCAAACGAGCGGACGGCGACTAGGTCAAGCAACTGGGGCATAAGCGGAAGATTCAAAAACCAAGTGAACAGGAATTTTCCAGTTCAACGGAATATTTCAAGCTGTACGTTTACTATTATTAACCCTTATAGTGCAGTTTCTAGTTCAAAAAGACCTGTTTGAAGCACCCCAGGCGGGGTTGTTAAACAAAGGTACCGGAACCCGATTTAAAAAAGCTGCCCTTTAAATTTTTATATCTGCAAGGAAGGCCGTATTTTTCGACACACTTCAATCATCTTAGAATAGTTAAACCTTACAGAAGGCACTGTGGAAGACCGTCACGACCAAGAAGAAATTTATTCGCAACGTATTAAGGCTGGCAAACGCACGTATTTCTTCGACGTGAAAGCCACCCGTGGACAGGATTATTATCTGACCATTACGGAAAGCAAACGCAAGCTGCGCGACGATGATACCTTCTCATACGAGAAGCACAAAATCTTTCTCTATAAAGAGGACTTTTTGAAATTCGTTGATGCGCTGCAGGACGCAGTGGAATATGTCCGCGAGGAGTTGCTTACTCCCGAGGAGGTAGCCGAGCTAGACCGCCCGCGGCCAGCCTACGACCATCACCATGACGGCGAAAATGGCTTTAACCCCAACCGCGCCGAAGAAACTTATTAATCTTTACGAAGCCTAGCGATACAGTAATTACTCTTATACCGGCTTCACCTCGCGCGGCGCGCACCAATCAAGCATTGGTGCGCGCCGTTGTGCTATAGGCCTTGGTGTCGCCTTATTGGTTTGGAGCGCCTACATATACTAGCACGAAGTATACACAACAAAGCCGTGCAAAACGCCCTACCTTTGCACCCGAATTGCGCGACTTGAACGCCAACTCCCTATTTCACCTTTTCACCACTTCACCATATGGGTCTCCGCTGCGGTATCGTCGGCCTGCCGAACGTCGGCAAATCCACGCTTTTCAACGCTCTTTCCAACGCCAAAGCCGAATCGGCTAACTACCCCTTCTGCACCATCGAGCCGAACGTGGGCGTGATTACCGTGCCCGACGAGCGGCTCCAGATTTTGGAGCAGTTGGTGAACCCTAAGCGGGTACTACCCACCATCATCGAGTTCGTAGATATTGCGGGCCTTGTGAAAGGTGCTTCCAAAGGCGAAGGCCTCGGCAACAAGTTTCTGGCTAACATTCGCGAGGTAGATGCCATCATCCACGTAGTGCGGTGCTTCGACGACCCCAACATTGTACACGTAGCGGGTGGCGTTGATCCGGTGTTTGACAAAGACGTAATTGATACCGAGCTGCAAATCAAAGATTTGGAGAGCGTAGACAAGAAGCTGGCGAAGTCGGAGCGCAGCGCCAAAGGCGGCGACGCCCAAGCGAAGAAGGAAGTGGCCGCGTTGCAGAAGTTCAAGGCGGCGCTGGAAGGCGGCCAGAATGCCCGGGCTGTGCAAGCCACGCCCGAAGAGTTGGAAGCAGTAGCCGATTTGCAGTTGCTCACCATCAAGCCAGTTATTTACGTGGCCAACGTGGACGAAGCTAGCATCACGAACGGCAACGCTCACACTGCTGCCTTACAGGCCCACGTAGCGCAGGAAGGTGCTGAAGTAGTACTCGTTTCAGCCGCCATCGAGTCGCAGATTGCGGAGATGGAAGACCCCGAGGAAAAAGAGATGTTCTTGGGCGAATACGGCCTCACCGAGTCGGGTTTGAACCGCCTGATTCGCGCATCTTACTCTCTGCTCAACCTGATTACCTACTTCACGGCGGGCGTGCAGGAGGTACGCGCCTGGACCATCCACAAAGGGGACAAGGCTCCGGCTGCTGCCGGCGTCATCCACTCCGACTTCGAGAAAGGCTTCATCCGGGCCGAGGTTATCAAGCTGGCTGATTACCAGGAATATAAGACCGAAGTTAAAATTAAGGAAGCCGGTAAAATGGCTGTAGAAGGCAAAGAGTACGTGGTGCAAGACGGCGACATCATGCACTTCCGCTTCAACGTCTAATCACGGATTTAGCCGGATTTTTTGGATTCTACAGCTTCTCCTCAATGGACGTAAAAGACAGCAACGGCAACTTGCTCACGGAAGGCGACTCGGTAACGCTCATCAAAGACCTGAAGGTGAAAGGCTCTTCGCTTACACTCAAGCGCGGCACGGTGGTTAAGAACATTCGCCTCACCAACTCGTCCGCCGAAATAGAAGGCCGCGCCGGTGGCAGTACCATGGTATTGAAGACCGAGTTTTTGAAGAAGGGGTAGAGCCGCTGTTTCTTCGGTAACCAAATATTAACTTAAACGCCTTAGCCGAATGATTCGGTTGGGGCGTTTTTGTTGGGTGCCCGCCCAAGTATTTATGATGGAGCAAGCATTGCGGCAGCACATCAGTCACCCACTAAATCAGGTACTAGGCCTCCGTTTAGAAAAAGTAGTTTATCATGATGTATTCCCAGTAGAATGTCTGACTACCAATAACAACGGCACTGATATTCTCTCGCACCAACTGGAACTCATCTTTGCGGACGGCGCTACGATATACCTCAGTTGGATAAACGTGGCAGGCTGGATGACCTACAGCCTAGGAATAGCACGCGAATCCTTCTGCACCGATACAGAACGGTATACACCGTCATCTGTATATTGGCAACACTGTATTGGTCAGCCCTTAACCAGCTTTGAGGTATACGGCCACCAAGAAGAGACCTGGACGGAGCAAGGACCCGAGGGCAAAAAGGAGGATACGTTTTATAACGAGCCACACTTGGTGATTCTTCACTTTGCGAGCCATCAGGTGGGCGTGGCCAACTGGTATGCAGAAGATAATTTCGTTCCTCAACTGCCTATCGGCGACGACGTGTGGATTCTGTTTAATCCGCAAGAAATAGCCGAACATATAAAAGCGCTAGGCTTCGATAAACTTGAAGCCTAGCGCTTTTATTCGGAGCAAGAAGCTTCTACTTCCCTACTACTTTAAACAGCATTCCTGCCGTCATCTTATCGGTGGTCTTCATACCGTTGAGGATGGCTAGCTCTTCGTAGCGTTTGGCTGGAATACCGTTGGCAGCTAGTGCTTGTGCCAATGTTTGACCGGCTTTAGCGGTTTTGATGCGCACCTTCTCGGGCTGGCGGTTGAGCTTGTTGGCATCGGTGAGGCGACGGAAACCTTGGGCTACATTCTGGAACGCACCACCGTAGGTGTTCAGGGTGCCAGGGCCACAGAGCCCTACAAGGGCGTAGAGCGTCTGGCCATCCTGAATGACGTAGGAAAGCGAGCTAGCCGTAATACCTTGCTGGCCCGACTGGTTTTGCCCCACCTGGTCGCCTTGGATGGCAATAGCGGGGAAGTTGTTGATGGTGGTGCGGGTGGCTTGAGGGTTTTGCAGCTTCAACTGCTGCACCAAGGCTTGAGCGGTTTCGTCGAGCGACTTATTGCCGGCGGGCAGCAGAATAATAACGGCTTTCCCGTTGGGCTCGGCCATCTGAAACTGGCTGGGTGAATTCTGTGACTTCCACCCCTGCGGCACCGGAAACTGAAACTTCAGATCGGGATGATAAAACACGCTGTTCTCTACGTAGCCTTCCCGCGGATTGTCGCCGTAAGGCAGGCCCTCGATCATGCGTAGGTACTGGTCGCGGTTGACGGCCAGCTGGCGGCCGGCTTGCTGCTCGGCTTGTTGGGCCAGCTTTTTCACGTTGGTGTAGCGGTCGGCAGAGTTGGGGTGCGACGAAAGGAAAGTGGGCACCGTAGCGGCCCCGCTGCTTTGCTCGGTGCGCTGGAGCGTTAAGAAGAAGTCGGCCATGGACGCAGGGTCGTAACCGATCTTGCTGGAGTACTTCACGCCCAACTTATCGGATTCGTTTTCGTCGTCGCGACCGTATTTAAGCAAGCCTAGGCCCACTACTTGTGAGGCAGGCTCCGCAATAGACGCCACCCGCCGCGAAAGGATGGACCCCAACAACAGTGCTCCGTTGGCAATAGTGGAACGCGTTTGCTGCTTCTGGCCGTGGCGGGCTGTAATATGACCGATTTCGTGGCCGAGCACACCGCTGAACTGCGCCTCATTGTTGAAATGCGCCATAATGCCCCGCGTGAAGTACACGTGGCCATCAGGGGTAGCAAAAGCGTTGATGATGGGTGAATCGACGATGGTGAAGCCCTTCACATCAGCTGGCCGATCGGAAATCCGGCCCATCTGCATGCCTTTGTTGTCGATGTAGCTTTGGAGGCCGGTATTGTTGAGCAAGCCGAATTGGGCAATAACCTGTGGGTCGGGCTGAGCGCCCTGCACCGGCGGCGGGGCAGGCAGCACCACCGATTCGGTGGCGGCTAAGCGGGAGCCGGCTAGCGGCAGCAACAGGGTTAGCGTAAGTCCGGTGCGCAGGGAGTGGGAAAGAAGAGTAGACATAAGAGCAGGGAGAAAGTGGAGCACAGCAACAAAACAAGTCTGCAACGAACTCCATAGGGCGAAAGGTTACGCGGCCAGATCAATGGCCCCTACTATATACCCATTGTCGTGCCAGATTATCGCCCGCCAACAGCACCTCCCCTCAACAGAGCCCCCGGCGACGCCTGCTATTGCCGGTTGTTTACATCCAACGACTGATAGCCAATCAGCAAGTCGGCGCGGGTTCCGGGCGGACGGTAATAGACCAGTAGGTCGTATTGGTTTTCGGTTTCCTGGTGGCTACCCTCCCACACGGCGCTGTTGGGGCCCTGGGGTGTTTGGGTGGCGTAGATATAGTTGTAGTAGCCTTGCTTGAGCAGGGCCTGCCCTGTGTAAAGCTGCGTCTCGACATTGTAGGCCAGCTTGAATTCGTCTTTGAACTGCCAGTCGTTGAAAGCACCCAATACGTAGACCGGGCCCGCCGCGGGCTGTTCGGCTTTCAACTGAAACGTGACGTTAAGGTAGTCGGCATTGGTGGCGCCGTTGCCGTACTCGCGGCTTTCAATTACCCGCTGTCCGTTGATGTCGTCGAACTGGGTATAGGCCTGATTGGCCCGTGAGGCGTCTAGCTGCAACAGGGCCGTACGGGGCGAGGCCGTGGCGTCTAGCTGAGCCACCCCAATGCCGATGGAACGGAACGTACGCAGGTCGAAGAAGCGGAACTCGCTTAGCGCCGGGAAGGCATTCTCGAAGTTGAAATACTGGTAGTCGAGCTGACGCTCCGCGTCGCGCACAAAGGTGGGACGCAAGCCGTACTTGGCGTTGTCCCAGCGGAAGTTTTGGCGCAGCACCACTTTCACTTCCTGCGCTGGGTTAACCAGTTGCGTGTTGTAGCGAATGCCGAAGTCGATTTGCTGCAAGGTGTAGCGCTCCGTACCTGCCACCGGAATACCCTGTTTCATGGCTATCTGCACGCCATTCTCATACACCAATAGCCGCCGGGTCAGGAGCGGCGTGTTGCCGTTGCCTTGCACCACCAGCAGGTAATTACCGGAAAGCTTTACGCGCGGCACTTGCAGCCGGTAGTGGAAGTAGGGCACCTTGGTGTTGACGGAGGTGCGGTAGTTGGTAAACAGAAACTCGTTTATCTCGGTCAGAAACTGCATATCCGTCAGGATAGACGGTTTCCAATCCACATCGCAGTGCACGAGTTTGGCGGTAAGGCGCTGGCTTTGCTCGCCTACAATATCAAACTCCAGCAGGATAGGCTGCTCCTGCGTGATGGGTACGATAGGCGGGGTGAAAATTTCGTTGGTTGATCCAGAGGCCACGTAGCACTGCACCGAGCGCACATCCGAGTCATAGATATAGTCCTGGTAGCGCAGCGTTTTGTCGGCGTAATACTCAGGGGGACGTTGTCCGGTGCTGGTGGGACGCCGAGCGGCATTAGGGTCGGTAATGGGTGTACCGAGCGGCACGCAGGCTGTAGCCAGCAATAGAAAGGAAGCGAGGTAGGAGTAGCGGGGCATAGAGGCGAATGTAGCGCGAACTTTCAGTTTGTAGGCGGTGAATTGCAACGAAGGGACACTGGAAAACAAGTGCACGCCACTGCGTAACAATTGCTTCATCATGTATTCATCTAGTGGTAATATAGACGTAAACCAGACGCAATAGTGTGTTTCTAACTTGCGGCCTCAATCAACGGTTCAAAAGCCACCTATGAAACACACTCCTACCCTTTTTGTAGCTGCCTTGCTAAGCGGCGGAAACGCCTTAGCACAAGTTGCCTGTCCCACGCTTCCCAACGATCATATCAGCCGGTTCACGTCGGTGATGCCGTCCAATCAGCCGCAGGATTTGCGCATTCCCTCGACCCATACTTTCCAGATGCTGGCGCAGGGCAACATGCCTTACACCAACGCGGCAAACGGCAACATGCTGGAGTCTTTCGACTTCACGGGGTATGCCCCCATTGCGGGCAGCAGCACCAACGGTTACCTCTCCATCAACCACGAAGGCTCTGGCACCACCTCGGGCGTAAGCATACTTAACTTGAACTTCAACGCGGCTTCTAAGGTGTGGAACGTGTCGGCCAAGCACCCAGTGGATTTCGCCCCCGTAGCTGGCACCATCAACAACTGCTCGGGCACCGTTACGCCGTGGAGCACTATAGTAACCTCCGAGGAAAATACTGGCCCGACCACTCCCACCGACACCAACAATGACGGGTACATGGACTCGGGTTGGAACATAGAAATCGACCCGGTTACGCGCACTGTGAAAGATCAGGACGGCGACGGTAAGCCCGATAAGCTGTGGAAGATGGGGCGCATCAAGCACGAGAATATTGTGGTAGCTGCCGACCGCCGCACGGCCTACGAAGGCGCCGATGATGGTTCTGTCAACAGCTTTGTGTATAAGTATATAGCTACTACCCCCGGTCAGCTTGGCGACGGCACGCTTTACGCCTTGAAACTGGACGGTGCCATCGGCACAAGCACCACCGGCACGTGGATCCAAATTCCTAACTCGACGCCCGCTGAATGCAACACCACGACGGCCACTGCCAGGGCGCTGGGCGCCACTAGCTTCAACGGCACAGAAGACATTGAAATCAGCCCCGTGACCGGCCAGATTTACTTTACGGCGAAAGGGACTGGCCGTACCTACCGTTTCACCGACGGCGCTACTGTTAGTAATTTCGAAATTTTCGTGGGCAACCCAGTTGGCGTTACCAACCAAACGTACAACATCAACTACGGTACTGGCACCATAGCAGAACCTTGGGGCACTGGCAACGATAACCTTACCTTCGACTCGCAAGGCAACCTGTACGTGTTGCAGGATGGCGACCGTAACCACGTGTGGGTGGTAAGACCTTGCCACACCCAAGCCAACCCAGCCGTGGAGATTTTCGCGGTGACGCCTGATGGCTGCGAGCCAACCGGCATGACGTTCTCGCCCGACGAGAAGTTTCTCTTCATCTCGATGCAGAGCCCTGGCGCGAACACCTTGGCTACCATAGATGCCGCCGGCCAATCGGTGGTCTTCAACAAATCTACGGCGCTTGTTATTGCTCGCAAAGGCGTACTGGGTGCGGCACTAAGCACCTCGAAAGGCAAAGCCGAACTGGCGCAGGCCGACGTGTATCCGAACCCAGTAAGCGGAGCCGAGCTGAAGCTGCTGCTCACCCACAGCCAGAAAGAAACGGCCACGCTAACGGTGTACAACACGCTGGGTGCCCGCGTACTGGAGCAGCCGGCAACCTTGACCCAGGGCGTAAACACGCTGAAAGTGCCGGTTAGCAAGCTGCAAAGCGGCCACTACAACTTGGTTATCAAAACGGCCACCACCACCACAACCCGTCCATTCATCAAGCAGTGAGGTCCCGTCTGATTTCCTTACTAACCATTCTATTTGTTGCCCTGCACGGTGTGCAGGGCAACACTTGTTTGGCGCAATGTGCTCTGAAAACCTCTTTTTCGCTAACCCAAGCACTAACCCAGTCGGGCTGCGTCATCGAGCTTAACCTGCGGGGCCAGAACCTGGAGCTGCTGCCGCCGAGTATGGGGCAGCTCCGGCGGTTGCGGATGTTGTTTGCCCACGAAAATCATCTGCGCTACCTCCCCGAGAATCTTACGCAGCTGGATAGTTTGCGGGTGCTGTTTCTCAACAAGAACAGCTTGCTGGATTTGCCCCCGACGCTGGGCAAGCTGCACCGGCTGCGCCAATTGCAAATAGAGCAAAACGTGCTGAGAGAACTGCCGCCCAGTGTTGGGGAGCTTGATAGCCTGCACTACCTAATGAGCGCCTACAACAACTTCACCTCACTGCCCGAGCAGTTTGGACAGTTGGCCGAGCTGGAGTATTGCGATGTTTCGCACAATCAATTGCTGTTTCTGCCCGCTTCTTTCAGCAGGCTGCGCAACCTGCGCTACGTGTACCTGAACGACAACAAGCTGCAAAGTCTGCCCACTCAGCTCGGGAGTTTAAGTAAGCTGGAAGAACTGAACCTGTCCAACAACCAGCTAGAGCAGCTTCCCGCCAGCATCGGCGACTGCCAGAGCCTGAAGGTGCTTATTCTGTCTGGCAACCAACTGAAGACGCTACCCAAGAGCTTAGGCAACCTAAGCAAGCTGGAAATACTGATTCTCAACGACAACCAGCTCACAACCCTGCCTCGCTCCTTAAGCAAGCTGAAACAGTTGAAAACCATCATTGTGAAGCAAAATGCCTTCACGCCCGCCGCCCGCCGCCAAGCCGAAACGGCACTACCGGGCGCTAAACTTTATTTTTGATGTTTTTTCGCTCAACTAAACACGCCACGTTCGTCCGGCCATTGCTACTTGGGCTGTCGGTGCTGCTGTTCTCGTTTGCAGTGCTGCGCCAGCCGCCAGCCGAGCAAGTAAAAACCTATTATGAAACTCATCTGCGCCAGATGCATACCATCCTGGCGCACTTTCAGGCACGTACTTACCAAGCTGATACCACTGAATTGCGCGCCGAATTTGCAGCTTGCCGGATGGCGTACAAGCATCTGGAATTTGCCGTTGAGTACTATTATCCGCACGCGGCGTCGCGCATCAATGGCGCTGCCCTGCCTGAAACCGAACCGGGTGAACCCGGCGAGGTCATTCCGCCTACCGGCTTTCAGGTGCTGGAAGAGTACGTGTACGCCGCCCCCGACAACCGCGCCAACCGGGACTTAATTCATCAGGAAATCGACAACCTGCTCTACCAAGTGCGCCAGCTTGAGTTGCAGTTGCCGTACCTGGCTTTTTCGGAAATAGAACTATTTGACGCCCTGCGGCTGAACCTGTACCGCCTAGCTGCTAAAGGGGTATCCGGCTTTGATTCGCCGGCCGCTCATGCGTCACTGTCCGAAGCCGCCGTTACGTTGAAATCCAGCCGGGAAGTGCTGGCGATGTTCGACGTACCAAAAACCCTTACCACGCAATTAGCCCGTTGTGAAGCCGCCGTAGCTAACCCCAAGCAGGACTTCAACAGCTTCGACCGGGCCCGATTTTTCGTGCGCTACTTCAACCCGGCGCTAGCGGCGCTGCGGCAGGCCCAAGTACAACAGCATATTCCGTTTGTAGCCGCCAAGCGCGCCGTGCGGGCCGATGCCGGCGGTTACTTTGTGGCGGATGCCTTCGACCCAACATTCTTTGCGCCCACTGATGCTGCCGCGCCTACGGCGGCCGTGTTGAAACTGGGAGAAGCCCTGTTTAAAGAACCACTGTTATCGGGCCGAGGTGGACGTTCGTGCGCCAGCTGCCACGTACCCGGCCAGGCCTACACCGATGGCCTAAAAGTGAACAGTTCGTTGCTGGCTGATGCCGGGCTGGAGCGCAACACCCCTACCCTACTCAACGCCGCCCTCCAACCCGATCAGTTCTATGACAGCCGGGTGCACTATTTAGAAGACCAGGTGCACGCTGTCGTGTCCAACAAGGCCGAAATGGGAGGGCAGCTAAGCGAAGCGCCCGCGCTACTTCGCAAGAAGGGCGCCTACGCCAAGCTGTTTACCCAAGCCTTTGCCGCAGAGAAACAGCCTGTTTCTGAGCGCAACATCCGGCGTGCGGTAGCTGCTTACGTCCGCTCCCTCGTGCGCCTCGACAGCCGCTTCGACCGGTACCTGCGCGGCGACACCGCCGTACTCAGCGGCCAAGAGGTGCTCGGCTTCAACTTGTTCATGGGCAAGGCACAATGCGGCACCTGCCACTACATGCCTCTCTTCAACGGCACCGTGCCGCCCCTCTACGACAAAACAGAAAGCGAAGTACTAGGCGTGCCCACCGCCGCCGACACCTTGCACCCCAAACTGGACACCGACCAAGGCAAGTTTCTACTCTACGGCGTTGCCCACCAAAAGCATGCTTTCAAAACGCCCACCGTCCGCAACGCGGCTCTTACGCCACCCTACATGCATAACGGTGTGTATCAGACGCTGGAAGAAGTAATGGACTTCTACAACAAAGGCGGCGGAGCAGGCATGGGCCTGTCCGTACCAACCCAAACCTTGGCCGAAGACCGGTTGAACCTGACCAAGACCGAACAGCAGTCCATCATTGCCTTTATCAAGTCATTGAACGATACGCGGGAAGTGGCTTACTGAGGTGCCCGCTGGCAGCACCTACACCCCTCCTTGTCACTGACATCAACTACGTTTGTTTTAGAAGAGTACAGCCGGGCTCCCCTACACTACCTACAGTTTACACCAGGTAGTGTAGGGGAGCCCGGCTGTGCTGATATTGGCCTTCTCGTATTATTGGTTACATATGCTGCGTCACTCTTCTATTGCCCACCTGCTGGACGAAAGCTGTAAAATCTAGAATAAGCCATTATGTTGATACTGCTCGTTTGCTAGTGTTTAAAACAAGGCCAAAGCGCATCACAACGGAAGCTGCATTCTTTAGACACTTGTTTTATTGAAACCCTCCAAGCGTTAGAAACTGCTCTATTATGAAGCGTCGTAAATTTTTAAAGGGATTCGCAGGACTTACTGGACTTGGCTTTGTAAGTGGGCTTTACGCTTGGCAAGTAGAGCCCTTCTGGCTGGAATTTGTTGCCTTGGATATGCCAATCAAAAATCTACCTAAAGAACTGATTGGAAAAACCTTAATACAGATTAGTGATATTCATGTGGGTAAACGTTTTGACCACAAGTTTATAATTGAGTCTTTCGAAAAAGCCAAGACGTATGATCCTGACTTTGTCGTTTACACCGGTGATTATGTAAGTACTTATAAAGACGAAGTTCAGTATAGGGAATTAGAAGAAACGTTATCGAACTGTGTAAAGGGAAAAATTGCTACAGTCGGTATTTTAGGGAATCATGACTATGGTAAAAATTGGGGACAAGCTGAGGTAGCAGACAAAATAGGGCTACTGCTTGAAAAGAACGGCATTACGCTCTTACGGAATGAGCAGAAGGAATTTGCAGGGTTAAATATTATTGGCCTCGACGACTATTGGGGATTAAACTTTAATCCTCAACAGATTCTAACTGAATACAACAACGCTAAGCCATCAGTTTTACTGTGTCACAATCCTGATGTTTGTGATTTGGATGTGTGGAATGGATATGAAGGCTGGATACTAGCGGGTCATACACACGGTGGACAATGTAAACCACCCTTTCTGCCACCACCTTTGCTGCCGGTTAAGAACAGTAAATACAGTTCAGGAAAAATAGAGCTTTCAAATAATAGAACCCTCTATATCAACAGGGCACTTGGGCACTTATGGCAAATTAGATTTAATGTAAGACCTGAAATAACAGTATTTAAATTATCAGCGACATAAAGCAAAAACCTCGGCTAATAACAATATTGCTAATCCGCATCTAAACGACGACCGCCTGGCTCTTGTGGCAATAAAAAAAGTCCCGAAGGAAGCATGTAGCTTCTTGCGGGACTTCTGTTTTTCACCTGACAGGTTTTACATTTCTGCTAGCATTTCCCAACGGTCATTGAGTTGGGCCAGTTCTTTTTTCACCTGCTCGAATTTAAGCGTGGCGTCCTTTAACTGGGCGGCGTTCTGGTAAATCTGCGGGTCGGCAAGCTGCTTTTCGTAGACGGCCAGTTCCTTTTCCCGCTCGTCGATTTTCTTCTCCACATCAGCCAACTCTTTCAGCGCCTTTTTCTGGTCGGGCGAAGGAGTTTTGGCTGGTGTAGTTTCCACTTTCTTCTCTTCTTTCGGCAGTGGCTTAGGCGCTGAGGGCGAAGGTAAGCCGGCTTTCTTGGCGGCCTTTTCCCGGTCTTCCTGCCACTGCTCATATTCGGCGTAGGTGCCGGGGTATTCCTTTAACTGGTAGTCTTCGATGTACCAGATTTTGTTGGCCACATTCTCCACGAAGAACCGATCGTGGCTGATGACGATGTAAGTGCCTTCGTACTGGTCCAGGGCCTGAATCAGGATGTTCACCGACTGCATATCCAGGTGGTTGGTCGGTTCGTCGAGGAGCAGGAAGTTGGCTTCCGAAATCAGGGTTTTAGCCAGGGCCACGCGGCTTTTTTCGCCTCCGCTGAGCACCTTGATTTTCTTGTACACTTCCTCGCCCGTGAATAGGAACGAACCCAGTACGGAACGCAGCTCCATTTCGGTGCGCCGCGAACCAGCCTCAATCATCTCCTGCAGAATCTCGTTTTCGATGCGCAAGCTTTCCAACTGGTGCTGCGCATAGAACGACATGATGACGTTGTGGCCCAACTGGTGGTTGCCGTTGGTGGGTGCCTCTTGACCGGCCACCAAGCGCATCAGCGTGGATTTACCTTTGCCGTTGGCTCCAATGAGGGCAATTTTGTCGCCCCGCTCGATGTGCACGTGCGTGTCGCGGAAGATGATTTTCTCGCCGTATTTCTTGCCCACGTGCTCCATGCGCAGAATGTGGCGGCCCGGCGTTACGGTGAAGTTGAACTTGATGTTCACGCGGGCATCATCACCGGCTACGTCCTCGATGCGCTCCAGTTTGTCCAGGGCTTTCACGCGGCTTTGGGCCTGCTTAGCCTTGCTGGCCTTGGCCTTGAACCGCTCAATAAACCGCTCGGCCTGCTTGATTTGGGCCTGCTGGTTCTCGAAAGCGCCTTTCTGAATCAGGTTACGCTCTTCTTTTTCCTCGATGTAGTACGAATAGTTGCCAGCGTAAGGCACCAGCTTGCCGCCCGTTACTTCCACAGTGGTGTTAGTGGTGCGGTCCAGGAATTCCCGGTCGTGACTCACAATGATAACGGCGCCTTCGTAGCCCGCCAGGTAGTTCTCGATCCACTTGATAGACGGCAAGTCCAAGTGGTTGGTTGGTTCGTCGAGCAGCAGCAACGAGGGTTGCTGTAGCAGGATTTTGGCCAGCATTACGCGCATCCGCCAGCCACCCGAAAACAGCTTCAGCGGCTTCTGTAGCTCCTCGGTGGTGAAGCCGAGGCCTTCCAGAATCTCTTCGGCGCGGGCCTGCATGGTGTAGCCACCCAACGATTCGAAACGTTCCTGCAAATCAGCCAGCTTCTCGACCAAGTCGTCGGTGTAGTTGGTTTCGAACTCCTGCAGTACCACGTCGATCTTCTTTTGCACATCCAGAGCCTCGGCAAAAGCCTGCATGGCCACAATCAGGATGGGCTCGTGCGAATCGTAGCTCAGCAAGTCCTGGTTCAAGAAGCCAAGGCTTACGTCCTTGCTCATGGAAATGCTGCCACCGTCGGGCTTGTACTCGCCCACCAGAATGCGCAACAGCGTGGATTTGCCCCGACCGTTCAAGCCAATCAGGCCGATTTTGTCTTTGGGCTTTATGTGGAGGTTGGCTTTGTCGTAGAGCGTACGGGAGCCAAAATGAAAGTCTAGGTCGCTAATCGAAATCATCCTACTTTGCTATGAAGCTGCAAAGGTACGGTGTTGTTCCTAAAAGTATATCTATAAACGATGCCAGAATAGTTCATTTCTATAATATTACCTCAACCTTCGTTATTCACATCATCAATAATTCTCTTTAAATTAGCTTGATACTCATTTATAAGCACAGCCATCGAACTGAGAATATTTAACAACCTTTCAAGGCTCGTAGAAGCTTCTCTTCTTGCTTTTATAACGCTGCTACTTAACTTTGGAAAACCATCTACAGCATTCTTAAAAGTTCTTATTCCAACTTGAGCATTAGATATATTATCAATAAAAATATCAAAATGTTTAAAGGCACTTACTATTGATTCCTTATCAAGAATTATCATTTCATAATAATACTCAAGAGCATAGGAATATTGCTCGATAGCTTTGTTGAAATTTATTTCTAGACTATCTAATTCAGGATTTATATTATTAGAGAAATCAAGTAGATCACTTGCTATAGAATTTAACATGGCTATTTTAGCAGAGGTATCAATAGGCAATTTCGAAGCCTCTAGATATGACAAATTTTCTCCTTGCTTAACAATTCTATTTTTAACTATATCAACGTTGCTAACAATTTTAATCAAGTTGTCATTCCCAAGCCCAAAACACCTTTCTCCCTCATAAAGGTAATCAAGAACTCCTCTCTCGTCTTCTAAGTTATTCAAATCAACGTTGCTTTTACTTACTACCTCCTCATTTTTGAGCTTGTTTAGTTCTATAGTCTCTTTTGATTTCTGTTTGTTTTGTATTTCAAAAACCACTCTAGGTAGTTGTATTTTTAATAATTTTTCAAAATCCCTTACACTATCATATGGAAAATAATATAATCCCATTTCCGATACAGATTTTTTAAACGTCTTAACTAGAGAAAGTTGATCGATATCTATATCGTCAAGGCTTAAAGGTGCTCTGTTACAAAAATAGAACATAACATAAGGCTCGTCTTTATTATGCCTTGATTTTTCATACGCTCTGTTAAACTCCTCTTGCGTCCCTGAATCATAGCGTTTTGTAGGGGAGCCGAATTTTTTCCACATTATCCCAAGAAATATATCATAATCTTCACTCAATTGGTTATTAATTACATCTTGCCCGTCTTTGCCTAATCCAGGATTAGTATGAGTTTCCCATCTAACGAGTTCTAACCTAATATTCATGTGCTGCCCAGAAGTTAAATTAAATTCATTTATCACCTCTTCTGCAATTCCACGTTCGTCTGCAACATCTTGAGGTGATGCCAGAAAAATTTTCATTAAGGTTACAGTCTTTGCCATGTCTTTTTTTAGATACAAAAATTTGTATTGTCATTAAACTCCCTCAAACACTTCCGCCCACTCTATCTGCAGCTCTGGCAGCGTAGCCACCGGAATCAGGCCGGGCGTGTAGAACTCGCCGCGCAAGGCGTAGTGGCCGTCCTCGCTTAGCAGGTACACCACTACTTTTTCTGCTCGGGCGTTACCATTCAGTATTCGTGCACACCTACTTCTTCGTAGAGGTCGAATTTCTCTTTCGTATCACGTGCCACAGTGCCGGGACTCAGGATTTCAATTATCCAGTCGGGGGCACCTAGGCAACCTCGCTCGTCAAGCTTCTGTGGGTCGCAGATAACGCAGATGTCGGGCTGCACTACAGTTTCTATGCTGGCGTCGCCGTTGGGCGTGGTACGGGTTAGGCGCACATCGAAGGGTGCATGGTACATCTTGCAACTCTTGCCGCGTAGAAACTGCATAATGGGCAACTCAATGTTGCGCGTTATATCCTGGTGGGCGCGTTTGGGCGCGGGGTTCATTAGGCGCACTTTGCCCCGAATCAATTCCACCCAATCGGTTAGCTGCCACGTCAGGTAGTCGGCGTAGGTATAGCGGCGCGTCAGGTCGAGTTGAGAAAGCTGCGTTATGGGTTCCATAGCTGGGGCAGTCGGGAGTAGAGTAAAGATATACGAGTTCGAAGTGTCCTAAGCTGGTTGCTGATATCAATTCCTGGCGCTGCTCAAACCGCCCACCACGGCCGCCGTACAACGGAGTATGAAGCCCTTCCTCCTGCTTTTCGTTCTTGTTGCCCTGGCTGCCTGCACATCCGAGCGCGAATCGGCGGGGCGCAACCGGGAGGAAGTGGTACCGCCCACCGTGAAAGGTGAGGTATCCACCACGGAAGCAGTGGGCGAAACGGGCCGCAACCACGGCTATGTCCGGCGCTTGTATCAGGACAAGGGTCGCTACTACATCACGGTGGATTACATCCAGTTTCTGAGTGGGGAAGCCGCCGTGGCAGCAGCTCGGCGCAAGGGCGATGCGCAAGAAGAAGTAGTGAATGGCGACACCATCTATTCTGTGTTCGATGACCATTACATCATCAACGACGATGCCCAACAGCGGACGTTGCCGTTGGGTGAACAAGCTTTGTTCACGCTCTGGGACACCTCCGGCGACTTGCGCCAGTACACCGCTACAGCAGCAGAAATGCTGGAAAAAAACCAGGAGATGCTGCGTTACGTGCCCTTCATGGTGGAAACCAAGCAGGGCACCGTAACGAATCTGACAGAGCAGTACGTGCCCTGATTTGCGGCCGTAACAGACCTGTTAAGCGTTGCGTAGCGCTCTACTTCAACCGCCGAATGGCTGCTTTGATACAGCATAGTCGGCTATGGCACGCCAAGTTGTCGTATAAGGAACATCTACCACTCTTATTTTCATCCTGACTATGGCAACCACCAAAGCACCAGCCGATACCGACCAACCACTTGACGAACGCTCCACCAATGCTGCCCAAGGCAAGCAAGACGGTGGCGTAGTTGGCCAAAGCAGTGGCCGCCCCAGCTACGGCACCGGCGGCTACGAACTGAACCTAGACGCAGAAGCCGGTGACGAAGGCGGCTCCGGCAGCGCGTCTTCTTCTACTAGCAAAGCCCCACACGAGTCGTCGGAAGACGATAAGTAACTGCTTGAACCGAGCACAAGCATTACGAGAAGGAGCGCGAAGCATAAGCTTCGCGCTCCTTCTTTTTGAGGGCTTAACGGCTGGCTTTATGCAATTGGCTTTCCTGTATTTCCTGGTAAATCTTGCGGGTTTCCTTGACCTCTATATGGAGAGCTTCGCCATAGGTTAGGATGGCGCCGGCGAATAGCTCTAGTTCGGTGTCGGACTTATTGGAATTGACGTCTAGCTGCAAGGAGGTGGGCGTATGGTATGGAAAGGACCGGGCCTTCTGGAAGGTTTGGCTGATGATATCGGCCGGCAGCACAACTCCTTTTTCGTGCGCAATAGCCGCTATTTCCTGCATGATAGCCTGGGCCCGCTCACGTAAGCTGCTGTCTTCCTCGACCTGCCCAATCGACTTGTTGTAGCGCGCCGATACCAACCCGAAGCTGGCAATAAAGAAGAACTTAGTCCAGATGGCGGGGAATGCATCCGGCTGATACTCGATGGCAATGCCAGCATCGGCCAGGAGACCAACTACGTGTTGCGGTTGATACGCGGGCCGCTGCGGATCCTGCCCGACAATAATTCTACCTGGGTTGCCTTTGTGTTCTACTACCCCCTTTTCTTTGATGTGCGAGGCAACGTACACGCAGGCGGGCAGCACACTAGCCGCCGGAATAATTCGGCGGATTCGGTCGTAGATGTCCACGCCGTTCATTAGCGGCAGCAGCACCACATTATCGTGCAGAATTGGCTTTAGCTCGGTACAGATTTTCTCTAAATCGTACTCCTTGACGCAGATAACCACCACATCGACATCTGCTAGCTCCGCAACGGCTTGTACTAGCTTGGCTGGGCGGGTTACGCTGTGAGGATGTTCGGGCGAGAGCAGTGTTAACCCGTGTTCCTTCACGGCGTCGTAGGTTGCGCCACGGGCTACAAAGGTGATGTTGACGGCAGGATCGGGCGCATAAAACTGCGCCAGCTTAAACCCGAAATACCCGCCAACTCCCCCAAGTCCGACAATAGCCAGTTCTGTTGTTTTCATCTTGTCTTGTGCACTACCAAGATAGAAAGTGATTCTCTAGTTGCTGGTGCTAGATACAAAAAAGCCTCCCGAACGTGATTCGGGAGGCTTCTTATCGAGCAAGCTTTTCTACCCTACAAACGGCGGCTGGAACTGCGGCGCAATCCGTTTCTTCGAGGCTTGCTCGTAGGCGTACGCAACCGTTAGCAAGGGGCCTTCCGAGTAAGCGCCCCCCACAAACGACAACCCAACGGGCAAGCCATTGACAGCGCCCATCGGGACGGTGATGTGGGGGTACCCCGCCATAGCGGCAGGCGACGAAGAACCAGGGCCGCCGCCAGCATCGCCGTTGATTAGGTCGATGACGCGGGCCGGGCCGGTAGTGATGCCCACGATAGCATCGAGCTTGTTGGTACTGATGGCAGCATCGAGCACCTGCCGGGCCCCGAGGTGCGACTTACGAAGGGCAGCCTGGTATTTAGGGCTGCTTAGGCCTTCGAGCTTCTGCGAGGCTTCCAGGATTTCTTGCTGGAAGAACGGCATGGCCTTGGGCTTGTTTTGGGTGTTGAAGGCAATGACGTCGGCTAGCGTTTTGACGGGCATATTAGCCGTGGCTAAGTACTTGTTGACGCCGTCTTTGAACTCGTACAGTAGCACGTCGTACTCGGCTTCCCCGAAGGCGTCGCAGGGCTCGTCTACTTTCACTTCCACTACCGTGGCGCCTTGGGCTTTCAGCAGCTCTACTGCTTGCTTGAACAGCGGAATAGAACCAGAAACGCCCTCTAAGTGCCGCTTCTCGATACCTATTCGCTTGCCTTTAAGGCCATTAGCATCCAGGAATTTGGTGTAGTCGGGTTGAACTTTGCCGGCGCTTTCGTTGGTCACGGCATCGGCAGGGTCTTGGCCGGCTAATGCGCCGAGCAGAATAGCCGCGTCGCGCACGTTGCGGGCCATGGGGCCGGCGGTGTCCTGCGTGGCGGAAATAGGAATGATGCCACTACGGCTCAGCAACCCCACCGTTGGCTTGATACCCACGAGCCCGCAGCACGACGATGGCGACACAATAGAACCATCCGTTTCGGTCCCAATAGCCACCGCGCACAAATTGGCCGACACCGCCGAACCCGAACCGGCGCTGGAGCCGCTAGGCGTACGGTCGAGGATGTAGGGATTCTTGGTTTGGCCGCCGCGGCTGCTCCAGCCACTGGTGGAGCGCGTAGAGCGGAAGTTGGCCCACTCGCTCAGATTGGTTTTACCAAGTAGCACGGCCCCCGCGTCGCGCAGTTTCTTGACAATGAAAGCATCTTGCGTGGCTTTGTGGCCGGCCAGCGCCAGGGAGCCCGCAGTAGTTTGCTGTTTGTCGCCGGTGTCAATATTGTCTTTGATGAGCACCGGAATCCCGTGCAGCGGGCCGCGCACTTTGCCGGCTTTGCGCTCCTTATCAAGGGCATCGGCAATGGTGAGGGCGTCGGGGTTGACTTCGATAACCGAATTGAGCTTGGGGCCGGCTTTATCGAGTGTTTCGATGCGCTTCAGGTAGAGTTCGGTGAGCGAGCGGGCAGTGTGCTGGCCGTTGGCCATCTTCTCTTGTAGCCCGCTGATAGTGGCTTCGCTGAGTTCAAAGGAATCTGCTACGGAATTCGGAGCGCCATCAGTGGCCGTTGGCAACGTTGTGTTGGCCTCTGAGGTGCAGGCACTGGTGCCAAGAGTGGTAAGCGCAAAACCGGCCAAGGAACCGTTCCGCAGGAATAGCCTTCTGTTCATAGAGTCGTTTTTGCTGTAAGATAAACCCCTGTTCGTACTTCTTTTACTTCACCCGCAAACTATCCTGCCGGTGCGTAGGCACCGAAAACGCTTCGAGCAGCTGACCATCAGCTGAAACACGAACGCCAGTAAGGGCGTGGCCGTACACAGCCCCCGTATCCAGGTTCAAAGAATTGGACGCAAGGTCCCGGCTGTAGAGTCCATCGGGGGTGGGCGTGTGGCCAATGAGTTGCAGCTTGCCGATGTTGAGCAGTGGTCCGCGGTACCATAGTATTCCATCCGGGTTTTCTTCATCGAACGGATCAACCGTGTCGGATATGCCCGCATGGCTGGCAAACACGGCGTCGTTTTCCCAGTACAAAGGCCGTTCCTTGAGCCAGGCCAAGTGGGGCGCCAGCAATTCGGGTTGCGCCTCGTATTGCTGCTTGGTGAGGCTCCCACCCCATTCCAGCCAAGAGGTAGGCACCTTATGGGGGCTGTAGTAATCCAGCATGCCCGCTTCGTGGTTGCCCTTTAGAAACATGGTATGCTCGGGGTGCTGGGCGTTTAGCTCCATGGCTAAGCCCACGCACTCTGGCGCAAAGTTGCCGCGGTCCATCAGGTCCCCGAGTTGGATCAACCGTTCTTTTTTGGGCTGCCAGTGTTGCAGTAGTTCCCGGAAGGTGTGGTAGCACCCGTGTACATCACCAACGACAAACAAATTCATAGCCGCAAATGAAGTGATTTTGGGGCGCATCCAGGCCTAGGAAATCGAAATAACACTACCTCGCGCCCGTGGGCTTCGGCCAGTTCGTGGCAAACCGGCGGCAGGCCTTTCCCGTGCTTACGGCTGCGGAGTAGCAGTAGGGCTTTTGGGCTTGTTCCGGTGGCACTTCTCGCCGCAATACTTCACTTCATCCCACGAGTTGCGCCACTTCTTGCGGTATTCGAAGGGGCGGCCGCAGGTGAGGCAAATTTTGGTGGGCAGGTTGCCCTTGGTGAGTTTGGAGGGAACAGGCATAACGTGCTGGTCGGCAACTGAAGTGAGCACAAAAAAAGGCGGCTTTTCCAAGCCGCCTTTCTCAATAAAGCACCAGGGCACAGAAAGGTTTGTGCTGTCAACTACAGCGTAGCGTTTTATTTGCCTAGCTGCTGGCGTAGGGCCTGTACTTCCCGCTCCAACTCCAGGTTGCGGAAAGTTACTTTCACCTCCAGGTCGGCGTAGGCACGTTCCAGGTCTTGCTCGCGGCGGCGGAGGGCAAGCTCTGTTTCTTTCTGCTCATGAATGTCGGTGCAGGTGCCAAACCACTGCTTAATGGTGCCGTCGTCGTTGAACTGCGGCTGGGCTTGGCCTAGAAACCAACGGTAGCTGCCGTCTTTGCTTTTGAAACGGTACTCAATTTCGTAGAACTCGCCGGTAGCCAGTGAACGGCCCCATATTTCGCGGGCACGCTGCCGGTCGTCGGGGTGGAGCAAGTTGTTCCACATGTCGGGTCCGACACTGTCGGCCAGCGTGTAGCCCGTGAAGTTGGTCCAGCGCTGGTTGAAGTAGGTATGAAACCCCTCAGGGTCGGTGAACCACACCAATTGGGGAATCAATTCGGCCAAGAAACTGAATTGCTCTTCGGCCTGCCGGCGCAGGGTTTGTTCGTTGGAAATTGCAGTGTTCATAAGAGGACGACAATTAACAAGGGCGAGCAAGCTGGATTTCCATGCCCGACTGAAAATACAAGATGAGTTGGCTGTTCATGCCATCGGTAGAGCGGCGCAGGCGCGTAATAAGGGCGAGGGTTTGTTCCTGCAGCAGCTGCAATTCCAAGTAAGGGCGGTTCAGCAGATTGTCGCGCTGCATGCTCCAATTGCCGGTATCTTCGGCGTCGGAGGCATGCACGCGCAACGAACTAGGCCCTAAAGAAAGTTTGGTGGCTCGGGCCAAAGGGCTATCCGGGTTGTTGCGGTTCAACACCCGTTCTTCCACACACCATTCTCCAGTTAGATATTCATCGGGCACTTCGTGCAGATTAATATCAAAGAGAAGTTGAGTCATAAATAAGAGGCAAGTAGAAGTGTGGTTATGAGAAAGTCAGTACGGTTTGCAAATGAAAAAGGGTTACACCCTACTGTTTAGCTTAATGAATTATACTAATAAATAGTTCGCTTATTCTATGACACTGTTGAGGTTATATTGCTTTGCTGTTTACAATCAACTAGTTGGATGGTGAAATAAGTTTAATGCTACGCAAAAATACATGTACCAACAGACGAATAGCTAAAAAAGCAGTGTTCTTACTAGCTCGTAACTCGCCCAAAACAACCCGAACTGCATCTTCTATTTAGGCGTGGTGCATGCGGTGCAGCAACGCATAGCTACGCGGCGACATGAAGGAAGACCCCTGCATCAAGAACGTGAACAGAAAAAAGGACCGCTCCCACGCCGGGTGCATGGTGAACATCTTGTGGGCGGCGTAACGGTGCTGGAAAAACGTCTGCGCAAACAACGACAAATACCAGTGCGCCAAGAAGAAGGCAAGAGCAGCCATAAAGAAAATGTCAGGCGCTAGAAAAGGGGAAAGCCACGTACCTGCACAGTAGCACAAGGCTACACTCGCCCGAATTGTTCAGGTTCAGCTAGCTGATGTGGCACCCAATCGGGCGGGGTGGGTGGTTGCGCGCCTGTGCTCATGCTTCCTTGCGCCAACGGTACGGGCGGTGCTGGAATTTCTGGCGGCGAGTGATGTAGCCGCCTCCCCTACTCTCTTTCACTGATTTTCTTGGCTAGTACCGCCGGCACGCCAGCGCTGTTCAACATGCCACTCACAATGCCCTGCCGCCAGAGCGTGAAAGCTGAAAAGCGCAACTCCCGAGCCGACCGCATAGCACCGGACTTCAATTCCTCGCCGGGCTTGCGGGGATTGTTGTCGCGGAGGAAAACCCCGTTGACAACGGACGTTTCGAGGCGGTGCAGCACGCCTGGCCGGTTTTTGCCGTTCAGCAATTCCAGCTTCAGGTCGTGGTAAGAAGCCCACATAGTACCCTGGGCCTGCTGCCTGTCGAGCTGCATTTGGAAGCGGATTTGCTCGATCTGGCCGCTCCGCAGGCGCAACCCACGGGTGGGCGTAATCATCGGGTTGAGAACAGCCAGCGGCGTGGGGCCAAGGGTCCCGGTGAGGGTGTGCTTTCCTTGCGGGTCGAGCAGATTGGCCCGCAGCGTAACTTGGGCCTTGCATACTTTCTGAATGCGGCCGGTTAGCTGGCCTGTCATGGGCTGCGCGGCGTGCATGCGGCGCGGGTCGTTGCTGATGTTGAGCAGCGTACCGGTTAGCTGTTGCATGGCCAGCACGCCTGGCTGGGCGCTGCGCGGCGAGCGGTAGCTCATGCGCAGCCCCAGGTCCGCGATGCGCAGACGGCGCACATCCACTGGGAATGGCAGCCGACCAATGGCATCGGGAGTGGCTACCGACTGGTTGGGATTGATGGGAAAACGGCCGTCGCTCTCCGTTAGTACGCGGGCATTGCGCACTTCCACGTGCTGCGCCAATAGGCTTCCCTTGTCTAGCAAT
Source organism: Hymenobacter tibetensis (assembly GCF_022827545.1). NCBI lineage: Bacteria > Pseudomonadati > Bacteroidota > Cytophagia > Cytophagales > Hymenobacteraceae > Hymenobacter > Hymenobacter tibetensis. The sequence continues at coordinate 3,962,425 of NZ_CP094669.1, forward strand.
GCCTCCCAGTCGAAGCCGCTGGCCTGCACCTGCGGTATGCGTATCCTGGCATGCACCGACTGATGTCCCTTGCTTCGAGCCAGCGCTGCCACCGACATGGTAGGCCCTAAGGCCAGGTGGCTGAGAACGAAAATGCGACGACGCGTATCGGCCTGCAGCGCCCGGAAAGTGACGCGGTAGTAGGGCACGTCGAGGCGGAGGCGGCCGGGGCCGGTGCGTAGCATCCAAGCGCTAGCGTAGTAGAGCTGTCCTTGGGTATCGGGACGCAACTGCACATGTAGGGCCGTAACGTTGATGTCGCGCACGGCGGGGGCTTGTTCCACCCCCATGATCTGCACTTGGGCTTGCGTGAGGTGGAGCTTGCCTAAGCTGAAATTGGGCAAATAAGGGGCTAGCAGTTCGTGGAGCGGCGGGGGGGCTACGCTTGGGGCAGTAGCCAACAGCCGGAGTCCTGCTAACCGGAGCTCGTCAGCTTGAAATCGGCCCCTTGGCAGTCCGGCAGCGCGTAGCCCGTTCAGGCGGAGCTGGGGGAGCACGGCATCCACGCGCGCCGCTCTGCTTCGCTGGTTGCTGATGCTTTGCAGGGGCACCACCCGCACGGAGTCGAGCGTTAGTTGCTGCCTCATTGAAGAAAACGTGCCGTGTTGCAAACGCCCCACGTGGCCAGGCAGCCGCGCCAGCAAGCTTCGCACCTCCGCCTTTACGCTGGCTGCATACGCTAGCCGGGTGGTGTCGGCGGCTCCGGCGGCGCTCAAATCAAGGTCGGAAGCGGTAAGCGTGACTTGCTGCACCTGCACCTGGGTTTGCAGCACGGTTCCGTAGCGGGCCTTCATGTGCCGCACGGCTACGTAGCCTACCCGCACGCCGGGCAGCCCGAGGGGTAGTTGCTGATGCAGCGGCTTCGATGCGCTATCCGACGGACTGTTGGGTAGTATTCCGAGTTGTAGCTGAGGGGTTTCCAACACTATGCTTTGTATGGGCACCACCTGGCGCCGCACTGCGGCTCCCAACCCAATGCCTGCTATGCGCAGCTCCGCCAGATCCAGCGTAAGGTCAGGCAGCTTGGCAGGCGCGCCAGTGGCAGCAGCGTCCTTTTCCGACCGGACGTGCACCCCGCGCAACACCACTGTGCGCGACCATAAGTGCGTACGTAGCTCGTCGATTACCAAACGGTAGCGGCCCTGGCTGGCCGTAGCCATCTGCTTTTCCAGCGTGTAACGCAGCCAAGGATCAAGCAACGCCAACGCCACACACAGCACCAGCAGCACACCCGCCAGCAGCCATAGCCCTACACGCAGCCACCGCTTGGGACGGGGCGTAGTGGAAACGTCGTGTACGGCGGGCAAAGAAGAGTCTATCACGGTGGACCTTAGGCATGCGCTTACGGTAAACAGATAGGCTTAGGCTGGATTCAGTGCAACAGCAAGGAAATGCCACGGCCACGGCAGCCACTCCGCTCCTACGGCCATAAACCTTATCTTGGTTACGCTTAGCTGCTTCTATCTAGCTGTCTGTCTATCCGGCTGCTTGCACACGCGCACTGTCCCAGGCCGGTTCCCATCAGCATTTGCCCACTCGATGCGTCACCTCTAGTCTTTGCTGCCATGTCTGATACCGTCCAGCTCGCCGAAACCCTTCTTGCTTCCTTTCGCCATAGCTTTCGCAGCTACAAGTCGTTGGCCGACCGCGCGCTGCTGCAGCTCTCCCCCACCGACTGGCTGCACGTACCTGCTCCCGAATCGAACAGTATTGCGGTGGTGGTGCAGCACATGGTCGGCAACCTCAACTCCCGGTTCACTTATTTTCTGAGTTCCGACGGCGAGAAGCCCACCCGCCAGCGCGACCAGGAGTTTGTAGAACCCTCGTCGGCGGAAGTTGTGCCGGAACTGCAGGCGCAGTGGGAAGCCGCCTGGTTGCTGTTATTCGACTTGCTGGACGCGCTACAGCCCGCTGACTTGCTCCGGACCGTTACCATCCGGGGCGAAGCGCACACGGTACTGGCGGCCGTGCAGCGGCAGGTAACGCACTATGCCTACCACGTAGGACAGATTGTAATGAGCGCAAAAGCCCTGCGCGGCGCCCAGTGGCAAACGCTCAGCATCCCGCGCGGACAGAGCGAGCAGTTCACGCAGCAACTGCAGAACACCGCCAACCAAGTGTAGGCCTTTGGAGTTAAAGATGAAACTGAAAGCCAAGCAAATAACTAGAGCAGCCGGCATGCATCATCTCTCGGTTGCTTACAACCTGTCAGATTAGGGCTTACTTTCAAACGCCAACGGCTCTTGGCTACTGCCCGACAAAGCAAGACCACTGCTTGGTTTTCCGTTTCCATTCGTCTCCAAACCTGCTTCTGACTTTGCGATGCTTGCAATAACCTCTCTGTTGAACCCCCAGAACGCCGACCGGATCAACAGCATCATCAAGAGTTTGGAAACCGAATTTGGGCTTGATGATGTGCAGGCCACCGCTGATCCACATATCACGTATCAGTTGGCGGGGGTGCGCAAGTTGTCGGCTCTCAACCAGTGTCTGCGCGAGGTAGCACGCCAAACCGTGCCTTTTGTGGCGCACACCACCGGCTTAGGCCTGTTTCCGGGCCCCAATCCGGTTATTTACATCCCGGTTCTGCGCTCTGACGAGCTCAACCGCCTACATCAGCACATCCTGCATGCCACCAAGCCATTGTGCTTGCGCACCGACAAATTCAGTGGCCCCGATTGTTGGCTGCCCCACATTTCCCTGGCCCTCCACGACACCACTCCCGAGCTACTCGGCCCGGTGCTGCAGTACCTGAATCAGCAAACCTTCAACCTAAAAATCAGCATCAACAACATCACCATTCTACGCCAGGAAGGCGAGTTGTTTGTGCGGGAAAAACACTTCTCGCTCGAAGGTCATAAGCACAATAAAGCCCCGTTGCTTTTCGAATAACGCAGCTTTTGCAAACCGCGCCGCATCCATCCGGTTCTATTAAAGCTATACGAGCAAGCCCTGTCCTGCCGAGGCAGGAGGAATCCGGGTTGTTCCTTTCAACGACTTCACTCAGATTCCTCCTGCGTCGGCAGGATAGGGCTTATCTGGATAACTGCTGGGCTAGCCGCGTATGGTTTAACAGAGTTGGCCGGAGTCGGTGTCGCGTAGGACCCGTTCAAAATCCAGGTTATCGGTAAGATTCATCTCAATCCGTGAGTAGCTTTGCCGCTCTCATCAACCTTTTTCTGCTTATGTATCCCGTTCTACTTCTGCTGCACTCCTGGACCCGTTGGCTGGTACTTATTTTCGGCTTGATTGCCATCTTCCGCGCTTTCGGCGGTTGGCAGGGGCGCAAGGCCTGGGTGGGAGCTGATAATGGTATGGGAGCCGCCTTTGTAGGCTCCATGCATTTGCAACTGCTGCTGGGCTTGCTGCTTTACTTCGTGTACAGCCCCGTAGGGCTGCAAGGCATGAAAGTGGCTGGCGCTATGAAAGACCCCATTGCCCGTTTTTGGGGCGTCGAGCATATCACCGTTATGATTTTGGCTTGGGCCGCCGCTCAAATAGGCCGTAGCGTCTCCAAAAAGGCCTCCGATGCCATAGTTAAGCATAAGAAAGCCTTCATCTGGTTCACCGTTTCGCTGATCTTGGTATTGCTCATGATTCCGTGGGGCCTCGGCAACTGGAACCCCGCCCGGCCGCTGTTCCGCCTGTAAGCATCACACAAGCAACTGAATAGCTTCATCTGCTACTTCACTTCAGTTTGCTCAATAAAAAAGCCTCGTGTAGACGAGGCTTTTTTATTGAGCAAACTGACTGCCAGACGTAAGCACGGGTCTCAGCAAGCGGTAGCCTCTAGCTACCTGGCTTCAACTCGTGCCGTTAAATGCCTTGGCCGCCCGATACCTCAATACGCTGCGCGTCAATCCAGGCAGCTTCATCGGTGCAAAGGAAGGCTACTACGGGCCCGATGTCGGTGGGCAAGCCGACCCGGCCCATAGCTGTCAGGCTGGCAATGTGCGCGTTAATCTCCTTGTTGTCGCGGGTACGGCCTCCGCCGAAGTCCGTTTCAATGGCGCCGGGAGCCACAATATTGACGCGGATGCGACGGCTAGCTAGCTCCTTGGCTTGGTACTTAGTGAGCGTCTCCACGGCCGTTTTCATGCTGGCGTAAGCCGAGGAATTGGGGTAAATGATGCGCGTCAGACCCGACGAAATGTTGATGATACCGCCCCCATCATGGAGTAGCGGCAGCGCCTTTTGGGTCAGGAAAAAAGGACCTTTCAAGTGGATGTTCATCACCTCATCAAATTGCTGCTCCGTGGTTTCGGCAAATGGGGCGTAGAGCCCGGTACCGGCGTTGTTGACGAGAAAATCGAACCGGTCGGTGCCGAAGGTGCTGCTTAGGGTGGTCTTCACTTGCTCTAGAAAAGCGTCGAAGGACCCAACATTGGAAGCATCAAGTTGCAGGGCCGCGGCCTTGCGGCCCTGGGCCTGGATTTCGGCTACTACAGCGGCAGCTTCGTCCTGCTTGCTGTGGTAAGTCAGGATGACGTCGATGCCTTTCTGGGCGAGGTTGAGGGCCATGTTCTTGCCGAGGCCGCGGCTGCCGCCCGTTACGAGGGCTATTTTGCTGGTGCTCATAGATTCAGGGGGTTAAGATGACACTACAAAGGTGGTTGCCGGTGTCGCCCGAAACATGGTGAGTAGTTCAGTTTAAATGGTGACAGTTTCCGTTTTCCTGCGGAGCGTGAGCAATACCAGCACACAACTGAGGTTGAGTTCTCCTACTCCTAGCTTTTACTTCCATATAACCTGCTCTGCGTAAGGAAAGAATTCCATCCGGCAGAATGAAGTGCGCCTTCCCCGGCAGGTGCTGTTCGGCATCAGTCTAGTTTTGCGTTGCAGGAACTATACACTTCCTGCTTTCTGCCACACGCGCATTAGCGCTCTGAAGCTACTATTGACAGGCTACAACTATACACATGCGCTGCGCTATTTCGGCGCTAAACAGGTAGTGCCAATAAGCAAGGCTTATAAGGCCCAGACCCGCACCCCAATCCATCCATGGGTTAAAAGCACGACCGTCAGGTAGGTTAGGAAGAAGGCGTTGAAGGCTAGCACGCCTCTGACCCATGGACTTTTCACTTGTGACCATTGCTTAACCAGCATTCCAAGCGCCGCCATGGTAAATATTCCAAAAAACAGTGACAACAAAAATATAGTGAGCGAGGCAGGGTTAATTGAATTAAAAGCAATTTTGTTTTCATAATCAGTGACAGTCATTACTCTATAGGCAATAATACCTGCACTAACTGCTAACCCCGGCAAGACACCAACCAAATACAGGTTACGACTAATTTTATTTGATATAATTAATAATAGCCAAACGACTGTCCATAAACTGGCCGCTACTACTGCTAACGCCGACAGAGCAAAAAATAACTGCTCAAGCAAAACAGGTAAATAAGCAGTTTGCTCATAGTACTGGTGCGTATAAGCCTGCATGGAATTTTTCCCCAAACTATCGGTGATAAGAACTACAGAAGCGTGGCGTTCATTTTTTCGTTTAAATAACATACCTCGCTCCCACTCCAACGTATCGGGTTGGCCCAAAAATGGCTTGATAATTATTTTATCTTTCCACTGGGAAAAGTGTACTCCCCTTATAATGCGTTGAATAAAATCCCATTGTTCGCTCCGAATGTTGAGCGGTTTATAATATCCAACAAAAGCGTTTAGAAAAACAGGTTTTATTTTTCGAGGTACTGCTACAGATATAAAAGGCGGTAAGTCTTTTGTCAAGAAATTCTCAACCAAAACAGAAATTCTCCACATGCCTTTGCCACCGTTATTGGCAATGGCGTATCCAATACGGCGCTGCCGGTCGTAATTAAACAACGATTCAAATCCGTCCCCGCCTCCTGCATGACCTCGGAAGTTGGCTTTGGGATGGTTATAAAAGGTGCTATTTCCCAAAGCGTACCCCGTCTGAAGTCCTGCCTTAGCAGCTGCGGTGCTATGAATGGTTTCCATGGCAGAGAGGTAAGAAGCCGCCAGCCATGGTTTGCCGTTGACCTGCCAGTCGGCAAGGAAAAAAAGGAGAAATCGGGTCATATCTTCAGCACAAGAATGCAATGTTCCATGTGCCCCGTTTCCAGCCGGTACGTAGAAAGGAAAGGGCCTGTACGTTCCGTTTTCAACCCGATACCCACGCGCATATTTCTCTGGCTTCTTGATTCTCACATCGAAATCAGATGTATGCATTCCCAACGGTTTCAGCAGCACCTGTTGCAAGTAGTTGTCCCAGCGCATACCAGAATACCGCTCGATCAGATAGCCCAGTAGCGCATAATTGGCATTCGCATAAGAACTAGCCAACCCCGGCTGCCATCTAGACACCAAACAGGTCTGGTAAAATCGGACAGCCGCTAGGCCAGTAAGGTTGGTGGCCGTGGTATTGTATACCATGTTCAGGTGCGAATCGTCGAATCCAGTTGAATGCTCCAGCAACTGCACCACCCGCACCGGATGGGTTCCCTCCCAGGAGTTCTCATAGTGCACTTCCGGCGCAATGTCACTTAGCTTGTCTTCCAGCCGCAATTTTCCTTCTTCTACAAGCTTAAGAACACCTAGTGCTACACACATCTTGTTGATGGAGCTTAAGTGAAACAGCGTCTTACCGTTTACCTGCTGGCCGGTTTCCACTACTGCCATCCCTAGCCCCCCCGAAAACACCACTGAATCCTTTGCTACAATAGACAGCATAAGCCCTGGCATCTGCTCTTGCTGCATCACGTTTTTGATTTCGGTGAGCAACTCCGGCAGCGTAGAAGGAGAAGGAGGTGTCTGAGCTGACGCCTGACTACAAGCGAACAGTGAAACGAAGAAAATCAGCCTTCTTAGCATGACCATAAGGAGGAACGGTGGAGTGTGGTGGAGTGTGATGCAATGCGCAACAGAAGACTGAAGTGCTGGGCAAATGTCTTGCACCTCTTCACCGGAGTCGTTCGTCTGTATCCGTTCGAACAGCCTTCAGGCTATCGTGACGTACCATTGCATCCAGGTAATCACCTTGCGGGGTTCTGTTCCCGTGTCCAACCTGCTGGCCTTATTCTACCTTCTTGTACTGGCGTGAGCGTGCGTATGTCTTTATTCCACCAGTCATACGTAGCGTAGGAGCATCGCCCCTCCTAGAAAGAGCCCCCTACCTGTACTACTATGGGGTTACTTGACAGTACACTTAGAACGTTTTTGTAATTGTCATTTCAGGAACTAGCCATTTTTTATATTACACTGCCTATATAGTTTATAACCAGAAAAAAACAGTTCTGCCAATATGCATATCATCTACACACTTGCTAGCGGAAGCCTTTTACTGCTAGCTTTTTTAACGTTTACTAATCCCAGAAATGTAAATAAGAAGGCCAACCACTGGTTGGGTGTTTTTCTTTTCAGCTTTGCGTGCCTTTTGCTGGATCGTGTATTACCCGATACAGCTATCTATAAGAAATACCCTCATCTGCTTGGGTTGACGGAACTAACCCGGTTTGCAATGGCACCTTCTTTATATATGGGTGTTGTATACTTCACTTATCCGGATCGAAAATTTCATAGGAAAGACCTACTGCATTTTATTCCCTGCTTGCTCTTTCTATTTTATATAATTCCCTTTTTTCTTCACACAGCAGAAGAGAAACGCGCCATCCTAGCGGGACATTTTCCTTTGCCTAATGCGCTTACTGCCCTTATAGGCAGATGTATGTTTTATGCCATAAAAATTCAGATCATACTATATTGGGTAGCAGCTTATATACGATTGCGCCGACATCAACAGAACGTCCAACTATTTGCTTCAAATATTGGAAATATTGGTCTGGGCTGGATGCGGTATTTCTTATTGAGTTTAGTGTCGCTGATCTTTCTGTGGTTCAATGAGCTTTTCTTTCACATCCAACCGCTTATTGCGCTAACTCCTTGGCTGTTTCTCGTGGCTGTTTATTGCATTAGCTATTTTTCACTTCGCCAGCCAGAAATCTTTGATTTTCCGGAACCAGAAGTAGTCGAGATAAGGCAGATTATACAAGAACAAGTACAAGACAAAAAGGCGGTTCTACCCCGGATAGCAGCCGATCAGATGCAACCTCTCAAAGACAGGTTATATCAGTTGATGCATCTTGAAAAAATGTATCTGGAGGCTGAATTAGGCTTGCCCGATTTGGCGAAACGCATGAAGCTCTCCTCGCATGAACTTTCCTACCTGCTCAATGAAGGACTTGGAAAGAATTTCTTTCAGTTCATCAATGAGTACCGAGTAGAAGAGGCCAAACGGTTGTTGCTTTCCGACCAACATCGCCACCTCAATATGCTGGGCATAGCCTACGAAGCAGGGTTTAGCTCTAAAACAACGTTTAATACCACCTTCAAGAAGGTGGTTGGCCAGTCGCCAAGCCAGTTCGTACAGGCCCATACCACTCAACACCTAAAAGAAGCGCTTGAGTAACTCCAAGCCGCCGGAAACTGACGAAAAACAACGAGGCACGTAAAATGACCCACTCTGCCAGGCCCAAAATCTTTGTATTGGGTGAGTTCATACGGGTGTGGTGTACACCTTAGATTGGAAATACTCCTTTCCTAAGCGCCGGGTATACCTAACCTTGTGTCAAACACCAGTGACTTGTCTTCACAAACCCGGTATGTCGCTCGGCTTACACTTGCTTTCGATAGGATTTGAGCGTGCAGCCTCCGAAGAGCTCAAAAAAACTTGCGGAGGTTAATAGCAATGACGGCTACCGTTGAGGCTAAGTGCTTTTGACCCGCTCTGCCCTTCAATCCAATTGGCTATACATATGCAATGGTCGGGAGGAAACCCTGCACACCGCTTATCAGGCGTTGAGACCCAAGCCGGAGTACTATCGGGGGCGGTGCGCACGTGAAAGCCAGCAACGTAGTGACTGATGACAAGCACTTCCGCTCATACTTATGACCTTATTTAGAACCCTATGTTAGTTGAGGCAACTTCGTCGTTGTGGGGTTGAGCATTATTTACAGTAGTATTCTATGCCGCCTACTATTTGGGCTACTATCGTTTTTTGGGGGCTATTGTGGGCAGGTTTCTGCGTTGGCCTGTGCGCCGGATTTTGGCGCGCTACTCCTCGCCTATTGAGCTGGGCCGCGTTGGCGTGCGTCGTGCATTACTACACGTTGCGGCTGGTGCCCTCCTGGCCTATATGGGCCTATTGGCTGCACTTGGTAACAACTGACGAGTTACGCCAACTGTCTTGGCCTGTTCCCTTAAACTGGGTTGGCAAGAGCTTGGGGGTGCTGTGCTCGTTGGGGTGGGTTTATGCCTTAAGGCGCGCTACGCCCGCCGCAGCCGGCTTGGTACAGCCCACTCCTGGGTCGGTACGGGCGGTGGCGCCAGCAGTGTTGGTTGTGGCGGTTGGCCTGCTAGGAGAAGCGTATGCCTCACGCTTCAACTTCCTTTCTTTAACTGCCGGCCAGCACCTATACTACCTAACCCTGCCTGGCCTGGACGAAGAATTGTTTTACCGCGGAGCGCTGTTGGGCTTGCTAGCTCCTGGGTTGCCCCGCGTTTTGCCCTTGCCCGGTACACGCACGAGTTGGGGCGGGGTGGTAGGGGTCCTGCTGTTTACGTTGGGGCACGGCCTAGGCTTTCCAGATAGGCTCTTCGAGTTGGGATTCGGTGCAGACTTCTGGCGCTACGTGCGGGCTTGGTGGTCCCCAACTCATTTCCCGCTACACACGGTACTCTTTCAATTGGGAATGGGCACGTTTTTCTTGTGGGTGCGTGAGCGTACGGGCTCGGCATGGGTAGCTGCGGCAGTGCATTGTCTTATGAACGGTTGTCTCGCCCTAGGCCATGCTATGGGGTAAGATCCCAACCGAGCAACGGCAATCGGTTGAGAGTTGGCTTCACCACGCTGTTCTATATCGTGGTTATACAGTTCATGCTTTCGCATGAATAGTTACCTCGTCGTGCTCGCCCAAGGCCGTGATAAGGAAATTGCTAGGATTGCCTTTCGTATCCAACTCATAATCTTGCAAATCAATTAACTCTTCTGCCTCTTGAGTTTGATAGGCAAAAAAGTATAGAGGCATAGCGTTTATATCTTCTAGCTGCGCATCAAATAAAATCTTCTGGACAAAAACCCCATCGGCTCGTGCAACTCTAAAGTCAGTAAAGTAACCCTCGAAAAAAGGCACTGATGGCTCTGTTTGATAAAGCACCAACGGTTCGTCCTCAAAGTAGCCTTCCGCTGCATCAGAAATATCTGCTGCATATACTGTCTTATAACGCAAAGCAAAGGTTGGTCTGATTTCTAGAGTATACCATTCCTCCACAGTATCAGATGCTGGTACCTTAGCAGGCAGAATAACGTCTCGCACCCAAAGACAAACCAAAACAAGTAACGCAATAGGAAGCAGCACTAAGCCAATCGCCACTACGAGAGTAACTACAAGTGCATCTTCAACTGTGCTGCTGTTATTAGATGAAGTAAGTTTTCTCGTGATTGATACGCCTTCCATATGAAGCGGCTGTACAAGGCTAAAGGCAAAGACAAACTATCACAAAGCGTCGGTGTGGCGCTCGGCCCATATTTGCTCCCGGTATTGTTTAGGTGTGCAGCCTTCGAACCGCTTAAAGAACTTGGTGAAGTTAGACGGGTCGTAGGTGAGGTTGGCGGCAATGTCGGCAATGGAGCGGTTGGTGTCGCGCAGCAGTTGCCGGGACACGTCCATGATGCGGGCCTCAAAATAGTAGCACGGCGAGTGGCCGGTAGTAAGCTTAACGGTGTTGCTGAGGTGCGTGGGATGAATGTGTAGTTGGTCGGCTAGGTCGCGGATTTCCAGCATTTCGGTGGCCCGCCCTGCCACCACGTCGGCGAGGTGCTGATCGACAACGCGCAGAAAGTCGGCGGTTATTTCGTGCTGGCGGGCTAGGAGTTTCTTAGGAATGGTTGTGGTGAGCATAGCGGGCGAATGAAGCTGGAAAAACCAAGTAACGAAGGCCAGGATAGCGAGCAGCAAGGTAACAGGAAGTTGCAATAGTTTGATTTGTGTAACTTCGCTTTATGCACAAGCCCGTCAGCCTCGAAGACTTCTACCAAAGTAAGATTCACTGGATGCCCGAAAACCTCAAGCAGGATATCGGGCACTTCAACGTATTCCGGCTCGATGACTTTGTTGGTCCAAAAGCCTGCCACCTGCCCTACAGCCGCAAAGACTTCTACAAAATCACGCTGGTCACGGGCCGCAGCAACTACCACTTCGCCGACAAGACCGTGGAAGTGCGGGGCAACGCGCTGCTGTTTGCCAACCCCATGGTGCCCTACGATTGGGAGCCGCTCGACGACCAGCAAACTGGGTTCTTCTGCATCTTCACCGAGGCGTTTCTGCAACGCCACTCACACGCTGGAGTGCTGGAATTACCGATGTTCAAGCCCGGTGGCCAACCCCTCTACTCGCTGAACGATGAGCAGCTATCAGCTTGCAAGCAGTTGTTCGAGAAGATGTTCGCTGAAATAGATTCCAGCTACGCCTTCAAGTACGACCTGCTGCGCAACTACGTGTTTGAGCTGGTCCACAGCGCCCTGAAGCTCCAACCAGCTACCACGCTGTACCAGGACAGCAACGCGGCCACCCGCATTGCCTCCTTGTTTACTGAATTGCTGGAACGCCAATTCCCCATTGAAACGCCTGGCCAACAAGTACAGCTGCGCAACGCCAACGCCTTTGCCGGACAGTTGGCCGTGCACGTAAACCACCTGAACCGGGCGCTGAAAGAAGTAACTGGCAAGACCACCTCCCAACTCATTGCCGACCGCCTAGTGCAAGAAGCCCACGCCTTGCTGAAGCACACCGCCTGGAACGTGTCGGAAATCAGCTACTCTTTGGGATTCGAAGAACCAGCTCATTTCAGCAACTTTTTCAAGAAACGCGCGGGAGTCACGCCCACTGCCATGCGGGTTGTTTGATTTTCGCAAGCATTGGTTTGAACTGGGTAAGCCCTTCGGCTAGTAGCGGCTCTAGCTTTGTACTGTACAAACAGAACAAGCAATGAGCACTCCCAAAACATGGTTTGTCACGGGCGCGTCGCAAGGCCTGGGCCTCGCGCTGGTAAAGCAACTGCTACACACCGGCCACCGCGTAGCCGCCACCTCGCGCCGGCTCGAAAGCCTGACGCAGGCCGTAGGCGAGGCGGCGGTCAACTTCCTTCCCCTTGAAACCGACCTTACCAACGAGGCCAGCGTGCAGCAAGCCGTGGCTCGTACGCTGGCTACATTTGGCCGGTTGGATGTGGCAGTCAATAACGCTGGCTACGGTATTGGCGGCAGCATCGAGGAACTGACTGATGCCGAGGTGCGGCAGTCGTTTGATGTGAATGTGTTTGGTGGGCTGAACGTAATTCGGCAGGTGCTACCGCATATGCGCGCCGCCCAGGCCGGGCACATCATCACTATTTCATCGATTGCGGGCATAGCGCCAGCTACGGGCTGGGCTATTTACGCGGCCACCAAGTTTGCGGTGGAAGGCTTTTCCGACGCGCTAGCGCAGGATGTAGCGCCGTTCGGCATCAAGGTTACGGCGGTAGCGCCCGGAGCATTTCGCACCAACTTTCTTACGCCCGAGTCGTTGGTGTTTGCCCAGCAGCCGCTAGCGGTTTACCAGGCCGTGCGCGCCTCGCACGAGCGGTACCTGGCCATGAACGGCACCCAGGCTGGCGACCCGGAGAAAGCGGCAGCGGCTATCATGCAACTAGCTGCCGCGCCCAACCCACCGGTGCATTTGCTGCTTGGCCAAGACGCTTACCAGCGTGCTACCCACAAACTGGACACCTCCCGCCAGGAAATCGAGACCTGGAAACAACTGACTTTTTCAACCGGCTTCGAGCAGTAGCAGCAGCTAAAAGCGGCCTGGGTGCTGAGCTTTCATGTTACGATTTCACTTTTGGCTGCAATAAAACGAAGCCACGTGCGTCTGCCCTTGTAGCTGCTCCACACTTTAACCGCTTTTCTTATGCTCTATCAATTCGCAAGCCTCGCCCTGAGTGATTCACTGTCTTATCAAGAAAAATATCAACAACATGAAAACCAAGAATATATGGTTCGTGACCGGCGCCTCGAAGGGGTTGGGTCTGACACTAGTTCACCATCTGCTGGCCCACGGCTATTCGGTAGCAGCCACCTCCCGCAACCTGGAGGAGTTGAAACAAGCCGTGCCGCCTAGCCATGGGCAGTTCCTGCCGCTGTACATGGACCTCGGCAACGAGGAAAGCGTGCAGCAGGCCATTGCCACCACCATCAGCACCCTCGGAGGGCTCGATGTGATAGTCAACAACGCCGGCTACGGCCAGCTTGGCGCCCTAGAAGAACTCTCCAACCAGGAAGCGCGCATGAACTTCGACGTGAATGTGTTCGGCATGCTCAACGTCATCCGGTATGCTACGCCGCATCTGCGGCAGCAGGGTTCGGGCCACGTGTTCAACATTGCCTCTGTTGGGGGCTTTATGGGCAACTTCCCCGGTTGGGGCATCTATTGCGCCACCAAGTTCGCGGTGGCGGGCCTCACCGAGTCTTATGCTGCTGAAGTACAAGAATTTGGCGTCCGAGCTACTGTAGTGTATCCTGGTTACTTCCGCACCGATTTCCTGACTTCCGGCTCGTTGGGCACGCCCCAGCATCCTCTCCCCGAGTATCAAGCGGTGCGCGACTCCCAAGCAGCACACGAGCAACAAATCAACGGCAACCAGCCCGGCGACCCTGAGAAGGCAGCCGCGCTTCTACTCGAAGTAAGTGAAGCAGACACTGCACCCGTTCACTTGTTCTTGGGGGCAGATGCCTATCAGATGGCCGAACAAAAAATAGCCACTGTGCAGCAACAGATGGAGCAATGGCAGCAGCAGGCTACCTCCACCAATTTCACCCAGGCATAGCCATTGCTTGCTTAGAAGCATATAAAAGCCCGCCACTCTCAGTGGCGGGCTTTTTCGTGTACTAGCAGTTGCTAGTGAGGCAATTTCAACTGAAGCCCCCTTATGCTAGAAGGGGTTCATGAGCAGGAAGAGCAGGTTGTGGTAGACGATACCCTGCTCGCCGTCGTGGATGCCATCTAGGCCCGCATCTTCCATCAGGGCCTCCACTTCTTCATAGTCTTGCAGGAACTCCATTTCTGTTTCGTCGGAGTTGGGTAGCTGCGTGTAGGACAGGTAGCGCCGTTTCCTTTCCAGCGTGATATACAGCTTCTGGTGTTTGGTTTGGGCCACCAGTAGCGCGTCGCAGGACTCCATATCGTCTCCGTCAGGAGTCTGGATATAGATAGTCGTTTTCTCGGTTTCGGGCGTGTACTGAAAGAAACTGGCGGAGTCGAGGCTCATGGCGGTAAGGCAATGGTGGCGTGCCGGACAAAGGTAGGTGGGGTTGGTGAGCAACGGGGGCTATGGCGGATTTATCTTCTTTCCTATTGCCTTATGTGGCTGCCCGACGCTACAAAGCCCGCCGCTGCATTCAGCAGCGGGCTTTATTTTACTTGCTATTCTACTTTAAGTGTCTTTAATTCAAGCACATTTCTTCTTATCTGCTATGCATCCAACTTCTACCGCACCCATCGTCCTCGACCCTAAGCTAGCCCACTCGGTGCACAGTGCAGCTCTAGACACCACTGTACACCACGTTCCCACGGCCTGCCTGAACTGCAATACCCTGGTGTCTGACCGGTTCTGCGGGCACTGTGGGCAGGATGCGCATCATACGCACCGCCTCACCCTGAAGGACATGCCCCACGACATCCTTCACTCCATCTGGCACGTGGACAAAGGCATTTTGTACACGCTGAAAACTATGGTATTCCGGCCCGGCCCCACCATCCGGGCCTACTTGGCCGGTAAGCGCGTCGACCATTTCCGGCCCTTGTCGTTACTGTTTCTGATTACGGGCGTGTACGCCTTGCTCTTTTCGGCGCTGCACATCAACATGCTGCCGCCAAGAGACCCCACCATGCCCGAGGCCTTATACCAGATGCAGGCGTCCTCCAGTGCATTTTTTATGAAGTACCTGACCTGGTGCTATCTGGCAACGGTGCCGGCCTGGGCGCTGGCGGCTCGCTTATTTTTGCGGCGCGGCGGCTACAACTACGCCGAATGCCTCATTATTGCGGCCTTCATTACGGCCATTAACAACTTTATTACCCTGCTGCTGCTGCCCGTGACGTACCTCTACAGCGGTACGCCTCAGATTCAGACGTTCAGTTTCTACGCGATGCTGCTAGTGATAGGGTACGCCTCGTGGGCGTACGGCAGTCTGCTCAACCACACCACCATCGGCTGGCTGAGCCGCCTCTGGCGTGGCTTTCTGACGTTCATGCTAGGCTACGCGATGCTCCTCATAGTAGGTATCACGCTAATGTTCACCCTGAACTGGTCCAGCATCAAGCAGTCTGTGAAGCAACAGAAGCAGCATACGCAGGAGCAGCAGACCGTCGGCAACCAAGGTCCTAAAGCCACGCCGCAATTGCGTTGAAGCTGAACTGCATTTGGCAAAAAAAGCCCGCTGCTGAAGTTCAGCAGCGGGCTTTTCAGTAAGCACTAAGCGGCAATTATTGCCCCAGCACCATAGCAAATACCAGCGGCGCTACAATGGTAGCATCCGACTCGATGATGAACTTAGGCGTGTCTTGGCCCAACTTGCCCCAGGTGATTTTCTCGTTCGGCACGGCACCGGAGTACGAACCGTAAGAAGTAGTAGAATCCGAAATCTGGCAGAAGTAGCCCCACAGCGGCACGCTGGTGCGGCCCAGGTCTTGGTGCAGCATCGGTACTACGCAGATCGGGAAGTCGCCGGCAATGCCGCCGCCAATCTGGAAGAAGCCAACTTTGCTTTCGTCGGTGGCTTGCTGGGTGTACCAGTCGGCTAGGTAAATCATGTACTCGATGCCGGTGCGCACGGTGTGCACGTTCTTAATGTCGCCACTGATAACGTGACCCGCGAAGATGTTGCCCAACGTGGAGTCTTCCCAACCGGGGCAGATGATCGGTAGGTTTTTCTCGGCGGCAGCCAGCATCCAGCTGTCCTTGGGGTCAATCTGGTAGTATTGCTCCAGCTCGCCCGATTTCAGAATCTGGTAGAAGAACTCGTGGGGGAAGTACCGCTCACCGGCTTTGTCGGCCTGCTCCCAGAACTTCAGTACCGAGTGCTCCAGGCGGCGCATGGCCTCTTCTTCCGGAATACAGGTATCGGTAACGCGGTTCATGTGGCGCTCCAACAGGGCCTGCTCGTCGGCCGCCGTTAGGTCGCGGTAGTGCGGTACTCGCTCGTAGAAGTCGTGGGCTACCAGGTTGAAGATATCCTCTTCCAGGTTGGCACCGGTGCAGCTGATGATTTGCACCTTGTCCTGCCGGATCAGCTCGGCCAACTGGATGCCCATTTCGGCGGTGCTCATGGCGCCCGCCAGCGTTATCATCATCTTACCCCCTTCGGCGAGGTGCTTGTTGTAGCCTTCGGCGGCATCAATCAAAGCAGCGGCGTTGAAGTGGCGGTAGTGGTGCTTGAGGAAGTTGGTGATTTGCATTGCGTGTATGTTCGGTATTAGTGGGTGTGCGGTGTACAATCAAATTACAACCGGGAATCGTTCAAGAATTGCGCGCTATATCGAAGATTCTGAATAACGCACAACTGCGGCTGGGTTCCTCACAAAAAAGGAATGCTTGAGCTACTTATTGGTCGAAGTGTTTTTTCACAAGAGCCGGCGGAATAGTAGCGTTCCACTGCTCGTAGTCTTCGTCCATACCATCGGCATAGAACACGAAGTCATCGGTTTTAGGTAGCTTCTCAAACGTCAAGCGCTGCATCACGCTTGTTATCATTTGATGAAACTGTTCCACTACTAGTTCCTGCTCTTCCTCTGGCCGGTCATCATCGTTAAACCATTCCTCGTACTGGCTTAATAATTCCAATGTCTGTTCCGAATGCTCTGCCTGAATATGGTCAGCGTATTGAAACCAAGTAGCCGTATCATCAACAGTTATATCCTGGCTTAGACCTTTCTGAGGTAGAACCATTCCGGCACCATCGATCTGCGAATCGAAGTACAAGCAGAACGCCAAGATAGGGCCGTCCTCGGGATGCTTGGAGCCATACGTATCCAAGAACTCCTGCGTGTCAGCCCGCAATGATTCGCCTAAGGCTTCAAAGTCAAATGCTTTTTTCTTCATACAGACCGTTTGAGTGAGCTGGATTCGCTTGGCGGCATATCTATTCGGGTAGGCTACTCAACTATACCGGCTGCTCAATCATGAGGTTGTGGTTGGTGTAGATGCAGATGTCGGCGGCAATGTGCAGGGCATCTTCTACCATCTGGCGGGCTGTGAGGTGAGGTGCGTGCTTTTTGAGGGCCAGCGCGGCGGCCTGGGCATACATAGCACCCGAGCCGATGGCGGCCACGTCGGAGTCAGGTTCGAGCACGTCGCCGGAGCCGGCTATGATGAGCAGTTCGTCGCGGTCGGCTACCACCATCATGGCTTCCAGCTTGCGCAGGTACTGGTCTTTGCGCCATTCCTTGGCCAGCTCAATAGCAGCGCGGCGCAGGTTGCCGCCGTAGCCATTGAGTTTCTCCTCGAACTTATCGAGCAGCATAAACGCATCGGCGGTGGAGCCGGCAAACCCTGTCACGACTTTGCCGTCTTGCAGCTTGCGGACCTTGCGCACGTTGCTTTTGGCTACGTGCTTGTCCATGGTGGCCTGCCCGTCGGCGCCTAGCGCTACTTCGCCGTTGTGGCGGATACCGAGTACGGTAGTGGATCTTATTCTCATTGAATTAGTGCTTGTTAGTTGTTGATGGGTGAGTGTGGATAGATGATGCCGTAAAAAGAAGCTGGCTGCCATTTCGAAAACGAACTGACAACCAGCAACCAACAATCAGCAACTAACAATCACCTCAGAAACGCGCCTGCAATTTAGCAAAGTAAAACCGGCCGTTCGAGCCCATCTGCACCGGGTCCCAGGCACCGCCGGTTTCCGTTACCTGCGGGTTGAAGAACGACGGGTAGCGGTTGAACAGGTTGGAGCTACCCACGGAGAGCTGCAAATGGTCGGTGAGAGAATAGCTCAGCGCTAAATCGGTGGTGATGCGGGAGTCATAAACCTGATCTAGGCCGTCATACCCAATTAGCTTCACATCAGCGAACCGCACAAAGCGCAGCAGTGCCCCAAAGCGGCCCAGTTGATAGTCAAACGTGAGATTAATTTTGGACGGTGGCGCCGAGGCTTTTACAAACGCCTGCTCACGCGGCCCGAAAAATTCGTCTTCGCGCCCCGTTAGGCGGCCCGAGGTCCGTACCCGGTCGATGCGCAGGCGGTTGAAGTTGGCGGCCAGCGTGGAGTTCAATCGGCCGTTGCTCAGCGCCAGCGTGTGGCTCAACACGGCATCCAAGCCCAACGACTCGGTGGAAGCTGCATTGGCAAAAAACTGCGCCTGCCCTACGTTCAACGCTTGCAAATCAGGCCCAATCACCGGGTCTTCGGACGAGAACTGGCTGGTGAGCACCACCCGGTCGTCGATCTTGATGTAGTAACCGTCCAAGGTTAAGCTTAGCGAGGAACCGATACGGCTGGTCAGGCCGATGTTGGCGCTGTTAGAGGTTTCCTGCTTGAGGCTCGGAATTCCCAGCTTCTGCGTAACGGCGCTGTTGTTGCGAGCCAGCAGCACTTCCACGGGCTGCCCCTGAATGAAGTTAGTGAACGTGGAGTTGAAGTTGACCTGAGCCAACGAAGGTGCCCGGAAGCCGGTACTGTACGTGCCGCGCAACGTCAAAAACTCGGTCAGGTTGTAGCGAGTGGCTAGTTTGTAGTTGAGCGTGCTGCCAAAGTCAGTGTAGTATTCATAGCGCAAGGCAGCGGCCACCAGCCACTGTGGCGTTATGCTCAACTCGGCATCCACGTATGCCCCCACATTGTCGCGCTCAGCTTTGATAGCATCCGTCGGCTGGTAGCCAGGAAAACCTTGCGAGCCAGCCGCCCTCCGCAACGAATCGGGTGTACCGGCCGGGTCGTAGTTGCGGTAGGAGGCTTCCTCGCCCGCAAACAGCGAGTACCATTCATGGCGCCACTCGGCCCCAGCGGCCAAATTCAGCCCTCCTAGTACGCTGGCGTAATTGCGCGTGAGGCCTAAACTCTGCACTTGCTGCTGCAATTGAAAGCCCCCTGCCTTGAATTTGGTAGGCGAGTTGGTACCCAACGAAGCATTCAGCGTATTCTCCACCCCATACTCAAAGCGGTTGGAACCGAAGTTATTGCTCAAATCCAGTTCCCAAGCGCCCAGTTGCGTGCGCAACCCCACTACGACCGAACCATCCCAGATGTCACTAGTAATGATGGGGTCATAACCGTTGGGGTAAATGGAAGGCACGTTGCGGTCATCATCAGCGAAGCGGGTCCAGGCGTAAGAGTCGCCGCGGCGCTTGTTGAGGCCGCCGAAAGCGTACACTTGCGCTTTGTCGCTGATGGGAAATTTAGCGTTCAAGTAGGCCGCCGCGTTTTTCACCTGTGGGTCGCCGTACTGGCGGCGGGCAATACCGTCTTCGGCGGGCACGTTGGCGCGCTGCGTATGCTCACGCTGGTTGTAGTCGAGAGTGGCATTTATGTAGCCGCCCTGCTCTCCTACTTTGATGCCGTAGTTGGCGTTGGCGTTGAAGTTGCCGCCGTCGAAGTTCTTGTCGTCGAAGCGGTACTTCGCATCGTAGGCGCCGTAGTTGGTGCTTACAGTTAGCTCGTTGGTGGTTTTCTTGAGCACGATGTTGATAACGCCGGCAATGGCGTCGGAGCCGTACTGAGCCGCCGCACCATCGCGCAGAATCTCGATCCGCTCGATGCTGGCGGCCGGAATGACGTTCAAGTCGGTGCCGGTGTTGCCACGGCCGCGCGAGCCGAACAGGTTCACCAGCGCCGATTGATGCTGCCGCTTGCCGTTCACGAGCACCAGCGTTTGGTCGGGGCCGAGGCCGCGCAAGGAAGCGGGGTCTACGTGGTCGGCGCCGTCGGAGCCGGTTTGGCGGTTGGAGTTGAACGAGGGAGCTACGAATTGCAGCAGCTGGTTTACATCGAGCTGCCCGGTTTTGGCCGTCACCTCCCGAATGTCAATCACATCCACCGGCGAAGGCGAATCCGTGACCGAGCGGTTTTGGCTGCGCGAACCCACAATCTGCACCTCGCTCAGGCCGGTGGAGGCTTCCGCCAGCCGGACACTGATGGCACCAGTGCCCGCACTCACCTCCTGGCTGGCAAACCCAATGGAACTGATAACCAATGTAGGCGACTGCGACCGGGCACGTAGCGTAAAGCGGCCGTCGCCACCGGTGCCCGTGCCGTTGTTGGAACCCTTTTCCACTACTGTGGCGCCCACTATAGGCCGGCCCGATGCGTCGAGAACTTGTCCTGTGAGCGTTTGCCCCTGCCCGAAGGCTGCAACGCTGCTTAAACACAAAATGCTAATGGGTACTAGCTGTTTCATAGCGTGAAATGAAAGAAGTGAAGGAAAGCCGAAAGGCCAGAGCAGGGCGGGAAAACATCTTATTTTCACAATAAAGCAATAAATAAAAAAAGCCAGCCCTTGCGGACTGGCTTTTTCAGACAGGTGTACTGTCGGCTTCTATCAGATGAGCATGCGCATTGGATCTTCGAGCAGGCTTTTCACCGTTTGCAGGAAGGCTGCGCCAGTGGCGCCATCCACTACGCGGTGGTCGCAGCTGAGTGTCACTTTCATGATGTTGCCAATGGCTAGCGCGCCATCTTTCACCACGGCCGTCTGCTTGATACCGCCCACTGCCAGGATGCAGGCATCCGGTGGGTTGATGATGGCTGTGAATTCGTCGATGCCGAACATACCTAGGTTGGAGATGGTGAAGGTGCTACCTTCCCACTCAGACGGTTGCAATTTCTTGCTCTTCGCCTTGCCAGCCAGTTCTTTCACTTCGGTAGCAATGGTCGAGAGGCCTTTGCCGTCGGCATTGCGCACTACGGGCACGAGCAGTCCTTCGTCCACGGCTACGGCTACCCCAATGTTCACCACCTTGTTCTGGCGGATTTTGTCGCCGAGCCACGAGGAGTTGATGGCGGGGTGCTGCTTGAGCGCCACGGCGCAGGCTTTAATCACCAAGTCGTTGAAGCTAAGCTTCACCGGCGACAAGGTGTTGAGCTGCGTGCGTACTTCCATAGCGCGGTCCATCACAATTTCCATCGTCAGATAGAAGTGTGGCGCCGTGAACAAGCTCTCGGACAGACGACGGGCAATAACCTTGCGCATCTGCGAAACCGGCGTCTCGGTGTAGTCGGCCGAAGACGTAGCGGGTGTTGGAGCGGCTTTCGGCGCTTCGGCCTGGGGCTGCTGCTCGGGCAGAGCCGCTTTGATGTATTCGGAGGAGGGTTGAGCGGCGGGCTGGGCAGCAGGTGCGGCGGCTGGGGCAGCAGCGGCGCTTGGCTGCGCGCTTTCCAGGTCGCGGGAAATGATGCGGCCGTTTTCGCCCGAGCCTTTGATGGTGTTCAGGTCGATGCCTTTGTCTTTGGCAATGCTCTTGGCCAACGGCGAGGCTAGCAGGCGGCCACCAGCAGGTTGCGTGGTGGTAGCGGCTTGCGGAGCAGCGGCAGCTGGGGCATTTTCGGTTGGAGTAGCGGCAGGAGCAGCATCAGCGGCTGGGGCAGCACTACCGCCGCTCTGTCCGCCAATCAGGGCCTGCACATCGGCGCCTTCCTCCCCGATGATGGCTAGAATGCCATCTACGGCTACGGCTTCGCCGTCTTTTGGACCGATATAGAGCAGGGTACCATCCTCGTAGTTTTCTAGCTCCATCGTGGCCTTATCGGTTTCCACTTCGGCCAGCACATCCCCTGACTTCACTTTGTCGCCCACTTTCTTCAGCCAGGAAGCAATGGTGCCTTCGGTCATGGTGTCGCTCATCTTCGGCATGCGCACCACGGTGGCTTTCTTGCCGTTGCCAGCTGCGGCGGCAGGCGCGGCAGCTACTGGGGCAGAAACTGGCGTAGCAGCCGGCACAGGTGCGGCAGGCGCAGCTTTCGGAGCTTCAGGTGCGGGAGCGGCTTCCGCCTTGGGTGCCTCAGCCGCTGCCGGGGCGGCACCGCCCGATCCACCAGCCAGCAAGGCCGAAAAGTCTTCGCCTTCTTTACCAACGATGGCCAGAATGCCATCCACTACCACAGATTCTCCTTCTTTCGGCCCGATATAGAGCAGGGTACCATCTTCGTAGTTTTCCAGCTCCATCGTGGCCTTATCGGTTTCGACTTCGGCCAGCACGTCGCCGGATTTTATTTTGTCGCCTACCTTCTTGAGCCAAGTGGCAATGACGCCTTCCGTCATTGTGTCGCTCATTTTGGGCATTTTTATGATCTCGGCCATCTGCTTCTGCGGTTGAAATGAGTGGGCGTCAAAATTAGCCCGAAAATCCGGCGGTGCAAACCGCTGGGCAATTAGGGTTGTTGTGTGTAGGATACCGTATCGAGAAGATCAGGGTTGTGCAGGCACAAATATCCCTGGTCTTTCGTGCTGTTGTAGCAGCACGAGC
This sequence comes from Hymenobacter tibetensis, assembly GCF_022827545.1. Lineage (NCBI taxonomy): Bacteria > Pseudomonadati > Bacteroidota > Cytophagia > Cytophagales > Hymenobacteraceae > Hymenobacter > Hymenobacter tibetensis. The sequence continues at coordinate 3,984,986 of NZ_CP094669.1, forward strand.
CAAGGTCATCAATGTTTTTCGGATAGCGAACTTACCTGCCTACTAGAAGTGGCTGGGCTGCTGAAGGCTTCCGCTTTCTAGATGGCAGCACCTGTTCACGTAGTGCCCTACATAAACAGGCGGCCTAGTGTTCTGGCTCGGCACCTTGTAAGCCAGAACAAGCAGCTCATTCCCAGCATGCTACCCTTACTCACACGTCTTGGCCGACGCTACTCTAGGTGCGTGACATCCAGGAAATTGCGAACAGTGAACATCGAGCCTGTGTAGTGCAGCTTGTACAGGCACAGGTTACGATGCTCGAAGGAGTCCATGCGGGTTAAGGGGTAGTTGAGCAATTGGCAGAGCAACACACGCATGGCGCGGCCGTGCATACAGATCAGCACGTTTTCCTCTTCGGGCCGGCTTTTTAACAGTTCTATAAAAGGACGCTGCCGCGCAGCTACTTCATCGGGGCTTTCGCCGCCGGTGAGGCGCGCGAAGGTTTCGCCCCGGTTCCATTGGTCGAGCACGCCTTGGTATTCGGCATCTTCTTCGGGAGTGATGCGCGTGCCCTCGCGTACGCCCCAGCTGATTTCGTTGAGGGCTGCGTGTTGCTCGTGGGGCAACCCCAGCTCTAGAAATCCGCGCACCGACTGGTGGGTACGGCGCAGCACCGACGTATACACTTTATCGAACGGTAGATGGCGGTAGGCCGCGAAGAACTGTTCAGCCTGCTGGCGGCCTTTTTCATTCAGGTCGGAATCAACACCGCTGCCTTGCACGATGTTCTGCACGTTGAAGTCGGTCTGGCCATGACGGACCAGGTATATTTTTTTGACGCTCACTTTCCGGCTAGCTTTGCTGTTTATCCCTTAAAGGTACCCGTTTTCTGGCCGTAGAGGCCTACTTGTTCGCTTTTTCGACGCTTATGGCACAGCTCCCTACCGACCCTGCTCAGATTAATGCGTGGGCAAAAAACACCCTAGGCGAACATCTCGGCATCGAGATAACGGCGGTGGGCGAGCGAACCATCACCGGCCGCATGCCCGTCGACCACCGTACCCACCAGCCGATGGGGCTGCTGCACGGCGGTGCTTCCGTGGCCTTGGCCGAAACGCTGGGCAGCATCGGGGCGACCCTGCAGGTTGACATACGCAAACAGGCTTGTGTAGGGCTGGAAATCAATGCCAACCACCTAAAAGGTGTGAAATCGGGTTACGTGGTGGGGCATGCGACGGCACTGCACGTGGGCCGCAGCACGCAGGTGTGGGAAATCCGCATCACGCACGAAGAAACCGGCGCCCTGGTGTGCATCAGCCGCATTACCATGGCCGTTATCGATCTGCCCGCGGCCAGTTCAACTCCTGCCTAATGCCACCCAACGAACTCCGGCAGCTGGCGTGGCCAGTGGCGGCGGTAGGCCCAAGCGCCATGGCCCGGCTGCGTCACTTGGCAGCGGGTGCTTTGCGTACCAGCCGGCCGCTCGCCGTGTGGCGTGAGCCCGGTGCTTCGCACCCACGCTTGCTGGTGGCGCGTACGCTGGAAGATGCGTACACGGGGCTGCCGCCCGCGCTGGATGCTGCCGCCCCAGCGGGCTTTGCATTCTTTCCCTTCCGCGACTCCGACCACAACCCGGCCCTATTTCTACCCGCCGACGTGTGCTTCGATGCGGCCCGCCCTGACACCGTGACCGTAGCGCCGGCCGCTCGCTCGCTTGTCCCGGCCCTCACGGCCTGGCTGACCACCGCACCCGTTGAGCAGTTGGCGTGGCCGTACAGCACGCAACCCGTCCCACACACCGCCACTCGGGCCGAGTACACGCACCTGGTAAGCACCGGCGTAGCCGCTATTGAGGCCAAGGCCGTAGTGAAAGTGGTATCGTCGAGAGCGGCCCGCTATCCGCTGCCGGCTGGCTTCGACCCACTGGCGGCTTTTGCGGAGCTAAGCGAAAAATATCCGCAGGCGTTTGTATCGTTGGTGAGCGTGCCGGGCGTGGGCACCTGGCTGGGCGCTACGCCCGAAGTGCTGGCCGAGGTGACCCCCGACGGCACATTCCGGACAATGGCGCTGGCTGGTACGCAACCCCGCATTCCCAGCCAGGTACCCAACACGGCTATCTGGCGGCAAAAGGAAATCGAGGAGCAAGCTTTGGTAGCACGCTACATTGTAAACTGCTTTAAACAGCTTCGGCTGCGTGAATACGATGAAACCGGACCCCGCACGGTGGCGGCCGGCGAGCTGTTGCACTTACGCACCGATTTCGAAGTGAATCTGCGCCAAGTGCCGTTCCCCAATCTGGGCACCGATATGTTGCGGTTATTACATCCTACTTCTGCGGTAGGTGGCATGCCGAAGCAGGCAGCCCTGGATTTTCTATATCAGCACGAAGGCTACGACCGAGCCTATTACAGTGGCTTTCTAGGCCCGGTGAACTTGCCGACAGCCGGCATCTCGCGCCTGTACGTAAATCTTCGCTGCCTCCAGTTGCGCCCCACCGAGGCCATCCTCTACGCTGGCACCGGCCTCACTGTGGACTCCGACCCAGACCGCGAATGGCAGGAAACAGAGCTAAAGTTGACTACCATGGGGGCCGTGCTCCACACAATGACTACGTCGAGTAACTGAATAAACCGTTGAAGGGTCTATCCAGACAGATGGCGCAACTGTTATCACGCAGCCACCTCTTCAGTTACTTGCTTCGTTACTTTCTCACTCAGTTACTTTATGCAGGCTGTTCATAATATTGCTGAAATCTGCGCCCGGCACGGTATTACGGATGTGGTGTTGTCACCGGGTTCTCGCTCGGCCCCGCTGACGCTGGCCTTCGCCCGCCACTCCAACCTAACGGTGCGGGTGGTGCCCGATGAGCGGGCCGCAGCCTTTATTGCGTTGGGCATGGCGCAGGCCCAACAGCGGGCAGTGGTGTTGGTATGTACCTCCGGCACGGCCGGCCTCAACTACGCACCCGCCGTAGCCGAAGCTTATTTCCAGCACATTCCGCTCGTAATTTTCACCGCCGACCGGCCGCCAGAATGGATAGACCAGCTCGACGGCCAGACCATTCGGCAGCACAACCTGTATGGGGCCCACGCCAAAGGTGCCTTCGAGTTTCCGGCCGATACATCGCACACCGATGCCAAGTGGCATTCGGCGCGCATTGTGAACGAGGCCATCAAGCTGGCGCAAGCTGGCCCTGCCGGCCCGGTACAAGTGAACGTGCCACTGCGGGAGCCCTTCTACCCGAAGGCCGGCGAGGAAATACAGTACGAGCAGAACGTGAAAGTGACGCGGGAACTACCCAGCCGCCCCCAACTGCCTAGCGCTGTGCTTACAGAACTTCGTGAAGCCCTCCGCAACGCTAGTCGTGTGTTAGTGGTTGCCGGTCAGCAACCCGCTGACACCGAGCTACTGCTGGCGTTGCATCGTTTTGCGGCCACCTGGCAGGTGCCGGTGGTCGGCGACTTGATTGCCAACGTACACTTGCCCGTAGTTTCTGATTACGACCAACGTTTGCGTCCCTTGGGCCACCAGGACGTATTCATGGCGGTGCAGGAGCCCGGCTTGAAGGAGGCGTTAAAGCCAGAGTTGCTTATCACCTTCGGTAAGTCGCTCATCTCGAAGTCGCTGAAGCTTTACCTGCGCAATACGAAACCCACTCAGCACTGGCACATCCAAGCCGCCGGCGTGGAGGCCGACACGTTCCAGTCGCTCACTAAGCTTGTGCGCATGGAGCCCACAGATTTCTTTGGCGCATTGCTGGCCGAAGAGCCGCATGATTCGCCTAGCAGTATCAGAGACACTGAAGGTCTTATACTAGGTTCGGTTCCTAGCGTGACCACGAATGCGGGCGGTTCGACTACTTACTCAGTCACACCCAGCCACGTGGTGGCGCAGGACGCCACGCGTGTCGCTTCTGTCTCCACTCATCTTGCTACACCGCAGCTAAAGTGGCCGGCAATTGAGCCCCTACCCGGTGAAGAAGCTTCCGTTAAAGCAGCTTATTTGAAATCATGGCTAGCGGCTGAATCATGGGCGACAAGCTTTCTACAACAGTTCATGCAGCAGCTCGAGCAGCCGTTCAACGAGTTTACGGCCTTCCATCACTGCCTACAGCTCCTGCCCGACCAGACGGCGCTCCACCTCGCCAACAGCATGGCGGTCCGGTACGCCAATATCTTGGGGTTGCCAGTGGGCAAGCAAGTGGAAGTGTTTGCCAACCGAGGCACCAGCGGCATCGACGGCTGCAACAGCACGGCGGTAGGCGCGGCACTGGCCCAGCCACAGCGGCCAGTGGTACTGCTGACGGGCGACGTAGCGTTTTTCTATGACCGGAACGCGTTTTGGCACAACTATCCGACGCCCAACCTGCGGGTGGTTGTGTTCAACAACCACGGCGGCGGCATCTTCCGCATGATTGATGGACCGCGCCAACAGCCCGAGCTAGAAGAGTTTTTCGAGACGCACCAGCTGCTGACCGCCGAGAATACGGCGCGGGATTTCAAGCTACAGTATTTCCCGGTTTCGTCGTTCGCGGAGCTAGAGTCGGCGCTACCGGTTTTCTTTGCACCCGAAACGGGCGCAGCCTTGCTGGAAATCAGCACTGACAGCAAGACCAACGCCGAATTTTTCGAACAATACCGGGCCGCGGTAAAAGCCGGTTTCCCATCTTAATGGTTTATATCAGAACGTCCTGCTAAGCCTGTCGAAGCTCCACTGCTTCGCCTATTTTCTTTCAGCGAAGCAATAGAGCGGCTTCGGCAAGCGCAGCAGGACGGCCTTCCTTCTTTACATCATTTTCAGACGTATGGCCGAACAAATCACTTGGACCCCGATCAAGGAGTTCCGCGAAATTCTCTTCACGCAAGCTGGCGGCATCGCCAAAATCAGCATCAACCGCCCGCAGGTGCACAACGCCTTCACGCCCCTCACGGTGCAGGAGATGATTGAGGCTATGGACATCTGCCGCAACCGCACCGATATCGGCGTTATCATCCTCACCGGGGAAGGAGGCAAGGCCTTCTGCTCGGGCGGCGACCAGAGCGTCCGGGGCCACGGTGGCTACGTTGGTGATGATGCCATGCCCCGCCTCAACGTACTGGACCTGCAAAAGATGATTCGCTCTATCCCCAAGCCGGTAGTGGCCATGGTGGCGGGCTGGGCCATCGGGGGTGGCCACGTGCTGCACGTGGTCTGCGACCTAAGCATTGCCGCCGACAACGCCCGCTTCGGCCAGACTGGCCCTAACGTGGGCTCGTTCGATGGCGGTTTCGGTGCTTCCTACCTCGCACGCGTAGTCGGCCAAAAGAAAGCCCGCGAAATCTGGTTTCTCTGCGACCAGTATGACGCGCAGGAAGCCCTCGATATGGGCCTCGTGAACAAAGTGGTGCCGCTCGATCAGCTGGAAGAGACCACTGTGGCGTGGTGCCACAAGATTCTCGAGAAAAGCCCCTTGGCGTTGCGCATGCTGAAGTCCTCGTTCAATGCTGAACTGGATGGGCAGGCAGGCATCCAGGAGTTGGCCGGCAACGCCACGCTGCTTTACTACCTGAGCGAGGAAGCCAAAGAAGGCAAGAACGCCTTCCTGGAAAAGCGCAAGCCCGACTTCTCGAAGTATCCGAAGTTTCCATGAGCTAACACGCTGGCAAGCTTTCCGCAAGAGGTTCCATACAGCAGTATGGAACCTCTTTTTATTGATAGGAAGACGAGCCGTTTCAAAGAAATAGGCTCGCGCCAGCCAAGCAAGAAGAACGCTCCGTCGCGTATTTCGTGATACCTTAGGCTCCTAATAATTCCGACTTTTAGCCTATTTCCTGCCAAGCCTATGCCCAAGTATTTACTGGCCCTCACCGCAACTGCCTTTTTCATTTCAGTTGCCACCTTGGCCCAGCAGTTGCCCGCCCTCACCACCCAAGACTACGCCCGGGCCGAGCGCTTCATGGGCTACAACACCCAACCGCTAGTTGATGGCAGCGCCGGCCAGCCCCACTGGCTGGCCAACGACCGGTTTTGGTACCGCGTGCTGACCGCCCAGGGCGCCGAATTTGTGTTAGTGGACCCCGCCCGCAAAACCCGCACTGCCGCCTTCAATCACGCCAAACTGGCAGCGGCCCTCTCCACCGCCAGCGGTAAAACGTACCAGGCCAGCCGGCTACCATTCCGGGACCTTGCGTTTTCGCCCGATGAAAAGTCGATTTCGTTTGCCGCCGCTGGCAAGAACTGGCAGTATGATTTGGTTAGCGAGCAACTAAGCCCCGCCACAGCACCCGCCGCCCAGCCTAGCCCCAACGCGCAAAACGAAATTGAGTCGCCCAACGGCCAGCTGGCCGCCTACATCAAGGACTACAACTTGTGGGTGCGCGACACGAAAACCAACCAATCCACCCAGCTCACCACCGACGGGGCCAAGGACTACGGCTACGCCACCGACAACGCCGGCTGGACCCACAGCGACCGGCCGATTTTGCGCTGGTCGCCTGACTCGCGCAAAATCGCCACGTTCCGGCAAGACCAGCGCGCTGTGGGCGACATGTACCTGGTGACCACCAACATCGGCCACCCCACTCTCAAGTCGTGGAAGTACCCGCTGCCCGGCGACAAAGACATTGCCATGATTGAGCGGGTGATTGTGGAAGTAAGCAACCCGAAAGTGGTGCGCTTGCAGCTGCCACCCGACCCGCACCGCGGCTCCCTGTCGGATGATATTTCAAGCAGCGGCACCTTCGACGACGTGGATTGGAGCGCTGATGCCAGCCAGTTGGCATTCGTGTCAACCTCGCGCGACCACAAGCAGGAGAAGATGCGCGTGGCCGATGCCACCACCGGCGCGGTGCGCGACGTGTTCGAGGAAACCGTCGCTACGCAGTATGAATCAGGCCAGGGAGCTATTAACTGGCGCTACCTGCCCAAAAGCAAGGAAGTTATCTGGTACTCGGAGCGCGACAACTGGGGCCACTTGTACCTCTACAATGCCAGCAATGGCAAGGTGAAGAACCAGATTACGAAGGGCAATTTTGTGGTAACGCAACTGCTGGAAGTAGACGAGGCGAAGCGCCAGCTTTATTTCCTGGCCGATGGGCGCGAGCCAGGCAACCCCTACTTCACCCACCTCTACCGCATCGGGCTGGATGGCAAGAACCTAACCTTGCTCACCCCCGAGGCCGGCAACCACCACGTGACGCTGACACCCTCAGGCCGCTACTTCTTGGATACCTACTCGCAGCCCGACAAACCGGGCGCAACGGTACTGCGCGCCGCTGACGGCAAGCTCGTTTCGACTCTCGAGAAAACCGATATTTCGCGCCTCACGGCCACCGGCTGGAAGGCGCCCACGCCCATCACGGTGAAAGACCAGGACGCCAAGAATGACCTGTACGGCCTAATGTTCACGCCCACGACGCTGAACCCAGCCAAGAAATACCCGATTATCAACTACATCTACCCAGGGCCACAGGGTGGCGGCGTGGGCAACTGGTCGTTTTCGGCGGCCCGCAGCGACCACCAGGCACTGGCCGAGCTGGGCTTTGTGGTGGTGGTGATTGAGGGCAGCTGCAATCCCCTGCGGTCTAAGAGCTACCACGATGTCTGCTACGGCAACATGGCCGAAAACACGTTGTCGGACCAGGTGACTGGTATGCGGCAGCTGGCGCAGAAGTACCCGTACATCGACCTGGAGCGGGCCGGCATTTGGGGCCACTCGGGCGGCGGTTACGCTACGGCGGCAGCTATGTTCCGCTACCCCAACTTCTTTAAAGTGGGTATTTCGGAATCAGGCAACCACGAAAATCGCAACTACGAGGACGACTGGGCCGAGCGCTACATCGGGCTGCTTAAACCCAACCCCGACGGCACCACCAACTACGACAACCAAGCCAACGCCACCTTCGCTAAAAACCTCAAAGGCAAGCTGATGCTGGCCCACGGCCTAATGGACGACAACGTGCCGCCCTACAACACGATGCTGGTAGTGGAGGCCCTCACCAAAGCCAACAAGAGCTACGACCTAGTGGTGTTTCCGAACGCCGCCCACGGCTACGGCGCCTACTCGCCCTACATGACGCGCCGCCGCTGGGACTACTTCGTGCAACACCTGGCCGGCATGCAGCCGCCCCACGACTACGAAATGACCGCCAAGCCCGACCCGCGCAACGTAGTTCAGTGAGGAAAGCATCGTTGCCATCTAGTCAACCTTCGTCAATACAGCTACTATTGGTTGTGTTGACGAAGGTCATTTGCGGACTGAAAGTAAACTGATGGAATAGGTATACTTCGTCAATACAGATAGAAGTGCGCTATATGAAACATCAAGTACTATTCGGAATAAAATGCAGCTATAAAGACGAAAAAAATATACTTAAAGCAATTAAGGGGTATCTAGCACAATTTAATAGAACTACTTCCACCGTGAACAAAGGAAGTATGCTGGATGCTCGACTCCCATACAGAATCAAGCAGTTTCATTGGAATTTGAATAAGGAAAAAGGAACTTGGTTTGAATTGTTTCCTAACCAAGATTTAGATAATAAATACTTTTCCGAAAACCATAAGGAGTGTGCTTGGCTAGCACTCGCCTTATTCCACTATGATTTTCAAGGGTATGATGAAAAAGAGTCAGAGAAATTCATCGTTGCAATGCTAGACTCTACGGGGTTTGCTTACGAAATTTTGCTTGAAACTGACAACAAAGAACGCATCAAAGGCGATGCTGCCTCCTGACCATGTTACGCCCAATAGTAGCCTCACAAAGCCGAAGCTACTAAATACAGGCTTACATAAGTATGTATAGTAAACACTAGCCAAAAAAATCAAGGATTCTTACATGTACCATGATATCCAAATTGAATTAACATTAGTAACGGCATACTTTGAACCCTTATACTAAGGCCAAGTATCGAAATTTCGATGCTATGACTTTACTTTTAATTACTGTACATATTTTTTATATTTTCATAACTTAATACATACTTTATCTTCATAAAAGATAGCTTTTTATTTTTATCAATCAGTTCTGAGTATAAATCACAATAGTAAATACCTGTAAAGAACTCATGCAACGATTCATAGACGCACAAGCCCGAAATTACAGCGATGCGCTGGCAGAAATAAAAAGAGGCCGCAAGCAAACCCATTGGATGTGGTATGTATTTCCCCAAATCCAGGGGTTGGGGTTCAGTGAGACGGCGAAGTTTTACGCTATACAAGACGAGCAGGAAGCTGAGGCGTTTTTGAAGCATCCGGTGCTAGGAAGCCGGTTAGTAGACATCAGCCGTGCCTTGCTTGCACTAGCCAGCAACGACCCGTACCAGATATTGGGCAGCCCCGATGATATGAAGCTCCAATCCTCGATGACGCTATTTGGATCTTTGCCAAACGCCGACCCGGTTTTCCAAGCAGTGCTGGACAAGTTCTACAGCGGCGAGAAGGACCGCAAAACGTTGCAGCTGCTTGGTAAGTAGCGCGTCTCAACGAATCCTCTGACTTCCATCAAATAAAAAGCGCCATCCTGAAGGGGGTGGCGCTTTTGTTGTAGCGGAGATATCCTGAACATCAAAATATCGAGCTATAGGCCATGCAGCCTTCGCACCAGCCAAAGAAGTTGCGCAACCGCTCATCCTTCATTTCTTTCTTGTGCAGCTTGTGTGCCCGATGGGCGGCTTTGGCGGCTACATTAGTGGCCGAAGTGAGTTGGTAGCGAAGGGTGAGGTAGCGCCGGAACACGAAGGTACGGGCACCAACAAACGGGCTTTGGGCGGTGGGCTTCATGGTGGTGGGAGGTTGGTAAGCAGCTTAAGATACATTTTTAATAAACAGAATGTCAAGCGCATCTGGGTTTTCCTGCCTTTCCGAAGGAATTTCCGTATGCCAAACAGGTTGTTGCTGGGTGGGCTACCCGGCCACACTACCACTGACCTTCGCTACGCAATGACCGACGCTGAATTCCACCAAACCATCCGGCGCATTCGGGGGCGGCACTGGCTGCATTATTTGGCGCAGACGCTACTCATGGGCGGCGTAGTGCTAGCAGGCGGTAGCCGGGCCGCCGCCGGCAGCGACCCACAGCCGCAGCTGGCTTCGTGGCCGATACTGTTGCTGCTCGGCGCGCTGATTCCTTTGCTGGGGGTGCTGCTGTACGTGGTGGCCCGTCGGATGCAGCCCAACCTGCGGCGCCCGGCCGAACAGAATTTGCGGGTGTACCAGAGCCGGGTGTTTCTGCGCAACAGCTTGCTAAGCTTGCTGGCCTTGCCCCTACTGGTTTCCTACGTACTCACGCGGGCACCGCTGGATCTGGTGGCGGTGGGTGTTTTGCTGGGGGCGCTTTCGATTCTGACCCTACCTTCGGCCAAAACGTATCAGCGGTGGCTGCTTAGCTAAGCGTACGTATCACTTCTTTTTCACTGATGGCATCCTCTTCCGACCTGCTTCCTGATTCTCTGCTGCTTAATGGCCGCGAGTTCCGCTATGCCGACATGCAACAGTACCCCGGCACCACCCCCTTCGAGCTGAACGGCTACGAAGCCAAAGTTCTCGACTTCTGCCGCCAATGGCTGAACGGCACGCAAGATGTGGCCCTGCACACTAGCGGCTCCACAGGTCAGCCCCAGCCCGTGCTCATGAAGCGGCATCAGCTGGAAGCCTCGGCCCGCCGCACCGGCGACTACTTCGACCTAGGCCCCGGTGACCGGATGCTGGTGTGCCTTAATTGCGAGTTTGTGGGCGGTATGATGATGCTAGTACGCGGCTTTGAGCGGCGCATGCACCTCACCATCGTGGAGCCCCAGGCCGACCCTTTTGCGCTGGTGCCGGCCGAGGCAGAATTCACGTTTGCCTCGTTTGTGCCCTTGCAGCTGCGGGCGGTTTTGGCCGCCGGGCACGCCCTGCGCCTCAACCAGATGAAAGCCATTCTAGTAGGCGGAGCCGCCGTGGACTCTGGTCTGGCGAAACAAATCCGGCAGCTTACAGTGCCCGTGTACCTCACGTACGGCATGACCGAAACGGCCTCCCACATTGCGCTGCGCCGCCTCAATGGCTCGAAACCCACTACGGCCTACCGCGTGCTGCCCGGCATTCACATAGACCAGGATGCCCGCGGTTGCCTCACCGTGCGAGCCGACGTCACCGACGACCAGCTGATCAGTACCAACGACCGAGTGAAGCTGTTGGACGCGCATACTTTTGAGTGGCTGGGCCGGGCTGACTTTGTGATAAACAGCGGCGGCGTGAAGGTGCAAGCCGAAAAAGTGGAACAGGTGCTAGAAGTGGCCCTGATGGAGCTAGAGTTGCCGTCACGCCGGGTGTTTGTGGCTGGTCGGCCTGATGCGCGGTTGGGCGAGCAGGTAACCGCTTATCTGGAAGGCGAGCCACTGCCAGAAGAGCAGCAGCAACAGCTCCTAAGTTTGCTTCGCAAGCGCTTAGGAAAGTATGAGCGTCCTCGCGAGCTGGTGTACATTGGCGAGTTCCGCACCACCGATTCTGGCAAGCTCAATCGGCGGGCTACTCTGCAAGGCTTACCTGCATCCACCGAAACCGAAGAATAAACAACACCCAACAACGACGCGCGCAACATTACGCAATGCTTGAAAACAGATGACTTGCCGCTTTTCACCAGCGGTAGGGCTCTTGTAGGAACTATCTCTATACCAACTCAGGTAAGACCACCCTCTATCGTATAGCATAGCTCGGCTCTAACTGCCCGTGAGGCTTTCTTCGGAAATCTCACGGGCAGTTTTTTTGTGCTCCTGAATGCGTAATACCTACTTGCCACATTGTTTACTTCGTCCAATTTATAGCTTGATCTATTATCATTGTTTATATTGCATTATATCCTTTATAGCAGCTTCATTTTATAATTATGAGCCACTGTAACTATATTATACTCATTTGACGACGTCAACACCTTTATCAATAATACAGCATAAGTTCACAACTACACGACATGAAAACGGCTAGCTGCTGGCTTATATCAGGTCGTTGCAAAGAAGGAGCTCTTTACGTTTTAGATGAAAGCATATCTACTCACTTGGCTTTTACTACTGGCTTTCGTTGCGGGCTTTACATTGGGCCGCGCCAATAGCACCCGCCCGGACCCCCGCCCTACCCCACCGTTGCGCTTGGCTCACGCGGAGCTACTACACGTTTGGGCCGCCTAGCGTAGCTAACGTCTTATAGTAGCACGCCACACCACAAGCTACCAGTCGGCGCGGCGCAGGCCGTGTTGGGTGAAAAGGCGCTGTCGGCCACGCATTACCTTATACAGGTCGCCGAGGGAAAGCTTGACGCGGCCGTAGAAAACGGGGCCGTTCAGTTCGCGCTGCGTGAGGCTGTTCACCAAGAACGGCTGCCGCCAGCCTAGGCCCGTACCCAGGCCCATCCAACGGAAAATCCGCATTTGAGCGGCCAAGGAAGGCTCAACCAGCCAAATAACTCGTTTCGGAGAACGAATGCCGCTGCCATCAGGCAGCGTGTACCGGGCGTACGTCTTGCCGACGCCTAGCTGAAGTTGAGTGGCTATTTCCCAGCGGGGGTTGCCCAGCACTACGTACTCACCGTAGCCGGCCACGTAGCGCAGGCGCAGTTCTGCTGTGGTAGTTGCGGGCAGTTCGTTCGGGATGGGCTGGCGCGAAGGAATGCCATTACTGAGCAGATAAACCCCGATTCCGGTTCGTAGCCGTCCGCGCCACTCGATTCCTAACTTCAACCCCGGAATGGACACGAAGCGGCGGTTGACAATAGCATTCCGAATATCCAACTGAAAAACCGGCCGACGGTGCGGCATCCGCACGGTTACGCTGTCGGGGGGCAGGCCACTCTCCGCGGGCCACGCCGCTGCCTGGGCCGCACCGAGTCCGCTCAGCCACAGCCCCCAAGCTGCCAGAACCGGCCGCCAAGTATATTGAAACCACAGTATCACGGCGCAAGGTACAACCCAGATACGGGTAAGTGGTAGCTTATCCTTTGCCTGCGGTTCACCCAACCCGATACTGCGGTTCACCGCTCGCCTTCGCCGGTTCACCTCTTTTGCCCGTGTTGGGGCGCCCCAAGGCTAGTAGTTTAGATGCATCATCTCAGCACTACCCTCATGCTTGTCACCCCTGATACCTTGTTTGCCTTCGCCAATCCGGTTGCCATGCTTGGATGGGCGTTGCTGCTACTGGCCCCACGCTGGCTGGTTACACGCCGCTTAGTTTTGAGTGGGGCGCTGCCGCTGCTCCTGGCCGGGGCGTACGTCGTGCTGATAGGCAGCCATTACGTAGGCGACCACGCCAGCGAGGGCGGGTTCAGTTCCCTGCAAGACGTGGCTGCTCTTTTCCGTGACCCGTGGGCCTTGCTGGCGGGCTGGGTGCACTACCTGTGTTTCGACCTAAGCATTGGCATTTGGGAAAGCCTGGATGCCCGCCGCCGTGGGGTACCGCACCTATTGCTGGTGCCGTGCCTGCTGTTCACGTTTCTATTTGGTCCGCTAGGCCTCTTGCTGTATGCCTTGCTTCGGCGCTGGTACCCGGTCCCGGCATCGGCCTTGGAAGCTTGATACTGCCCTTGTTTTTGCCACTCACCCTTATACTATCCGCCATGAAAACAGTAGCCTTTTCCACTGCTGCTATTGCCAGCAGCACACCAGAAAATAGTTCGTCAGTAGTGCAGCAAGTGCGTATGTGGCTTTCGGTATTGCACCGCGTGAATAGTGTTTTGTCGGGGGCGGGGTGGTTGCACATGCTGCTGCTGCCGGGCGTGCTGCTTGCTCTGGCCGTTGATGAGCGCCTGGTTACGAACGTGAACCCCTGGATTAAACCCATCAAGTTCATTTTCTCGGATATCATCTACGTTTGGAGTTTGGGGTGGCTACTGGCTGATCTGCCAGCGGCGGCCCAACGGGCGGTGCGGCTTATTAGCTGGGGCGTAGCAGTGTCCATTGTGGTTGAAATTGGCTGCATTGTGGTACAAGCGGCCCGCGGCACTACGTCGCACTACAATGTACACTCGCTCTTCGATGGGCTGCTGTTCGGGCTGATGGGTGTGTTTATTGCCCTCAACACCGTTCTGATTATGTGGGCGGTGTATTTGGTGTGGCGACACCGCCCCCACGGCCCCGCCAGCTACGTGTGGGGAGTGCGGCTGGGGCTCCTGCTGTTCTTGGTGGGCAGCGCAGTCGGTGGGGCCATGATTGGGCACCTGGCCCATACCGTAGGCGCTCCTGATGGCGGCCCCGGCCTGCCGGGCGTGGGGTGGAGCACCCGCGCCGGCGACTTGCGCATTGCGCACTTCTTGGGACTGCATGCGCTACAGGCACTACCATTGGTTGGCTGGCTACTATCCCGCTATGCGCCCCGGCAGGCAGTGGCCGGCACATGGACTTTTACTTTCGTGTATCTGGCGGGCACGGTGTGGCTGTACGGGCAGGCAATGCAGGGGATTCCGCTGTGGGCAGCTCGTTAGCGTCTGCTGTTTCCACCTCCTTTTTGGCCGCTTAAGTATGGCTAGGGTGTTGGTGGGGTTGTGGCTGGTCTGGCGGCCGGCAAACACGCTAGCGTCCTGACGGGGGCAGTTCACCTGTGGCATTCACTTGGGTGGTACTTTGCGCTTATTCACCTTCTTCACCCGCGCCTAGTGCCGGCGCTGTTGCGCCACAAGTGGCTTTACTTCCCTGTCCTGTGTCGGCTCGCATAAACGATTATCGTCTTCGCCTTATTGGCATCCCCGTTCTTAGCTTGGCTATCACGCTGCTTACGGCGTCATCCCATGGCACCTGGACGCTACCGTTGTTCATCGTTGACTGGGCTATTTCCTTGTACCTCACGTCGGTGCTGTGGTTGCTCAATCGGACGCTTTGGCACTGGCTGCTGCGCCGGTTTCCACACGTCGACGAAACCAAACGCCGGCTCTGGATGCTGGCTGGGCTCTCGGTGCTGGGTACGAGTGGAGCCACGGTATTGCTGCGGATGCCGCTGCACTGGCTACTCCCCCAATACTTCCACCTCGATTTTCAGTCTCAGCTGTCAAGCATTTTCTTCAACCTATTTCCTACGGTAGCGGTCCTGACGCTCTACGAAACCTTGTATTTCTTTCGGCAATGGGAGCAAAACGTACGCCGGTCCGAGCAGTTGCAATCAGCCGGAACCCAAAGCCAGCTGGAAGCCCTGCAAAGCCAGCTCGACCCACACTTCCTCTTCAACACCCTCAACACGTTGTCGGCCCTGATTGAACCCGACAACAAGCAAGCGCAGCAGTTCGTGGAGCAGCTCGCCGACGTGTACCGCTACGTACTGCTCACCCGCGACAAACCTACCGTGCCGCTGGCCGAAGAACTGGCTTTCGTGGACACTTACCTTGCGCTGCACAAAGTCCGCTTCCGCGACAATCTGCGCATAACCGTTGATGTGCCAGCCCCAGCCTTGGGAGCCCGCGTAGCGCCGCTGAGCGTGCAACTGCTGGTGGAAAATGCCTTGAAGCACAACGTAGCCTCGCGCGACTTTCCGCTGGAGTTGCGCCTGTCAGCTCATATAAGCGGCAGCTACTTCACGGTGGAAAACACGCTGCGCCCACGTACCGCCGGCCTAGCTCCCAGCACAGGCATGGGTTTGGCCAACGTGCGCCACCGCTACCAGTTGCTGCAAGCCTCACAGCCCGTGGTTGTATCAGCCGATAAAGGCTTTTTTCGGGTGCAGCTGCCCTTGTTGCCCGAATAAGCGCCGCTCATTCTTTTCTTACTACACGTCTATGAAACCCTTATTCGTCTTGCTTGGCGCTTTCCTGCTGGCCTTGGGCGCCACCCGCTTGTTTGGGGGCAGCCTGAATTTCTTGCTGGCTGGCAACGTAGCCCTGGCCGTCATGCTGCTGTTTACGGGCGCCGCGCATTTCGCCCTCACCAACGGCATGGTGCTAATGCTGCCCGAGTGGCTGCCCGGCCGGAAAGCGTGGGTGTATTTTACAGGAGTAGTGGAGCTAGCAGCGGCCATGGGGTTGCTCGTACCGGCTTTGCGGCCGCTGGTGGGGTGGTTGCTGATTGCGTTTTTTGTGTTAGTGCTGCCCGGCAACATTTACGCCGCCATGCACCACATCAACTACCAAAAGGCCACCACCGACGGCCCCGGCCCGCGCTACTTGTGGTTCCGGATTCCGTTGCAGCTATTATTCATTGCCTGGACCTGGTATTTTAGCGTGCACTTGCCTGCAACTCTCCCCTTCGCGAGCCTTTCTTATTAGCCTCCGCCGTGTTCTTACCTGCATCTGCCGCCACTGTGCCCTTGGTTTTCCTTGGTAGCGCCCGCCAAGCTGGCGACACGCACCGCCTGGTGGCGCGTGTGCTAGCCGACATTCCGCACACCCTCGTGGAGTTGCTGGATTGGCCGGTGGTGCCTTACAACTACCAGAACGATTATCCGGCAGCAGACGCTTTTCAGCAGGTGGCTGAGTTCATGCTTGGGCACCAAGTCATCGTCTTCGCAACGCCGGTCTACTGGTACAGCATGAGTGGGGTGATGAAGCAGTTCTTCGACCGGTTTACGAACCTTACGGATATGCAAAAGCAGCTAGGCCGCCAGTTGGCCGGCAAGCACGCGTTTCTGCTCGCCGTAGGCTCCGACCGAGAATTGCCGGAGGGATTTGAGGTGCCGTTTCGGCGGACAGCGGAGTACTTCAAAATGACGTTTGAAGGCAGCTTGTACCAGTCGCTCAAGCAGCCCTTTCCCGAGGAAGAGGCCCGCCAGTTCGCGCACCAACTCAGTGCTTTGTGCTAAGCAACGCGCTTTTCAACTCTTAACTCGCTGCCGCGCATGAACGTTCTGCTGCTTGAAGACGAATATCCAGCCGCAGAGCGTTTGCAGCGCCTGTTGCTGGAAGCATGCCCCGAGGCGCACCTGCTAGCCGTACTCGACAGCGTAGCGGGTGCCCTGAAGTGGCTGGCTACCAACCCCGCACCCGACCTGATTTTGTCTGATATCCAACTGGCCGATGGGTTGAGTTTGGAGGTGTTCGAGCAGGCCGTGGTGCGCAGCCCCGTCATCTTCACCACCGCTTACGACGCTTACGCCATTCGGGCTTTCAAAGCCAACAGCGTGGACTATTTGCTGAAGCCTGTGAAGCTGGCGGAGTTGCAGGCGGCTCTTACCAAGCTGCGCGAATGGCGCAGCCCCGTGGCTGCACCGCAAACTGCCAGCGTAGCCGACGACAGAGCCCAGCGCCTCGAGCGCCTTCTCGACAGCCTCCCTCGCCCCGACCGGCAATACAAAACACGCTTTCTGGTTCGTAGCGGCGAGCAGTTGCTGCCTGTATCTGTTGGGCAGATAGCGTGGTTTCAGAGCCGCCACGAAAACACCACCCTCGTTGTCACCGACGGCCGCCGCTTCGTGGTCGATTATACGTTGGAACAACTGGAAAGCCTGCTCGACCCAAGCCAGTTTTTTCGCCTCAACCGTCAGTTCATCGCGCAGCTGCCGGCCGTACAGCGTTTGCACCCGCACTTCAACGGCAAGCTGCTGCTCGATTTGCACCCTGCCCCCACTGAGGAAGTCCTAATAAGCCGGGAGAAGGCCAACGCAGTGAAGCAATGGCTGGAAGGCTAGCTACCCGTGCCGTTGGCGGTGGCGTGGGCCAGAAACCAAACCAGTCCGCCCCCGGCCGCTACGCCAGCTAGGGCACCTGCCACCAGCTCCGGCACCGTATGACGCTGCAGCACCAACCGCGAGGCTGCTACTACTGTTGCTAGAAGCAAGGCCAGCACGCCCCACGTAGCGTACATGTACAGCACCACGCAGGCCAAAAAGAATGACAATGCTGCGTGCAGCGAGATTTTCAGCCAAAAGTTGATTACGTAGCACGTCAACAGCAACAGCCAAGCCGTCAGCAGGCCGTACCGGACTAGCCCCGCCTGTTGCCAAAACAGAACGCCAGTAGCCAGCCCCAGCACCACTAGCAGCACCGGATAAAACGACTGCCGCTCCTTCTGTTGCGACACATCCAAGTTGGAATATGCGCCGCGATACGTTTGACGAAAGCTCCAGATGCCGATGAGTGCCGCCATTGTGGCTACGCTACCAAGGCTCCATTTGGCCGTTGGGTCGTCGTCAAGCTTTTGCCAAGCCATGAAACATACAAACGCTGTGCTTGTAAGCAGCGGGTGCCCTACCCAGGAAATTACCGCCGCCAAACGACGGACGGGTGCAGAAATCATCATGGCAGCGCTTACCTATCCAGCCATGCTTTGAAAGCGGCCACTTTTTCGCGGCTTACCAGCACGGTTTCGTTTTCGGGTACGGTGGGTTTGAGAATGGTTTGGAGGCGGGAGTTGGTGTAGTGAATGATGTCGTGAATGGACTCGGCGTGGGCCAGGTAGGCGCGGTTGAGGCGGAAAAACTCGGTGGGGTCGAGTAGCTGCTCGAGCTGCTCGAGTGTGTAATCGACCACAAAGCGGCGGCCTTCGCGGGTGTGCAGCAGCGTTACTTTTTCCAGGCTGGCAAAGTAGGCTATCTGCTCTACCGGAATGGCTTTCAAATGCTCTCCTACCCGCACCACGAACCGGGCCTTGTACTCCTTGGCCGGTTGCGCCTGCTGGAGCACCCGCGCCAGCAGCGCCGCATCGAAGGTGGGCGTGGC
Source organism: Hymenobacter tibetensis (assembly GCF_022827545.1). Taxonomy (NCBI): domain Bacteria; kingdom Pseudomonadati; phylum Bacteroidota; class Cytophagia; order Cytophagales; family Hymenobacteraceae; genus Hymenobacter; species Hymenobacter tibetensis. The sequence goes on from NZ_CP094669.1 coordinate 4,003,547, forward strand.
CGCTGCCCGCAGCTGGTGCAGCTTGCTGAGAGCCGCCGTCAGTTCCTCGGGGTCAATGGGCTTGAGCAGGTAATCGACGCTGTTCACCTTGAACGCGCGCAGAGCGTACTTGTCATAAGCCGTAGTGAAGATGACGGGGCTGCGGATTTCCATTCGCTCGAACAGCTCGAAGCTCAGCCCATCGGCCAAATGAATATCGAGAAACAGCACGTCGGGCGCTGGCTGCAACTTCTGCAGCAACGCCTCGGCCTCCGCCACCGACTCTGCTTTGCCCACCACTTCAAGAGCCGGCTGTTGCTTGCTCAGCAACCCAGCCAGCCGGTTGGCCGCCAGCGGTTCGTCTTCTATAATGAGGGCACGTAAGGGTTGCGGCATAAAATGCGGAGAGAAGTAGGTACAGAGCTAGAAGCGGCCAAGGGTAGCAAGTTCTGGAAAGTAGCGCAACAAAACGTACTACCCCCGCTTTTGCAGCTAATAAAGCGGCACAAAAAAGCCAGCCGCTTGGTAGCGGCTGGCTTTGTATTCACTCATTAATCGGCAGCGTGCTGCTTACTTCTTGCTTTGGTCGATGTCCTGGGTGGCGGAAGCTGTTGCTTCTTCCAGCGAAGGATAGTCGATATAGCCGTGGTCGTCGCCGCCGTAGAACGTTGCCTGATCGGGGTTGTTGAGGGCCGTACCACGCTGGTAACGCTCCACCAGATCGGGGTTGGCAATGAACGGAACGCCAAAGGCAATCAGGTCGGCTTCGTTGTTGGCGAGGGCAGCTTCGGCGGTTTCCTGCGTGTAGCCACCGTTTAAAATGAATGGCCCCTTGAAAATCTTGCGTAATGCTGGGCCTACTGGCTCCTGGCCGGGCTCCACCGCCATGCTGTGGCCGGGCAGCGCCTCGATAACGTGTAGGTATGCCAACCCAAACTTATTAAGCTGCTCGGTTACGTAGCTGAACGTAGCTAAGCGGTTGGAATCGTTGATACCACCTACCCGGCCGGTTGGCGACAGGCGGATGCCGGTGCGGTCGGCGCCAAACACGCCAGCTACTGCTTCCACCACTTCCAGCGCGAAACGGGCGCGGTTTTCCACGCTGCCGCCGTACTCGTCGGTGCGCTTGTTGGTGCCGTCCTGGATGAACTGGTCCACCAAATAGCCGTTGGCACCATGGACTTCCACCCCATCGAACCCAGCTTTTTTGGCGTTTTCAGCGGCTTTGCGGAAGTCTTCCACCACTGCTTTCACCTCGTGCGTTTCCAAGGCCCGCGGCGTTGGAATTTCTTCCATACCGCTGCCGGTGAAGGCTTTCACGCCCGTGGGCTGCACGGCCGAAGGAGCTACGGGCAGCCCACCATTGTGGAAAAATGGGTGCGAAATAGCGCCCACGTGCCACAGCTGCATAAAAATGCGGCCACCCGCCGCGTGCACCGCGTCCGTTACCTTTTTCCAGCCAGCCACTTGAGCGTCTGAATAAATGCCGGGCGTGTAGATATAGCCCACGCCTTGCTGTGAAATCTGGGAGCCCTCCGTAATGATGAGGCCCGCAGAAGCGCGCTGCACGTAGTACTCCACCGTTGAATCGGTAGGCACGTTGCCATCGTTGTTGGCCCGGCTACGGGTCATGGGCGCCATGGCAAAGCGGTTAGGCAAGCTCAGCGGGCCTAGTTGAAAAGAGGTGAACAAGGTTGATTCCTGACTCATGATTGGGTAGCTGAAAAGCGGGTTATATTTCTTGCAATTCAATTGCCTACAACCAATCCAAGTTTATGAATGTTTTATCTCACTGAATCTTTCTCTTGTTTGCCCATGCTTCTATTGCTTAAGCGCTAAGCCTCAGCTTGAAAAAATTGGAGAGCTTGCCAGCGTCAACACCGGCAGCGTCACCACAAACTCTGCTTCCGTCTTGTGCACGGTCAGTGGCTGGGAAGTCAGGAAGGCATACCGCGCCGACAAGTTCTGCAACCCCAGGCCCGTCGATTCGCCGTCGGGCACCCGGCGGTAGCGCAGGGCATTGCGCACGGTAAGTTGCTGGCTGGCCACGTCCAACCTAATGCTGATGCGCAGCGGCTGCTTCTGGCTGGTGGCGTTGTGCTTGAGGGCGTTTTCGACCAGCAACTGCACAGCCAGCGGCGGCACTAGCAGCTGGTCTAAGTAGGCAGCTGGCGGCAGATTTATTTCCACCTCCAGTCCGTCGCCGAGGCGGGTGCGCTGCAAGAACACGTAGGCTTCCACGAACTGCATTTCCTCAGCCAGCGTCACCACTTCCTGTTCCTGGCTGTCGAGCACGTAGCGGTACACCTTCGCGAGCTGGCGAACGAAGCGCGTGGCGCGGGCGGGGTCTTCTTCTTCGATGAGAGAAGTCAGGGCGTTCAGGGAATTGAAGAGAAAGTGCGGGTCCACCTGGCGGCGCAGAGAATCGAGGCGGGCCACGGCGTTTTCCTTTTCCACCCGTTCGGCCCGGATGGCCGCTTCGCGCCATTGCAGCAAAAACGAGCGGCTATGCAAAAACAGCGAGATGATGAGCGTGACAATCAGCGGCACCACAAAATTGCCCCGGTTGCTCGACCGAAAAAGGGACCCCAGAGGCTCGTGCCAATACAAGACAGTAAACGCCGTCTGCACGCCCACAATCACCACCAACGACCCGGTCAAGGAAACCAGCAGCGTAACCACCAGCCGGCGGAGCGGCCGGTCTGTCCACGACATGCGCTTGTTGAGCCAATCTACCCCGTAGCCGTTGGCCAGCCACAGTGCCATGGTGTACACGGTGGTGTAGGCAAAGGTGATGGGCCAGTTTTTCCAGTCGTTCAACGCCGACAGCACCACACTCACGCTCAAGCAAACCGCCAGCAACGACCGTAGCGTCTTGCGCAGCGTCGCCCAGGAGCGTTGGTCGGGCAAATAGCCGGGGGTGAAGTCAGGCATGGCGGAGGCGGTGAAGTTTCTGGCCAAGTATAAGGAAATTGTGAGTTGCCGGTGAAGGCCGCTACCAGTTGCCAGGTGGAAGAACTTACACCTGGCAACTGGTAGATTCCTCTTGGCTGCTATTTGGTGGTTACGGCGGCGGTGTCGTACTGCTTGAGCAGGCTAGTCAGTTGGCCTTTACCCCAGTCGGGGGCAATGCTGGAAGCGGGCTTGAAGGTATCAAAGCAGGTTTTCGCTTTTTGGTAGTGCGGCTTGGCAGCTTCAGGGCCGCCACCAAACATCTTGGGCCGGAAGTTGAAATCGTTGCCGCGCACCAGATGCACGCGCGGGTTCTGCGGATTTGCCTTTTCCGCCTCACCCAAGCTTTCGCCTACCATAGCCGTGTATTGCATCGCCCGGGTCATCGGCGACACCATGATGCGGCCCTGGTAGAGGTAGGCCTGCATCACGCCTATTTCTGAAGCATCGGCGGCGGGTAGTGCGCGGGCTTGGTCTAGCGCCGTTTGGGCCTGGTCGAAGTACTTGTCCTGCTGGTCTTTGCCTTTAGCAACGAAGCCGAGCCGCACGTAGCCATACGCTTGGTAGTAGCGCGGCAGCCAATCGTTGCTGGCTACGGTAGCCGCACGCTCGAACTTGCTGATAGCTTGCTGGGTGGCAGCCGGGTCGTTGGTGCTTTGCAATTCCTTGATGGTGGCAACCATCATGTTAGTGTACGCGTCGGCAGCAACAGCGGCTGTGGCAGGAGTTGCCGGAGCAGAGGTTTGCGCCGTAGCAGCAAACGAAGCGGCGAAGAATGCGAGGGCGAGCAGGGGCTTTTTCATGAGCTGGAAAGAAAGTGGAGTGGACTACTGTGGTTGACTGCTGTAAAGGTGTGCGGCCACGGGCAGGGCGGAAAGTTGCTGTTACCGAAGCGTCGAATGAGGTGGATGAAGCGTAGTGCCGGGGACCTCACCCCCCCACCCCCTCTCCTCGGGGAGAGGGGGACCAATTCCTATTTGTAGTTGCCTTATTGGCTCTTTTCCGTAGGGAAGGTGCCTCACTACTTTTTAGAGCTAGCTTTTCCTAGTTCCCCCTCTCCCCAAGAAGAGGGGACTAGGGGTGAGGTCCCGCTACTCGGGCCGCTCGTTCACGTCGCCAGGGTTTTTCTTGTTTATCGAGATGAACACGCCCACAAACAGCATGCGGGGCGCGGTGGGTGTCACGGCCACGCGGTTGAACTGGCCGCTGGCAGCGGGGGTGCTGGCGTAGCGGTAGCCGTACACATTCTGGCGGCCGAGCAGGTTGGAGGCCGAGACGTGGACGATGGTGAACTGGCCGAACAGGCGGGTGAGGTAGCTGGCATTCAGGCTAACATCCTGATAGGTGGGCAGTACGCCTTGGTTGTAGCCTTCCTGATTGTAGTCGTGGTAGCGGCGGGGGCTACCATAGGAGGCGGTGGCCCCAAAAAGCGTATTGAGTTTGGGTACCCAATACTTGCCGACTACCGATACGTTGTGCCGGGCGGCGAAGGTGGGCACGGCAGCTACGGGGTCGGCGCGGTATTGGCGGCGGGTGTCGAGGAGGCCGTAGCTTACCCAATACTCCAGGTTCTTCACCGTTTTCCGGTCGCGCCAGAGCACGTCGAGGCCGCGGGCGTAGCCGGTACCGCCGTTGTCGTAGGTGGCGGCGTTGCGCAGATCCTGGCCGTCGTAGCGGGTGAGGTGGTTGTAGGTTTTGCGGTACACTTCTGCTTGCAGCAGCTTGCCGTCGTGGTTGTATTGATAGGTGAGCACCGAATGCGTGGCTTGCTCGAAGCGCAGACTAGGCTGCACCAGCAGCAAGCTGTTGTCAGGCGTTTGGTAGAACCGGCCGTAAGCGCCGGACACCGAGCTATTCTCGCTGGTTTGGTAAGCCAGGGCCAGGCGGGGAGCAGCATTAGCCTTGCCAAGTAGCGCCGAATACTCCACCCGGCCGCCAACCCGGCCCGCCAGCCGGTCGCTCAACTGGAAGTCTGATTCCACGAAGCCAGCCGCCCGCTTTTCGATGAAGCTGGTTTCGTACCGAGTGTCGGCGTCGATGACGTGAGGCTGGTACTGTTGGGTTACTTGTTGCCCTACGCCTTCTACTCCGAGCTTGAGGTTCCAGCGGGAGCCCGCCGAGTCGTTGGTCAGCACCACCCGGCCTACCAGAGCTTGCTCCAGGGTGCGCAGCCGCAGCGTATCGGGTTGCACGTCTTTGTCGTCGCGCGACAGGGCCACGCCGGTTTGCACGCTCCAGCCGCGGCGCAAGGGGCTGCGGAAGGTGGTGTTGAGGTAGCCGTTGCCATTTTGTAGCGCTACCGTTTGCTGGCCGACGGGCTCGGGGCTAGGCTGCCGGATGGTGAGGCGTTGCGCGCTCCAGGTGCCGTACACTTTCAACATCCCGGCCTGGCCGGTGCGGTGGGCCAACTTGACGGACCCACTGCCCGAGCGGGGCGCTTGCACCCACTCTACATTCTGCGGTATCAGCCCGGTGTAAGGCGTCAGGTTGGTATAATCGGCCGATACATCCAGCGAAGTTTGCTCCCACCGCTTGGTGCGCGAAGCTCCCACAAACAAGTTGCTTACCGATAATCCCGTTTGCGTTTCCTGCGACAAGTCCGTGGAGTTCAGCAGCAGCACGCCCGACAGTGCCTGCCCGTATAGCGCCGAATAGCCGCCAGTGCTAAACACCGTGCCCCGAAACAGCGTGGGCGAAAACCGGCCGCGGGCGGGCACGGCGGGCACCGACCCGGCGTAGAAGTTCTGCACAGGCAGGCCGTCCATGTACACTTTGGTTTCATTGGCGGCCCCACCACGCACGAACAGCATGCCGTCCTCTCCTACTTTGGTGGTGCCAGGCAGCGTGTTAAGGGCGCCCGCTACGTCGGCTAACGCGCCCGCTGTGGTCTGCACGTCGCGGGTGTTGAGGGCGGCGGAGCGCTTCTCGTCGCTGGCCTCAAAGGCGCCAGCCGTTACCACCACCGAGCCCAAGGCATGCGGAGTGCCCTTCATCTTCAAGCTCAGCTTCAGTGGCTGCCCGTTCAAAGCCAGTGGCAACTCCTGCGGCTGATACCCCAACAAGCTCAATACCAGCGTAGCGGCCCCGGCCTGCTGCGTCTCGAACCGGAAGGCGCCCAGCGTATCGGTGCTGGTACCATCGAAGGTACCGCGCAGGAACACGTTCACGCCCGGCAGGGCCTGCCCCGCTGCGTCGCGGACGGTACCGCTGAGCATGGTAGTGGATTGGGCCCGCAGCCCCAAGGTGGAGGCCAGCAGCAAGAGCAGCGCGAGTAGCAGACGTTTCATGGCGGTAACAGCGAAGTGATGCTCAAATGTGAGCTACTGCCGAAGCCAATGAAATTTGCAGTTACTGAAGCGTAGGATTAGGGGGATGAAGTGTAGAAAGGCAGTTTTGTGTGGCGCTATACACCTACTTTAGGTCCACAATCAAGCAGATAACCTGCTACGCTGAATGACTGATAAAACAAGAATCAAAAGAATATTTCGTAGTGTGATTAGACGTGGGACAGGCCGAGCGCATTTAATGATGCGTGATTATCCTACTATTAATTTCTCTCAGGAAATTCTAAAAGCCGCAGTTCATAATTACGCCTACGACCCGCAGTGTGAAGGCAGTCGGGAGCAATACATTGTCGAACTAATCAATCTTGCACCTCAAAAAGCGCTGCTTATTCCTAGAGTACTGCAAAAGCTTGTAGAACAGAAGGAAAACACATGGGGCCTATCACAACTATTCGACATAGCTAAACTATTAGCTAAATCAGGCAATGTGGAGGCGAGGCAAGCTCTCTACCAGCGTTTTGAATCGGGCACTCTTCCCGAATATGCCTATGATGGTGAATATGCCCTTGTAGACCTCGATGGAATTGAGGGCCTAAAACACGTAGCCGAAGTCAGGGGGGCACTACTACTCATTGATTATGAAGACCACGAAGATGACTGCCTGATCAACTATGCTCAAAGAGAAAATCCAGGTATTGGTGTGGAAGAAGAGCTGAAGAAAGCAGCCCAAAATAACGTGTACATCACCCGATACCTCGCTGCTGTAGATGAGGATCGACAACGAGAAAAACAGACGCCACCCCGGCCAGTACTGGACTTCGAGTTTATTCGCAATACTATCAACCAAAAAACCAGGAGATGGATACCAGCCTCTGCCGTCCAAAAACTGGCCCGCAAGGAAATCAAGCAATTGGCCGATGATTTCTTACTTGAAACCGATCGAAGTAGGCAGGAGATGTATCTGCGCCTATTTAGCCACGTCAAATTCCCTCATGGGTACGAGAGACTACTAACGCTCGCGCAGACTGTACCTCTGCATGCCAATACCAGTCAATTACTGATTAGTCTGGTTAATGCTCTAGAACTTTTCAAGGCTCCTGCTATCCGAGAATTTGCGCTTACCGCACTCATTACTTCCAACGCCCCCTGGATCTATACTGATTTGTTGATTAATAATTATCGCAGAGGTGATCATACGTTACTCACACGCTTGGTGGAGCAAGCCAAAACTGAACTTGAAATAGAAAACTTAGCGAGCAGCTACTGTCGCATTTATCGAAAAAACGCTACCAAGCATTGTCTTGAGCCGCTGAACAAAATATACCACCACATGAACTGCGGCATTCACCGGGAAGATGTGGTGGAAATACTGCTCAGGAGAGGCGTGCTACCGAATAAGATTCGAGACGAAATTCCGTTTGACAGCAATACCAGCGTGCGGGAGCTATTGAATCTGAAGCAGACGTAACAGCATTTTTCTTTACCTCAACCATCCCGCACCCGCTCCCTATCTTGTGCTAGCTTACCTCTAACCACTGTAACGCCATGCACATCGCCTCTCTCAACATCGGACTGCCCCAGGAATATGTCTGGAACAGCAAATTGGTCCGCACCAGCATCTTTAAGCAGCCCGTTACGGAGCCCGTACAGGTATATCAGGAGCACTTAGCTGGCGACGGGCAGGCCGACTTGCGGGTGCACGGCGGCCCCGACAAAGCGGTGTATGCCTATCCGCAAGAGCATTATGCGTTCTGGCAAGAGTACCTACCCGCCGAAAAGCTGGTGCCGGGAGCTTTTGGCGAGAACTTAACCACTGTTGGGCTGCTGGAAAGTGAAGTACGCATAGGCGACTTGTACCAGATAGGTACGGCCGTGCTCATGGCTTTTCAGCCGCGCCAGCCCTGTTTTAAGTTGGGCATCCGGCTGCAAGACGACAGCATGGTGCAGCGCTTCGAAAGGGCGCGGCGCAGCGGCATCTATTTTCGGGTGCAGCAGGAGGGCGTCGTACAAGCCGGTGACGTTATCACGCTGGTGCAGCGCTCCGCCTACAATGTCACCATTCAGGACATAGTCGACAACGGTGCTGCCGAGGCCCCCGACCCGTATAAGATTCAGGAAATCCTGGACATGCCGTATCTAACGGCGTCTTGGCGCAAGCGCTTCACGCTGATGTTAGAAGGAAGCCGTTGATTTTTGTTAGGTGACGTAAGTAACTCGAAAAGCTTGCTGCTCGATATAGCACGCGCAGTGGCTTTGTTCGGGTTACTTGGCATCTACCTTACTTCATCGTATGAGCACTTCCTTTCGTCGCATTTTTCAGGTTATTGATGGCAATAAGAAGTTCGTCGGCGACGGCTTCGATGTAACCAGCCCGATGCCGGGGCCGCGTATCCGCCAGCTGAGCCCGTACCTGCTCATCGACCACACCGGCCCGATGCAGGTCGCGCCTACCGATGCGCCCTTGGGCACGCCGCCGCACCCACACCGCGGCTTCGAAACCGTGACGGTGGTATATGAGGGCGCCCTCGCCCACCGCGACACGGCCGGCCACAGCGGCACCCTCGGCCCCGGCGACGTGCAGTGGATGACAGCCGGCGCGGGCCTGCTGCACGAAGAACGCCACGAGAAAGAGTTTGCCCAGCAGGGCGGCACGCTGGAGCTGCTACAGCTATGGGTGAACGTACCCAAAAAGGACAAGTTGGCCCCGCCTCGTTACCAGAACATCCGGAGCGCCAGCATTCCTAGTCTGCCCCTACCCGATGGGCAGAGCAGCATCCGCGTTGTTGCGGGCACCTACGAGAACCTGAGTGGCCCCGCCGAAACCTTCTCGCCCATCACGCTCCTGGATGTGCATTTAGCTCCCGGCGCAGAAACCACCCTGCACCTGCCCGCTGATTACAACGTGGGCATTTATGTAGTGAAAGGCGCCATTACGCTCCACGGCAACCGACCCGCCGCTACGAAACAGCTGGTGGTATTCGGGTGGGATTCACCCGATATTCAGCTTACGGCCACCGAGGAAACCGTTTTGCTGGTGTTGGCTGGAGCGCCTATTGAAGAGCCGCTGGCTACCTATGGCCCCTTCGTAATGAACACCAACCAGGAACTGGTGCAAGCTATTGCCGACTTTGAAAGCGGCGGTATGGGCAAGTTCCCCGAAGATGAATAGCGAATAGGAAGGTAGCCTTTCATGCAAGGATGCCTGCTCATTTACAGTTTACAAGTACGTCTCTACACAACAACGCCCATACCAGTACGGTATGGGCGTTGTTGTGTAGAGACGTAGCTAAATTGTTGGGTTCCTAACAAACTGGCGTAGTATTACGTCACTAAGCAGGAGCCTGATCAGCAGCTAACTTAGTCGGCGTTGCCGGTAGCACCGTCGTCGGTGAATTCACCTTCGTTGTTGGGGTTGTGCATCGTCGAGTCGGCTACTTCTTGGTTCAGGGCCACATCAACGGGGGCTGGAGCTTCGGCGTTAGGAGCCGTTGGGCTGCCCTTTTTGCCGCCTGAAGATTTGGCACCGCCTTGCTTGCCGGTCAGAAACGACCAATCTATTTTGCCTTTGGTGAGGTAGTAGGCACCAGCTGCGGCAGCGGCAACTCCCGCACCAACAAGAGCAGTGGTTTGGTTTTTAGTGAGCTTCAACTTGGTTAAGCCCGCCAATTTGTTGTTGCCGGTGCTAGTCGTTTTTTTGGTCTTGTTTTTCTTTTTGGTCATGATATCAGAAGCTGAGTGCATGGTTGAAAATGAAGGCATAGTAGGGTAAATTCCTCTTGCACTAGAGGCGCCAGCGGCCCTTAGGAAGCGTAACGGACTGCACGCTCCCAACCGCACCGTGGTAGCTGTTATACGGTGGTGGTGGAAGATGTTATACTGATTTCACGAATCAATTTCATATTTCACAGCCGGACTAGGCCTCACTGAGCAGCTTCGAACTGGTGGCTCAAACAAGCGGCGCGCCCCACAAAACACAACTTTCGCCGCAAGGTCAACCATAACATAATGCATGGGCAGGGAGTAAGGAAAACCACTTCATACTGAAGCTTTCTATCTATTTCTCTGCGTGTTTATGCGGCTGCGACTTGTTGTTTTATGGACTTTATATGCCCTGCTAACCAGCACGGCCAACGCCCAAACCATCGTGGGGCCGCAAGGCGAACGGTTCACGGAACGGGTGGTAGCCCGCCAGCTCAGCGACCCGTGGGAAGTCACCTACGGCCCCGACAATTTTCTGTGGATGACCGAAGCCAAAGGCTACCGCGTCAGCCGCCTCGACCCCGCCACCGGCACCCGGCAAGTGCTTTTGGACGTGAGCAAAGAGCGCCAATTTCCCCGCTACGACAAGATTCCGGATTCTTTGGACGGGGGTAAACCGTGGCCGCAGGGTGGGCTGATGGGATTGGCGCTGCACCCACAGTTGCTGCAAGGCCAGCCCTACGTGTACCTAACATACATCTACCGGTTTGCGGGCGCCCAACAGCCGGGCAACGGCAGTTTGCCTAACCACGGTGGCAACTTTTTCACGGCCCGCCTGGTGCGCTACACCTACGATGCTGCCGCCCATACCCTAAGCCGCCCCGTGGTACTCTGCGACACCATTCCGGCCAGCAACGACCACAACTCCGGCCGGCTGCTGATAGCGCCCGTGGCGGGCCGCAACTACCTGTTCTACTCCGTAGGCGACTTGGGCGCGGGCCAGTTCGATAACGGCGGACGAACCAACCACGCCCAAAACCCTAATTCATACGAGGGAAAAATACTGCGCTTCAACCTGGAGCCCGACGCCGACCCCAACACCCAGGAAGCCTGGCTACCCAACGATAACCCGTTCAACACCACGCGGCAAAGTGCGGTATGGAGCATCGGCCACCGCAACGTTCAGGGGCTGGCGTACGCCGAAATAGGTGGCAACGGCAAAATGTACGCATCAGAGCACGGTGCATTTTCCGATGATGAAATTAACCTCATCGAGCGAGGCAAAAACTACGGGCATCCGTTGGTATTGGGCTTTGCTGATGGCAACTACAACGGCCTAGCGGCCGCCGCCTCCGAGCACGCCAGCTTGCCTGGTCCCTGGCACACCACTTACCCCACCATCACCAGCGAGCAAGCCAACGCCAAAGCCCTCGGTGCCACCTACCGCGACCCGCTAGCCACGCTCTACCCCCTTAGCCACGACTTTCTGACCACCGTACTCACCCGCACCCGCCGTCACGACCCCGACGAGCCCACCTGGAAGTCGGAAGCGCCGAGCAGTTTGGCCGTGTACACGGCAACCGCCATTCCGGGCTGGCACAACTCCCTGCTGATTCCGACCCTGAAACAAGGCAAGCTGGTCCGCCTGAAGCTACGTGACGACGGCACCGCCGTAGCCAGCGACACCATCATGTACTTCAAGGCGCCCGTCCGGTTCCGCGACCTAGCTGTTTCGCCCGATGGCACCAAACTTTACCTCGCCACCGACAGCGCTACCGTTACCTCGGGCCCTTCCGAAGACGCGCCCAAGGGTACCGCCTGCAAAGGCTGCCTGCTGGAATACACGTATGTTGGCGGCGGCTCTGCTGCTACCCCCACGGTGGCAAACCGCAAGGCACCGAGCCCAGAGAAGGCCATGCAGGAAGCCACAGCCATGGTGCAGAAATTGAAACCCAAAGACCGTCGCGTGAAGCGGGCCGGACTGCCAGCAACACAACGCCCGGTATTCGATTTGCTGCTCAAACCCACCCTGACCGCGGAGGAAAGAGCCCGGGTACAGCAAAACGCCCTTGCCCTGTTGGCGGGCCTCCGGCAGCAGTAACACGGCCGAGCCGCGCTATTGAGCTGGCGCGCGAAACATGACGTCGGTTCGTAGCACGTATTTCACGCTTTAAGAAAGGTTGAACGTAGCGCTTGAGTAGCGTGCCCCACCGTATGAAGGCTCCAGTAGGCTGCAACCTGTTGGGGCCTTCTCGTAACCATCAACCGCTGAATGGGGTACCTCTATTGTACACCAAGCCGCTATAGCTATGAATGCCTTCGACCATCTTTCTTCCACTTCCCGCCGCGAGTTTATGCGCACCCTGTCGTTGGGGCTGGGTGCTACGTTGTTAGGCACTTCGGCGCTGGGCGGGCCCCTATCGTGGCTAGAGGAAATCAGCTACGGGCCTGCTAGTTTGGAGGCTCTACAGACCGGCAAGCAGCTCGGCGTGGCGCTGGTCGGCTTGGGTGGGTACAGCGCCGGGCAGTTGGCCCCGGCTTTGCAGCAAACCAAGCTCTGCAAGCTGGCCGGCATCGTGACGGGCACCCCATCAAAAGCCACCCAATGGAAGCAGCAGTACAAGATTCCTGACCAGAACGTGTACGACTACAAAACCTTCGACCGTATTGCCGATAACCCGGCCATCGACATCATCTACATCGTGCTGCCGGTAGGCTTACACGCCGAGTACGTGGAGCGGGCCGCCCGGGCAGGCAAGCACGTTATCTGTGAGAAGCCGATGGCCAACACCGCCGCCGACTGCCGCCGCATGATTGCCGCCATGCAAAAGTCCGGCAAGAAATTCAGCATCGGCTACCGCCTGCACTTCGAGCCGCACAACCGGGAAATGATGCGCCTGGGTCAGCAGCAAGTGTATGGCCCCATCAAGAAGCTAACCGCCGATAACGGCTTCCGGGCGGGCAGCAAAACGTGGCGCCAAGACAAGAAGCTGGCCGGGGGCGGCCCCCTCATGGACATGGGCATTTATTGCGTGCAGGGCGTTATCTACACCAAAGGCGAGCTGCCGGTATCCGTCACGGCCAAGTTCGGGCCCAAAACCGACCCGGTGCTATTCAAAGATGTGGAGGCAAGCATCAACTGGCAGATGCAGTTTGCCGACGGAGCCGTGGCCGACTGCCGCACCAGCTACGCCGAAAACATGAACAGCCTGCTGCGCGCCGACGCCACCAAGGGTTGGATGGAGCTGCAACCCGCCTACGGCTACGGCGGCCTGCAAGGCCGCACCAGCCAAGGCCCCATGAACATCGAAAACGTGCCGCAGCAGGCCCGCCAGATGGACGACTTTGCCGACTGCATCCTCAACAACAAGCCTACCCGCGTACCCGGCGAAATGGGCCTCCGCGACATGCAGATCATCGAAGCCATCTACCGGGCCGCGGAAACCGGCCAGAAAGTTTCCACCAAAGACGTAGTGGCCGTGCTCGACAAAGTGGGCAGCCGCTAGAATACAACCACCCAAAAAACGGTTATTCCGACCGCAGGGAAGAATCTAGGTAGAGTCGTGCAACGAAACACCCAGATTTTTCTCCGCGGTCGGAACAACCGTTTTAGTGGTAGCAGTACTTACGGATTGATGGTCTCGAAGCCACCGTCGGGCTTACGCTTCAGCTCGGTCACTTTCACGTTGCGGAGCCAGGTTTTGCCCGACAGTTCGGTGTCGTGGTAGAAGATGTACCACTTGCCACCCACTTCCACAATGGAGTGGTGCGTGGTCCAGCCTTCTACGGGGTTCATGAGCACGCCCTGGTAGGTGAAGGGGCCGTAGGGCGAGTCGCCGGTGGCATACGCCAGCAAATGGGTGTCGCCGGTGGAGTACGAGAAGTAGTACTTGTTGTTGTATTTGTGCATCCAGCCACCCTCAAAGAAGCGGTGCTTGGTGTCGCCGGACAAGAAGGGCTTGCCGTCTTGGCCTACAATCTGCACTTCCTTCACGGGCTCATCGAAGCGCAGCATGTCGGAGCTTAAGCGCGCCATTTTGGGCCCAAGGGCCACTTCAGTGGGGCCGGGCTCCTGCTCTTTCGGCTTGCTGGCGTCATACTTTCCGGTGCGCCACCGCTGCAACTGGCCGCCCCAGATGCCGCCCATGTACATATACGTTTTACCGTCGGTGTCGGTGAACACCGCCGGGTCGATGCTGAGGCTGCCTTCTATGGGCTTAGGTTGGGCCTTGAACGGGCCAGTGGGGGAACTACTGGTGGCTACCCCAATGCGGAAAATGTCTTGTTTGTCTTTCAGCGGGAAGTACAGGTAGTACGTGCCGTTTTTGAAAGCCGCATCGGGAGCCCAGAGCTGCCGGCCAGCCCACGGAATGTCTTTGGTGTCCAGCGCCACCCCGTGGTCGGTTACCTTGCCGCCAATGCTGTCCATGGACAGAATGTGGTAGTCGCGCATGGCGAAATGGTCGCCGTTGTCGTTTTCGGGCATCCCCGTCTCGATGTCGTGCGAGGGGTAGATGTATATTTTCCCGTTGAACACGTGGGCCGAAGGGTCGGCGGTATATATTTCTTTGATGAGCGGCTTAGCCAGATACTTTTTCCCGGTGCCAGCGGAATCAGCGGGCACCGTGGTGGCTTGGGTGGAAGCTTCAGAATCGGCCCCCGCTGGGGTGTTGCTCTGGCAGGCGCTGCATAGGGCAAGTGGAACCAGAACAGAAAGGGCGGGCTTCAGGAAATGGGACATGGAGTTCGACAACAGGCTTGAAGTTGGAGCTGAAAAATAACTGTGGAAAGGCATTTCTTCGGTGGATTAGAGCAGTTAGTAACCGGTATATGCTATAAAACCAGGGTACAAGCCAACTCACCGCTGACGCCAAATATAGTATCCTCCGGTAGTAGCTATACCGCCTAAAGAGCCCATTCCCGGAAGATAAACTATCTAATCGATTGCGGTAGGAGCGCCACTTTATGGGGGGCATAACCGCAAGCTTTCCTCGGTTTCTTCCCCTATCTGCTCGTATACAACTCCCTATTGGCGCTGTTGGCGCTCCTCTTTGCAGAAGCATGTTTTTCAAGCAGACAATCCTTCACTAGCACACCGTTTTAGCAGCAGGCTTTCCATCCAGCACTGCAGACGCTACACTATGCGCCGCCACTTCCTAGCGCAGCAAAAAGCCCCAACTCGTGTAGGGTCGGGGCTTTTGCTGTCCGGCAGTTGTCTCGGTGAAACGCTACTGGCTGCCTACTGCCGAGGCGCTACCGGATACTTCTCGAACATCTCGGTGATGCCTTGGTCGATGCGGGCGGCAAGTTTGTCGGGGTCCTTGGAAAGCGTGCTGGCCGCTACTCCTTGCCAGATTTGCTCGTTGCGAGCTGCATCCACCACATCCACCGTGGCGGTACCTTCCGCATAGCTACGTACGGGCACCTGCTCGCTTTGCCAGCGGTAGCGGCGCTGCCCGATGTAGCGCGGCGCTTCGTAGATGGTGGTTTCACGGGTTTGCACTTTTTCCTGGGTTACAACACCAATGTTGACCCACAAGTCGGGCGTGTCGGCGCGCTGGTAGCCGCGGCGCTCCAGTTCCCGGGCCACGGCGCTTTTCAGCTCTTCGATGCCGGCCCCCGACCCTTGAAAGGCCGCTTCGTTGCGGGCCGTCACGTCCATGAAGTTGTAGGTTTTGTAAGCCGAGAAATTCACGCCCGGTGATTGAGTGGTGGACTCCACCCTGACCGGGGTACAGGCAGCCGCCAAGGCCAGCAGAAAAAGCAAAAAGTACGTTTTCATAGTGAGCAGTAGCTGAAGTGAACAGGAAGGCAGGCGCCGCGTAGCACCCGCTTGATGGTATGTTGCCGAAGCAGCAACACGCCCCTTACGAGAAACCCAACACCGGATGCGGCTGATATAGCTCCTCTAAGCGCTTGATTTCTTGGCCTGACAGCTTCACTTTGGTGGCGGCCACGGCGTCTTCTAAGTGGCCAGGCTTGCTGGCCCCCACAATGGGCGCCGTCACCACGGGCTTCGCGAGCATCCAAGCCAGCGCCACTTGCGCATTGGGCAGGCCGCGCTCCTGCGCTATTTCCGTCACGCGGTCAGCCACCGCAAAGTCGTCGTCACGGCCGTACAGGCTTTTGCCGAACGCGTCGGTTTTGGCGCGTTCCGTTTCGTTGCGCTCTTTGCTACGCCCGCCTGTGAGCAGCCCCCGCGCCAGCGGCGACCAAGGAATCACCCCAATTTTTTGGTCTTCACACAGGGGCAACATTTCGCGCTCCTCTTCCCGATACACCAGGTTGTAGTGCGGCTGCATGCTCACAAAGCGCGTCCAGTTGTGCTTGTCGGCCAGGTACAGGGCTTGCGCGAACTGCCAGGCGAACATCGAGGAAGCGCCGATATAGCGCGCCTTGCCAGCCTTCACCACGTCGTGCAGGGCTTCCAGCGTTTCCTCGATGGGCGTATTGTAGTCCCAGCGGTGAATCTGGTAGAGGTCCACGTAATCGGTGCCGAGGCGCTGCAAACTGGCGTCAATGGCGCTCATGATGTGCTTGCGCGAGAGGCCCCCTTGGTTGGGGCCAGGCCCCATCGGGTTGTAGACTTTGGTGGCCAGCACAATTTCGTCGCGCTTGGCAAAGTCGCGTAGCGCCCGACCCACCACTTCCTCGCTGGCGCCGTTGGAGTACACATCGGCGGTGTCGAAGAAGTTGATGCCGAGTTCAAGGGCTTGTTGGATGAAGGGGCGGCTTTGCTCTTCGTTGAGGGCCCAGGGCCACCGGTCGGTGGGCGTGCCGTAGGTCATGCAGCCCA
This sequence comes from Hymenobacter tibetensis, assembly GCF_022827545.1. Lineage (NCBI taxonomy): Bacteria > Pseudomonadati > Bacteroidota > Cytophagia > Cytophagales > Hymenobacteraceae > Hymenobacter > Hymenobacter tibetensis. The sequence goes on from NZ_CP094669.1 coordinate 4,020,257, forward strand.
AGCATATTTTCGAGACTTTGAGGCCAGTGGCTCCCAAGCGGATAAAGTCCATGTAGTGCGTAGTTGCGGCCCGCTAAGGCCAGGTTGTTAGCAGAAAGCTATACGCAGCACCGGCGGCAAGCGCTGTGGTTGAGTTTGCAAATGCGTAGGCATGTGGCCTTCTGCTGTTAGAGTTACGGGTCTCGTGTGGTGCCCACTGTGCTGTTTGTGCGCCCATTGGGTGATGATGCCTACTTTCGAAGAATGGGTGTTGCCACTCAAGCACCAACGCACGCGCCCAGTTTCCCTTGCACACTGCCGGCAGTTGCTTGGCATACCCAAGGACTGCCATCTTTGCTGGTCTTACTTGCTTTTAGCCGCGCCCCGCCCATGACCCTAACTTGGACCACCAAGCCCTTCGAGGCTCTTACGCTCTCTGAACTCTACGCCCTGCTCCAGCTGCGCTCCGAAGTATTTGTAGTAGAGCAAACCTGCGCCTTCCAAGACATCGACGGCCAGGACCAAGCAGCTTACCACGTGCTAGGCTACACCGAAGCCGGCGAGTTAGCCGCATACTCCCGCCTCTTCGATGCCGACATCTGCTATCCTGAAGCCAGCATTGGCCGGGTGGTGGTAAGCCCCAAGTTCCGGCGCTACGGCCTAGGTCAGCACCTGCTGCGCGAGTCTATTGCAGCAGTAGCGGAGCTGTTTGGTGAGCAGCCCATCCAGATTGGCGCGCAGCTTTACCTGAAGAAGTTCTACGAGAGCTTCGGGTTTCAAGAACTCGGCGACGGCTACCTGGAAGACGGCATTCCGCACATTCACATGATTCGCCCCTAAAACGCAAAAAGGCCCGGTATCTGCCGGGCGTTTTCATTCAGATCAACGCTTCCTTCTGTCGGCTATAAGGTCTGGTGCCATTTGCCTTGCCGGTTTCGGCGTTAGTGTCTTCCTGTTTCCATCCCTTGTTGCACCCGATACTGTAGTAGGTTTTATCCTGTTATAGCACTGGGCGGCAGCGTAATAATGAACGTCGTCCCCTCTCCTTCTTTCGATGCTACGGTGAGGGTGCCGCCGTGGCCTGTACTCACAATATCGTGGCTGAGCGAAAGGCCGAGGCCCGTGCCTTCGCCAACTGGCTTGGTGGTGAAGAAGGGATGGAAAATCTTTGCCTTCACGTCTTCCGGAATGCCGACCCCGTTGTCGCTGACCGTGAGTTCAACGCTGCCGGATAGCAAGCGGGTGCTTATGCGCACTTCGGGCTGGTAGGCTGCCCCGGTTGTGAGCTGGCGCTGCCGTACGGCATAAAGGGCATTGGTGCACAGGTTCAGCAGCACCCGGCTCAGGTCTTGCGCAATGACGTGTATGAGAGGCAGGTCTGGGTCGAAGTGGGTGGTGAGGGTGGCCGTAAAAGCAGGATGCTCGTGCTGCACGCTTTGGTAGGCCATCTGCCAGCTTTCTTCGGCCAGATGGTTGAGGCTGGTTGGTTCGCGCTGCCCACTACCCGTGCGGGCGTGCTCCAACATGCCTTTGATGATGGCGGTAGCACGCTGGCCGTGCTGGCTGATGCTCAGCATATTCTGCTTGAGGCCGTCCAAGATTTCCCGTTCCAGCTTTCCATCCCGCGCCAGCTGTTGCGCACCGTTTATCTCGTCAATAAGCTCGGTACTGACCGCCGCAAACTGCTTCACGAAGCCGAGCGGGTTTTGTAGTTCGTGGGCCACACCAGCCGTCAGCTCTCCTAGAAACGCCATTTTCTCGCGCTGCACCAACTGAAACTGCGCTGCCTTCAGGTCGGCTAGGGAAGCCTGGAGCGTGGCATTGGCTTGCTGCTGCTGCCGGTAATTGCGTATCAGCAGGCCAATAATAAGCAGTAGCCCCACCAGGCCCGCCAGCATCCCATAAGTCCGATAGCGCGCTTGCATGCGGGATCTTTCGGCGCCTACTTGTGCTTTGTGTTGGCGCTCTTGGTAGTTGATGTTTTGCAGGCGCATCACTTTTTCCTGCCCAAACAGCGTGTCCTTCATGGTCAGCATCAGGCTCTGGTACTTGAGGGCGCTGTCGGCGGAACCACTTGCTTTGAACTCCTGCGTGAGTAGCGTGCTGGCATTAAGCACGCCCCGCAAAAAGCCGTTAGCCTGCGCCGCCTGGCAGCCAAGCCCGGCATAATAGATACTGGAGTCTGATTTTCCGATGTTCTGATACAACGTAGCCAGCCCCACGTAGGCAAAATTGCTACTGCGCAAATGCCGCAAAGCAGCCGACTCCCTGATGCTGCGGCGATAGTACGTGCGAGCCTGCGTGATATCACCTTGCTTGCGCGCCACGTTGCCAAGGCCGTACAGAATATAATTGGTGGGCGCGTGCAGACGCTGCGCCAGTTGGAAAGCCTGTTGCTGAAAGTACTGCGCCGAATCCAGCTGGTTGAACACGTCGTAGGCCAGCCCAATATTACTTAGCTCGAGTACAATGCGCTGCTCGTCGTGCAGGGCTTGCCCGATGCGCAACGCCTGAAAGTAGTACGACAGGCCCTGTTTCCGGTCGCGCAGATACACGTAAATGATGCCAATGCTGCGCAGGTTTTGTGCTTGCAGCGGCCGGTCGTGGATGGATTCGGCCAGCCGCAACGACAACTGGAACAGTTCTAGCGCACGAGCCAGATTGCTTTCGCGCAACGCCGCCCCCAAGCGGTTCAGGGCCTCGCCTTCGCCGTGCCGGTACTTGATGCGCTGCGCTAAGGCCAAAGCTCGTTCGGCATAGGCCGCCGCCGAATCGGTGCTTAGGGCCCAGTACTGGTCGCTGATCTTGCAAAGCAGCAGTACGCGGCTGCTGTCAATTTGCTCTTGCCGCGCCTGCGCACGCAGCTCGTTGAGGGCTAGGCTTTGCGCCCGAACAGTTCCTGCACCCACCAGTAGGAGAAGGCCTGCGAACAAAAACAATAGAAACCAACGAAAGCAAGCGAGCATGTAGGGCGGAGGAGAGCACAGAACAAGAAACTGAAAGCTGGCACCAGTGTTCAGTTCTTGCCTATATCAACCGCGAATATCTAGTTAATTTAATAGATGCCCTATTCTATTCGCGCCTCTTTTCACTTCATTGCTTATACACAGCTTTTCCTTGCTTCGCGGCCACCCAAAACGCCCCTAGTGGCACGTTGAATTGCTTCACTCGCCGGCTGGCTTCGCCATGGCAATAACGACGGCTCCTACCACCATTAGGCCCGCGCCGAGCATCACTTGCCAGCTGATTTTTTCTTTCAGAAAAACAGCGGCCAGCATAATAGCAAACACCAATGACACCTTATCGAGCGGCGATACGCGGGAGGCATTGCCGAGCGAGAGGGCCCGAAACGAGAGCAACGAGGAAACGCAGGTGATAACGCCCGCCGCAATCAGAAACACCCAGCTACGGCGGTCAATAGCGGCCACATCGGGCAGGTTGCCTTGCCAGGCCACCACGCTCCAGGCCACTAGCACAATCAGTATCGATTGAATGGCGAAAGCCAAGCTGGAGTCCACGGTTTTGATGCCCGCCTTAGAAAGCGTGACGACCACAGCGGCTGATAAGGCCGCCAGCAATGAAAAAACTATCCACATATTACTTGCTTGAGCACTGTTCAATTACAACAACGAAAATTCAGCCGAAAGCACAGTACTCCGACAAGATGGTTTGACGTACGGGGCGCCCCCGGCAAAGTTATCGGGCTGGGGAAGGTCACAGAATTCAGCCGGTTGTTGCAGGCTAAACGGACGGAAGCAGAAGAACGGCGGAAGGAGCGTATTAGTGCCAGCGCCTAGCGGCGGGGGAGCTGTCGGCCTTCCCAAGCGGCTACTTCTGCTTGGTGTTCCCGGTAGGCCAGGTTCATAATAGCGGAATCCGGGTCGGTGCCGAGGTAGATGGTCGTGCCGCTTTCGCGGGCATAAGGGTTGGTGATTTCACCCACCTTGCGGAAGCTGTTGAAGTGCGGCACCAGCTTGGCTGGCTCTCCCTCGCCAATGAGCAGCATATAGCGAAACGGGTGGGTTGGCCGGGGCGGAAACCAAAACAAGTAGCTGCCATTGAAACTGTTGGCCGCGGGGAGGGCGCGGTGGCGGTTGTAGTAGTTGATGGCGCCAGCCTGGCCGTAGTTGTCGCACTTGATGAGGGTGTTGGCGCGGGTGGCAGCCGGGAGTGTTTGGTAGGCCTGCCAGGTTTTGTCGGCCAGTTCCTGCCAGCCCACCATGTCGGCGTAGTCTTGGGGTAAGGGGTGATTTTGGCCATCTTCCCAACGCAGGAGCCCCAGGCTTTCGTAGCGCGGACCTATCCGCTGCATGTGCGCCGGCGAGTACAGCGTGAAAACGAACGGCAGAAACCAAATTAGAGGCACCACTGGAACTACCAGCAGCACCGGCCGGGCCACCGCCCCAAATTGGAACGAGGCTACTTGCCGCTCCAGCCACACCGCCCCAAACGACAGCAGCACCGGATAATACCCTAGGGCGTAGTAGCCCTTGCCGTGCATCAGGGTCAGAATCAGCAGGCCAGCCACGTATAGTACCCCCACGGCGCGGTAGGGTTGAAACGGCCGGTACAGCAACAACGCCAGCAGCCCCGGCACCCAAACCCATACCACGGGAAAGCACAGCAGCAACTGCTCTTTCCAAAAGTCGGCGGCCGACATATGCACGAGCTGCGTGTCGTGGAGCAGCTCCATGTGGTGGCGGAACGGGATGCCGTGAACGAGCTGCCACACCAGGTTGGGAAGCCACAGCAGCAAGGCCAGAGCGGCCGCGCCCCACAAATGGCGGTTCCAAAGCAGTTTTCGTTGCGGGGTTAGCAGTAAGCTGATCAGCAGTGCGCCTACATAAAATGCGGTGGTGTACTTGTTGAGCATACTCAGCCCGAGCGTCGCGCCTAGCAAATAGAGGTAGCGGGAGCGGCTGGTTTGCGCGTGGCGTACCAAGGCATACGCAGCGGCCATGAAAGCCAGCACCTCAAACGAATTGGGCTGAAACAGGAAGTTGAGCCGCGCATAAGCGGCCACTAGGTAGCCGATGCCCGCCAATGCTACCGCAAACCAGCCCCCGCCCACGTGCTGCACCAGCCGCGCCACCAGATATACCGTGATACTGCCCCACAGAAACGGCCAGAACTTCACCCACCCCCAGCCACCACCCAAGGCCAACGTAACCCAGCTTTGCAACGCCGTAAGCGGTGGTACTTCCAAATAACCCCAGGCCAGATGACGACCGTAGTTGAGGTAGAGGTATTCGTCGCGGTGCAGCTCGTAGGCACGGCTGGCCAATACGTAGCCCGACCCGAATTTGAGCAGCGCCAGCAGCAGTGGTAGAAGGCGAGACGGTTTCATACCGTCAATATATGTATTCAGGAATATAACAGACCCTGCTTTTACATGCACCGACGAAACGCGACGAACTGACGTTGTGCCATAAACTCATCTACCGCTGGCCACATTTCGGCTTCGCATCGCAGCAGGGCGACTGCCTCTGGCCAATGTTGATTATTTAGCAAGCACTCAACTATTAATTCTCCACTCGGTAGCCGAGCTACATACATCTTCATCCAGCTGAGCAGTTGGTTTGGCAGCTTATCGTGGAGCAGAGGCCGTAGCAAAGCAGTTAAGTGCTCTTCTTTAATTTCTTCTATATGGGTACGCCAGAATCCTTGCACCATCACAGGCCCAAAAATTTGATGCCATTGAATTTGCTGATCAGCTTCAACCGTGTAGAAGTCATATTCAGATTGATGGCGCCTTTCAAGAGAGTCAAGTATTGTGGTAAAGACTCCTGTTGTAAATACTAAAGCTCCTTTATGAGCGGCATCCACACTGTTTTCACCAATACCGGCCAACACGTCTTCCACATAGTCTGGAATTAGTTGGTCTTGGTACAACCGCACTACTTGGCATTCTACCACAGCATCGGCATGAACTGTACGGCTGGTTATTTGCGCTCTTATTTGTAGTTGAACAGGCAGAATATGCAGTACATCTCCTTTTTCTTCTATCTGAAGTTGCGAATGCTGTGCTTGAATCTCTGCTTTTATACACTCTAGAAATTTGGCCTGCTCAGCAGCTGTGACCTCTGTGTCTTGAGAGGAAACTGCTGGGGAAGCAATTGGCTTCACTGAACGTCGCAGGTTTGCAAACCTAGAGAATATAGATGTCATAGAAGAGCCGAGTAATAGTAATTGAGAAGCGCCAGCTACTTAGTCACTCCTATCTTAAGCCATTCACACCTCTGGCAGCCGGATTTTCGCTAAGTACTCGTTCAGGCCACCGGAATTCTGGAAAAGATGAATGAAGAGAATGTGGTCTTCATCGTGCACGCGCCACTCTTCCGCGTAAAAATCGCCGAGCGCATACAGGCGCAAACTGAAGCTGTCTTCGCGCCGCTCGGCCAGAAAATGGCCATGCCGACGCAAGACGTCGGCCTGCTGACCCATCGGGAGCTTTTTGAAGACAAGCAGGTTCATGAGGCGCTAACTGAAACCCGAAGATACGCAGGAGGGAATGTACTGGCTCAACGAATTAGGGAATTAGCCGTTCTGCCGGTCCTACTTGCGCATATTGCGCCCCTAGAATGCACAACGCGCCAATCTCCCAAGTCACTACGTCATTCATGAAGACGATTCGCTTTCCGCACCCGCTGGTTTTATTGGTGGGCTTTATCCTGCTGGCTTGTGTGCTTAGCTACCTATTACCGACTGGCATATTTGAACGCCGCCCCGATGCCGCTACCGGCCGCAACGTAGTAATAGCCGGCTCCTACCACCGCGTGCCGGCTTCGCCAGTCAGCCCGCTGCAGGCCTTGGTGGACATCCCGAAAGGACTCGCTGACGCTGCTTCGGTCATTTTTCTGGTTTTTATTGCCGGTGGGGCTTTCACCGTAGTCGACCATACCGGCGCCCTCCGCCACGGCGTCGACTGGCTGCTGGCGCGGTTTAGGGGGCGCGAGGCAGTGGTGATTCCTATTATTTCCGTGCTCTTCGCCACGATGGGCGCGCTAGAGAATATGCAAGAGGAAATCATTCCGCTCATTCCGGTGCTGCTGGTGCTTATGCGCCGCATTGGGTATCCTGCCATTACTGCGGCGGCGGTAAGCTTGGGCTCAGCCGCCGTGGGGGCGGCATTCAGTCCGCTCAACCCGTTTCAGGTGGGTATTGCGCAGAAACTGGCGCAGTTGCCGCTGCTCTCGGGCAGCGGGTTCCGCGTGGCCTTTCTGGTGCTGGCGGTTGCATTCTGGATTGCCGGCACTGTTCGGTACGCCTTACGCCACCGCATGGCACCAGAAGCCGACGAGGCCGCACCCGCCGCCAGCCGGCCCGGCCAACACGGGCTGGTTTTGACCTTGCTGCTGCTCACGTTTGCCTTCTTCGCGTACGGTGTGCTGAAACTAGGCTGGGACTTCGAGCAGATGTCGGCGCTGTTTTTCTCGTTGGGCGTAGCCGCCGGCCTGCTTGGGGGCCTCGGGCTCCAAGGCACCGCCGACAGTTTCGTGAGTGGCTGCCGCGACATGGCATTGTCGGCGCTGCTTATTGGGTTTGCCCGCGCTATTTTCCTGGTCTTAGAGCAAGGTCAGATTGTCGATACCATCGTCAACAGTTTGTCGGCTCCCTTGGTGGGGCTGCCGGTTACGCTTTCGGCCTTGGGTATGCTGGCACTACACACCGCTTTGCACTTGCCGGTGCCGTCGGTAAGCGGGCAGGCGGTGCTCACCATGCCGCTGCTAGTGCCCCTCTCCGACCTCATTGGTCTTTCGCGCCAGGTTACGGTGCTGGCGTATCAGTATGGCGCAGGCCTCTGTGAGTTGATTACACCCACCAACGGCGCCCTCATGGCCATTGTAGCCGTTTGTGGCGTCCGGTTTGATGAGTGGTGGAAGTTTGTACTGCCGCTGTACCTAGGGCTCGTAGTGCTGGCCGTAGTAGCCCTGGTAACGGGTATTGCAGTGGGGCTGTGAAGTGGTGAGATAGTGAGTTTGATAGTTCAAACAGCGCCACTTGCGCAGAGTGCGCCAGCAGAACATCAAACTCACCACTTCACTATTTCAAACGCAGCTCATCAGCATCGAAGATGCGTTTCACCTTGCGCTTACGCTCCACTATTTGGAAACGAGCGGTGTGGGTAGCATCATCCCAGTACACATCGGATATCAGGCCTTCGTGCGCGGGCTGGCCGGGTGCAGGATTTACTTCTTGCACTAAGTCGCCGAAGCTGAAGGGCGGCTTGCTGTACAGTTCCTTGAACAGTTCACTGCTGACTTTGAACTGCTGCTCGTCGTAGCGCAGCAGAATCCAGTCTTCTGTTTCTTCTATTTTCTCGAACAATTTACCCACCGGTTCCAGCCACTCGAACGTGCGGCGGTTGGCCGGATGGATGTAGCGGAAGCCATAGTCGGGCGTCCAGGAATAAAGGCCGTAGGTGACAGGTTTCGGGCGAGGCACGGGTACAATCTGGTAGGTGGGATATAAGAACCGCAGGCAGCAGCTGCAAGTTGCGAAACCTATCAAAAACTCACGTCACAGGGTTTTACCAACTTCCTTTTGCACGCACAGCTCGAGTACAAATCAGGGTTTATACGGACAACATTAAGTCATTATCCCGGCAACGCCTGTCCAAAGGCCTTCGTTTAGCCATATAGATTTCAATGTGCTACAGCGAGTTATATGAAAAAGGAAGATATTCATCTGGGTGATTGGAACCGGATCTTATTCGGTGACACCCCAGGTGTCTTCACGTGGGAAGTAATAGTGCGCACCATTCTGATTTATCTGGTTTTCTTGGTGATCATGCGTCTTCTCGGCAAACGCATGAGTGCCCAGCTCACTATTACCGAGCTAGGCGTCATGATCATGCTCGGGGGTATTGTGGCTGTTCCTATGCAGATTCCTACCAGGGGCCTGCTGCCCGGAACGCTGCTCTTGATTTGCGTATTGATTTACCAGCGAGGCATCAGTTGGCTGTCGCTCAAAAACCGCAAGGTGGAGCTGGCAGTACAAGGCGACGTCACGCTGCTGGTGAAGGATGGAGTGATGCAAATCAACCACATGCGGGATGACTCTATTTCGCCCAATGAAGTGTTTGCTCAACTGCGCGACCGTGACATCAAACAGCTCGGTGAGGTGAAGCGGCTGTATCTGGAAGGCAACGGGTCGTTTAGCGTGTTCAAGAACGACGCCCCAACGGCTGGGCTGAGCGTGTTGCCGGCCAAGGACGTCAGGATGAACCAGACCCTTAAGCCAGTTGACCACCAGAAAGTGTGCGTCTATTGTGGCCAGCCCGACAAGGCGCAGATTCATTCCGGCAAGCAGTGCCCCAACTGTGGCCACGACCAGTGGACCAGCGCCGTGCAATAGGGCAAGTCCAGCCGTACGGCTAGCCTCTACCACCAACCACGTGTGGAATCCGTGCGCCTTTGTGCGCAGCAACAAAGCCAGCAGTTCCTGCTGTAGCTGAGCAAGCCTGTGTGCACCTAGTTCAACTCGCTGGCTGCATGGTGGCCTCTCCCACCCATCATTTCTTCATTCATCAGCTTACTATTTCATCATCAACCGTATGCCAGAATTCAAGCCTTTTGACTTATTGCGAATGGGACTGGGCGATGTGCCCTGGAGCTTTCTACTAGAGGCCGTCCTCCGAATCACTATTATTTATGCTATCCTGCTGATTTCTATGCGCCTGATGGGTAAGCGGATGGGCAGCCAGCTCAACCGCACCGAAATGACGGGATTGGTATCGTTGGCGGCAGCTGGCGGCGTACCAATTCTGGCCCCCGACCGCGGAATAGTTGCCCCCTTGGTGGCATCAGTCATCATTGTGCTTGGGCAGCGCTTGTTGGCGCGTGCTACATTTAGCAGCAGCAAATTCGAGCACATTGCGCAGGATGATTTAAGTATTCTAGTGGAAGATGGTTGTTTGCAGCTTGACGCTATGAAAGAATGTCTACTGTCGCAGGAACGGGTATTTGCCAAGCTGCGCGGCTCCAAGCTCGACAGCCTAGGGCAGGTGAAGCGGCTGTACATGGAGGCCAACGGGTCGTTCACGGTCATCGAGCAAGACGAGCCCCAACCCGGCCTCACCCTCGCCCCTGACTGGGACCAAGACTACATCCAGCAGCAGCAGCAGCGCGTACCCGACATGTTTGCTTGTACCTGCTGTGGCAACCTCGCTTCTTCCTCTCACATGCCAACCACGCAGTGTCCACGCTGCAACAACACCAAATGGAGCCCGGCCGTCACGAAAGCCTCTAGCAAGCAGCAGACGTCGCAACAAGTGACACCCGAGCTTGCTATGGTGCCAGACTAGCCTAGGTGAGCAAGTAGTAAAGAATAGGTACTCGCTCGAAAAATCGCCAATGCCCCTCCATGGTCCCCCTCCTTCCGGAGCGTATAGACGATGGAGGGGCATCTAGCATATGCATTAAAGGAAAACCCGTGGCCTTCGGAACAGACAACTAGCCGCCGGGGCCTACTTTCCAGCTACGGCACCAGCTTCCGGAGGGCGGCTAGAGCCTCGGTGGTTTGCTCACGCTCTTTTGCATCTTCGCGTAGGTCGTCCGCCTCATTGTCGTCTTCGGCTTTGCGGTCGGTTTGTTGGGCAGGCGTGGGCACACCGTTGGCGAAGTACGTTAGGAGTTCTTCGCGCAGGCTGGGCGTGAGGTGCTCGAAGTTGTGCTTGTATAATTCCCGTAGCAATTCTCCGTACGACTCGTCGGCCAGTTGGTAAGCAGTGGCGCGGGTGGGCTGGCCAGTATCAAGGTTGGTGTTGAGCAGGTGGGGGCTGAACGCGGTCGTGTCGGTGGGCTGCTGCGCGGTGAGGGCGCAGAACTGCCCCAGCACAGCCCGGTAGCTCCGGCGAAACTGCTTCTCCCCTTCCGCGCTGGGCAACTCAAATGCGTAGGTTTTTAGTGGCCCGAACTTAGGCAGCAGGTTGATAACGCGCGCCACCATTCGGGCTCCAAAGCCGGGCTTCTCATAGTCGGTGCCAAACTCCCGCTCAAATCGGCGGCGGTTGGTTTTGTATAGATACTCGCGGCGCCGGGCCCGGGGGCTCACCCGCCGAATTTCCTTGTGCTGGCTGTACCAGGCGGCCCGCGCAGCCGCGGGCAGCAATTGATTCACAGCAAACCGAAATGAGGCCACGCTCACATCCACGTTCAGAAACACCTGCCCTAGTTCCAGCCCATACGTTTCCTGAAACGCCCGTTCCAGCACCGGCTTGCTCACCCGAAACCCAATGAACTTATGGTAGTCTTGGGTGCGGTAGCGGCCAGCAGCCACCTGCACCACATCAAACGAAAACTCCAGTTCGGTGTGCCGGATAGGCGCGTTTTCATAGGTCACGATTGGGCCATACGTGGTGCGTAAGTCGGCGTACACGGTGGGCATAATCTGGTTGGTGCCCTCGGGGTGCCCCACGTTGTCGGCTACGTAGTGCGAGAGGGCGCCCAACGCAAAGGCATATTCGTTGGAGGTGCGGGCTTGCCGCAACAGGCTACGCACAAAGTCGCCGGCCCGGACGTAGTGCGTGAGATTGGTGAAGAACTCGGCGCCCAGCGGATAGTAGCCCATGTCCTGCAAAATGGCCCCACCATAGGCATAGCTTTTCGCTTCAAGAAGCAGCGCGGAATCGGCGGTAGCGGGGTAGCGCTGGCGCAGCAGGGGCACCAAGCACTTGTCCCAGGTGGAATCAATAACGGCTTGGTGGGTAAGCACCGAATAGGCCGAAGCCGGCGCAGCGGGCAGAGCCAGCAGTAACACCAGCAACAAGCGGAACAGAAGAAGCATGAGTAGCAGAAACTTTCCGTCCCAACGCAGAAGCACGCTTGGGCGTTGCCCGCCCCCGGCAGTAGCGCGGAAACCACAGGAAATCCGTTCCGCAACGAGCAACGCGGGTATCTGGGTAGTGTGCTATGCTGTTGGCACCACCGAGTAGTAGCGCCAACAGCAAATGCGCCTGCTCCACCCACATGGGGTTGGTCATTCGAGCGGCTGATGCACAGGTGGGTGGCCGGCCACGTTCTGTTTCAGCTCATCGTGGGTGAATTCATGTTGCTGTGCGCCAGCAACTGGTCGCGCATGGCCGGGCCGTTCTGTACGTTTGCGAAGGAGAGGCGCTGCTGTTGGCCGTTGCGGTGGTGCACTAGCACATCGGCAGGTCCGCTTGGCTCCAGGTGGTCCACCTCCGGCCACTTGTAAGAAAAACGTTGCCCAAACGAGCGTAGACGGCCACTGAACCCGTCGGCATGCAGGTGCAAATGGCAGCGCTCATAGATTCGTCCAATGCCGAAAGCCATGACTGCATACCACACCGCCAGCGCTGCGTACAGCCACGGTAGCACATGAAACTTGTGCGCGCCAGTCAGCAACTCCTTCTCGTGGTGACGGTGCCAGATGTGGTAGCCTTCAATGGCGAAAATGCCCGCTGCCGCTAGTTCAAGCCATCCTATTGGCTCGTGGTGGTCGGGGTGGTGGCGCAAGTGACGCAGCTCCCGTACCAAAAGCAGCACGTAGGAGGCCCCCACCAGGATTTACAGTCCCGCTAGCACCGTGAAAGGCTCCTGTCCGCTGATCACGCCGAACAAGCCGCTCAGCAGCACTACGGCTGGCATTAAGTGGCTTAACCCTTTTGCGCGCTCCACCCGGGCGCGGTGCTTATGATACAAGATGATCGGGCCGGCAGCAGACAGATTATTCATATTGGAAACACAGCATATTTTTTTGCTTCTGCAATACAGGTTTGCTACCTAAAAGCGAAGCAAATGGCGTGTTCATAAACAGCCACTTCTAAAGCTCCAGTTGCAACTAGCATTTTATTGGCAACCTCACTGTGCCACGTGGTGCGTCTGGCAACAGCCTATCCTCACTTGGGCTATAAATAGTCCAGCATCAGCATATTATAGTTCCAAACCCAACAAAAACTTAACCTTAGCAGTAATAGAGGTCAACTGTCGACCTTCAGTGTTGATTTTCTTCTACTTCCATGCTTGAAACTGCTCCTTCCTCTACCCCCGTGCTGCAAACCGGCATGGGTGCTTTGCCACACACCAACGGCACTACTTTCCGGGTCTGGGCACCCGCTGCTACGGCCGTGTCGGTGGTAGGCCCCTTCAACGACTGGGACCCCACTGCACACCCGCTCACCCACGAAACCGACGGCTACTGGGCCGCTGACCTGCTCGATGTGGGCGTGGGCACCGAGTACAAATTCTGGCTCGATACGCCCACCGGCGAGCTAAAACGCAACGACCCCTACGCCCGCCAGGTAACGCACTCGGCCGGCAATTCCGTGGTACCCGACCATAGTTTCGACTGGGAAGACGACCAGTTCCAGATGCCCGCTTGGAACGAGCTAGTGCTCTACGAACTGCACGTCGGCACCTTCAATGCGCCTAATCCCGAGCAGCCCGGCACGTTCCTCGATGTTGTCGAGAAGCTGGGCTACCTGCGTGATTTGGGCATCAATGCTATTGAAATTATGCCGCCCACCGAGTTTCCGGGTGGCCGTTCTTGGGGCTACAATCCGTCGCACCCTTTTGCTCTTGAAACCGACTACGGCGGACCGCAGGCTTTCAAGCAGCTGGTGAAAGAAGCCCACCGCCACGGCATTGCCGTTATTCTGGACGTAGTGTACAACCACTTCGGCCCCGGCGACCTAGACCTCTGGCAGTTTGATGGCTGGCAGGAAAACGACGGGGGCGGCATCTACTTCTACAACGACTGGCGCGCCGAAACTCCCTGGGGCCACAACCGCCCCGACTACGGCCGCGACGCCGTGCGGGCCTACATCCGCGACAACGCCCTCATGTGGTTGGAAGACTACCGGGTGGATGGTCTGCGCTGCGACTCCATTTCTCACATTCGCAACGTGGATGGCTCCTCCGACCCTTCTCGTGACCTACCCGACGGCTGGAGCCTGATGAAGTGGGTGAACGAGGAAATCCAAAGCAAGATGCCTTGGAAAATCATGATTGGCGAAGATCTGCAGGGCAACGAATACATCACGCGCCACACCGAAGAGGGCGGCCAGGGCTTTTCCAGCCAGTGGGATGCAGCCTTTGTCAACATCGTGCGGGATGCGCTGGTAGCTCCCAACGACGACGACCGGGACCTGCACCGGGTGGCTGAAACGCTAACAGGCATCTACAACGGCGACGCTTTCCAGCGCGTCATTTATACGGAAAGCCATGACGAGGTAGCGAATGGCAAGAGCCGCGTGACCGAGGAAATTATGCCGGGCGATGCGCACGGGTGGTTTCCGAAGAAGCGCGCGACGCTGGGTGCCGCGCTGGTATTCACCGCGCCGGGCATCCCTATGATGTTTCAGGGCCAGGAAATGCTAGCCGATGGCTACTTCTCCGACGACTTGCCCCTGCAATGGGAGCACGCCGAGCAGCACGCAGGCCTCGTACACCTGTACCGCGACCTGATTGCACTGCGCCGCAACCTCGCGGGGCACACGCGCGGCCTATTGGGCCAGCACACCGAGGTGCACCACATCAACAACGAAGTAAAGACGCTGGCTTTCATTCGGCGCGACCAATCTGGCCCCGGCGATACCACCGTGGTGCTGGCGAACTTCGCCAACCAGGGCCACGAGGCCTATACCATTGGCCTACCTCGCGGGGGCAACTGGCGCGTGCGCTTCAATTCCGACTGGGAAGGATACGACGAGGAGTTCGGCAACTTCGAGAGCATGGACACGCATGCCGAGGAAGGCGTGTACGACGACCAGCCGTTTCACGGCACGTTTGGGCTGGCCCCGTATTCGGTCTTGATTATCTCGCAGGAACCGAGTTAGGGTTCTCCACCGGATAGCGCAGCCTTTTGTGCAGGGTTTTGCTGGATTTCAGGAGTTTTCTTGGAGTCTCGGCGAAACCCTGCTTTTTATATCCTGTACACAATAGAGCAACACTAGCTAAACTGCGCAAGAAACCTATCTTGCCGCCTTCCACTCAAGTGTCCACGTATGCAAGTCCCTTCCTCCGCTCCCACCCCTATTGCCCCCGACGCCCTACTGGTAGAAGTAGCGTGGGAAGTCTGCAATCAGGTTGGTGGCATTTACACGGTTATTCGCAGCAAGGTTCCAGCTACTATGCAGGGCTGGGACGACCGGTATTGCCTGCTCGGTCCCTACTTCTCGCAACAGGCTCAAGGCGAATTCGAGGCTTATGATGACTACCAGCTCAGTACCCTCTCCGACCCATTTGCCATAGCCGTGCGCCGCATGCGCCAGCTCGGGTACGATGTGTGCCTGGGGGTATGGCTTGTGACCGGCCGGCCGCGCACCGTGCTCATCAACCCGTATCAGGCGTATCCGCAGCTCGGCCAAATCAAGTACGAGCTCTGGGACCACCACCGCATCCCAACGCCCGACAACGATGACCTGCTGCACCAAGTGGAGGCGTTTGGCTACCTGGCCAAGATATTCCTGCAAGTATTGGCCTCGGAAGTGGTACCGCCTCAGCGCGTAATAGCGCACTTCCACGAGTGGATGACGGGCGTAGCCATTCCGGGCCTGCGCCGCGACCAGACGCCGGTGCACATTGTGTTTACCACGCACGCCACCCTGCTTGGCCGCTACCTGGCCATGAACGACCCGAATTTCTACGACCACCTCATGCAAGTGGACTGGCTGCCCGAAGCCCGGCACTTCAACATCGAGACGGCCGTAACGATGGAGCGGGCCGCGGCACACGGTGCCCACGTGTTTACTACCGTGAGCGAGCTAACGGTGCGCGAGTGTATTTACTTGCTGGATAGAATTCCGGATGCCGTGCTGCCAAACGGGCTGAACATCGAGCGGTTTGTGGCCGGGCACGAGTTCCAGAACCTGCACCAGCAGTACAAGGCCAAGATTCACGAATTCGTGATGGCCCACTTCTTCCAGAGCTACTCGTTCGACCTCGACAAAACGGTGTACTTGTTTACGAGCGGCCGCTACGAGTACCACAATAAAGGTTTCGACCTGACTCTGGAAGCCCTGGCTCGGTTGAACTACCGGCTCCAGCAGAGCGGCTTGGAAGGCAACGTAGTGATGTTCTTTATCACCAAGCGTCCTTTCACCAGCATCAACCCCCTGATTCTGCAAAACCGGGCTATTTTGGATGAGGTGCACGAAACCTGCGAAGCCATTGAGCGGCAGGTAGGCGAACGGCTGTTCTACGCCGCCGCCGCTTCCACCGACCATCGCCTCCCCGACCTGGCCTCCATGGTCGACGACTATTGGAAATTGCGCTACCGCCGCACGCTGCAAAGCTGGAAAACTAACAGCCTGCCGTCGGTTATCACCCACAACTTGGTTGACGACCAGAAAGACGACATCCTGAACTTTGTGCGCCAGGCGGGCCTCATCAACCACCAGCACGACCGGGTGAAAATCGTGTATCACCCCGATTTCGTGTCGCCTACTTCCCCGCTGTTTGGCATGGAGTACGGCCAGTTTGTGCGCGGCTGCCATCTTGGCGTGTTCCCGAGCTACTACGAGCCCTGGGGCTACACCCCCCTCGAGTGCGTGGCCCGCGGCGTACCCGCCATCACTTCCGACCTCTCCGGCTTCGGCGACTACGTGATGCAAAACGTAGATGCCCACGAAGACAAGGGTATTTACGTGGTGCAGCGCCAAGAGAAGAACTTCGACGAATCAGCGGAAGAACTGACCGAAATGCTCTGGAACTTCGTGCTTCTCACTCGCCGCGAACGGATCATGCAGCGCAACAACGTGGAAAGCAACGCCGAAATATTCGACTGGAAAAACCTACGTATCTACTACGACCGCGCTTACATGCTGGCTTTGGAGCGGCAATAGCGTAGCAGCCACGCATCGAAAGCACATACTGCTGATTGACTATAAGCTAAAGACCCGGCTACTTCTTGCAGCCGGGTCTTTAGCTTATAGTCAATCAGCAGTATGTGCAACTAGGGTTTAATTGGCGTTCTACGGTAGCAGCACTTGGTCGATTACGTGCACCACACCGTTAGTAGCAAACAAATTGGCCGTGCCAATAGTAGCGGCTGTGCCGTTGCCACCGCGTACTGTGAAGCTGTTGCCGGCGGCGGCCACAGTTATGTTACCGTTCAGGGTAGGCACGTTACCAGGCGTCAGGTCAGACGAAAATACCCGGCCGGTGCTAACAATGTGCTTTTGCAGAATAGCAACCAGGGTAGCATCCGGCACTTGGCTTAAGTTTTGCAGATTCAAAGCCGTTAGGGCAGCCCGAAAAGCCGCATCGGTGGGGGCAAATACCGTGATATCGGACGTATTAGCCGAGGCCGCCGTTAGCAACATCGCAGCAGCTGGCCGAGATAATGCTTCCAGCAGCAGCGTGAACTGTGCCGGGTTGGCGGCCGCACTAGTCGTTACTATAGCTGCTATGGTCTGGCTTGGAGGAAGCAACACGTTGTCGATGGCGTGAATGGTGCCATTACTGGCCGTAATATCGGCCGTTACCACCCGTGTGCTACCGTTGATAGATACGTTGTTACCCGTTTTGCTTAGGTAAATGGTGTTGTCGTTGAGGCCGGTAGCGCCAGCTGGCTTGGCCGTCGTACGGGCACCAGTCATAATATCGGCAGCCCGCACGTTGGCGCCTACCACGTGGTAGAGAAGCACGCTGCGCAAAGCGGCAATCTGGTTGGCGTCGGTTACGGCGTTGATTTTAGCAACGGTACTGAAGGCATCCAGCGGCCCACCAGCTAGTTTGGCAAATGCCGCATTGTTGGGTGCAAACACTGTGAATGGTCCCACACCACCCAACGTTGTAGCCAAGTCGGCCTTCGTTACGGCAGCAACTAATATGCTGAAGTCTGGGTTGCCTTGCGCTACCTGCACGATGTTTTGCTCTGCATTACCCATAGGCGTGTCATCATCGTCGCTGCACGAGGTAGCGCTCAACCCGAGGGTAGCAGTAATCAGCAAAAGCCATAGAGTCCGCAAGAATGCGAAGGAGTGGAAAATGGAAGTTGCTTTCATTTTTGTAGAGAGTTTAGTAGGTAAAACTTAAACAAAACATAGCTCAACAAGACTTATTCCTCTCCAATTGTTTGTGGGATAGTTTATAAAATTTTGTCTTATCTACTATCTTGTCACCACTCCTATTTGATGCCGTTTACCTTGCCCCATTCTGCTACTAGTAGCAGCACTTGGTTGCCTTCTCTCACCCGGCATACCTTATTTACACCGTAACATCTAAGTCAAAAACTGAAGCGTAAGCAGTTGCAATGCTAATGCTGATCATTAGTTTGCTTGCTGAATAGGCCATTTTTCGCTCTTCATCTTTCTTGCTTTTGCAAAAAATACATACCACAACTCTCCTCCTCACTGTTGTCGCATTCACGGGTGCCGCACACGAATTCTGGCTAATGCCGCCGCAATTTTTTGTGGCAGCTGGCACCACCTTGAACCTTGGAATTTTTGTGGGTGAAAACTTCGCTGGCGAGCGGTGGGGCAATAAAAGCAACCGCGTCACGCGTTTGACGCATTATGCGCCTACTGCCTCCGAAGATGTACTGCCAGCCGCCACAAAGGCCGATACCCTACATCCCAACGTGACGTTCGCGCAACCTGGCACGCACATGGTTGTCCTTAGCACCAATAATGCTTTCACCACGTTGGAAGCCGAAACATTTAATGCTTACCTAAAAGAAGAAGGCCTAGATTATATCTTACTACAGCGTCAGCAACGAGGCTCGCTCAACAAGCCAGGGCGAGAAGCGTATAGCCGTAGTACCAAAACGCTGGTTCAGGTTGGCAACCCTGTTTCTGCTGACACTGCCCGCGCCTGGAGCCGACCTACGGGAATGGCACTAGATCTAGTACCCGAACAAAATCCGTATACGCTCAGAGTTGGTAACTCCCTCACCGTTCGGGTGCTTGCTGATGGGCAACCAAAAGCCGGCCAGCTAGTGCAAGTATGGCAACGAACTCCCGGCCAAACAGTGAAAATCATCAAGCTCTACAGTAACCAAAACGGCCGTGTGTTGTTTCGATTAACCAACCCTGGTCAATATATGGTAAGCGCCGTACGAATGATGCCTGCTAGTCTGCCAGAAGCAGATTGGCAAAGTAATTGGAGCACCCTCACATTCGGTTTCAAAGGTATTTCAAGCCGGTAAAACCACCACCTAACGCCTCACTTGTTGGTATCTGAACACGCTGCCAACGAACATTTTTTTGTTACCTTCGCAACTCCCTAAAAACCCCGAACCACCGACGGTATGAAGTACTCGATTGATAAAAAGGAAACGTACACGATAATCACGATTGACGAGAAGAAGCTGGACACCACCGTAGCTCCTGATCTGAAATCGGAATTTGTGAAGCTGAATGCCGAAGGAATCAACAATTTGATTCTGGACCTTACCAACGTTAAATACACTGATTCATCAGGACTCAGCTCCATTCTGATTGCCAACCGGTTGTGCAATTCCACGGGCGGTCTGTTGGTCCTCACCGGCCTGCAAGATCATGTGATGAAGCTTATCACCATCAGCAAGCTCGAATCGGTATTGCATATCTTGCCAACCGTAGAGGAAGGCATCGACCGGATTTTCCTGCACGCCATCGAGCGCGACCTGACCAGCAAGGAGTAGGGGTTTAAGTTGTCGGTTGTTGGTTGTCAGTTGTCAGGTTCTCGTAGCTGACAACAGGCAACCAATTTGCTTTTATATGATTGGATGGCTGTATGGTTGAATAGTCGAATAGCTGACCGTTCCAACGCCTTGTTGAACAGTTCGCTTTCCAATCATTCAACCATCCAACACATTACATGGAGTTCGAGCTGAAAATTTTGGGTAGCGCGTCGGCGACGCCATTTCTCAACCGGCACCAAACGGCGCAGGTTCTGACCGTAGGCAATGCGCAATATCTCATCGACTGCGGAGAAGGCACTCAAAGCCGCTTGATGGAACAGAAGCTCCGCCATCAGCGCATCCAAACCATTTTCATTTCTCACCTGCACGGCGACCATTACTTCGGACTTTTTGGCTTGTTGGGCACCATGCACCTCAACGGCCGCACCGACCCGCTGAATCTTTTCGGCCCCGCTGGCCTAGACGAAATCCTAACCACGCAGTTTCGGCATTCGTCTACGCAACTAAGCTTCGAGTTGCTCTTCACTGCCGTCGATACCACTCAATTCGCGCAGGTCTACGAAGACAAGCACGTGACGGTGCACACGCTGCCCATGCGGCACCGGATTCCGTGCTGCGGCTATCTGTTTCGGGAGCTACCCAAGCGCCGCCCCCTGCTCAAAGAAAAGCTGCCCGCCGGGCTCACCCCCGCACAACTCACGGGCCTTACGCTCGGCGAAGACGTGTTCGATGACGCAGATAACATAGTGGTCCGCAACCTCGACGTAACCACCGAGCCCAAACCGGCCCGCAGCTATGCGTTTTGCTCGGACACCCTCTACACCGAAAGCCTAGCCGACTTGGTACAGGGTGTTGACTTGCTCTACCACGAAGCTACTTTCTTGGAAGAAATGCGCGACCGAGCGGCCACAACTCACCACTCCACGGCCCGTCAGGCGGGTTTGCTGGCTCGTCGGGCACATGTGCAGCGCTTGCTTATCGGTCACTTCTCCAGCCGCTACCGCGACCTGAACCCGCTACTAGCCGAAGCCCAAGCCATGTTCGAGTGGACCGAGCTGGCAACCGAAGGCTTGACGGTGAGCGTGTAGCTCGCCGCTGATTGGCTTTTAGCAAGCGGTTGGATTGTAGCAGAGCACAACCGCTTCTCTCGCTCACTGTGAGCCTCAACGATTACCTTGGCCCAAGTGAATGATACTGTTGTGCTTTAGCCGATAGACAGACATTCCGAGTCCAATTTTTTCCAACCTGTAATGTCTCATAAGAAGCAACAGCTCTACCTAGTACTCAGTGGCATTTTCATTGTGAATGCGTTGCTGGCTGAAATAATTGGGGTGAAAATCTTCTCTGCCGATGCCCTCCTCGGATTGCCTGGCAACCTGACGGCGGGCGTACTCATCTGGCCCGTTGTGTTTGTCACGACGGACATTATCAACGAGTACTTTGGCCGGGCCGGAGTGCTGCGGGTGAGCTACCTCACGGTGGCACTCATCCTGTTTGCTTTTGTTGTGATTTATGCCACTACCAAGCTGCCACCCGCTGCCTTTTGGCTGGACGTGAACAAGACGGATCCGCAGGGTCGGCCGTTCAATATTGACTTCGCTTATCAAAGCATTTTCCGGCAAGGCTTGGGCATTATTACGGGCTCCATTACGGCCTTTGGTATCGGGCAGGTATTGGACGCCACGGTGTTTCAGGCGTTGCGGCGCGCCACCAAAGGCCGGTATGTGTGGCTGCGCGCCACTGGTTCCACCCTCGTCTCGCAGCTCGTTGATTCGTTTGTGGTGCTCTACGTAGCGTTTTACCTGTTCGGCAACTGGACGCTGGACCAGGTGCTAGGTGTAGCTAACACGAATTACTGGTATAAATTTGCTGCTGCCATTCTGCTTACGCCGGTACTCTATCTAGCTCACTTCCTCATCGACCGATATTTAGGCGAAGAGGCTTCCACCGAACTGCAACAGGAAGCAGTAGCTGACGCGTCAGCATAAGATAAATTACAATATACTTTAAAAAATACTATATAACTTTCGCTTTATCTTTTAACACTCACATCCTTTTTGTATGCGTACTCTTTACCTTTTGCTTGCTGCTCTTGCAGCGCCCTCTTTTTGCTTCGCTCAGCGCGATTTCACACCCGGTACTTACGAACTTCTTGACGGCACGAAGGGCGAAGGCAATCTTAAGTACACCTCTGGCTCAGGCGCCGAATTACTTGTGAAGACAACAGGTAAAAAGCATGTTGCTTTTGCTCCTGAGAAAGTGAAGTCGTTTAAGGCAGCTGATAAGTTTTTTGTGCCTATTCATGACTTTGTGTTGGACAGTGGAATGCCCATGAGCATGAAATACCGCATAAAGCACGATTTTGCTGAACTGCTAGATAGTGGCCGGGTAGAGCTTTTGAGCTATACGTTGCTAACTTCCACAAGAAAACCTGGTCAAATGAGCATGCCTGGTGATACTTTCTATGGAGGACTGGCGCTTATTCGGCGGCGAGGTGAGCAGCCAACTTCTATTCCACTGGGCCCAAAGAAGGCTCGTCCTGTAATTGTATCTTTCATCAAAGACCGGCCTGACCTTGTTGCACGCCTGAACAAAGAACCTTACACCCCAGAAACTATACGTTCCATTGTCCAGGCCTACAACCTAGGCCAAAAGTAACCTCCTCATGTCCCGCATCCTTACCGGCATCCAAAGCACAGGCCGCCCCCACTTAGGCAATCTGCTCGGCGCCATTCTCCCCGCCATTGAGCTATCGAAAAGCAGCACCAACCAGTCGTTGCTCTTTATTGCCGATTTGCACTCCTTAACCACTGTGCGCGACGCAGCCACATTGCGTCAGAACACGTACGCGGTGGCCGCCGCGTGGCTGGCTTGCGGGTTCGATACCGAGAAGAACCTGCTCTACCGGCAGTCGGATGTGCCGCAGGTAACGGAGCTGACATGGTACTTATCGTGCTTTGCGCCTTATCCGATGCTGGCTAATGCGCACTCGTTCAAAGACAAGTCGGATAGGCTTTCGGATGTGAATGCCGGCCTGTTCACCTATCCGGTGTTGATGGCGGCCGATATTTTGCTCTACGATGCCGACTTTGTGCCGGTAGGCAAAGACCAGATTCAGCACCTAGAAATCACGCGGGACATTGCTAGTGCCTTCAACAACCGCTACGGCGAAACCTTTGTGCTACCCCAGGCCAAAGTGGACGAGCAAATCCAGACGATTCCGGGCCTTGATGGGCAAAAGATGAGTAAGAGCTACGGCAACATCATCGACATTTTCCTCGACGACAAAGCGTTGCTCAAAAACATCAAGCTCATCGTGTCAGACAGCACCCCGCTAGAGGAGCCCAAAAACCCGGACACCGACACCACTTTCAAACTGTACTCTCTGCTAGCCACCGCCGAAGAAACCGCCGACATGCGCGCCCGTTATCTGGCAGGCGGCTACGGCTACGGCCATGCCAAGCAGGCGCTGTATGAATTGATTGTGCGCCGCTTCGCCACTGAACGGGAGCAATTCAGTTTTTACATGAACAACCTACCTGAACTAGATGCTCGCCTAGCCGAGGGGGCCCGCAAAGCGCAGGCCTACGGCACGGAAGTACTGAATAAAGTACGCGAGAAAGCAGGGTACCTGCGGCGCTAGTCCACACCCAACCCAAACAGAAACGGCCTACTCGCTTGAGTAGGCCGTTTCTGTTTGGGTTGGGTGCGCCACCTAAATTATGTGGTGCAATTGCTGCTCATGCGAGAAGCTGAAGCCCACTTTGCTGGGGCGGCTGACCTGCTGGTTTTCCAGTTTTTGCTTCACCGATATCTTTTGAATATCATCGAGGGGCGGCGCAATGAGGTCGTTATTGACGGCGGCAATCATGGCGCTTTCCACAAACAGCTTCATGCCATCGGCCGTCACTACGTTGTCCGACATGTCGTTGTCGGGCAGCTCCAACTGCTGCACTCCTTCCAAGAAGTAGTGGTTGTCGATGTTGATCAGCAGTCGGCCCACGAGGTATCCAGGGTCGTTCATGCGCTGGTATTTGATGCTGTCGGCCATAAAGTTGTAGGCCATGATGTGCCCGAAAAAACGCCGGCGGAAATCAGCCTCCACGTATTTGGTAGGCATGGGGCCGTACTCGTCTGGGAACGTCACGATGTTGGAGTGCATCACAAACACCAGCAAGTCGCCGGAGAACCGGATGTGAAACTCCATGTCATTGACGGGGCGATACTCGATGATGACTGTGGAATCCACGGGCGTGATTTTGCGGCTCAGCTCCACTACCAGTTCCTGCGTCACCTTGCGCAGCAGGTCGAACGTGGACATGGTGTTGCGGTAGATGGACTGCTTGGCCGAAGACTTCTGTTTCAGGCCATCAAAAATCTGGTCGAGGCGGTCGGCGGGAGCGTCGGCGGGTTCACCGGCAGCATTGGGCGCCGCATTATCGGTATTGGTGGAGCCGCTGGTGCCAGTGGTGGCCGGGGCCAGTGGTGCGCCGGGCGTACCATCATCGGTTTGCGTATCGACAGGGACGGGAACTGATTTCTTTTTGGCCATGCAGTAAATGGTTAGCGTACCAAACAAACTAGGCGAAGGCACGATACATTGAATCCCAATAGTATGTAGAGCAACTACTATTGCTTACGCAAAGTAGCAACTCGACAGTTTCAGTTGCACTCGCTTTACCTCGGTGCCGGCAACGCGGGTGGAGCGAGCAACCGTTCCGCAGTCGGCCATGCGGTGCTCTGAAAAGCTACCGTGCGCACTCCTTGATACGGAAAGTCAGCTGTAGCGGGCAGCAGCATAGGTTGCGCTGCATCGTGGCGGAGGGCCTCTCCTACTGTCCGGACGGCACCAGCTGGTACAGCTAAGTGCTCTAATTTCTGCAATAAAGCCGTGCCACTCACGCTGGCTATTTGCGTGCGCAACAGTTGCTCTAGCTCGTTTCGGTGCGTCACCCGGGCTGCATTCGTGGCGAAACGTGCATCACCCGCCCATTCCGGCTTATCCAGCACGGCGCATAGGTGTTGGAACTGCCGGTCGGCTCCTACGGCCAGCAACAGCCGGATACCGTCAGCGGCTTCATACACGGTGCCATACGGCACAATGCTGGGATGACCGGAGCCTAGGGGCTGCGGATCGTGGCCGGTAACCAGAAACGTAGCAGCCTGATTGGCCAGCGAGGCCAGTGCACTGTGTAGCAACGAGACTTCTACCAGCGCGCCCCGCCCGGTTTTCTCGCGCCGATACAGCGCCGTCAACAGGCCTTCCTTGAGTTGATGCGCGGCCAGCAAGTCAATGAGGGCCACTGGCATTTTCTGCGGTTCTACCTCCGGGCCAGCGGCATTGAGGTGCATGAAGCCCGCTTCGGCTTGGAGCACGGCATCATAGCCGGCGCGGGCGGCGGTGGGGCCGTAGCCGGTGAGGTGGCCATAGAGCAGCCGGGGATTGAGAGCGGCCAAGGTGGCGTACTCCACCCCCAGCTTTTCAGCATCGCCGGGCTTATAGCTGGTTAGTACAATGTCGGCGCGGGCAGCTAGGCGGTGCACTTCGGCCCGGCCCGCGGCGGTGGTCAGGTCTAATACCACAGACTGTTTGCCCCAATTGGCGCAGCTGAAATACGCCGAAACGGTGGTGTCGGGCGCTTCAGAGGGCGTGCGCCAGGAGCGGGTAACGTCGCCGGCTGGGGCTTCTACTTTCAGCACTTCCGCCCCCAGCTCAGAAAAAAACTGGCCTACTTGCGGCCCAGCCAGCACAGAGGCCAGCTCCAGCACGAAAAGACCGTGAAAAGGTAGTTCAGTTGAAGACGTATGATCAGGCATAAGTGGAAGGCAAGAAGTCAGTTTACAAGATAGCCTCGGTCCCGTAATCCTTGAACTGGGTCGGTTAGAGCCTCCAGACGTCCATTGTGCAAGATGTACACTACATCGCAAAGGGGGAGGAGTTCCGTGAAACGATGGTCGGTTATGAGCAGACCCTTGCGGGTTTTTACCTTCTGGATGGCTTCGGACAGCGTTTCGATATGCACCGGCATCACCCCCGAAAAGGGCTCGTCAAACAACGAAAAGCGCGTATCGGCGTGCAGCAATAACAGTACCTGCACCAACCGCGAAGTACCACCCGACAGCTCGCCGATGCGCTGGGGCAACTGAGCTTGCAGATCCGGAAACGAGGCCAAGGCGGCGTAGGCATCTACGCGCAGTAGCTGGGCCGCTTCAACCACCGTCATGGTGTCGGGGAACAAAGGTGCCTGGGGCAGGTAGTTAAGTAAGCCGGGCCGCTGGTAGGCAGGCACAGTGTAGGCGCCATTCACGCGCACCGACGCATCGGGCACGGGCCGAGCCCCGAAAATGGTTTGCAGCAGCATGGATTTGCCGCTGCCGTTGCGTCCCATCAACCCCACTACCTGGCCGGTTTGCACCCGGATATACACATTGGAAAGAATGCGCCGCTGGCCGAGTTGCAACTGGATTCCGTCGGCTTCCAGCACCCACGGCGTAGTGCCCGAACTCATATCCATAGCATCAGTTGCCGTACCACCCTCACAATGGCACTGAACGCCAGCGTATCTAACAGCACAACACCCGCCCATAGCTGCCAGGGCGCAATATGCAGGTTCAGATACAGCCAGTATTGGTGGGGACGCATCCGCTCCGACAGGTACCAAACCAGGGGAAACGTAACCAGCTTCATGAGTAGCACGCTGGCGCTCAGCTGCAAAGGCCAGTTGCCATAAGGGACAGAGGTGCCCAATATGAGCAGAGAGAATAAGCTCAGCGACGGCAACAGCGTGCGATAAAACAAGAACAAGGCTCGTGGATACTTCCCTAAGGTCATAGTCTAACTTGAATACCCGCAGACAACGCCTCTACTCCCTGATTATTCTACCCGCCCCAGCCGCAGAAACACGGGAAACGTCACCTCCCGCTCCTGGGCGCCCCACAGCTGCGTTAGCTCGTCGGCAATCAGCAGCACCGGGTCTTGGCCATGCTGCTTTTCATATTTCACCACGCTCGACCAGGTGCGCAAGTAGTTCAGAAACCACTCCGCCGACCAGTGCCGCCGCACCTCGAACTGCGCGTGCTGCACCGCCTCGAACGGAAATGGGATGCGCGCATAGGCATCGTCGATGTGCCAGCGGTTCTCGTCCCAGTAGGGCCGCATGGTGCCAGCGTAAAACTGTCGGATGAGTGGGTCCAGGGTTTCGTGCATCTGCACCAGGCCATATCCCCATTCAGCTACTGTGGCTCCGGGGCGAGCTATGCGGTGCACCTCTTGATTGAAAGCGTCGGCATCAAACCAATGCACGGCTTGCCCTACGGTTATCAAATCAAGAGTAGCCGCCGGGAAAGGCGTGTGCTCGGCTGGCGATACGTGGTAGGTGATATTGGCCCGTTGCGGCGCCTCAGCCAGTTGGGCTTTGCTGATGTCGGTGGCCTCCACCTGCTCGAAATGCTCGGCCAGCACCACCGCTACTTGCCCGTTGCCGGTGGCGCAGTCCCATGCCCGGTGGCGCTGCGGGGTGTGCGCTAGCAGAAACTCGTATAGCTCCGGCGGATAATCGATGCGGTAACGAGCGTAGAGTTCGGCTTGGGAGGAGAAACGGTCGAGCATAAGGCAGTTACTGCTTAATAATGGCTACTTACTGAGGTAACTGCCGGCAGCAGGTACTACAAACGAGAGACTACCGATATTGGGCCATCTCAAAGACTAGATTGATTGGCAGCCGTTAGTCCTCAGCAGTCAACCATCACCAACCAGCACTTAACACAATGAATCCTATCCAAACTGGTTTGCTCGCCTACGGCATGTCGGGCCGCATTTTCCACGCCCCTTTCTTGGAGGCGCATCCTGGTTTTGCGCTACGGGCGGTGGCTGAGCGCAGCCGAAAGCAGATGCAGACCACCTATCCGCACGTAATCAGCTACGACAGCGTGGCGGACCTGCTCCGGGACCCGGCCATCGAGCTAGTGGTCGTTAACACACCAAATGATTCTCACTTCAGCTTGGCCACCGAAGCGCTGCACGCCGGCAAGCATGTGCTCATCGAGAAGCCGGTGGGTACTTCCGCGGCTGATATTGATGCCCTGTATGCGCTGGGCCGCCAAATGAACCGCCAGGTGTTCGGCTATCAGAACCGTCGCTGGGACAGTGACTTCATGGCCGTACGCCAGGTGGTGGAAAGCGGCCAGCTCGGTCAGCTCCTCGAAGTCCATATCCGCTTCGACCGTTACAAAACGGCCATTCACACCAAAGTATTCAAGGAGGAGCCCTCCACCCCGGGCAGCGGCTTGCACTTCGACCTTGGACCGCATATTCTCGACCAAACAATCAGCTTGTTTGGGCGCCCTAGCGAGTTCCGCCGCACCCTCGGCAGCTTCCGCCCCAACTCCCGCGTCACCGATTACATGCAGCTCCACCTGCTCTACCCCAACGGCCTGAATGTGTACCTTACTACCAGCTTGCTGGTAGCGGACCCAGGCCCCGCTTTTGTGCTGCACGGCACTTACGGCAGCTTGCGCAAAGGCCGCACCGATGTGCAGGAGGCCCAGCTAGACCACGGCCTGACGCCCCTCGATGACTCGTATGGCCTAGAGCCCGCCGATGCCGCTGGCACTCTCACGCTGGTCAACGAAAACGGCGAAAAAGCTGTGCAATCCATAGAACCGTTGCGCGGCAACTACATGGGCTTGTTTGAAGCGGTGCATCAGGCTATCCGCAACGGGCAGCCATATCCTATTCGCGAAGATGAACTTCGAACCCAACTGGAAATCCTGGAATCATAAGCTGAGCGCTGCCGCCGCCGATTCTCCTATCTTTGGGATGATTGGTGCTAGATGATTGTTGCTTGTTCGGTGTTGCTTAATCAACCTTACCGGTTCTTTTCAACCAGCAGCTATCACCAATTACCCATCACCCAGCCGTTCAGCTGACCGGGAAAGCAAGGTCAGCCATTTATTCATCTTAATTCGCTACACCTTGACGTTTCACGAGTTCAACCTTCACGACGACTTACTGGCCGGCGTGGACGCCATGAATTACCAGAATGCCACTCCCATCCAAGAGCAGGCCATTCCCAAAATTATTGAAGGCAAAGACCTAATTGCCTGCGCCCAAACTGGTACCGGCAAAACGGCCGCCTACCTGCTACCCCTACTCGATAAGATTTCGCATGCCAAGCACGGCAACACCTCCACCCTCATTCTGGTGCCCACGCGCGAGCTGGCCACCCAGATTGACGAGCAAGTAACCGGTTTCGGCTACTTCGTGGAAGCCAGCAGCATTGCCATCTACGGCGGTGGCAAAAGCGAGAACTGGGAGCAGCAGAAACGGGCTCTCACCAGCGGCGCCGACATCATTATTGCCACCCCCGGCCGCCTGATTGCGCATCTGCAAATGGGCTATGTCAAGTTCGACCAAATCAAGTATTTGGTGCTTGATGAGGCCGACAAGATGATGGACATGGGCTTCTCGGATGACATTTTGAACATTGTGCGGCAGTTGCCCAAGCAACGGCAGACGCTGCTGTTCTCGGCCACCATGCCTAGCAAGATTCGGGACTTCTCGAAGCAGATTCTCAACGAGCCCGAGGAAATCCGGCTGGCTGTGTCCAAGCCCGCCGCCGGCATCGACCAGCAGTTTTACATGGCCTTCGACCGCCAGAAAATCTACCTACTCGAGCACATCATCAAAACCCAGGACGTGCAGAGTATGGTGCTTTTCACCAGCCAGAAAGCAGCCGTGGCCGGCATTGTGCGGGCCATCAGTAAGCTCGGCTACGAAGCGCAGGGTATTTCATCGGATAGGACGCAGGAGGAGCGCGAGCAAATCATGCGCGACTTCAAAAACAAGAAGTTTCCAATTCTGGTGGCTACCGACGTACTCAGCCGCGGCATCGACATCGACTCGCTGAGCCACGTGGTGAACTACGACATCCCACGCGCCGCCGAAGACTACGTGCACCGGATTGGCCGTACGGCCCGCGCCGCTACCAAAGGCACGGCCATCACCTTCATTGCTGATCAGGACCAGGATCGGGTGGTGAAGATCGAGAAGCTGATTGAGCGCGAAGTGGAAAAGCAAACCATTACGGAAGGGTTGGGCCTGGGCCCCGCCCCGGAATTCGACCCCAAGCGCTTTGCTGGTCTGCACGGTAAAGTTGGGGGCCGTCCCGAGCGTGGCGGCCGGTCCGGCGGTGGTCCGCGCAACGACCGGGGCCCGCGCCCCGAAGGTGACCGGGGTCCCCGCAGCGGTGGCCGCGACGGTAACCGCCCCGCCCGTGCCGGTGCCCCCGACCCCAAAGATCCGAAGCATCAGGAGCGCATTGCCAAAGCCCAAGCCGCGCTGGCTGCGCTGGATGCCGGGCAAGCTCCGGCTGTTCCTTACGAACGGCCTCCTCGCGCTCCGCGCCCCGAAGGCGACGTGAAGGAGGGCGTACGAGAAGCACGTCCGCCACGCGAGCCACGAGCGCCCCGCCCCCAAGGGGAAGCGCAGGATGGCGCAGGCCAACCCCGTGAGCCCCGCGCCGAAGGAGCAGAGGGTCAGCGCCGCCGCAAGCGAGGCGGCCGCAACCGGGGTGGCCGCGGGCCACGCCCAGAAGGCGGACCAGAAGGCGCTGCGCCCGAAGCTACCGCAGCAGCCCCAGCAGCTCCTAGTGCGGAGTAGAAGAACTACAAGAAAAAAGCCCCTGATAGCTCAGGGGCTTTTTTCTTGTGTATAGCTTGGTGCGCTTTGCTAGGCTGCACCTACTTCCTGCTATCTAGTAACACCCTACGCAAGGCTATATGCGCTTTCCTGTATCAAGTCCTTGTTCAGCCAAGCAGCAGCTTTGCCCCCACTGGCAATAGCTACAGCTATCTGTCGCATAAGCGTTGTGTTGTCGCCGGCGGCAAACACGCCGGGCACTGAAGTTTCACCAAACTCTGTTGCTTGGATAAGGTCGTTGTCAGTGAGCGTACACCCAAGTTGCAAGGCCAAGTCGCTATGCTGCCGGAATGGAACCCGGGCAAACATGGCCTTTACGGTGTGAGCTGTCCCATCTTGTGTGTGCACAGCAAGCAACTGCCCGTTGTTGTGCTCTAATTCGCGGATGGGCGTTTCCACTACCTGAACCTTCCGGGCGTGCATAGTAGCTGCTTGTTCGGGGGTTAAGTCGGCGGGGCCATTGGTGAACAGCACTAAGTTCTGACTCCAGTGATAGATCAAACTCACAAATTCTGCCGCCATGTTTCCATTAGCCAGTAGGCCCAGCTTCTGGCTGTGCACCTCATAGCCATGGCAGTACGGGCAGTGCAGCACCGAAATACCCCAGCACTCGGCAAAGCCCGGAATAGGCAGCATCTCGTCTTTCAACCCCGTTGCCAGCAACAGTTTACGGCTCCGTAGCACCTCTCCGCGCGCAGTTTCCACCTCGAAACCGGCTGCTACCGCCTTTGCTATCACAGCTGTATCCGCTTGGATCCTCACCGTTGGGTAGCGCAATACTTGTTCACGAGCAATAGCCGCGAGAGTTGTAGGCGTTTCGCCGTCGCGGGTCAGGAAATTGTGCGAATGAGGGGTTTGACGATTGCAGGGCTGGTTGCTATCCAGCACCAGCACATGCCGCAAAGAGCGTCCTAGCGTCATGGCGGCGCTTAATCCGGCATTGCTGCCTCCTATAATCAGAACATCGTAGGTCTTCATTGGCTTATTCTTCAAATGCAAGTATGTTGCAAAAATAAGCATTATACTTACAAATGCAACTATGTTGCAAAATAAGATATCACACAGAAAAACCGGCCTTAGCCGGTTTTCTTTCCCAACGAATAGTGTTAGATAACCTGCCCTATCCCAAAGAGCACTGTGAACACCAACGTACTGAGGGCCATTTGCTTGAGCAGCGGATCGAGTTGCATTGACTCTTGGCGCTGCCACACGGCACGGGCGTTGAAGAGCAGCAATGGAGCTGCCAGTACAAACAGCCACTGCCACACTGAATGATACGAAAGAGCCACGTACAACACTGCGCACCCGAAACCTAGTAGCAACAACAGCCAGTGATAACGACGGGCATGCGTTGGACCAAGCCGCACCGGAATCGTGATTTTGCCGGCTAGCTTGTCGGAACGGATGTCGCGGATGTTGTTTACGTTGAGTACTGCCGTGGCGAAGCAGCCTAATGCAGCCGCGGGAAGCAGTATGCCAAGCGGTAAAGTGCGGGTCTGTAGGAAGTAGGTGCCGCATACGCCCACTATACCAAAGAATAGAAATACAGATAGGTCGCCCAATCCGGCGTAGCCGTAGGGTTTAGAGCCAGCCGTGTAGTTCACCGCTGCCCAAATGGCCGACAACCCAAGCACGAAGAAGGTAGCGAAGATCCAGGCGCCGGCGGTGCCTAGTGCTACCCATAGCAGTGCCAGACCACTCAGAAGAGACAGAAGCCCAAAAACACTCATGCCGCGCTTCATTTGCGCCGGAGTAATGGCACCGCTCTGCACGGCCCGTTGCGGACCTTCACGGTGCACGCTGTCGGCTCCGTTCTGGGAGTCGCCGTAGTCGTTGGCAAGGTTGCTCAGAATCTGGAGCAGGATGGTGGTAAGGGCCGCCAATCCCACTACCTCACCTCGAAACAGGCCATGCGACGCCGCCAAAAAGCCACCGGTTAGGATGCTGGCTAGCGCCAAAGGCAGCGTACGGGGCCGAAAGGCGGAAATCCACGCTTTTGCAGGACTACTAGGTACGACGGAAGAACTGGTGTTAGAGGCAGACATAACAATGCAAAAAGCGTCATCCTCACTTGTGGGGTTTGATCTACTATCTGCTAGATCAAACCCCACAAGTGAGGATGCAAAGGTACTACGTACTATTCCGAATTACTTCATGATAGCAGCCACCAGCTCTTCGCTCATGGGCTTCACTTTGGATGGGTAGAAGGCTACCACGTGGCCTTGCTCATCCACTAGATATTTGCAGAAGTTCCAGCTCGGCGCCTCACTCACAGCACCATTCTTCGCCTTGTCGGCGAGAAACTTGTAGAGGGGGGCCGTGTCGTCGCCTTTCACCGATACTTTCGAGAACAGCGGGAAAGTCACGCCGAAGTTTTTCTCGCAGAAGGTGGAAATCTGCTCGTTAGTGCCGGGCTCTTGGCCGCCGAAGTTGTTGGCCGGGAAGCCGAGGACGGTCACCTTGTCGCCATGCTTTTTGTAGAGTTCTTCCAGCTCTTTGTACTGCGGCGTGTAACCACACTCCGACGCCGTATTTACGATGAGCAGCTTCTTGCCTTTATACTGGCTCAGCTTCACGTCTTTCCCGTCAATGGATTTAACGGTGAAATCGTAGACGGAGGCAGCGGCGGTGGGTTCGGTCATGGCAGTAGAACTAGCAGAAGTATTGAGGGAGGTAAACGAGAGGCCACAAGCAGCCAGCACGCCAAGCAAAAGAAGACTTTTCATATTACAACTGGTAGAGATGATGCACAGATAAAGCAGTTTGCGGCCTAGCCTAAGCTCGGCATCAGTTAAGCAAATAAACCGGATTTCATGCAGTAAACCACTGACTGCTGATCTGGTTTGCGGAATTTAGATCCCAGCTCGCTGAATAGTCAGCCTCTCCACTGAATTTGTCTGAATCCGTGATTAGGTGGTACTAGGAGTCAACCACTTAGGCAACTCTACGGGCACGTAGGCAAGCATCTGGTCTAGAATACCAGTTGGCGTTGGGTCGCTGAGCAGCTGGTGGCGGTTTTCGACGCGCAAGAGGCCCTGGTCGGCCATATGGTCGAGGGCGCGGAGCAGGTGGTCGTAGTAGCCGTCTACGTTAAGGAGGGCTACGGCTTTGCGGTGCAACCCGAGTTGACCCCACGTAAGCACCTCGAACAGCTCTTCCAGGGTGCCATAGCCGCCGGGCATGGCAACGAAACCTTCCGCGAGGTCGGCCATCAGCAGCTTCCGCTCGTGCATAGTTTTCACGATGTGCAGCTCGGTGAGGCCTTTGTGCTCCACTTCTTTGGCTACCAGAAAGTCAGGAATTACGCCAATGACTTTTCCACCGTGCTGCAGGGCACTGTCGGCCACGGTACCCATGAGGCCCACGCGGCCCCCGCCGTACACCAGCGTCATGTTCCGTTCGGCCAGCACCCGGCCCATTTCGTGGGCTTGCTGGGTGTATAGTTCGTTGGTTCCGGAGCTGGAACCGCAATAAACTGCTACGCTTTTCATAGAATTCGGCGCCAGCGTGTGCTGGCTAAGTAAGCTGATGACTGAAATAAAAACAGCAGCAACACCGATTACGGGCGTTGCTGCTGGACCTCACCCGAATGGAGCGCTACGGGTTAGTCGGCGCTACATCCGCTCGGGCACTTCGATACCAAGCAAGCCCATGCTGCATTTTATAGCGCGGGCTGTTTGCGCAGACAGAGCAACCCGGAACGCTTTCTTGGTGGCATCGGGCTCAATGAAAATCGGCACTTCGGTGTAGAACCTGTTGTAGGCCTTGGCCACATCGTAGGCGTACTGCGCCACCAACGCCGGCGACTGCGCCCGGGCTGCTTCGGCCACCACGGCAGCGTAGCGGCCTAGTTCCTGAATCATGTCCCGTTCGGTGTCGTGTATTTCCGTGAGGCCGCTCAGGGCGGCATCCACCCCAACGCCCTGCTCGGCGGCTTTGCGCAGGATGCTGGAAATCCGGGCGTGGCTGTACTGAATGAACGGACCGGTGTGGCCTTCCAAGCTCACCGATTCTTCGGGGTTGAAGAGCATCCGCTTCTTGGGGTCCACTTTCAGCAGGTAGTATTTGAGCGCGCCTAGGCCCAGCATATGGAACAGCTGCGCAGCTTCCTCTTCGCTCAGCCCTTCGATCTTGCCTTTTTCCAGCGTGGCTTGCTTGGCGGCTTCCACTACTTCGCGCACCAGCTCATCGGCATCCACTACAGTGCCTTCCCGGCTTTTCATCTTGCCCGAGGGCAAATCCACCATGCCGTAGCTGAGGTGGTAGATGGCGTCGGCATAGGGCTTGCCGAGCTTGGCCAACACCGCCTTCAGTACCTGCATGTGGTAGTTCTGCTCGTCGGCAATGACATAGACGGACAGGTCGTAGTGGAAATCCTGATACTTCAGCTCGGCCGTGCCCAGGTCTTGAGTAATATAGACGGAGGTACCATCGGAGCGCAGCAGGAGCTTTTCATCGAGGCCTTCCGCTTGGAGGTCCACCCACACCGAGCCGTCTTCCTTTTTGAAGAACACACCTTTCTGTAGGCCTTCTTCCACCCGCTCTTTGCCCAGCAGGTAGGTTTGCGACTCGTAGTAGAACTTGTCGAAATCGACGCCAATGTTCTTGTAGGTCTCGTCGAAGCCTTCGTACACCCACCCGTTCATCTGCTTCCACAGGCTTACCACCTCTTCGTCGTTGGCCTCCCACTTCAGCAGCATGTCCTGCGCTTCGAGCATCAGCGGCGCCTTGCGCTTGGCAATGTCGGTGGCGACGCCTTCCGCTTCCAGTTGCTTTATCTGCTCCCGGTAGTGCTTCTCGAACAGCACGTAGTACTTGCCCGCCAGGTGGTCGCCTTTGATGCCCGCCGAAGCTGGTGTTTCGCCGTGGCCATACTGCTGGTAGGCCAGCATCGACTTGCAGATGTGAATCCCCCGGTCGTTGACGAGGTTGGCCTTGGTGACGGTGGCGCCAGTGGCTTTCAGTATTTCGGCCACCGAGTAGCCGAGAAAGTTGTTGCGCAAATGGCCTAAGTGCAGGGGCTTGTTGGTGTTAGGCGAAGAATACTCCACCACCACGTTTTGCGGGCCGCCCGTCGCGACGGGCGCGTCGGCTGGCAACTGCCGCAGCTGCTCGAATACGGTCAGCCACTGTGCATCAGCCACTTCCAGGTTCAGGAAGCCTTTCACCACGTTGAAGCCTTTCACAGCGGGCTCGTTGGCCACCAGCCACTCTCCTACTGCCTGCCCAATCTGCTCGGGGCCTTTGCCTAGGGTTTTGGTGAACGGAAACGTGACGAGCGTGAAGGAGCCAGCAAACTCCTTGCGTGTGGGCTGCAATGTGAGCTGAGCGGCGGGCACCTCTGTGCCAAATACATTCTGGATAGCCGCGCCCAGCGCGGTTTTGAGGGTTTGTTCGAGTTGTTGCACGGGAAAGCGAAACGCTTAAATGAAGCCAAAAGAGCTTCGAAAACATGAATTTCGGGAGACGGAAATGCGGATGATGCGTAAGCGGCATCTTGCACCGCAGGCTGCCTGGTGCCGTTTTAAAGCGCCATTGCCCATCGGCGTAAGTGGCTTACGCTATAGTCGTCGTTGATTTCGGCTCCGGAAAATCGGCTTCATAAGGAATAAATGGGTTGCCGCGCTGGGCTTCCACTGCCGCAAAGGTAAAAACCCCAGCCGGATAGCTTGGAAAAAGATAGCGCTGATGTGTACAAGCGTAGTCGCGCGAACGTCCGTTTCGCAAAAATGCACGAGCGAGTCGTACTCAGGGAGATACCAAAGCACTAGTAAGTTCTTGCCTCGCTCGTTGCAAAACCGATGTTCGCGCGATGCTTACCTACTCACCACCTCGTCCATGCGCAGGCGGCGCTCAATGGCTTCCGTGGCTTTTTCCAGGATGTTGAAAGCGTTGTTGGCCATGGTGTTTTCGTTGTCGAGGGTGGGGTTGATTTCGCCCATCTCGAAGCACACCACCCGCTCGTTCTCCAGCAGGTCCTGGCACAGGTTTTCGCCTTCTGATAAGTACAACCCGTCGGCGACGGGCGTACCGGTGCCCCGGCTGAAACTCGCGTCGAGGCTATCTACATCAAAGGAAATGTACACCATGTCGCAGAAGCGCAGGTGCTCGTAGATTTCGCGGGTAAGCTGGCGGGAGCCTTTCTGCTGAATTTCGGGCAAACGAATCCAGCGGATACCCAGGCGCTCAATCAGCGCTTCTTCTTCGGGCTCGGTGTCGCGGACGGCTACGTACACTAGGTGTTCGGGGCGCAGGCGTGGGCCGGGCACACTCAGATTTTTTAGGCGCTGCCAGAAGAACTCGGTTTCCTCGTCGGGCTGCTGGCGCTGGCACTCGCGGTTGTCTTCGGCCAGAGACGCGGCTAGAGGCATCCCGTGCACGTTGCCCGAGGGCGTGGTGTAAGGCGAGTGAATGTCGGCGTGGGCATCAATCCAGATAACGCCCAGCGTTTTGTGCGGATACGCGGCCTTGATACCGGCAATGGTGGCATTGGCGCTGCTGTGGTCGGCGGACAGCACCAACGGAAACTCTCCGAAGCGTAGCGTCTGCTCGACGGCGCTGGCTACGGCCCGTTGCACGGTATAGATCGAGTCGATGTGGCGAGCGTACGGAAACTGGTTGGGCTCGAAGAGCACGTGGTTTAAGTCGGGGACGACAACCGAGTTAAACCGGCGGAAGTAGTCGCACCCTTTGTTGAGGCAAGCCACTTTAAGGGCATCAACCCCCATACTGGCGCCTCGGGTACCGGCTCCGAGTTCGGACCGCACTTCCAAAAGCTTGATGCGTCGCATATTACATAATAGAAAAGAAGTTAGAGTGGTTTATATGCTGGCCGATTGACAACGGGACACCGCCCGGTCAGGCTTGGCTCGACGGACCTTCCGCCGCAGCCAACGAACATAGCACAACCAAAACCCTATGAGTAGGGTATCTTTGCGGGCTACAAGTTCGACAAAAGCTGTCGAGTTTAGAAATCAGCGCTTGAGCTGACAGCATCCGTTTCTTGCTTCTGCCATCGGGAGAAGAGCGAAGAATCTTATCACCCTGAACAAGTCGCAACAACGTCGTGTTCAGGCGTGGCAAGATTGTTTGCTCACCTCCCGGCGACAGAAGCCCTTTTTTATACCAAGCCTTCCCTAAACTTCCTTCAATGGATACTTATCACGACCTGATTTCCCAGACTTTCGACTTCCCCAGCCAAGAGTTTCGCGTGGAGCAGAACGAGCTGCGCTTCCACGATATCGACTTGATGGCGCTAGTAGAAAAGCACGGCACTCCGTTGCGCCTTACCTATCTGCCCCGCATTACCACCCAAATCCAACGGGCCAAGCAGTGGTTTAAAGAAGGCATCGAGCAGAC
Organism: Hymenobacter tibetensis; assembly: GCF_022827545.1. Classification (NCBI taxonomy): domain Bacteria; kingdom Pseudomonadati; phylum Bacteroidota; class Cytophagia; order Cytophagales; family Hymenobacteraceae; genus Hymenobacter; species Hymenobacter tibetensis. The sequence goes on from NZ_CP094669.1 coordinate 4,057,884, forward strand.
CGGCTACCAAGGCCGCTACTCGTACGCGTATTGCACCAAAGCGTCGCACTTCTCTTTCGTAGTGGAAGAGGCCCTCAAAAACGACGTGCACATTGAAACCTCGTCGTGGTTCGACATGAGCATTATCCGGTCCATGCACGCCAAAGGCAAGGTTTCCAAGGAGACATTCATCATCTGCAACGGCTTTAAGCCCGAGGAGTACAAGCAGGAAGTAACGGCCCTCATCAACGACGGCTTCGTGAACTGCATGCCTATTCTGGACTCGCCGAACGAGGTACAGTACTACCACGACCACGTGCGGGAGAAGTGCAACCTCGGCATGCGCCTGGCCTCCGACGAGGAACCCCGCTTCCAGTTTTACACCTCGCGCCTGGGCATCCGCTACGCCGACGCTATCCCGCTATATCAGCAGCGTATTAAAGACGATCCACGCTTTGAGTTGAAGATGCTGCACTACTTCATCAACACGGGCATCAAAGACACGTCGTACTACTGGTCGGAGCTGAGCCGCTTCGTGCACAAGTACTGCGAGCTGCGCAAAGTGTGTGACACGCTGACTACCATCGACATTGGCGGCGGCCTGCCCATCCAAACCTCGATTCAGCCCGAGTATGACTACCCGTATATGATTGCGGAGGTGCTGCGCACCGTTAAGCGAATCTGTGGGGAAGAGGGCGTACCGGAGCCCGACATCTTCACCGAGTTCGGCATCTTCACGGTGGGTGAGTCGGGTGCTACTATCTACTCAATTCTGGACGAGAAGCTCCAGAACGACAAAGAGTTGTGGTACATGATTGATGGCTCGTTCATTACCAACCTACCCGATACCTGGGCGCTAAACCAGCGCTTCATTATGCTGGCCCTCAACGGCTGGAACAAGCAGTACAAACGCATTCAGCTCGGCGGCCTTACGTGCGATTCGCAGGATTATTATAATTCTGAAAAGCACATATACCAAGTGTTCCTACCCGAGCGCAAACCCGCCGATACCGAACCGTTGTATGTGGGCTTCTTCCACACCGGAGCTTACCAAGAAAGCCTAAGCGGCTACGGCGGCATCAAGCATTGCTTGATTCCAGCGCCTAAAATGGTAATTCTGGATCGAGACGAGGAAGGCAACTTAACGGACCGGGTGTTTGCAGAAAAGCAGGATAGTGCCTCCATGATGCGCATCCTAGGTTATCAATAAGTATAGGCAGTTGATTTTCCGGCGGGCATGTTTGTGTAGCCCGCTGGAAAATCCTATTTTTGAGGCTAATCTTCTTCTATAAAAAATCAGTTCAACTACTTGATGATGAAAAAGCTACTTCTTTTGGCTTCTGTGGCAGTTTTTGGTTTGAGTGCGTGCAATAAGACAAAATGCCCTGCTTACTCGAGCATGAAGGATGCCAACCGTGTTTCTTCACCCATTACAGCTTCTACGGCTACTGCTCCTGCAGCTCGTCAATAAGCCAGAATAGGCGGCTTGATTTCGCCGGTTTCGGAACTTTAAAAGGCCGGCTCCTACTTTGTGTAGGAGCCGGCCTTTTTTCTTTAGGACATTTGCACGAAAATTGTATGATGGCAGAACAATTTTAAGCTATTGTACGCGTTATCTGCCAGAAAACATTAATTTCGAGTACGTTGGCTTTGTCTTCACATAAAACAAATTGCACTTATATATGAAAACAGCTTTGCTTTTCGTTGCGTTAGCCGTTGCAGGACTTAGCTCTTGTAGCACTAAATGCCCTGCTTACAGCAGCACCAAACCAGCCACCCAGCTGGCTTCGCCGATTACGGCTAGCGCCGCTCAGCCATCGGCCGCCAGACAGTAGAAAACTTGCTCTAACAAGCAGAAAGCCGCTCTCCTACGCATAGGAAAGCGGCTTTCTGCTTGTTAGAGCAAGCTTAGCGAAACGTAGCAGTGGAGGCAGTTGCTTCACTTAGAATCATGTGGGTAGCGGCCCGTAAATCAGCGACCCGAGGCTGATAGTCTACCACCTCTGAATCATCAACCAAAATGCCACGGACGCCGGCTTTGTTGCTGGCTTCTATGTCGCGGTACCGGTCGCCGACCAGCCAGCACTGTGCGGGGTCGAGTTGGAAACGGGCAATAGCTTTTTCCAGCATCAACGAATCGGGCTTGCGTAGCAGCGATTCTGACACGCTAGGGTGAGCCGGAGCGAAGTATAAGGCGTCCAGCAAATTACCGCAGGCTGCTTGCAGCTTGGCGTGGCAGGCCTGCACATCGGCAGGTGAATACAGCCCTTTGGCAATACCGGCTTGGTTGGTTACTACAATCAGGTAATAGCCGGCTTGCTTTAGTTGCGCCAAGCTTTCGGGTACGCCATCCAACACAATAAACTTGTCTGGTTCCCAGACATAGGTTCCTATTTCTTTGTTAAGAACTCCATCACGGTCAAGGAAAACAGCTTTGTTGGTGGCAGGCATAAGCGGTGTGTTGGTAAAAACAGCGAGTTGGTAGTGAAGAGGGCGAATTTGGTTGTTTTCTTTGTTACTAGTGCTACTCGCCGGCCCATATCCCAACTGTGATGCAGTTTTACACCCTGCAGTACTTGCTCGGCCGTACTTCCTATTTCACTGACACACTCCTTCACTAATGACCATAGCTATTCTCGGCGGCGGTATTTCAGGCCTTACAGTGGCGTGGCAGCTTCAGAAAGCAGGCGTCGCCTACGATTTGTTTGAGGCCGGAACCACGCAGGGAGGCTCGCTGGCAACCGTGCAGCACCCCGATGGCTATCTGCTGGAAACGGGGCCCAATTCCTTGCAGCTAAGCGACGAACTGTTGGCCCTGATTACAGAGCTTGGCTTGGCTGATGAAATTCAGGATGCCGCCGAGGTAAGCAAGCACCGCTACGTGCTGCGCAATGGCCGGTATCAGCAATTGCCGGCTTCCCCTCCCTCCTTGTTGGCCAACGGCTTTTTCAGTTGGAAGGCGAAGTTCAATATTCTGCGGGAGCTGAGCCGACCGGCCCTCCCCCCCGACCCCACCGAAACCGTAGCTGCTTTTTTCAGTCGTCGGTTTGGGTCGGAGATTGTTGACTACGCCGTGAATCCCTTTATATCGGGCATCTACGCCGGCGACCCGTCCCAGCTCCTGATCCACAAGACGTTCAGCAAAGTAGCAGCACTAGAGCAGCAGTATGGCTCTGTATTGCGCGGACTGGCCACAACGGGAAGCAGTGCCGGCCGCCGGCGTATCATTTCGTTGCGCGGGGGTATTCAGCAGCTTACCGATGCCCTCGGCGCTCATCTTAGCCACCGCCACACAGGGCAGCAGGTGGTGGCGCTGCACCGCACCACCGATGGCCGTTATCAAGTGCAGACCACCAAGGGCAACCGTGGCGGGTTTGCTTACGATGCGGTGGTGCTGGCCTTACCAGCCTTTGCCGCGGCCCCCTTGCTGCAGCCTCATTTTGCAGAGGCTGCCGCGGCACTGGCAGCCGTGCACTACCCTCCTATGGCTGCTGTATATACCGCCTACCGACGTGAAGATGTGCGCCATCCACTCAATGGGTTTGGGGCGCTTCATCCTAAGGTGGAGCGTCCTTACGCTGCTGGCAGCATCTGGACCAGTTCCATCTACCCCAATCGGGTGCCTGCCGGGCAAGTGCTGTTTACCACGTTCGTGGGTGGTTCTCAATACGAAGACCATGCGCGGCAGCCGGAAGACATGCAGAAGGCGGCGGTGCACGAAGAGCTAAGTCGCCTGTACACCATCAAAGCCGAGAAACCCCTGTGGCAATACCGCTACTTGTGGGAGAAGGCCATTCCGCAATACGACCAGCACATTGTGGCGGCCCACACTACCACCGACGCCTTGCAAGCCTACGGTATTTGGAGTGCCGCCAATTGGCGCGGCGGCGTAGGCGTACCTGATTGTATTCGCCACGCCCAGCACATTGCCGAGCAGCTTGTTACGAAGGGCAAGTAGGTCGGGGCACTACGCCTACTTAGCCTTGCGGATGTAGATGTTGCCGTTTAGCGTCTTCATCATGACTTCGGCGCCGCCCCCGTTTACCTTGCCATACGTCCAATCGTCGATGCTCACGCGGTACACCCCTCCCTGGTTGGTGCGGGTCACTTTGGCGGGGCTTTTCTCTGCCACCAAATCGAAGTCACTGTAAATTTCGCCGTGGTCGGATTTGAGTTTTAGCGCCGCCTTGGTGTTGCTTGGAAACGTGACGTCCACTTGGCCATTCACGGTGGAAAAAGCCATGGGAGCACCGGCTGTGACACTTTTAAACGTGGCTTTTACTGGCCCGTTGACCGTATTAGCCACAGCGGAACCCGATACCTGGTTCAGCTGGATGGCGCCATTCACGTTGCTCACTTCCAGTTCGCCGGCCACGTTTTCAACCGTAATGTCGCCGTTCTGGACCGTGCCGAGTTGCAGCGAAAACCGCTGTGGCACTTTGATAACCAAGTCAATGGGGTTCTTCCAGGAGTTGGTTTTGATGGAAACCTGGTTGTCGCTTTCGTCAGCAGTGAGGTCGAAGCTGTTGCTGGTTTCGATGCGTTTCATTCCCGTCGCAGCGGCAGCTGGCTCGCGCCGGCTACTTCGGCCGGCCCGGGACGAGGCATCAATCACCACGTCTTTGCCATTGTAGCCCATTACCGTTATCGAGCCGCCTACCAGCTTCACGCTTACCAAGCCTGGCTTGCCGGGGTTGCTGAGGGCTACTACAATCTGTTCTTTGGTGGCGGACGTTTGAGCGGCGGCTGGCATTGAGGCGCCCAGCAGCACAGTCAGAAAGACACTGCCTACAGCGTGGCGTATGGTGGTTGCTATAGGTGTAATAGAGCGAGTGTTCATTTGGTTTGTTGTTTGATAGTTACGCTGCCGTTGATGGTTTCAAAGCGGAAGTCTTTACCGCCTTTACCTATTCGCACGACCGTATCCTTGGTGAGTTTGTATTGGGTGCCGTTGCCACCACGTTGCTTGTTTTGCGTGACTTGCACGGGCAAGGGCTCGGCATTGGGAAAGTCGGTGTACAGTTCGCCATGCATGCTCTTGAAGTGCACATCAGCCGACAGGTCAGCGGGGTACGTTACCAGTATCTTCCCGTTGATGGTATTATAGGACGACGAGCCGGGCGGGTTGGCCGCGTAGGTGGCTTCCAGGTTGCCGTTGATGGTACGGGCCGTAGTGGTACCCTTGATGTTGCGAAGCGTAAGAGCCCCGTTGATATTGTATGCTTTCACGGTGCCCGTTACATCCTGCACTAGCACAGCCCCGTTGTTGATGGTCGAGATGTGCAGGTGCATCTGGTAAGGCACCTTCACCACGTAGTCGAACGAATAGCGGTAATCGATGTCGTCGTGGCTGATGTTCATGTTGCGTCTCGGGCGCGAGTCGAAGGGAGCCTTCATGTAGGCAACCACACTATCGTTGCGCTGATAGAAGCCGAGTTGGGCTTCCTTCTTGCCTACCTCCAGCTTCTGTGCGTCATCGGCCCTGATAGTTTTCGTGACTTCAACTACCACCTTGTTGCCAGCGTAGCCTTGTACAGTCACCGCACCGTCGATGTTGTAAACAACGAATGTATTGCGGCCCGCCTCGGTCGTTAGCGCAAACTCTTTACTGATTTGTTCTTTGAACTCACTTTTCTGGGCCCATAGCTGGCAGCTAGACAATAGTACGAGCAGCCCGGTCAGACTGGGGATGATGAAGCGTTTCATGGTAAGGCTGTTGAGTGGATGTAGACGCCTTAGGTGCCTGCCCATCGGACAAAGACTTGAGGCTTTCTCGAATTTTACTTTTCACCGCCTCGTTCAAGTCGGGCCGGTCCAGTAGGCGGCGCAGGGGTTGCACCGAGCGTTTCTCCTGCAGCTGCACCATCACATCGGCCAGCGCCGACTGCACCAGTGCCGACTCCTGCTGCGGTAGTGCCTGCACCAGTCCTAGCCGCACGGCGGGGTCGTAGGCCAGCTCGGCCAGGGCTTCCAGCGTGGCGAGGCGCACGTTCACGTTTTCGTCGTGGTTGAGGGTGCTCAGCAGCGCTTCTACCACCCGAGGGTTGGCGCTGCTTAGTTCTTTGGTGTAACTCACGGCGCGTAGCCGTTCCGTGGCCGATGGATTTTCGATGAGCGTAAGCAACATCACTTGCTGCATTTTCTCGACTTGCTTGCTTAGGGTGGCGAGTTGCTGCTGGTCGGTGCTGGGGGCGTTGCGGGTGTTCAGCCACCAGCCTGCCGCCAACCCCACCCCAAGCAGGCAGACACTGTAGGCTAGCTGTAGCACTGGCCGGGGCACCACCACGGCTTGCAGCCACCGCCGCAAGCCAGCCAGTGAGTAGGTAGGGGTAGCAGCCATTTCCTCTTTGTAGGAAGCCAGCATGGAATAAAAGGCCGGCCGTACGTTTTCGCTTGGTTCGGGTACTTCCACGCAACCCAATGTGTGCCACATCTGCTGCATGGTTTCTAGCTCCTGCTGGCACTCCGGGCATGCAGCCAGGTGCGCCTGCAGGACCTCCTTCTCCGCAGCTGGCAGCTGCTGGTTCAGGTGGTCGATTAGTTTATATTGGGCTTGTTCGCAGTTCATGGCCTTCCCCTTCAATTTTCAATTCGCAGGTATGTAGTTTTCAGCTCGTTCATCGCACGGTGCACACGTACTTTCACGGCGCCTTCGGTGGTATTCAACACTCGGGCTATTTCCTCGTATTTCAACTCCTGAAATCGGCTTAACACCAATACTTCGCGGTATTCGGGGCTTAGCTTCGCTAAAGCACGGTGCAGGGTAGCTACTTCCTGCTCCTTTTGCAGCCCCTCGTCGGCGCATGAGCCGCCGCTTATTCTCTCGGTGAAGTCGGTTACATCGGAGTGGCGAGTGGCGTGGCGGTTTTTCTTGATGTAGTCGGCCAGCACGTTCCGGGCCAAGTGATACATCCAGGCCCGAAACTCGCCTTCTCCTGTATAGGTGTGGCGGTATTTGAGCATGCGGTAAAACACGTTCTGTACCAAGTCTTCGCTGGCGTCGGCACGCCCCAGCATGTGGTAAAGAAAGCCATATAGCTTTCGGTGGTATCGCTCAAAGAGCAAGCCCATCCGGTCCGTTTCCCCGGCCTTCACCCGAAGCATAAGCGCGTTGTCTGATAGCGAATCCAACCCGATGGAAGTGAGTTTTTGAGGTATTTGATTGTGGACACCGTGCCAACCCACCAAGGTTACAGTAAAGTCGCACTTAATTTATCCGGGTGGAGTTGTAGTCTACCGTATTGCTCGCTGGCAGCTTCCGGAAGGGCTTGGGTTGTTCTCCGAAGTAGGCTTCGCACGGGCCCAAATGCCGCGTGTATGGTTGGTAGTATAGTGCAGGCTAGCTTTCTTTTCTTACTGAAAGTTGCAACCTGTAGAACGAACAAGGGTATCTTAAAATAAAGACTACCCTTTCTGATTGTATTCCACTTCACTTATTTGCTTGAGTATTCGAAGTATAAGGAGAAGCTCGGCACTGCAGGGCTTTGTCTAGTCTGCTTTCTTATGTATTCGTACTCATATCTAACTTCTATCTTTGGCCAATGAATGATGGGCTCGTCTTGATTCCAACCTACAATGAGCGAGAAAATGTGGAGCTAATACTCCGCAAGGTCTTCTCGTTGCCCAAGGCGTTCGACGTGCTTGTCATTGATGATAGTTCACCGGATGGCACGGCGGCACTCGTGCGGGGCTTGATGCCTGATTTTCCCAATCGTCTGTTTCTGGAAGAGCGTAAAGGCAAGCTGGGCCTAGGTACGGCCTATATCCACGGGTTTAAGTGGGCCCTCTCGCACGGCTACCAGTACGTCTTCGAGATGGATGCCGACTTCTCGCACAACCCCGACGACCTGGTGCGACTCTATGACGCCTGCGCCCACGAAGGGTACGACCTAGCCATTGGCTCACGCTACATCCAGGGGGTGAACGTGGTGAACTGGCCGATGGACCGGGTGCTGATGTCGTGGTTTGCCTCGGCCTACGTGCGGCTCATCACCGGCATGCCCATCATGGATGCCACGGCTGGGTTCAAGTGCTACACGGCCCGGGTGTTGCGCACCATTGAACTTGACCGCATTCATTTTGTGGGCTACGCCTTTCAGATAGAAATGAAATGGCTGGCGTACAAGTATGGTTTCCGCATCAAGGAAGTGCCCATTATCTTCACCGACCGCACCCGGGGCACCTCCAAAATGAGCAAAGGCATCTTCAAGGAGGCTTTTTGGGGAGTCATCAAGATGAAGGTAGACAGCTGGTTCCGCCGCTTTCAGCCCGTGCCGTCCGCTGATGCAGTTTCCGCTACCGTCGCAACCTCGACCCACGAAACCCGGTAAACTTGCTAGTGACAAGCCGGCCCGCTTGCGCTTTGCGAGTTAGGTGTATCTTGCCACTACCGAATGGAAAACACTCCGCTCTTCTGGATAGGCTTCAATGCTTTCGTGCTAGCCATGCTGCTGCTCGACTTGCTGGTATTCAACCGCAAAGCGCACGTAGTAAAGATGCGCGAGGCACTCGGCTGGAGCTTTTTTTGGATTGTCCTGTCCTTGTCGTTCAACTACTTTGTGTACCGCTCCATGGGGCGGCAGGCAGGGCTGGAGTTCCTCACCGGTTATCTTATCGAAAAATCCTTGAGCGTCGACAACCTGTTTGTCTTCCTCTTGATATTTAGCTACTTCCGGGTACCGCCGCAGTACCAGCACAAGATTTTGTTCTGGGGGATATTAGGTGCATTGGTGCTGCGAGCTGCCTTCATCTTGATAGGGGCGGCGCTGCTGGCTAAGTTCAGTTTCCTGCTCTACGTTTTGGGAGCCTTCCTGGTGTACACGGGCGTTAAGATGGCGACCAACGCCGGAGAGCCAGAGATTGACCCCGACTCGAACCCAGTAGTTAAGTTTCTTAGCCGCCATTTGCCCATCACCAGTCAGTTGCATGAGGGCAAATTCTTTGTGCGCAAAGACGGGTTGCTGTTTGCTACTCCGCTGCTTGTAGTGCTAGTCATGGTGGAAACCACCGATGTGGTATTTGCCGTCGATTCCATCCCCGCTATTCTGGCGGTTTCCCGCGACACATTCATCGTGTACACTTCCAACGTGTTTGCGCTACTAGGGCTGCGGGCACTATACTTTGCGTTGGAAGGCCTGATGCGGCTCTTCCACTACCTGCACTACGGCTTGTCGCTTATCCTCATCTTCATCGGTGGCAAGCTGCTGTTTTCGCAGGTCTTCCACATATCGATGGGCCTTTCGCTCGGGATTGTAGGCGCAATCCTCGCCCTATCCATTATTGCGTCTTTGCTGTTTCCGAAGCAGGAAGAGGAAGCCACCTAATAGTGGTACAGCCATGCTGCATAGCTAGAAGCTTGCCCTTCCTTGCTGTCTGTTAGGCAGCAACAGTGCCCCTAATAGCCACTTCCAAGGGTGTACTACTTCGAAACAGGTTTGTCTACATGATACCCGAAGCAGGCCTCAGGCCTGTGGTTTCCTACCTATTTCCAACCAGCAGACGCCGTACAGCTTAGGGCTTTGGCGCCGGGTTTGGAGTACCGCCTCCCCCTTGCTCAGCCGGAATATTCGTATTGACACCTCCATCAGGAGCATTATTGCCACCCAACAAATCAAGCAGGTTCAGCGGCTCAAACTCTGTAGAGTCGGATGGCTGCGTGGCTCGGACTGTGTCGCGCACCGCCCTGAAGATTGAGTTGTGAGCCCGCCCGGGGAAATTCAGCGAATAGTCTACGCTTTCGTAGTCACCTTGCGAAATCAGGCCCTTGCTGGCCATCAGCTTCGCAATCAGGCGGTGGAAGTAGCGGGCACTACTGCGCATTTCGCCGTATTGGTTGAACGACCGTTGGTAATACTTGGGCCGTGGAATAATGCTGGCCAAATACAAGCTCTCCGACAAATTCAAGTTGCCAGGGGACTTATCGAAATAGAATTCCGAAGCTTCGGTTACGCCGTATATCCTCGGGCCCCACTCGATAATGTTCAGATACACTTCGAACATCCGCTGCTTGGAAACCAAACGAGTGTTTTCCAACAACCACACAATCAGCGCCTCTTCTATTTTCCGAGTTACCGTTTTCTGGCGAGTTAGGAACACGTTCTTCACTAGCTGCATCGAAATTGTACTGCCACCCCGAGCAAAGCGCTTCTCTTTGATGTTCTGAATTGCAGACTTCACAAAGGCCTTCTCCATGAAGCCTTTGTGGCTAAGGAAACGCGGGTCCTCGGCCGTCATGATGGCTGATTTTAGGTAGTTGGAAACCTCGTCATACGCCGCAAACTCGGGGTTGGAAGGCCCAACCGTGAAGGCCTTCACTGAGTCGCCTTTGTCGTTGTAGGCCGTATAAAGGAAATCCTCGTTGAGCTTGTTCAAGTCCTCGCGTCCCATGCGGATGATGCGGAAGTTTTTGGGAGTCAGCCCCGACGAGAATTCAAGGCTGTCGAGCTGATTCATGTCCAGGTCGAGGTGCATGCGGTATTTCAGCGTGCCTTCACCCTGCATGCCCGTGAGAGTGTTGAACATATTCTCTGGCAGTGCCGCAAAGAACGTGTTGGCTGGCGTCTCGGCCGATACGATGTCGGCTTTCACTTGCACCCCGGCCAGTGACTCCCGGCGGTTGCGCAGGCCGTTGATCATCTTGCCTACCACCCGCTGGTTGAGCGGCAGCTTACGCACACTAACCACCGGAAAGAACGCCATGCGGTTCAGCGTTACCTTGGTTCCTTCATCCAACGACGCAAACGCTTGCCCAACCCGGGCCACAAAATCAATGCCTCCGCGCGGGAAACGCACATCACGGTCGGAAAGCCGCGGATGGTTCACTATAAAATTCGCGGCCGACGCAGTACCCCGTACCGTTAGCTCTTCGTCCGAAAAGTCTTTGTCGCTTAAACTGAAGCGCAGGGTGTCAAATTGCACCTTCGCACCATAGCGCCGCTGCACATACGGAAGCGTCACGTGGCGCCGCCCGAGTCCGAACACTTCCGCGTTCAAGGCATAGTCACCGGGCTCGATGTGGCCTTGCACGCCCACGCGGTTTTCCACCGAATCGACCACTGCCGTTAGCTCCCCCTGAATGTCACCGTCCTCAATGGAAAGCCGAGGCATCACAATACGAGCTTGATGCCGGGGGCCATCGTAGGTGACCAAGAAATTACGAAAGTCTGCCTCGCCAGGTACGTTGTCGAAGCTTGCTTCCAGGAGTTGGTTGATGAGCAGACCGTAGTTGGTACCCTTCGTTGTGTCGCGCGGCACGGTAGGTGCACTGCCTTTCTTCTTGTACAGAAACGAGTAGTTGTCGGACTGAGCTGTCTTGTGGGCCGTTAGGCGCGCATCACTGATTTCAAGGTTACTGAACACAGGCCGCCCCGCAAACAACGAACGCACGCTCAACGACACCGTCATACTCCGAGCTTGCAGCAGCGTATCGGTTGGAGTGGCTTTCGGTACCAAGCTCATTCCGGCAATGCCAACCGTCTTCAAGTTGGTGAAGCGTGCTTCCCCCAGCGTGAGTGTAACAGGGTATTTGCGTTCCACTTTCGCTTTCACCTGCCCTAGCGCGTACGTCAATAGCGCTTGGCGCTTAAGTAAGAAAACCGTTAGGGCTACGGCCAACAGCGCCGCAACTACACCCAGGCCAATACCTATTTTTTTCTTTGTTGCTGGAGTCACGCGAACAGTCAGAGAGGAAAGGAAGTCGCGGCCGTGCCTGGCCAGATTCATGCCAAACCAGCCGCCGCTCGAAATACAAAGGTAGCGAAAAAGGGCGCGCCTGTTCAGGCTCGTTGGGCCCTTTCGCTACCTTTGACGCTTCAAGCCAACACTTTCACTGCATGTCTACTGCTGCCGACTACTCTGCACTCACTCCTCTCACGGCCGTTTCGCCCCTCGATGGACGCTACCGCCGCCAAACCACTCCGCTAGCTTCCTACTTTTCGGAATTGGCCTTGATCCGATACCGGGTCTTGGTGGAAGTGGAGTATTTCATTGCGCTATGCGAGTTGCCATTGCCCCAGTTGCAGGGCGTAGACGGCAGTGTTTTCAGTGCCCTACGCAGCATCTACACTGATTTTTCGGTGGCCGATGCCGATGCTGTGAAAGCCCACGAGAAGGTTACCAACCATGACGTGAAAGCGGTGGAATACTTCCTGCGTGACCGGTTTACCGCCCTTGGCTTAGGCGGCTACCTGGAGTTTATCCACTTCGGCCTTACCTCGCAGGACATCAACAACACGGCCATTCCGCTGAGTTTACAGCATGCGCTGCTTCATACATTGCTGCCAGCTTACGCACAGGTGCGCAACCAACTGGCAGAGCGCGCCACTGAATGGGCCACAGTGCCTATGCTAGCCCGTACGCACGGCCAACCGGCTTCGCCCACTCGGCTGGGCAAAGAAATTCGAGTGTTCGTAGCCCGGCTCGACGCCCAAGTTGCGTTGCTGGCCCAAGTACCTTTCGCTGCCAAATTCGGTGGAGCCACCGGAAACTTCAACGCGCACCATGTAGCCTACCCTCACCTGGACTGGCATCAGTTTGCGCAGCAATTCGTGGAAGGCCGTTTAGGATTGAGCAGGAGCTTCCCTACCACCCAAATCGAGCACTACGATCATCTGGCAGCACTATGCGACGGGTTGAAGCGCCTCAATACTATTCTCACCGACCTCGCCCGCGACGTGTGGCAGTACATTGCCGTAGGCTATTTCCGCCAGACCATTAAGGCAGGTGAAGTAGGCTCTTCCGCTATGCCGCACAAAGTCAATCCAATTGATTTCGAAAATGCTGAAGGCAATTTAGGTTTGGCCAACGCGGTGCTGGAGCACCTTGCATCCAAGCTGCCCATCTCTCGCTTGCAGCGCGACCTTACCGATTCCACGGTGCTCCGCAACTTAGGCGTACCCCTTGGCCATACACTCATCGCCCTAACTTCTCTCGAACGCGGCCTCAACAAACTGGCCCTCGATGAAGAGGCACTGCGCCGCGACTTAGACGCCAACTGGCCGGTGGTAGCGGAAGCCATCCAAACCATCTTGCGCCGCGAAAACTATCCTGACCCCTACAACGCTCTTAAGGCTCTGACTCGGACAGGCAGTGCTATTTCCGAAGCTACTATTCGCGAGTTCGTTGAGACATTGGACGTAGCTGAAGCCGTGAAACAAGAGCTACGAGCAATTTCTCCGCACAATTATGTGGGTGTTTGAAGCTCTGTATAAGAGGTTTTGTTAGCCCTTGCTTAACTCCCTTAGACCTTACAAATACAGAGACACCGTTAGGAGGAACTGGACCTAAGCAACCATTGCGCCCATCACATAATAGACAATACAGCGCGGCCTGCTTATGTAAGCAGGCCGCGTTGCGTAAATAACTTTCTATTGCACTCACCGGCCTACTATTCACTTGGTGAGTACCGTGCCTATCCCGTATCTACCTCTGAGCTGTCGTTAGGCAGTTAGCACTAACACACAGTTCCCCCGAAATTGCCGGGGCGCTACAATTATCAGTGCAAACTGCTGAGATTCACCGGCCTAATGTTCGCCAGAAATTCAACGCCACGGCGGCGTTCAACTTGTGCCAGTACGCAAGAGCTTCCGACCAAATGTAGGCTCTTGTTAGTCTATCAACATTTTGGGAAGCAAGTATTATCAGAGGATTCAAACAAACCGACAGTTGGCAGCGTAAGAGCGGTTTCGAACTCCTACCACACCTACTTGCATGCTACCCTCCACCTCATTCCTTGCGGATACCATCCGGCAATCAGGCTCCGCTGTGCTGCCTCCAATTCAGCTATTGCCTTCCGGACTACAATTCACCGATCTACCTACCTGGGCTCCAAACCAGTCTACTGCTTGTAGTAATGCCCCAGCAGCGGCGTTGAAGCCAACCTCCACTACCATTCCACAACTGCTTCCCAAGTAGGACAAGCCCTGTGTAGTCGCAAGCCCAACTATCTGTAATGGGCGGCTGGGGAAGTGCGCACGGCAAACGCGTAGGGCTGAACATTGGCTAAGCTGGTTATCTTCGCGGTTTCTAACCGCGCTTCCATGCCCGACCTGCACGGCGTTACCGTCCATCCTGATTGCCGCCACTTTCGTGGTGATATTCCTTGTCGTCCTAACAAGGAACAAGGCTACGTTTGCGCTAACTGTCCGGTGTATGCACCAGTTCAGGAACGTATTCTTATCATCAAGCTCGGAGCTATTGGCGACGTAATTCGGACAACCCCACTCTTGCGCAGGTTGCGTCAAGAGTATCCGGCGGCTAAAATCACGTGGCTCACCCTTACGCCAGCTATTTTGCCGCAAGGTGCCATTGACGAGATACTGAAGCTGGATTTACCATCAGTGTTGCACTTGCAGGCCCGTGAGTTCGACTTGCTTTTCAACCTTGACAAAGACAAGGAGGCTTGCGCTCTGCATGATACCATCCGGGCTACGCGTAAGTTCGGCTACACACTACATCCAAGCGGCGTAGCGTGGCCTAGCAATGCGTTGGCGGAACACAAGTTTCTTACAGGCGTCTTTGATCAGCTAAGCCTCGAAAATCAGAAGCCGTATGCACAGGAAATATTCGAGCTGTGCGGCTTTGCATTTCAAGGGGAAGAATACGTTTTCGATACGCATGAAGACAAGGGTTATACCTGGGCTGCATTACCGCAGGGCCGCCCCCGCATCGGCCTAAATACCGGCTGCGGCGACCGGTGGACAACTCGCCTCTGGTCAGACGAGAAGTGGATTTCACTAATCACCCAGCTTCAGCAAGGCGGCTATGCCCCCATACTTCTGGGCGGTGCTGCCGAAGATGAGCGTAACCAGCGCTTACGAGCCGCTACCGGCGCGGCCTATCTAGGCACGTTTCCGCTGGAACAGTTTATTAACCTGATGCACCACATGGATGGCATTGTAACGCAGGTGACAATGGCAATGCATATCAGCATTGCGTTGGCCAAACCGACCATCCTGATGAACAATATCTTCAACCCCTACGAATTTGACTTGTACGGCCGTGGGCAGCTTGTATCACCCGAACGCCAATGCGTCTGTTTTTATCGGGGTACGTGCAAGCTAGGCACTAGCTGTATGGAAGACTTACCAGCCGAAAAGGTGTTTGCCGCCGTGCAGGCCAGCGTTCCGGCGTAGAACATTATCTTCTGCCGCATAGCCAACAAGAAAAGAGCCTGTTCTGTCAATGCAGAGCAGGCTCTTTTCTTGTTGGCAGCAACTTCTTTACGCTATGCTGGCTACTTCTTTCAGTGCTTTCACCATCTCGCTCCAAGAGAACTGTTTCTTCTGCTCCTGTACGCCCACCGTGAATTCCGCTTCACGTTTGTGCTCATAGAAATCCATTAGCGCATCCGCAATAGCACGTGCCGTAGGCTTTACTACGTACCCCACTTCCCCATCCGGAATCAGCTCGGCTAGGCCCCCTACATCCGTCACCAGCATTGGGCGCTCGAAGTGGTAAGCAATCTGCGATACACCGCTCTGGGTAGCATTCTTGTAGGGCTGTACTATAATATCTGCCGCGCAGAAATAATCCACTACTTGTTCGTTCGGAATAAAGTCGGTGGCTCGTACCAATCGGTTTTCAAGGCCATGCTGCCGAATGAGGGCTTCATAAGGTGCTGCGTCTTCATAATATTCACCCGCCACAATCAGCTTGATAGGCATCCCTGCTAGCCGGGCGTCAGCAAGAGCCTCCAACATGATGTCCAACCCTTTGTAAGCTCTAATGAATCCGAAGAACAACAAATAGCTGAACTGTGGATCAAGTTGTAGGGATTGAAGCGCTTCCCATTTAGGCTTTGCCGGTCCAAAGTTGTCGTAGAGCGGATGCGGTTTATATTGAGCAGGCTGTGTGAAATGCAAGCGGCGTAAATCAGCCAGCACAGAGCGGCTCATGGTTACGAAGCCGTGACACGCAGAAAGAAAGTAACGGGTGAAAGGCCGGTCGCCGGGGCGCTTTTCGTGGGGAATGATATTATCGGTAATAGCTACAATGCGCGTGTGCCGGTTGCGCTTGATACGCCTAGCTATACTACCTAGCGCTGGCCCCATGATGGGCAGCCAGAACCGAAAAATCACTAGGTCTGGCTTTTCCCGGCGTAACTTCTCTCCTACCTGCCACCAAGTCCATGGGTTCACAGAATTGATGCTTACTTCTATCGTTAAATCGGTGGGGCCTGGTTCGGTGCTGAACTGCGTTTGACCAGGGAACAAGAAGTCAGGGTACTGCAGGGAAAATGTAACCAGCTTTACCTCGTCGCCTGCTTCCCGAAAGGCCCGTGCCAGCCGCTCATTGTACGTAGCCAAACCGCCGCGCAACGGATAAGCCGGGCCAATAATGACAATTTTCATGTAGTAACTAACAAGTGGTATTCACCAACTACCGCAACTGCTCGGAAAATCTAGGATTGTCAGCAAGGTTTCAACCAAGTTTAATGCACTCGCTCTCGCACCAAGTAATCGTTGCGGTTTGGCCCATTCAGCTGGATTAGTTCAGCCAAGAAGCCGGTAAGAAACAGCATTACGCCTACTACCACGGCTATCAGAGCCAAGAAAAACAAGGGCTGCGCCGTTACCTCACGCGCTTTCAAGTTGTGCAAAGCTAGGTAGACCTTCTCTCCCACCAGCCACAACGTAATGAGCATACCTAACACAAACGATAGAGTACCCATCGTTCCAAAGAAGTGCATTGGCCGCCGACGAAAACGGCTCACAAACGTGATGCTCATCAAGTCCAGAAAGCCATACACAAAACGCTCCAGCCCAAACTTGGTGACGCCGTATTTTCGCTCTTGGTGTTGCACCACTTTCTCGCCAATCTTGCGGAAGCCCGCCCATTTGGCAATTACGGGAATGTAGCGGTGCATTTCCCCGTACACCTCCACGCTTTTCACTACGCGCTGATCATAAGCCTTCAGCCCACAATTGAAATCGTGTAGTGGAATTCCTGATATCCAGCGCGTTACTCCATTAAAAAGCTTGGTTGGGATAGTTTTGGAAAGAGGGTCATAGCGTTTCTGCTTCCAACCGCTTACCAAATCAAGGCCATCCTGGGTAATCATTCGGTACAACTCCGGCAACTCTTCCGGCGAGTCTTGCAAGTCGGCGTCCATGGTGCACACCACCCGCCCAATTGTCTCGCGGAAGCCTACATTCAGCGCCGCCGACTTACCGTAGTTGCGGTTGAAACGGATTCCGCGCAAATGCGTGTTCGTTTCTGCTAATTTCTCAATTACTTCCCAGGACTCGTCCGTCGAACCATCATCAATCAAGATGACCTCATATGTAAGCCCATGATGAGCCAATACTCGGTGAATCCAGCTTGTCAGTTCCGGCAAAGATTCGGCTTCATTGAGCAAAGGAATAACGATGGACAACTCCACCGGAAACGAATGGGCGTGGCGCTTACTCAAATTCAGGACGCGGGTTTTTAGTAACAGCCGATACAATCAGCGAAATGATAAAGCCCACAAGCAGCGTCCCTAAAATGGAAGTTCCCAGCATCATCGGACCGTTCATAAACTTAGCAGTCCAAATCATTGCCTGATCAATCTGCGCATCCGTCATTCCACCACGTGCTTCCATATCAGCACGGGTCTTGTCCATGATACGACCAATGAACTCAGGGTCGATGTATGTAACGTATATGTAGCTGAAGATTCCGTTGAGAATCCCAGCTACCACCGATAATATTGCGCCAATACTTAGACCTTGGCCATAGGAAATAAAGCCACCTTGTTGCTGCTTGAAGTAATTTTGAGCAAGATAGATTCCTCCGGCCAACACTAATAAGCTTATCCATTTGGCTGGACTTTGCTCCAAGCCAGTTGTGTTCAGGGCAAATGACAAAATGATACTTACTAAGCCAGTCAGGATGCCATACCGGATGCCTACGGCACCAGTGGTAGCGGGAGTAGCGGTGTTATCCATTGTAGTAGTATAAATAGTGAAGACGAATGTGCTTATTTCCGTAGAAATATCCCTCCCGGAATGCTCAATAATATTCCTACTATCAACTTCCGCATGTAGTCATCGGCTGCTAATCCTTGAGGAGTAAAAGCCAAGTTACGGTAGGTCTGCTCGTATTGCTGCCGGCCGTTCTTTTCTTTAAGAAACATAGGCTTGCCTTGCTCCAACAAACGCCGCATTTCTGTTAGATGTCGTGCAATTGGCTCTGGACCAGTAGCCCGTGCAAAGGCATACACACTACCCGCTGAAAACACTGCTGAAAAGAAGGCAATTAATAGGCCTGTACCAATAGAGCGCAAAATTCCGGGGCCGTCTGGTTTGAAATACCATCGCAAAGCCCACTGTCCTAGAAGCACAGCCACTGGCGGAAAGAAAATAGACATCAACCGCTTAGGGCCATAAGGATTATTGCCAGCGAGATATAGCCCTACTATCCAGAGCGCACAACACAAGCCAGCACCTGCTCCGTAGAGCAGCGCCGTTCGTAAGACTGGTTTTAGTGGTTTGCGTGAGGGTTCCAAAAGAGAAGAAATGATAAGGGTAGCAAGTTACAACTACTTCAACAACCACTTCCCTCTATCATGCAGCCACCGCTCGTGTCTCGGCTGTTTTAGCTTTTCCAACAAAGCGAAGTAGCAGAACTTCTGTTAGCAAACATGCAAGTGCGGCCCACAAGCAATACTGCCATAAGGATGTACCGACTTGTTCTGCCTTATATTTCGCTGCCACTGATTGTCCGGCACTAGCGTCGTACACCTGCACATTCGGCCTATTGGGTCCAATCAACTGCCGTAGTTCAGCAGCAGAATACGTATCCAACCTCGACTCCTGCTTATCGAAATTAAAAGCAATTGTAGTGATATCTCGGCCATTATGCGTGAGTCTATAAAAACCTTGCTCCCGCATTCCGGGTGGTACATCAAAGCGCAACACACCTGCTTGTAGCTGCTGACCAGGGATAAACGTCAGGCTGTCTTTTACAAGCTTAAATACTTGGTCGGCTCCTGCTGACATGGTCTCACTCGGCACGTTCACCGCAATGGTTCCCTGGTTCAACCTGTATGCTGGTTGCTGTAAGCTACGAGCACTCTGCATAGCTAGCCTGTACATCACCGGCACGAACAGTGCGTGCTGTGTGAAATCAGAGTAAGCATCATCAAAAGGCGTAGAGAAAAGGTATACGTTACCCCTGCCGCTGGAATAACTAGACAAAAACCCGTCGCCGTCACGCATGCGCATAAGGTCAGCGCCTGAACGCGACCACCGTAATACCGGACTTGCTTTGGGCATTACTGGCTGCCTATTCTGCGCCCCAAACACATCTTTGAAAAAAGGATTTTGAGTGGATGGCATCGCTACATCACGCAAGACAGGAATAGCACCCGCCCTCTCCCATTGAACTGGCCCTACTCCTAACTCTCTAAAGAGTTGGTCATATGAAGTTCGCCCTTCAACCTGTATTGGTGGCACTATCACCAACGCCCCGCCCCGTTGTACCACACGCTTCATGCTTTCTCGCAAACCAGCGTCTATACGGGTCTGCGCTTGCACTAACATGACATCTGCTGCTTCTAGCATCCTGTAGTCTAGTGCACCTAGTCTCGACGCAGTATAAGAGAACAGCGGTTCGTTGGCATAGAGTTGACGCGTAGCAGTAGCTTCTGCTGGCAATACATCCAGTACCTTAATCCTGGCCGAAGGCTGCAAAGTGAAGTAAAAACTATTGTCGAATGTAACGGGTAAATCCTCTAACTCAATTCGGCATTTAGCCAATCCTTCTCCTTCTAGCCGAACCCTAGCCTCTGTTGATACAGCCTCACTCAGCGGTATTGCTGTTCTAAATGCAGCAGCTTGCTTATCACCAATAAATAGCTTCACCTGACAGCTTTCTATTGGCGTATCCCCACCGTTCCGTAAACGAATATGTACTATAACATCGACATTGCTACGAACAAAAGCATCATCAAGCCATACACTATCTACAAACACATTTTTAACCTCTTTTGCCCCCACTGGCACCAAGAACACTTTCTGAGTTGAGTCCAGCTTGGCTAAGGTGTTTGCCGAAAAGGTATTCTTCTGAAAATCGGAGATTATAAAGGACTGTGCAATAGCAGGGCCCCGTTCATCGAGTATACCTAAAGCTTCACTTAATCCTCCCCCACTTCCTGAGACTTGTAGTTTATCGACTACAGTTTGATAAGCTGAGGCTGTAAGAGACTGAGTTTGTTTAGGAGGTAAAACAAAATTTGTTGCAGTAGGATATGCTGTAGGCAGTTCACGTGCTTGTTTGATAGCCTGGTCAAATACGGATTGTTCATCGTCTCCTGCCTGCATACTTGGAGTAGTATCCACTACCACTCTCACCACAGCTTGCGGGTCAGATTTTTCGTTTCCAGACACAGCAGGTACATAAGGTTGCGCAAACAATAGTACCATAAAAACCAAAAAGCCAATTCTCGTCATTAGCACTAACAAGTGCTTAAGACGTCGTTGCCTGGCGGTTATCAGTTTAATTTCCTGAATAAAGCCAACATTGGTGAAGAGTACTCGCTTAGGCCTCCGAAGCTCGAACAGATGGATTGCAACAGGAATCAGTACTGTTAGCAGTGCCAACAAAAACCATGGATACGTAAAAGCCATATTACTGCACTGACCTTATGTGTAAAAGCACAAGTTACAAAGCAAAGAGTATCCAGTACCCCAGCTATAACTGCTAACAAATAAATGGCACAATAAGTATCCCGACCACCAATATACCTAGCATTAGGACACGCTCTTCAACTTGAACAGTGCGAGAATGGATAGGGATAAATGACCAACGCCCCTCGACGGCACGAAGCCGGAGGGGCGCTGGACTGGTAACAGTAAGGTTGGCGGCGACCGACTCTCCCACCGATGAAGGCAGTACCATAGGCGCTCCGGGGCTTAACGACTCTGTTCGGAATGGGAAGAGGTGAACACCCGGGCTAAAGCCACCATTACTGGTGCCGTCGGCTGCGGCCCCCCACTGCGGGAAGAACAGCCAACGCAAAATCATTGACACAAGGACGAGCGAGAAAAAGAAAAGAGGTAAGGGTGTATATACGAAGCGTTCGAGTCATTAGTACGGGTCAGCTGTGGCATTTCGGCCTCTACACTTCCCGCCTATCAACGTGGTCATCTCCCACGACTCTTCCTATATCGGAAATCTCATCTTCAGGTGAGTTTCGCACTTAGATGCTTTCAGCGCTTATCTCATCCTAGCGTCGCTACCCGGCGCTGCAGCTGGCGCCACAACCGGTGCACGAGCGGCTAGTCCAACTCGGTCCTCTCGTACTAAAGTCAGGTCCTGTCAAATTTCCTACGCCCACCACAGATAGGGACCGAACTGTCTCACGACGTTCTGAACCCAGCTCGCGTGCCACTTTAATCGGCGAACAGCCGAACCCTTGGGACCTTCTCCAGCCCCAGGACGTGACGAGCCGACATCGAGGTGCCAAACCTCCCCGTCGATATGAGCTCTTGGGGGAGATCAGCCTGTTATCCCCGGCGTACCTTTTATCCTTTGAGCGATGGCCCTTCCATGCGGAACCACCGGATCACTATATCCGTCTTTCGACCCTGCTCGGCTTGTAGGCCTCACAGTCAAGCCCGCTTCTGCTATTGCGCTCTACGTCCGGTTACCAAGCGGACTGAGCGGACCTTTGAAAGCCTCCGATACTCTTTTGGAGGCGACCACCCCAGTCAAACTACCCAGCAGACACTGTTTCCATTTCTAGATTAGGCACCAAACAACACAAGGGTGGTATTTCAACGGCGACTCCCCCAGACCTAGCGGCCCGGGCTCAACGTCTCCCACCTATGCTACACATGTGTTGTCCAGCGTCAATGTCAACCTATAGTAAAGGTGCACGGGGTCTTTCCGTCCCGTGGCGGGTACTCGGCATCTTCACCGAGACTACAATTTCACCGAGCTCACAGCTGAGACAGCGCCCAGATCGTTACACCATTCGTGCAGGTCGGAACTTACCCGACAAGGAATTTCGCTACCTTAGGACCGTTATAGTTACGGCCGCCGTTTACCGGGGCTTCGATTCAAACCTTCGCCTTGCGACTAAGTTCCCCTCTTAACCTTCCGGCACCGGGCAGGTGTCAGACCTTATACTTCCGCTTGCGCGTTCGCAAAGTCA